>JAPPGU010000050.1 GCA_028821265.1 bacterium | reverse complement strand
ACCCGTTGACGGATCCCAGGACGATGCCGGCCACGATGAGCCAAGGTTCGGTGTCGAGCCATCGATCAGCAAGCCAACCCAGCAGGGTGCCGGCCATTATGGAACCGAAGAAGGAGCCCCCCGCCACCCATCCGTCAGCCACCGCCGAAGTCACCCCGGCATGCGCTGTCTGGAGGGCTGAATCCGCAGGTGATCTGCGGGTTTCCGCTTGGGAGTGGTGCTGGCCGACGGGCTCGGGCATCGGCTCTGATGGTAGCCCGCTTGTGATCCCGCTCACAATCTGCCGAAACGTTATATCGGAGGGTCTGTACATTCTTGGCATCTGTCGAGTCAAGGAAGCCCACACCAATGTCCGAGAGCACCGAACCAGCAGGAGAGTCGGGCGCCCGGGTCGTCTCGGTGAGCGAGTTCCGGACAAACTGTGCGACACTGCTGGACGCCGTTGCGTGACACCGGCGAGGAGATAGTCGTCACCAGGCACGGTCACCCGGTGGCCAGGGTCACCCCGTTCAGGAGACACCGGACCGGTACATTGGCAGGGATGGCAACCGACCTCATCAACCTGCCGGCGGACTTCGCTATCGATGAAGTGGAACTGCTCGACCCGGACTGGTACGAGCAATGGTTCGCAAAATGGATCGGCGACTGGACGCGGCCGCCGACCACCTGGAACAGCAGACCCCGGATGTGATCCCTGCTCCACGACCGACAGAGCGATCCTCAACCGGGATGGCCCCTTGCGATGTATAGACGCCCGGCCCTGAACGAACCGAACTGGGTCCGCGTCGGTGGTGGGTCGGGTCCTATTCGAGGTCGCCCTGCCAGAGACGACGGGCGAAGTCCGTCGCCGGGATGATGTAGATGCCATCGTCGGTGCGGCGTGGGCAGGATTCGTGGCAGGTCACAAACCAATAGCAATAACTATAGAAATATGTTCTCTAAGCATGGACTTTAGATAGTCATGACAATCTAAAGCTACACTTTCCGAGCCAGGGCAACCCAGGCAGGCCGGTCAGGGTGAAATCGGTCGACAACCTGCCGTCAGGCGACCGCCAACCGACTCAAAGGCCGGAGCGTTTCACGGATCAGCGCTGCGTCGTCACTTCCGATTCCGTCAAGAGAGACACCTCGGCTCACGGACAGGAACTCGTACGCGAAGACGCGGCCGGAGCGGTCGCGATGGACTATGCGGGTGTCGTCCAGGCGTCGCCCGCCTGCTTCCCCGCCTTGAACGGCGCGAAGCAGGAGGAAGATCGCATCGGCTTCCGAGTCATAGCGAACCTGCATCCGAGTCTCCTTCCGGGGGCTACCCATCAGACGCCGGGATGATGAGGACTAGACGTGACCTGGGAAGTCGGGGGGATAGGGAGGGAAGGCGGCGGCCAGTTCCGCTACGTCGCTCTGGACCTCCCCCACTACCGCCTCGTCCGCCCGGTGCCGGAGGGCGCGGGTGATCAGGGCGGCGATCCGGGCCGCCTCGGCTTCTTGCATCCCGCAGGTGGTGATGCCCGGCGTGCCGATGCGTAGGCCGCTGGTGATGAACGGCGGCCTGGGGTCGAACGGGATGCCGTTCCGGTTCAGGGTGATCCCGATCGAGTCGAGGAGGGTCGAGGCCTCCTTGCCGGTCAGGTCCTCGTCTATGGACCGCATGTCGAGCAGCAGCAGGTGGTTGTCGGTGCCGCCCGAGACCACCCGCACCCCACGCTCCATGAAGGCTCCGGCCATGGCCGAGGCGTTGGCCACGATCTGGTGGGCGTAGGCGCGGTAGGCGTCCGTCGAAGCCTCTCCGAAGCAGACCGCCTTGCCCGCGATCTGGCTGATGATCGGCCCCCCTTGCATGTCGGGGAAGACCGCCTTGTTGAGACCGGCTCCGTACTGCTCCTTGGCCATGATCATGCCGCCCCGGGGTCCCCGGAGCGCCTTGTGGGTGGTGGCTGTCACCATGTCGGCGATCGGCACGGGGTTGGGCGACGCGCCCCCCGCCACCAGGCCGATGAAGTGGGCCGCGTCCACCATCAGCAGCGCCCCGATCTCGTCGGCGATGGACCGGAAGGCGTCGTAGTCGAGGTGGCGGGAATAGGCGGAGTAGCCGGCAAGGACGATCTTGGGGCGGTGTTCGAGCGCCTTGGCCCTCACCTCGTCCATGTCGATCCGCTCGGTCTGGCGATCGACCCCGTAGGCCACGAACCGGTAGAGGCGACCGGAGAAGTTCACGGGCGAGCCGTGGGTCAGGTGGCCGCCCTCGGCCAGGCTGAGGCCGAGCACCGTGTCGCCCGGCTCGAGATGGGCGAAGTAGACCCCCATGTTGGCCTGGGCGCCGGAGTGGGGTTGCACGTTGACGTACTCCGCGCCGAACAGGGCCTTGGCGCGCTGGATGGCCAGGCTCTCGAGACCGTCCACCCATTCACAGCCCTCGTAGTAGCGCCGCCCCGGGTAGCCCTCCGCGTACTTGTTGGTGTAGATCGATCCGCACGCCTCCATGACGGCGGGCGACGCGAAGTTCTCGGACGCGATGAGGTGGATGTGGGTGTTCTGGCGGGCCACATCCCGGCGGATGAGCTCCGCCACCTGGGAGTCGACCTGTTCGATCGGTCGCATGTCGGTGATGCCGTCACCTCCGCTCTGGACGCGGCCCCAGGGTACTAGCGGGGAGCCGGAAACGGATGCTGCGCCGGTTCTCCGGCCCATACCGGCCGTCCGCGGGTCGGCGGCTGGCGCTGGACGGCTTTGCGCGGGGTTTCAACCCCCTTCTAGTGTCCGAAAGGGTGAAAGAACGCCGGCATTGACCGACATCAGCGGGCACGTAGCCACGGGTTTCGAACGGGTGGTCGACGCGTTCGAGGAGAACTTCGCCGTCCGGGGCGAGGTGGGGGCCGAGTTCTGCGCCTACGTGGGTAGCGAGTGCGTAGTCAACATCTGGGCAGGGATGGCGACGCCTGACTGCCATTGGGCACACGACACGCTCGTCTTCCTGTTCTCGGTGACGAAGGGGCCGACGGCCCTCGTGGCCCAGATCCTGGCCGATCGCGGGCTGTTAGACGTGAACGCCCCGGTTGCCGCCTACTGGCCCGAGTTCGCCGCACTGGGCAAGGACCGGGCGCTGGTCCGGCATGTCCTCAGCCACACGCTCGGGCTTCCGTCCTTCCCCCGTTACTGGGATCTCGTAAGCGGTGACGACACGGCGGGTTGGCATCGCACCGATGAGATCGCGGCCCGGCTCGCCGCAGCACCCTTGGCCTGGGAGCCGGGAACCACCCTGGGCTACCACTCGATCAGCTACGGCTGGCTGGTGGGCGAGTTAGTGCGGCGGATCGACGGCCGTACTCTCGGGACGTTCTTCGCGGACGAAGTGGCCCGCCCGCTCGGTCTGGACTTGTGGATCGGGCTTCCCGTCGAGCAGCACGGGCGGGTGGCCAGGCTCCTGCCCGATCCCGACCCGGCGGCTGACCTCCTGAGGGCCATCTGGGGGCCCGAAAGTCCCGCCGGCGCCGCTCTCTTCATCGGTCCGGAGCGGTTGAGCCCGGTCGACCTGGCCAACAACCCGGACTTCTGGACGGCGGAGGCGCCGGCCATCAACGGAATCGGCGACGCCCGGAGCGTGGCCCGCATGTACGCCATGCTGGCCAGAGGAGGCGTGCTCGACGGAGTGCGGATCGTATCCGAGCAGTCGGTCGCTGCTCACTCTGCTGAACAGGCCCGGGGCATCGATGCCATATTCGGCGGCGTTTCCCGCGTCGCCCTCGGCTACGGCCGCTCCATCGGGGGCGGCATGTCACTGGGACCAAACGACGAGGCGTTCGGTATGCAAGGTATAGGAGGAGCCATCGGCTACGCCGACCCGGTGGCAGAGGTGGGCTTCGGATATGCGATGAACCAGACCTACATGAACGCGGGCACCGACCCCCGCGCTCGCGCCCTCTCGAAGGCGCTGCACGAAGCGATCGCTTGCCAGGGCGGCTGACACCGGATCCGGGTCCGGCGGCCGGGTCTCAGTCGTATTCCACCGTGAGCCGGGGGGTAATGGGTAGAGCTTGGCACGTGAGAATCGCCCCTCGGGAGATGTCGGCGTCGGTCAAGGCCATGCGGGCTCGTAGGTGGACTCTCCCCCGGCGCAGCATTGCCCGGCAGGCGCCGCAGACTCCCGACTCGCAGGAGAAGGGCGGAGTCTCGTCGGCGGCCCGCGTCGCGGCGAGGACCGTCTGCCCGGCCGCCACCGGAACGGTGAGGGTCGCTCCTCCGAGCCGTACCGTGGCCTCCGCCGCCACGCCCGCCAGCGAGTCGTCCGGTGGCTCGACCGGTCCGTAGCTCTCCATGCGGATACGCGTGTCCGGCACGTCGATATCCAGGAGGGCACGCCGGACGGCGGCGTTCATCCCTCCCGGTCCGCAAACGTAGTAGCGCGTGTCCTGGGCGTACGGCGGATGCTCGTTGATGAAATCGGCCACGCACCTGGCGTCGACCCGTCCTCGCCTCCAAGGCGCGGGGGACGACGCCCGGGATGGGGATGACAGGACGTGCCGGACCAGGAGACGACCGTCCGATCCCTCCTCCATCCGGGTCAAGTCCTCGCGGAAGATGACCGATCCGGCGTCGACATTGCCGTAGGCCAGCCGAGCTACGGAGTGGGGCTCGGACCCCAGAACCGAGCCGATCATGGCGAACACCGGCGTGATGCCGCTGCCCGCACCGAAGAAGTAGTAAGTGCGCCGGGCCCTGGGATCGGGATCCAGGTAGAAGCCGCCGAAGGGAGGCATCACTTCCACCACGTCGCCGGCGGCCACGCGGTCGTTCACGTGATTCGAGACCAGGCCACTCTCGTGCCGCTTGACGGTGACGCGCAGACGTCCGCCCTCCGGCTTGGCGGAGATCGAGTAGGGCCTCCGTACCTCTTCACCACCGAGGTGAAAGCGCAGCGTGACGTGCTGACCGGCCTTCCAGCGAAAGGCCTCCCGCAGCCCTTCTGGAACCTCGAAGACCAGGCTGGTGGCCCGCTCGGTCTCGGCCCGGGTCGCCGCTACCCGGAGCCGGTGGAATCCTCCGTCCACCTATCCCTCGACCCAGCGCCGCACCAGTTCCTGGTGCTCGCGTACCCCGGCCTCGCCCTCCGAGGAAGGGCCATGCTCGAAGTAGGGGCTCCGGAGGGACCGCTGCTGCTGCTCGCAGGCGTAGATGTCCTCGGCCATGAAGTCGCCCGAGGCCATGGGGTCGTCTCCATGCCCTTCGAACTTACCGGAGACGCGCCTGGCCCAGAACCGTCGCGAGCGGGCCGCCTGGCGCGCGAAGGCCCGGTACGGAACGGCGGCCACCCTGGTGCGGATGACCACCCGGGTGCGGTCGGGCGAGATCGGGTTCACGTGGAACAGGGACCAGGTGCTCTCGGTCTCCGCCAGCCCGATGCCGGGGAAGAGCATCGGCACCCATGCGCCCGCCTGCTCGGCTGGAATCACCAGCGGATAGGGCGAGTTCTTCTCTACGTCCTTGGCGTAGTCCGGCGCCAGGGGCTCCCAGAACGCGAAGTGCGGGCCGACGAAGCCCGACTCGATGCGCGAGTGGTCGTACATCCCCAGCGTCCCGGAGTGGAGGTGCGCCAGGTGGTAACCGTCGATGTAGTTCTCGACCACGATCTTCCAGTTGGCCTCGATGGTGTGCTCGGTGCGCCCCTTCGGGTACTCGGCAAGCTCGTCCACCTCGTGAGGGCCCAGGTGCGGCTCCACCTCGCCGAACCAGTCCATTATCGAACCCGCGTTCTCATCGGGATGCACCCATAGCATCCCTCTCCACAGGTCCACCGAGGCCTTCTTGAGGCTGACGCAGTCCAGGTCGACTCCCGGGAACTGGCGCTCCCGGTCCGGCACGGAGACGAGGCGCCCCTCGAGGTCATAGGTCCAGTCGTGATAGGGGCAGACGATGGCGCGCTGGGTCTTGCCCACCGCCCTCAGCAGCTGCGTCCCCCGGTGGCGGCAGATGTTGTGAAAGGCCCGCAACCGGCGGTCCCTGCCCATCACGATGAAGATATTGTTGAGCCCGGCCTGCACCGACACGTACTGGCCCGGCTCGGCCACGTCCTCGGCGAGACCGGCGCAAGCCCAGGTGCGGGAGAAGATGCGCTCCTGCTCGCGGTCGAACCACGCCCTCGAGGTGTAGGCCTCCACGGGCAGGATGGGCATTCCTCTCCGGTCGGCCATCGCTCTATCCCAACCAGAGGCGGGCGGTCTCGGGAAAGAGGTCGTAGAAGATGGACAGCGCGGCGACCACCAGCCACGTCACGCTGATCAGCCAGAACAGGAGAGGGCTCTCATCTTGATCGACGGTCCGCACCACGAAGGCCTGTCCGGTCATGATGCCGAGAACAGCCCAGTACAGGAAGAAGACTCCCCAGACCCACTGCCAATCCATCCAGGTGGCGATGAGCAGCGCTGCGAGCGCCACCACCGTAGGTAGCTTGGACCGGCTCATCCGATCAACGATATAGCTCATCGCCGGGCCTCTCTCGCTAGGTCGCCGCGCCCGCCGGGCGTTCGACGCGGTTGCGGGCCTCCTCGGCAACCGGGGGCGAGGCCGGGGCCATCAGGGGGGTGATGGCGATCTCGCCCGCATGGTTCACGCCGATGTCGGTGCCGTCCAGCGGGACGTCTCCGAAGTCCTCCTGGTAGTTGTGCGTGTAGGTCCCGTCCGCGAGCCGATGATGCATCTGCCCATAGGTGACCCGGGCAGGCGGCACCACCCGGCGCGGGGTGGCGAGGTCGGCCTCCCACGGGAGGTTGACCGTGACCACGTCGGCGGGGAGGTCCGCGTCGAGCAGGTCGCCGAGGATGTCGGCGCAGACCGCGGCCAGGCGCTCCCAGTCCGGTGCGGAGGCAGCGGATCGCATGATCGGATACCAGGTATGCCAGCGTCCCCGCACCCCGGCGGAGAAGGCCACGGACCGGATCCCGAGTTCCCATCCTTCGAAGGCGGCGCCGACCGTCCCGGAGCTGATGATGTAGCCGGCGCCGTGGTTGTAGCCGATGTTGATGCCGGAGACCACCAGGTCCGGAGGTGACCCGAAGTACCCGGCCGCCACCTGCACGGCGTCGGCAGGGGTGCCCGACACGGTCACCACGGTGGCGCCGGCCTGGTCCACTTCGGCCACCTCGATGGGCTCGAAGCGGGTCAGGGCCTTCCCGATCCAGCTTCGCTGCCCGGCCGGGACCACCGTGCGCACCTCTCCCAGCGACCGGAGGGCGGCGCGGAAGGGTGGGAGGGCGGGGCTGTCCACGCCGTCGTCGTTGGTGAGGAGGATCCAGGACACGCGGGCAGGCTAGCCCGCCCCGGACCGGCATCGGGCGTCCGGGGTGGCGTGACGGTCCCGTACCATGGGGGCCATGGACACCATCAAGGCATCTGCGGTGACCGTGAGCGACGGGGTGACCCACGGGACCCGGGCCGACACGTCCGGCGACGTTCTGGCCGCCCGGCTCTCCGGCCTGGGCTTCCGGGTCGACCGCCATCTGGTCCCGGACGACCGTGAGGTGATCCAGGAGTTGCTGGCGCGGCTGGCCCCGCGGCGCCGGCTGATCGTCACCACCGGCGGTACGGGCTTCGGGCCCAGGGACGTGACCCCGGAGGCCACCGCCGCCCTGATCGACCGTCCGGCCGCCGGCCTGTCGGAGCTGATCCGGGCGGAGGGCCTGCGCCACACGCCCATGGCCGCCCTGTCACGCGGCGTGGCGGGCGTGATCGGGGCCTGCCTGGTGGTCAACCTCCCCGGCAGCCCGAAAGCCGTGACCGAGGGCATGGACGCCCTCGAACCGTTGCTACCCCACATCCTCCAGCTGCTGGCCGGCGACACCGAACACCGAACCTAAGGCTCACAACGCGCCACACCACACCACGAACCTAAGGCTCACAACGCACCACACCACACCACGAACCTAAGGCTCACAACGCACCACACCACACCACGAACCTAAGGCTCACGGCGCGCTACACCACACCACGAACCTAAGGTTCGCAACGCACCACCAACCTAAGGCTCACGGCGCGCCACACCACACCACGAACCTAAGGTTCGGGTTCGGGCCGGTCCGCGGTTCGGGGTGGGATAGGCGGGCGGCGCCTGGCCAAGGCGTTTCAACGCTCAATCGTCGGTAGGAGGCCTCTCGTCCTGAGACGCTATGCGGTGGGGGTGGGTGTAGAGGTTGAATCCGCCCGGCCTGACGAAGCCCGCCACGGTCAGGCCCAGCTCATCGGCGAGATCTACCGCCAGGGAGGAGGCGGCCGAGACGCCGGCCAAAATGCTGATCCCGGCCACCGCCGCCTTCTGCACCAACTCGAACGACACCCGGCCGGAGACGGTGACGACCATCTCCCCCATCGGCCAGCGGCGGGACGAAAGCCGGCCGACCAGCTTGTCCATGGCGTTGTGCCGGCCCACGTCCTCGCGGGCGCCCAGGAACTCGCCCTCGCCGGTGAAGGCGGCGGCGGCGTGGAGCCCGCCGGTGGCGTCGAAGCCGGCCTGGGCCGAGCGCATCGACTCCATGAGATCCTGCAGCAGGCCGCCGGGGATGACCGGCCCGGCCGGGAGGGGTGGCGCCGCCACCCGCACTGCATCGATCGAGGCCTTGCCACAGACGCCGCATGAAGAGGTGGCGTAGAGGTTGCGGCGAAACTGCTCCTCGTCGACCCGGATCCCCTCGGCCAGGACCAGGTCGTAGCGTCCTGCCCCGTCCAGGCCCGGCAGCGCCCGGACCTCGGCCAGTTCCTCCGGATGCAGGATGATGCCCTCGGTGAGGGCGAAGCCCCGGGCAAGCTCCTCGTCATGGCCCGGAGTGCGCATCAGGACCGCGATCGGAACCCCCTGGAGCCGGAACTCGATCGGCTCCTCGGTCGGCAACAGGTCGCTCAGCGCAACTCGACCCTCCTCGCTGACGCGGAGTACGGGGCGGGATGAACTGGTTGACATGTGCTCTCCCATGCCGGCAGCCATGATCGGGTCGATGCCTCGGTTCCTTTGATTATCGCGGAGCCGGCGATCCCAGGGCTGCGGCCCGCGACCGAGGCCGGTGGCCTGCCTGGCTGTCACGGTCTTTCGGTACCGTGGTGACCCGTGACCCGTAAAGAGATGATCGCAGTCGCATTGGTAGCGGCCGCCGTCGCGTCCGTGTGGGTCTGGCGGGTACTTTCCGCGGACCGTCCCAGTTCCGTCACTCGGCCAGAGGCGGCCGCCTCGTACTACCCGGAGGACGCCGTCGCCTACGTGTGGCTGGACCTGGCACTTGGAGAGAGTCCTTCCGGGATCCTTCCTTTGCTGTTCGATCAGCTCGATGAACTCGAAGGGCTCGGCGGGTTGGAAGACGAAGGAGAGGGCATCCTGCCCGATGCCATCGAGACCGTCCTCGGGGGACTTGGCACCTGGATAGGGACCGAGGTGTCGGCGGCGGTGGTCGACCTGGAGGACGGCGGTATCGGCGTGGCGGTCACCGTGGCGGCGAGTGACAGAGATGCGGCCGCCGAGTTCTTGCAGGGTTGGCTCGAGAAACAGGAGCGGAGGGCGTCCACCTCCTTCGAGCGCCAGGTAGTCGATGATGGCGTTCTCTGGGTGGGAACCGGCAACGGTTGGATGGAGGAACAGGTTTACGCCCAGGCCGGAAACCTCGTTCTCTTCGGCACCGACAGCGGGCTGATTGAAGGGATGCTGGAGAGAATCGACGGCGATCATCCCGATGCCCTCGGTTCCGCCCGGCGCTTCCAGGAGGCAAGGGCCGCGGCGCGCGACGGGGGTTTCGCGTCGGCGTACGTGGACCTGGAGTGGCTCGCCGGGCGGATGGGTGATCCCGATCGCAGCTTCTGCCCAGGAGTCCCGTTCGACACGCCCGAGTGGTTGATGATCTCGGCCGATTGGGTCGGTGACGGCCTGGTCGTCGACCTGGCGACGCCGGATGTGACCAGTTGGTGGACCGATACCCCGGCCGTTGTCACGGATGCCATCGTCCCGGCCGATGCGTTGGGGTTCGTCTCCATCGAGTTCGATCCCGACATGGACCGCTGGCGGGAAGTCCTTGGCGGGTGCGAGATAGCGGGTCTGATACCGGGCGGCTACCTGTTCGACCTGCCGTCGGGTGAGGATGGCGGGGACTTCGATCAGGGCGCCACGCTGGCCGATGCCCTGGACCTCGCTCTGGGATTCGTGGATCTCGGGATCGGGCTCGACCTCGAGGCAGACCTGTTCGACCATCTGGGCGGTCAGCTGGTCATCGCCGCCCACAGCCCTGACCGCCAGGGTTCCTTCGTCGAGGCGGTAGCCGCGCTATCCCACCGGCCCCTGTCCGCGAACGCCCTGGCAGGGACGATGGACCGCGTCGCGGGCGGTGTCACTTCGCTGACCGGCGTGTCCCTGCAAGAACTCGACTTGGGCGGCGGCCGGCCCGCTCAAGTGATGGAGGACGAGGATCTCTCGTTCGGTTACATACTCAACGGTGGGTTCCTCACCATCGGAACAAGTGCAGATGCGCTCGAGACCACGGTGGCTGTCCAGCAGGGTACGAGAGGTCGGATATCCGACACCGATCGGTACCGCCGGACTGTCGAGCAGATCTCCTACGACCCACTTCTCTTGGCCTACGTCGACCTTGCCACCGTCATCGACCAGATGGGTCCCGCGGGGATGGGGACGGATGACGGACTGCTCTCGATGCTGGCACGATGGCTGGGCCCGATAGCTCTGGGTGTTGGAACCGACGGCGACTACAGCAGGGCAACCCTCGTTGTCTCCTTCCTTCCACCCACCATCCCCTTGTAAGGAGCCTCCCGTTTGGCCCCGGAACTGTCCCAGCTCCTGCGCCGGCCAGGCACTACGGCGCCCCAGGTGATCCCGCCACCAGGACAGGGCCGTAGGTGAGCGGTCCGCTCCGGGAGCGCGGATTACCGCCATCCCCCAACGGGGCTTCCTCGTTCCATGTCTGGTGGGATGTTCCCGACGTTCCCTTGGAATCGGTGTCGGTGATCCTGGAAGTGCTGCAGCCGCCAGAGGTCGACCGTCTGGCCTTCTTCGCCATCCAGGCATCCTTCTGGTCGCCCGATCGCCACGAAGGAGGCGCCCACACCGGGATCCAGTGGAATCCCCGGCATCCCCGGTATCTGGCCGTCAACTGGGGTGGATACGACTGCGACGGCGCCATCCTGCCGGGAACGGAGTCGTCCTTGCCGTCCACGCCCCTCGACCCCAACACCAGGGACTTCGCGTGGGAGCCGGGTGCCCGGTACCGCCTAACCATCGGACCTTGCACCCCCGGCGACCAGGGCCCGAGCCGGTGGCCGGCCCGGATCGAGGGCCTCGACACCGGCGAGGACGTGCTGGTGCGCCACCTCCTGTGCGACGGCGACCATCTCCGATCGCCGGTCGTGTGGTCCGAACTCTTCACCCGGTGCGACGATCCTCCCATCGAAGTACGGTGGAGCGAGCCGTCCGCGCTCGGCCTAGATGGCGAGCCCGTTCCGGTGGACCGCGGTCGCGTGACCTACCAGGCCTACGAAGCAGGCGGGTGCACGAACACCACGGTCGAATCGGACGAGGTCGGCATCGTGCAGCGATCCGGCTGCGAGAGACGGACCGCCCACGACACCCTGGTCGGCTGGAGGACATGACAGATACCCCCAAGACGGTGATGACGATCGGCGGCAGCGACTCCGGTGCCGGCGCCGGGATCCAGGCCGACCTCAAGACGCTGTCGGCGCACCGCGTGTTCGCCACCACGGTGATCACCACCGTCACCGCGCAGAACACCCGGGGCGTCACCAGGGCCGAGCAAGTGCCCGTCAAGATGATCTCCTCGCAGTTGGAAGCGGTCGCTTCCGACCTTCCGCCGGACGCCACCAAGACGGGTCTGTTGGGCCGGGCCGAGGTGGTCCGGCTGGTGGCGGAACAAGCGGCCCGGCTGCCCAACCTGGTGATCGATCCGGTCCTGGTGGATCGGGACGGGAGGTCGCTGGCGGATCGATCCACCGTCGCCGCCTACCGCGAAGCCCTGATCCCGGCGGCCCGCCTGGCCACCCCCAACCACCGGGAGGCGGCCCTGCTGGCCAGCCGACCCGTCGAGAACGAACGCGACCAGCGGGCCGCGGCGGAGTACCTGGCCCGCACCACCCGGACGCCCTTCCTGGTGACCGGCGGCCGGATGGCTGACGACAAGCCTCTCCTGGACGTGTTCTCGGACGGGATCCGGACCCATGCCCTCCCGGGACGCCGGGTGCGGTCGCGGAACGTCCACGGAACCGGGGATGCCCTCTCGGCCTCCATAGCGGCCCGCCTGGCCACCGGTGCCGACCTGATAGTGGCCATCGCCGACGCCCGAGCGTGGGTGTCGCGCGCCATCACCGGCGCCGCTGGCTGGGACCTGGGCCGCGGCGAGGGCCCCATCGACCACTTCGGCTGGACCTAGCCCGACCGATCGGCATCAGGCGGCGACGCCGTCCCGGGCGCGGTCTAGTGGTCTGTCTGTGTAATGGCGGTGTGGTTTGGCGAGGCAGCGGTGTTCCTCGCAAGGCCCGCTGACGAAGGCGTACCCGCAGCGGTACGTTGAGGAAGCGGAACGCAGCGACGGGACGCCGATGGCCGCCAGAGCACCCGGTTGTTTCGCAGGCAGATCACTAGCCTTGGCCCGTGCGGGCTTGGATTCTGAACGACACGCGGGGGCCTTCCTCCTACACCCTGGGGGAGGTGGAGACGCCCATCCCCGGGCCGGGCCAGGTGAGGGTGAGGCTGGTGACGTCCGCGCTCAACCGCCTCGACCTGTGGATGTCGATGGGCCTCCCCGCTCCCAAGCACTTCCCCCATGTGGCCGGCGGGGATGGCGCCGGGGTGGTCGACGCGGTGGGTGACGGCGTGGACGGCTGGGCGCCGGGCGCCGAGGTGATCGTCAACCCGAGCCTCGGCTACGCCCCCACCACCGGCCACATACCCTTCAGCGGGAAGCTGGGGGTGCTGGGCGAGCACTCCTGGGGAACGCTGGCCGAATACGTCGTAGTTCCGGCCACCAACGTCGTGCCCAAGCCGGCCCACCTCCCCTGGGACCGGGCGGCGGCCTACGGGCTGGCCTACTCCACCGCCTACCGGATGCTGCGCCGGGCCCGCCTCTGCGGCGGGGATCTGATGCTGGTAGTGGGGGTCGGCGGGGGGGTCAGCTCGGCCGGGCTGATGATCGGCCGGCTGATGGGCGCCGAGGTCTACGTCACCTCTCGTAGCCCGGCCAAGATCGAACGGGCCGTACAGCTCGGCGCGGCGGGTGGGTTCGCCTCCGGAGGGGATTTCTCCAAGGAACTCCGGCAGGCCGCGGGACGGCAGGCCGAGGTGGTGTTCGAGAACGTCGGGCCCGCCACCTGGAGCCAGTCGATGCGGTCGTTGGCGCCGGGCGGCCGGCTGGTGACCTGCGGATCCACCAGCGGCCCCAAGGTGGAGGTCAGCGTCCCGCCGCTCTTCTTCCGCCACCTGGAGATCATCGGCTCCACCATGTTCGACCACGAGGACTTCGCCCGGGTGACCGAGTGGGTGGCCGGCGGCGATCTGCCGGTTCTAGTGGACAGCGTCTACCCGTTCGAGCACCTGCCGGAGGCATTGGGCCGGATGAAGGCCGGGGATCATCAGGGCAAGCTGGTCATCGAAAGGAGCGGAACGTGACTGACAAGCCTGCGATCGGCTGGGTCGGAACCGGAGTGATGGGCGTCTCCATGTGCGGGCACGTCCTCGACGCCGGATATCCGGTGACGGTGACCACCCGCACCAAGGCCAGGGCCGCGAACCTCATCGCCCGCGGCGCCACCTGGGCCGCCACCCCCGCCGAGGTGGCCGCGGCGTCGGACATGTCCTTCGCCATCGTCGGCTTCCCGGAGGATGTCCGCCAGGTGTTCCTCGGCCCGGACGGCCTGCTGGAAGGCGCCTCGGCCGGCGACGTGCTGGTGGACATGACCACCTCCGAGCCCGCCCTCGCCATCGAGATCGCCGCCACGTGCGCCGAACGGGGTGTGGAGGCCATCGACGCCCCGGTGAGCGGGGGTGACATAGGCGCCCGCAACGGCACATTGTCAATAATGATCGGCGGCGACCCGGACCCTGTGGAGCAGGTGCGGCCGGTGTTCGAGACCATGGGCAAGACCATCATCCGCCAGGGCGGGCCGGGCGCCGGCCAGCACACCAAGGCGGTGAACCAGATCCTGATCGCCACCGGCATGATCGGGTTGTCCGAGGCGTTGCTCTACGGCCAGCAGGCCGGACTCGACCTCGACACGGTGATGGGGTCGGTCAGCGGCGGCGCGGCCGGATCGTGGTCGCTGTCGAACTACGGTCCCCGGATGCTCGGGGGCGACTTCGAGCCGGGCTTCTTCGTGGATCACTTCGTCAAGGACATGGGGATCGCCCTGAGGGAGGCCGCCTCCATGAAGCTCCCGGCGCCCGGTCTGGCCCTGGCCCACGAGCTCTACGTATCGCTCCAGGCCCAGGGGCTGGGGCGCAAGGGCACCCAGTCGCTCATCCTGGCCCTGGCCCGCCTGGCGGGGGTGGAATGGGACCCATCCGAGACGGAGACCTGAGCGGAGTCGAGACGATGGCACCGACCCCGGCGGATCTCCCCGGACAGTCCGACGTTCCCAATGTCCTGGCCTCCCGCTACGCCGGCCGCGAGATCCGTCGCCTCTGGTCACCGGTGGGCCGGGTGGTCATGGAGCGGGAGCTCTGGGTAGCGGTCCTCGAGGCCCAGATCGAACTGGGAGTGCCGGTGCCCGAAGGAGTGGTCGACGACTACCGGGCGGTCATCCATCAGGTCGACCTGGCCTCGATCCGGTCGAGGGAGGAAGCCACCCGTCATGACCTGGCGGCCCGCATCGGGGAGTTCTGCGGGCTGGCGGGCCACGAGCACATCCACAAGGGACTCACCTCCCGGGATGTCACCGAGAACGTCGAGCAGATGGTGGTCCGGCGGTCGCTCGAGACGCTGCGGGACAAGACCGTGGCGGTGCTGGCAGCCCTGGCGGGCCGGGCGGTCGAGTACCGGACAACGGTCGTGGTGGGCCGCAGCCACAACGTGCCGGCCCAGCCCACCACCGTGGGGAAACGTCTTGCCTCCGCCGCCGAGGAGACCCTGGCCGCATACCGGCGGGTCGAGACCCTGATCGCCGGCTATCCCCTGAGAGGGATCAAAGGCCCGGTGGGGACCCAGCAGGACCTCCTGGGCCTGTTCGGTGGTGACGAGGAGGCGGTGGACCGGTTCGAGGAGAAGGTGGCGGATGGACTGGGGTTCTCCCGGCGCCTGACCGCCGTGGGGCAGATCTATCCGAGATCGCTCGACCTGGAGGTGGTGTCCGCGCTGGCCCAACTGGCGGCCGGCCCCGCCAGCCTGGCCACCACCCTCCGGCTGATGGCCGGCGCCGACCTGGCCTCCGAGGGCTTCCAACCCGGCCAGGTGGGATCATCGGCCATGCCCCACAAGACGAACATGCGTACCTGCGAGCGGATCACCGGGCTGGCCGTGGTTCTGGGCGGCTACCTCGCCATGGCCGCCGGGCTGTCAGGACACCAGTGGAACGAGGGCGATGTCAGCGACTCCGTGGTACGGCGGGTGATGCTGCCCGACTCCTTCTTCGCCGCCGACGGGTTGCTGGAGGCCACCCTGCACGTGGTCCGGGACATGGCGGTGTTTCCCGGACGCGTGGAGGAGGAGTTGGCCGCCGAGTTGCCGTTCCTCTCCACGACCCGGGTCCTGCTTGCGGCGGTGGCGGCGGGGATGGGCCGCGAGCACGCCCACCGGGTCATCCAATCCCATGCCCTTCGGGCGGCCACTGCCCGGCGGGACGGGGACGACCACGACCTCTGGGCATCGCTCGGCCACGATCCGGCCTTTCCCCTGGACGCATCGCGGATCCGGGAGGCGGCCACCGCCACCGGCCTGGCGGGACGGGCAGGCTCGCAGGTGGACGCCGTTGCCAGAGCGGTCGCGGAGGTGGTCGACGCTCATCCGCACGCAGCGGACTACCAGCCGGAGACCCTGCTCTGATCCGCTAGCGCTAGCGGAAGTTCTCGTGGATGCGGGACGCCGTAGGGCCGCGCTGGCCCTGGTACTTGGACCCGGCCCACAGCGAACCGTAGGGGTACTCCGCCGGGCTGGAGAGCTCGTAGAAGCTGATCTGCCCGATCAGCATTCCCGGATAGATGGCAATCGGCAGGTTGGCCACGTTGGCAAGCTCGAGGGTCAGGTAACCGTTGAAGCCGGGATCCACGAACCCGGCGGTCGAATGGATCAGCAGGCCGATCCGGCCCAGGCTGGATTTGCCCTCGAGACGGGCCACGAGGTCGTCGGCCAGATGGATGCGCTCGAGGGTGGCCCCGAGCACGAACTTGCCGGGGTGGAGGATGAAGCGGCCATCGGGGCTAACCGCCCTCTCCTGGGTGAGGTCGGGCTGGGCCGTCTTGGGATCGATGTACGGGTAGAGGTGGTTCTCGAACACCCGGAAGAAACGATCCACCCGCAGGTCGATCGACGAGGGCTGGACGTTCTCGGGATCGTAGGGATCGATCCCGATGCGTTCCGCCTCGATGGCGGCTTTGATGTCCCGGTCCGAAAGTATCACCGCTCTGCTCCCAGGTTGCTGAGCGATGGAATCAGCGCGTCAAGGGAAGGGAGCGGGTGAGGGGAATCGAACCCCCGTTCTCAGCTTGGGAAGCTGATGTTCTACCACTGAACTACACCCGCCGGACCGCCGCGATGGTAGCGAGGGGCCAGGGTGGGTGTCATATGCGTCGGGCCGATCTGCCACGCCTTCGGATCAGGTCAAAATGCCGGCCAGGCCCCAGATGCTGATCACCAGACCTACCCCCAGCAGGAAGCGAACCCGCCCCGGCCGGTAGGCGCCCTTGGCACCTTCGGGAGCCTCACCACGGGCGTGTTTCCACATGGCGAAGCCGTTCCCGGCCACCATCGCCAGCCCCAGCGCCGTCATCATCTGCCCCAGCAGGGCGTCCAACCCGAGAATGTCCGCCATGACCTGCCTACCGTAGCCCTGCTGCGGTGCTGAGGAACCCACGACCTCGTAAACTGGAACCCGAATGGCTTCCCAAGGCTCCCGTCTCGCTGTAGTCGCCGCGCTGGCCGCCAACTCGGCCATCGCGGTAGCCAAGTTCATAGCGGCCGCCATCACCGGGTCGGCGGCGATGCTGGCCGAGGCGATCCACTCGGTGGCCGACTCCGGTAACCAGGGGATGCTTCTATGGGGCATGACGGTCGCCAAACGCGCCGGCGGGCAGCGCCATCCGTTCGGGCGGGGCAAGGAGGTCTACTTCTGGAGCTTCATGGTGGCGGTCATGCTGTTCGTGGGCGGCGCCGTGTTCTCCATCCAGCACGGCGTCAACGCCCTCCGGCATCCGCATGCGGTGGAGAGCTTCGGTGTCTCCGTGGCCGTGCTCGGTGGGGCGATCCTCTTCGAGGCCATCCCCTGGACGGTGGCGGCGCGGGAGTTCAACCGGGTCCGCGGCTCGCGGGCCCTGTGGCGCACCCTGCGCGACACCAAGGACGCGGCCCTGCTGGTCGTACTGTTCGAGGACAGCGCCGCGGTCGGCGGCCTGAGCGTCGCGCTGGCAGGCATAGTCGCCTCCCAGATCACCGGCGACCCCATCTGGGACGCCCTCGCGTCGATCCTGATCGGGTTGCTGCTGGCCGTGGTGGCGTTCTTCCTGGCCTTCGAGATCAAGGGACTGCTGATCGGGGAAGCCGCCGGACGCCGGGACCGGGCCACCATCCGGGCGCGGGTGCTGGCCCACGCCAACGTCACCGGCGTGGACCGCCTGCTCACCATGCACATGGGTCCCGAGGACATCCTGGTCAACCTCGACGTCGAGTTGGTGAAAGGCCTCTCCGGTAAAGAGGTCCACCAGACCATCGAGGACGTCGAGGAGGCCATCCGGATCGCACTGCCGGCGGCCGGGAACATCTTCGTCGAGATCGACATCGGATCATGAGCACCGCCTCCGCCCCGGCCTCCTCCGCCAACCTCGGGCCCGGCTTCGACACCATGGCCCTGGCACTCGACCTGAGATGCCGGGTAACCGCCGAAGTCGCGGGCTCGTGGTCGACCCGGCACATCGGACCCGAGCCCTACCTGGGCGATGAGGACAACGATGCCGTCCTGGCGGCGGCTCGTGCGGTGAGCGACCGGCCGCTCCGGATGGAGATCGCCAACCACGTTCCCCTGTGCAGCGGCCTGGGATCGAGCGCGGCCGCCTTCACCGCCGGCACCCTGGCCGCCCTGCGCGCCAACGGCAAGGACCCGACCCACGACGAGCTGTTCCAGTACGTCAAGTACCTGGAGGGCCACCCCGACAACGCCGCCGCCGCCGTCTACGGGGGGTTGGTGTCGGTGGCCGAAGGATGGGTGGTGCACCACTCGCTGTCGCCCGACCTGGTGCCGGTGCTGGTGGTCCCCGACTTCGAGGTCCGCACCAGCGACTCCCGCAAGGTGGTGCCGGACTGCGTCCCGCTCGAGGTGGCGGTTCGCACCCTCGGACGGCTCACCGCGCTGATCGAGGGGCTGCGGACCGGTTCGGAGGAGATACTCGACAACGCCCGCGGCGACGAGATCCACGAGCCGCCCCGCCTCGCCACCTACCCCGAGACGGCCCGGCTGATGGAGGTCGCCCTCGAGGCGGGGGCCGTGTACGCCTGCCTGTCGGGCGCCGGCCCCTCCATCCTCAGCCTGGCGCGGCGAGACCACATGTCCACGGTCCAGGACGCCCTGGCGGACGCCCTGCGGGGCGAGGGCAAGGCGATGGTGCTGGCGCCGGATGTCACAGGCGCCGGATAGGTTCGGGGCTCGATCGGCTGGGTGATCGGGGCACGGGCGCCCGAGTCCGGTTGCCGCGGACAATCCCGACACAGGTAGACCGATGAACCGAGGAGCACTGTTCTAAGCACGATGCGCATGCTTGGCACCGTCGCGATCGTCTACGGCCTAGCGCTGGCGATCATCGGCGGTAACCCCTCCAGCGGCTTCGTCGTCGCGGTTGTCGGCTGGGCGATCCGGCGCTACTACAGGCCGGAGTCGACCCCCTAGAGACCTTCACTTTGGCCGGGCGGGAGAACGCGTTCCCGCCCCGCGAGCACCCCCTGAGGCGGACCTACTGCTTCTTCTTGTGGCGGTTGGCCTTGATCCGCTTGCGATACTTGTGCTTGCTCATTTTCTTGCGGCGCTTCTTAACCAGCGAGCCCAATACACATCCTTGTTCCGATATAGGCCCCGATTGTTGTCGCTGGACGGGCTGGCCGCAAGCCGGAACGGTGCTCCGGCTGCCCCTCTTTTCTCTCAATAACGACTGTGTGTCAGATCTTGGAGTCAACAACGGAAGGTTATTGCCTGTCGGATGCCGGGCGGGGTTAGGTGGGGGTGGCGGTGGCGTTGGCGGTGTAGGCGCTGTCGCCGGCGGCGCCTTCGGCTCGGACTCTCACGTGGTAGGCGGAGCTTGAGGTTAGGCCGGTGATGGTGGTGCTGGTGGTGAGGCCGCTGACGAGCACGGCTGTCCAGGTGGAGTCGGTGGTCAGCTTGTACTCGACGCGGTACAGGTGCACTCCGCCGGCGGGGGTGGCGGGGGCGCCCCAGAACACGTTGAGCTCTCCGGCGTCAGAGCCGGCGCTGGCGCTGAAGTTCTGCGGCGTGCTGGGCGAGCCGGCGCCGCTGACGGGCGTGGCGTTGCACATCTCCCTTTGGCTGTGCGGGCACGAGCCGGTGGTCATGCCCTCGTATTGGGTGAGGACGCCGTTGTGGTTGTTGGACTCGGCTCGGGCCCGCACCCGCACCTGCACGGTGACGTCGTTGGTTAGGCCGGTGATCTCGTGCTCGCGCACGTTCGCGGCCAGCCACGCCGACTTGGTCCACGCCGGCCAGGATTTGTCCGCGTTCTGGGCCCGGTGCCACACCTGGTAGCCGCTGAGAACGTTGCCGGGCTTGCCGTACTCGCCGTTGCTGTTGAGGGCCGGCGGGGTCCAGCCGACGGTGATCTTCTGGTTGCCGGCCGACACCGCGATCTGGGGCGCTGCGGGGCCGCCGAAGTGGGAGTAGAAGTTCCACTCGGTGCTCACCGAGTTGCCCCCGATGGTGCCCCAGGCGCGCATAACCAGCTCGGCCTCGTACTTGATCCGATTGATGGTGATACGAGTTGTGCCGCCCTCCATCCTCGTTGTGGCGTCCACCAGCTGCGAATGGAACGAATCGCCGCTGGAGCCCCCCGTGGCAAACGCGGCGATGCTGACCAGGGTTCCCGGGCAGTTGATCGTGATCCCGGCCATCAATTGGCACGTAAAGGCCCCCGACGCGGTCGATGAGATACTGAAGAAGGCCCGCGAACTGGAGTCGCCGAGCCTGATGCTCGGCGTGTCGGCGGTGAACCACATCGCCGCCGGGTTGGCGAGGGTGGAGACGTCGAGGGCCTGGCGGGCCGCGGAGCTGTCGCCGGCGGGGTTGCGCGCGTATATGGCCACCGAGTAGGCGGTGCTGGCGGTGAGGCCGGTGATGGTGTGGCTGGTGGTGTCGGCGGGCAGCACCTCGTGGTACACGGTGTTCCCGTCGGAGGTGGTGTTCCACGTCACCACCACCGCGGTGCGCGGCGCGGCGTTGGTGCTGGCCCCGTTGGTCCACGTCACGTGGATGCTGTCATGGGCGGTGCCGGTCGCAACCACCCCGGTGGCCGCAGCCGGCGGGCTGATGTTCATGGTGGTGGCCGTCGCGGTGGCGGTGCTGCTTTCGCCTTCGCTGTTGCGGGCCTTGACGGTGAACGTGTAGTCGGTGTCGTGGGCCAGGCCGCTGATGGTGTGCGTGGTGGCGCCTGCGCCGAGCACTGCGGTGCCGTCGAGTTGGCTGCCGGCCGGCGCGGCGGTGCCGCGGGCGTAGCCCTTGATGGCCACTCTGATCGGCCCCGTGGAGGTCAATGGGTCCCATGGGTTGTCCCATTGGTTGATGTTGTCGATGGACCAGCCCGCGGCGGCGCCGCTGTCCTCGTTGCCCGCGGTGGGCGCGTAGGTGTAATGGGTGTCTGAGTCCCCGCCGGCGAAGTACACGAAGTACTTGGTGTTGGGGTCCAGGTTGATGCCCTGGCCGGAGGCGGTGAACGTGTTGATCCCCGACGTCAGCGAGGCCGGGTTGGAGAGCGCGGCCAGCTGGCTGGCGGGCTCGCCGGAGCTGCTGGTGTAGATGGCGACGCTCACCGACGGGCTCGCTGCGATCGTCGAGAAGTGCACGTCGACGCTGGTGAGCTTGTAACCCCCGGTGTTCGAGCCAGTGGTGAACCCCTGGGCGGATCTGACATCGAGGTTCCCTTCGCCGTTGTTCGTCTGCCCGGTGTTGGACACCAGCTTCTGAGATGCCGGCACGGCCGATGTCCACTGCACCACCACCGCGGTGCGCGGCTTGTTCGGCGGGGCTGCGGGCAGGGTCCAGCTTGCGGTGATCTTGTCGAACTCGGTGGTGCTGGCGGTGGCGCTGAGGCCGGTGGGCGGGTCGGGGGCTTCGAGGGGGGTGCGGATGCTGGCGGCGAGGGAGAATGCGCCGTTGTCGCCGCGCAGGCCGTTGCGGTCGGTGGCGGCCTCGATGGTGTAGGTGCCGGCGGGCAGGCCGTTGCGGATGATCTGGGCGTCGAACGCGCTCAGCCATGAGCCCCAGCGCCAGGAGTCGTCGACTTCGGCGATGGCCCAGCCGGTGTAGGACAGCCCTTGGCGCAGGATCAGGTACGGGTCGGCGTCTTGGGAAAGAAGCGACATGTTCAGGTTGAACCCGTCGGCCGCCTGGGCGGGCGTGACGGTGAAGGTGTACCAGCGGGCGTGGCGGCCGGCTCGGGCGTTGGACCAGCACGGCTCGGCCCAGGTGCCGCTCTCCCAGATCCCGCCGCCGTCCAATACCAGCGGCAGTTCCTCGACGCACTGGTCGGCGGGGACCCATTGGGGCGGGCCCTGTTTGATGATCAGCTCGAATGCGCTGGTGCGGCCGGTGCTGGCGGCGCGCACCTCCACGGTGTAGGTGCCCGGCAGCAGCCTCTGGTCGAGGCGGGACTGCACGGGCTGGCCGGGGTGGTGCGAGCCCGCGGCGGGCCCGCCGGAGGTGGCGGTGCCGCGGCGCAGCACCATGGAGACGCCCGCGGCGTTGCTGCCGTAGATCTCGAGGCGCACGTCGCGGGCCTCGTCGACGGAGAAGGTGAAGTACTTGGCGTAGGTGGCGGGGCGGTCCGCGGAGAAGCACGGCCATTCGAAGTTCCGGCGGCCCACCATGTGGCCGAACTGCCACCCGTTGGGCCGGCTGCGGCCCATCTGGCGCAGCTCGGCGTTGGTGTGGTCCACGCGGCCCAAATCGGCAATGCACTGATTGGGCGGCATGGCGCCGGCGCCGCCGTGCATGGCGGCCAGGTAGCGGCCGCCGGCCGACGCGTCGTCGCCGGTCACCTCGAGGGTGTAGGTGCGGCCGGCGATGGTGCGGTGGAACACGTGGGCGCAGCGGTTGTGGCACGACGCGGACCCCGAGGTGGCCGAGTCCACCTGGGCGCTGCCCCGGTTCTGGGAGTCCCACTCCCACAGGAACGCCTCCTCGGTGGCGTCGGGGGAGGTCACGGTGAACTCGGCGATGCCGCCGTCGCCGGTGAAGCTGTAGTAGTGGGCGCGCCGGCCGGTGTTGGTCACCGAATCGCACGACGCGTCCCACCGGGCCGCCGCGCTGTGGCCCCGGCTGATCTCTGTGACGCAGTCGCCGATGGCGGGCGGGGCCACCACGGTGCCCGCCCACAGGGTGTACCCCAGGCCCGACACGTCGGGCACCGCGGCGTCGTGGCGGGTGGGGGCCACCTCCAGCGTGTAGGTGCCCGCGGGCAGGAACGCGTCGATCCTGGCGCGGCCGTAGCCCGACGCCGCAGCGGTGGCGGTCACCTCGCCGGTGTAGGCGCGCCCGGCCCGCAGCCTCAAGGTGGCCTGGGCGGGGGCGCCGCCCTGGGCGTGCAGCCGCACCTGCGAATCAGACGCCAGGGTGAAGGTGAAGTAGGCGGCGTAGGTGCCCGGGTTGGCGCGGCTCTCACAGCCCACCCCCCAGGCGTTGCGCAAAAGGCTGCTGCCGTGCCAGCGGCCCAGGCTGATGTCGCGCCGGCACGGACCCGACGCGTTCAGCAGCCCGCCGCCCCCGTCGGTGCGCCCGGTGCGGGGCGCGTCGCCGCCGTCCACCTTGAAGCCGAAGCCCATGGGGTCGATGGCGGGGTCGATCAGCTCGCCGGAGACGCCGGTGAGCTGCAGGCCGTCGGTGAGCACGAGGCCGCCGCCGTTGAGCCGGTGGGTGCCCACGACGAGCTCGTCGGCGGCCTGGTCGCCCTGGCTCACCCGGTAGCGGAACTCCATCGTGTCGTACTCCTCGCCAACGTCGGCCCAACCGCCCCACAGGCGCAGCACCCCCGAGTTCCACCCTCTCAGCGCTCGGGCCCCGAACCAGCCGTCAGCCGAGTGCAGGCTGAGATAGACGTTGCCCCGGCGGGTCACCCTTATCCCCTCGCTGAACGTGACGTGCAAGGTGATGAACTCGCCGGCTCGATAGGTCTGGCCGTCGGCGGGTTGGCCCACCACCCGCACCTCGGTGACGTGGGGCGCGTTGTTGTCGGTGATCGGCACCGTGGCGGTGGAGGGGGTGCCGAGGTTGACCCGGTCGGGCAGGGTGCTGCCGAACCCGAGCCGCACCGACTCGTCGTCGTCGTCGGAGTCGTCGGTGGCGGTGATGGTGAACGTGCTCTCGGTCTCGCCGGCGTTGAAGGTCACGCTGGTGTCGCTCAACGTGTAGTCGCCGGCGATGGCGCCGCCCATGGGGGCGTGGGTGATGGGCACCACCACGGTGCGCTCGGGATCGGCGCTGAGGGTGACGGTGACCGTGGTGCCGTCGGCGTCGCCCTCGCGGGCGGTGTACTGGTCCCGCGAGAACATAACCGACACGATCGGGTCGTCGTTGTCGGTTATGGCCACCGTCGCCTCGGTGGTGCCGCTGGCGGTGATCCCGTCGGGCAGGGTGCTGCCGAACCCGAGCACCACCGACTCGCCGTCGTCGTCGACGGCGTCGTCGACAGCGGTGACGGTGAAGCTCTTGGAGGTCTCGGTGGCGCCGAACGCCAGGCCCCCCGACGGGACGCCGGAGTAGTCGGCGTTCTCAGCGCCGCCTTGGTTGGCGGTGGTGATCGGTATGGTCACGGCGCGCTTGGGCGGCGCGCTCAGCGTGACGGTCACCGGCGCGGGGGTGCCGTCCTCAGTCACGATGTAGCCGCTGGACGAGAACTCGACCGTGATGTCGGGGTGGTCGTTGTCGATGATCGACACCGTGGCGGTGCTGGTGGTTCCGGCCTCGGCCCCATCGGTTATGGTGCCGAACCCGAGCTCCACCGACTCGCCGTCGTCGTCGACGTCGTCGTCGGTTGCGGTGATGGTGAAGCTGCGGGAGGTCTGCGTGGCGCTGAACGCCACGCTGGCGGGCACGCCGGAATAGTCGGCGCCGGTTTGGCCCTGCGCGGTGGCGCCGCCCCCGGGAGTGTGGGTGATCGGGATGGTCAGGCTGCGGCCCGGCGCCTCGCTGAGCGTCACCGTCACCGTGACGGCGCCGCCGCCCTCGGTGGCGTTCAGCGTCGCCGACGAGAAGTTCACGGTCACGTCGTCGTCGGTGATCGTCATCGTCGCCGCCGGCGCGGTGAGACCCGAGATTTGCTGGTCAGCCGGGCACGGATCAGCGGTGGTCTTGCAGTTCGCCGTGGCCGTGAACCCGATGGTCTCGCCGGCGCCCTCGTCGAGGTTGTCCTGGGTGGGGGTGATGCTCAGGCTGGCGGTGCCGCTGTTGTTGCCCGCCGGGATCCTCACCGTCGGCAGCGTGCCCAAAGCGGCGTAGTCGGTGCCGCTGGTGGCCGAGCCGCCGCTGGGCCCGGCAAGCCTCA
The DNA here is from genome assembly GCA_028821265.1 of bacterium. Lineage (GTDB taxonomy): Bacteria > Actinomycetota > Acidimicrobiia > Spongiisociales > Spongiisociaceae > Spongiisocius. The sequence continues at coordinate 78,448 of JAPPGU010000050.1, read as the reverse complement.
CCACCACGTCGTGGAGCAGTTGGATGTTCTGGTCCTTGTTGGTGTCGGAGTTGCCCAGCCTGGCGGTCACCGTGGAGGTGGTGGCCCCCGCGCCCTCGCCCACGTCGGCGAAGCTCAAGAACACCCGGTCGGGCTCATCGTCGTCGTCGGTGATGGTGAACGTGGCCGGCGTCACGGTGTGGCCCGCCACGGTGGCGCCCAGCACGACGGTCTCGTCGCCCTCCACCAAAAGGTCCTGGGTGGGGTTGATGTTGAACGTGGCCGAGTTGCTGGTGGTGTTGCCTGCGGCGAACGAGATGGTGGCGGTCGACGAGCCGCTGTAGTCGGTGCCGCGCACCGCGGTCGAGGCCGACTGGCGCCTCACCGTCACGCTCAGCGCAGCGGTGCTCGATCCCGCGCGCGTCGCGGACACCGACACCGCCTGATTGCCCGCCGCCTCAGTCGCGCTCGACGTGCCCAGCGACAGCGTGATCACCGGCGTCTCGTTGTCGGCGATGGTCATGGTGGCCGCGTTCACCGTGAAATTGGGCAGCGTGTTGGTGCCGTGCTCGGCCAGGGTGATGGTGCGGTCGCCGTCGGGGTTGGTGTTGCCGGTGGGGTTGATCTTGAGGCCGGTGGCCGAGCCCGAGGCCTGCCCGGCGGAGATGGTCACCGACGTGGGCAGCCCCGACGAGGTGTAGGCGGGTCCGTTGCCGTCGTCGGTGAGCGAGCCCAGCTGCACCGTCGTGTCCACGGTGCGGGTCGAATCGCCAACCAAAGCGGCCACCACCGTGACGGCCACGTTGCCCGAGCCGTCGCCGGCGGCGTCCTCGTCGATTCTGTCGGGATTGAAGCTCAGGTTGATCACCGTGGGGGTGGCGTCGTCGTCGGTGATCGTCATCGTCGCCGCCGGCGCGGAGAGACCGGTGAACTGTTGGGCCGTGGGGCACGGATTGGCGGTGGTCTTGCAGTTCGCCGTGGCGGTGAACCCGATGGTCTCGCCGGCGCCCTCATCCAGGGTGTCCTGGGTGGGGGTGATGGACAGGCTGGCGGTGCCGCTGTTTTGGCCCGCCGAGATGGTGATGGTGGGCAGCGTTCCCAGCGCGGCGTAGTCGGTGCCGCTGGTGGCGGTGCCGCCGGACTGGGTCAGGCGCACCACCACGTTGTGGAGCAGTTGGATGTTCTGGTCCTTGTTGGTGTCGGAGTTGCCCAGCCTGGCGGTCACCGTGGAGGTGGTGGCCCCCGCGCCCTCGCCCACGTCGGCGAAGCTCAAGAACACCCGGTCGGGCTCATCGTCGTCGTCGGTGATGGTGAACGTGGCCGGCGTCACGGTGTGGCCCGTCACCATGGCGGCGCCCAGCACGATGGTCTCGTCGCCCTCCACCAAAAGGTCCTGGGTGGGATCGATGTTGAACGTTGCCGTGTTGCTGGAGGTCTGGTTGGCGGCGAACGAGATGGTGGCGCTCGACGACGTGGTGGTCCAGTCGGTGTTGCGCGTCGCGGTGGAGGCCGACTGGGGCTCGATCACCACATTCAGCGCAGCCTTGCTCCCAGCCGGGCGCGTCGCGCTCACCGTCACCGCCTGATTGCCCGCCGACTCGGCCGCGCTCGCGATGTCCAGGCTCACGGTGATCACCGGTATCTCATCGTCGGCAATGGTCATGGTGGCCGCGTTCACCGCGAACCCCGACAGCGTGTTGGTGGCGTGCTGGGCCAGGGTGATGGTGCGGTCGCCGTCGGACACCGAGTTGTCGGTGGGGTTGATCGACAGCCCCGCCGCCTCGCCCTTGGACTGGCCGGCCGCGATGGTCACCGACGTGGGCAGCCCCGACGAGGTGTAGGCGGGCCCGTTGCCGTCGTCGGTGAGCGAGCCCAGCTGCACCGTCGTGTCCACGGTGCGCGTCGAGTCGCCCACCAAAGTGGCCACCACCTTCACCGCCACGCTGCCAGAGGCGTCCTCGTCGACGCTGGCCGGCTCGAAGCTCAGGTTGATCGTGTTGGGGGTGGGGTCGTTGTCGGTGATGGTGAGGGTGGCCGAGCCGCCCGTGGTGATGGAGGTGTCGCCGCTGGTCTTGGTGCCGGTGATGACGATCGTCTCGTGAGGGCGCGAGGCAGTGCCGTCGCTCTCGTCGAGGCTGTCGTCGACAGGGTCGAAGTTGATCGTCGCCGAGCCCGAGCGGGTGCCCGCCGAGATGGTGATCGACGGCAGAGTGCCCGTCATGGTGTAGTCGGTGCCGCCGCCGGTGGCCGTGCCGCCCAGCGACAGGCCCACCACGGTGTTGCCCACCACCGCGCCGCCGTTGACGGTGGCGGTCACCGTCACCGCGGTGGAGTCGGCCGACTCGTCCAGGCTCGTCGGGTTCACCGACAGCGAGAAGCCGGTGGACGCACTGTCGTCGTCGGTGATGGTGAACGTGGCCGGCGTCACGGTGTGGCCCGTCACCGACGCGCCCAGCACGATGGTCTCGTCGCCCTCCACCAGCAGGTCCTGGCGGGGGTTGATGTTGAACGTGGCCGAGGAGCTGTTGGTCTGGTTGGCGGCGAACGAGATGGTGGCGCTCGTCGAGCCGGTGTAGTCGGTGCCGTGCACCGCGGTCGACGACGACTGGCGGGTCACCATCACGCTCAGCTGGCCGGTGCTCGACGCCGAGCGCGTCGCGCTCACCGTCACCGCCTGGTTGCCCGCCGCCTCAGTCGCGCTCGACACCGACAGCGACAGCGTGATCAGCGGCTGGTCGTTGTCGTTGAGGTTGACGGTGGCAGAGTTCACGTTGAACCCGGTGGCGGTGCCAGACACGATGATGGTCTCGGTGCCCTCTGAGACGGTGTCGTCCACGGTGGCGATGTTGAACGCCGCGGTGTCCGCGGTGGTGCTGCCCGACGAGATGGTGACCGTGGTGGGGAACGTGGCGGTGTAGTCGGTGCCGCTCCCGGAGGCGGTGCCGGCCACCGTCAGAGTGATCTGGGTGTTGGCCGCCACCGCGGTGGCCGCCGTCGCCCTGATCTTGATCGACTTGGCCGCCGTGGACGCCTCGCTGATGCTGGTCACCGCGGGGTTGCCGACGCTGTCCTCCACCACGCTGAGGGTGATCGCGGGCAGCTCGTCGTCGGTGATGGTCATGGTGGCGTCGTTCACCGTGAACCCCGTCAGGGCCGGGGTGCCCTGGGCCAGGGTGATGGTGCGATTGCCGTCGGACACCGTGTTGTCGGTGGGGTTGATCGTCAGGCCCGTCGCCTCGCCCTTGGCCTGGCCGGCGGGAATTGTCACGCTCGACGGCAGGCCCGACGACGTGTAGGCGGGGCCGGTGCTGCTGTGGGTGAGCGAGCCGAGCTGCACCGTCGTCGCCACGGTGCGCGTGGAGGTGCCCACCAGGGTGGCCACCACCTTTACCGCCACGTTGCCGGTGGCGTCCTCGTCCACGCTGGTCGGGTCGAAGCTCAGGTTGATGGTGGTGGGGGTGTCGTCGTTGTCGGTGATGACCACCGTGGTCTCGCTGGTGGCGGCGGTCACGCCCGACGGCAGCGTGCCGAACGACAGCCTCACCGACTCGCCGTCGTCGTCGAGGGAGTCGTCGGTGGCGGTGAACGTGAAGCTCTTGGACGTGTCGTCGGCGCCGAACGTCAGACTCTCGGGGACGCCCGAATAGTCGCTGGCCGAGGCGTTGTTCTGGTTGGCAGCCGAGATCGGTATGACCACCTGCCGCTTCGGCGCGGTGCTCAGGTCGACGGTCACCGTGGCGGTGCCGCCCTCGGTGGCGGAATAGGTGGCCGTCGCGAAGCTCGCCGTCACCGCCGGCAGCAGGGTGCCCCGCACCTCCATCTTCACCCGGGAGCTGTTCGTGGACCAGCCGGCGCTCTCAGTGCTCCGAGACAGCCGTGTACCCATGGTCCAGCCTGTCTGGCCCGTGGCAGCAGTGTTGGTGAGTCGTGGCGCCTTCCGGAAGCCGCTCGAGACCGTGCTCCCCTCGTGGAACGTCACCCAATAGGTCTCGCCCCCGTCGAGGATGATGGTCTTGCTCGCCGAGGCCGTGAAGGTGAGGACACCGGTGCCGGAAAGAGCATCGGTTGTCGTCAGGGTGTCCACCAGGCCGTCGGCGCTCATGTCCGGCCGGTTGCTGCCATTGTCCTTGCGGAGCCTCACCGAAACCTGGGTACTCGAGTTGCTGAACTCGACGTTGACCTCCGTCACCAACGCCGGCGCAGACCCAGCAGACCCGGCAGTGAAGGGCTGCGCCAAGAAGATGTTGCTCACCCCGGCATTATTCGCACCTGCCAGGCTCGTGATCAGCGAGACGTCCTCGGTGATCACCATGTTGGCGCCCACCCCCGACAGGGTCACCCCGGACTGGGTGGTGGTGGCGGTGGCGGTGAACGGGATCGTCTCGCCGTCATCGTCGACGGTGTCGGCCGTCGGGGTGATGGAGATGGTGGCGGTGCCGCTCAACTGCCCCGCCGAAATGGTCACCGTCGGCAGCGGCGACTGGAGCGCGGTGTAGTCGGTGCCCGACGTGGCCGTCCCGCCGGTGCCCAACCCCAGCGTCACCGTCACATCCTCGGTCAGCACGATGTCCTGGGGCTTGGAACTGTCGGAGTTGGCCAGCGTCGCCGTCACCGTCGAGGTCGTGGCCCCCGAGCCCTCGCTCACCGGCGAGAAGCTCAACACCACCCGGTCTGGCGCGTCGTCGTTGTCGTTCATCGCCAACGACCGTTCAGAAGTGATGGTGAAGCCCGACAGCGTGCCGGTGGCGGTGATCAGCTCCTGGGGCTCGTGGATCTTGTCGTCCACCACGGTCAAGGTGACACTGCTCCCGTCGGCGGTAGTGCTGCCCGCGGGAATGGTGATCGACGTCGGCCAGGCCGGCGAGACCGTGTAGTCGGTGTTCAGCGTGGCGGTGGAGGTGGAGTAGGTCACGGCGACCGTGGTGTCCACATTGCGCGCGACGCTCGTGCCGAAAGTGGCTCGCGGGGCCACCGATATCTGATTGTCGCCCTCGGTAATGGAATTGACCGAGAACGTCAGCCCGATATTCGTGCTCGCCGTGTCGTCGTCGTCGAGGGTGAGGTCCACCGATTCCACCCCGCCGGTGAGGTCCGACGCGGTGGTCGAGCCGGTGATGGTGATGGTCTCGCTGGTGCCCTCGTCGATGCTGTCGTTGACCGGCCGGAACCGGAACGACGTCGACCCCGAGGGCTGATTGGCGGCGATGGTGATGGTGCCCGACGTGATCGTGTTGGTGCCGGAGCCCGCAGGCAGCACCTCATAGTCGTTGGCCGAGCCGATCTTCGCTGTGCCGGTGTTGCCGAAGTTCACCGTCACCGTCGTCGCCGACGTCCGCGCCGCCCCGTCCAAGGTGCCGGTGATGGTCACCGACTGGATCCCGTCCTCCTCGTCAATCGACGTCGGACTGACGCTCAACGTCACCTTGGTGGAGGGGTCGGAGCTGGCGATGGTGCCCTGGACTTCGAACAACATCTTTTCGGACTGGGTTACCCAATTGTTCGCTTCGGCGAACCGGATCAGGTAATCGCCAACGGTCCAGCCCGTCGCACCCGTAATGGTTGGGCTGGCCTTGTACTTGAATTGCTTTCTGCTGTCGACTCCCTCGTGGAGCGTCACCCAGTAGGTGGTATTGGCGCTGAGGGTGGTGCTGGCCGGGGCGGTGAAGGTGAAGTCGTCGTCGCCTGAGAGGCTGCTCGGATTGGTTAGTGCGGCCACTTCGCCGTCGTCGCTCATATCTGGACAACTGGTCAAGGTGCCGGTGCAGCCGGAGGTCTGGTCTGCCCGGATCTTGACCGCGGCGCCGGTACCTGAGCCAGACAGTTCGACAAGGACCTTTGTGAGGGTGGCATCGTCAGAGCCCGTCGTGAAACTCTGCGCAGCGAACCAACTGCGGCCTGCGGGGTTTGTGGTAGTGAGGGTCGAGATCAGGACCGTGTCGGTTGACTGCTGGCCTTGGACGCCGTCGTTCTCGGATTGGGCGGTGATTTCGTCGTCTTGGGTGAGGCTGTTTCGGGCTTGGTCGGTGAGCCAGGCGACGGTGATGGGGGCGGAGGTGGCGGTGTCGCCGTTGGGGTAGGTGGCGGTGACGCGGTAGTCCCAGGCTTCGTCGCGGTTGCCGGCGTAGGAGAACTCGGGGGCGGTGCGCACGGTGAACCAGCCGCCGGCGTTCATCTCCCAGGTGAGGGTGGGCACCAGCCCCTCGGGCGCGTTGTCGACCTGGGCGGTCATGGTGACTGTCTGGCCCGGGGTGGGGTCGGGCGGGTCGGCGACCACGGTCACCGCCAGCTCCTCGGCGGGGGTCCCGTCGTCGGGGATCTCCTCGTCGGGGCCGCGGGAGTTGGAGGCCTGGTCGTCGGGGTCGGAGAGGGGTTGGCGTTCGGGCTGTTCCCAGGTGGTGGAGAAGGTGCCGGTTACCGAGGCGGTGGCGCCGTGGGGGTCGGTGGCGGTGAGGGTGACCTCGAACTCGGAGGGGTTGGCCGGAGCGGGCACCGCTTCGGACCAGGCCTCGGCGGTGTCGGTCTGGAAGAACAGCAAATGGCCGCTGGTGCGGATGCGCAGGTTGCGCACCAGCTCGGAGCGGCCCGAGCTCACCTCGGCGGCGTAGGTGAGGCTGTCGCCGTCGGGATCGGAGAAGATGCCGCCGAACGACTTGAACACGATCACCCCCGGCGGGGCGTTGTGCTCTCCCGTGAACGTGGCGTGGTTGCCCACCGACGTGTCCACCGTCGGCGCCTGATTCGCCGGCTCCGGCTCCGGAGTGGACTCGGCCTCTCCGTCGGCCTCGGTTTCGGTCGCGGCCTCGTCCTCGGGAGCCGGGTTCACCCAGAGCCGCTTGTTCATGACCAGCCGGCAGTCGGCGGCGTCGCACGAATCCACCCGCACCACCCACTCGCCGAAATCGTCGACGGTGATGGTGGCCTCGGACTCCTCGACCTCCAGCCCCTCGTTCAACGTGTGGCCCGGACCCGCCAACCTCCAGCGAACCCGGTACCCGCTCGCCCCCTCCACGTCATCCCAATCCACCCCGACACTGATCTCACCGCCGGAAGCCGGGTTGACCCTGACCCGCTTCTGGATGCCCAGCCGGCAGTCGGTGGCGTCGCATACGTCCACCCGCACCAGCCACTCGCCGAAGCCGTCGACGGTGATGGTGGCCTCGGACTCCTCGACCTCCAGCCCCTCGTTCAACGTGTGGCCCGGACCCGCCAACCTCCAGCGAACCCGGTACCCGCTCGCCCCCTCCACGTCATCCCAATCCGCCCCGACACTGAGAGAGCCTTCCTCGGTGGTGAGTTGCAGGCCGGTGGGCCTGGCCGGCACTTCAGCCGGAGGCTGAGACTCCGACCGGACGTCGGTGAGAGGGGTCAAGGTCGCCACCGCCACCACAAGCGCCACCACGAGCGCCCCCAGCCGGGTCGGACGTGACTTCGGTGCGACTCGCGGCCCTACCACTGCGGGATCCCTCTAGCGGAACGCCCGTGAAGACCAGGTGCGGTGGGACGACGTGTCTCCCACCCCCCCCCCTGTACAGATCGCGGAGGTGGTGCGGCATCCGCTCGCTCAGCCGCAGACCCGCCGTCGGCACGCCGGATCGGGCAAGCCGAACCGGAGTCCTAGAGCCCTCCACCGAGCCCTGCGGGCGCCTCGCGACAACGCCCAACCGTGACCGCGCCTTCATTCGCATCGCGCTCTAGTGTACAGAACTACATACTCACGGGCAATCAAGTGCGCTGATCTACACATCCTCCGATGGGTACGTCAGGGTTCGACGTGACATGAAGGAGCGCTGATCAGCCCGGCCGCGGGTACCAGGTTGGCCTGGTAAGGGATGGTTTCGTAGGCCCGGTCGGATCGGGCGGAGATGATGGGACCTGCTCGGCCGATCACCGCCGTGACTACACGTTGGAACGGGGTGAAGCTGACCCGTGATCAGGCAAGAAGCCTGTTTCTTCATACCGCTATAGCGCGGGAATTGAGGTCTCGCGAAGCTGAGGGCATCGAGATCGCCCGGCGGAACATTGTCCGGATGCGGTCGGTCAATCCGCATGCCGCACCCCTCCTGGACGAGTGGGAGAGGATTCTCCAGGGGTCGATCGATCAGATCGTGGACAGCATGCTCGATCCCGGCTTCCGCGGTCAGGACCTTCGACAGGTGACTCCCTTCGGCGGGATTCTCACCCCCACCCAACGTGCTGATGTCTACAGGTCCTTTGCAGGAACGGCATGAACCGGGAGGCGTTCGATCACGCCATCCGGGCCTCCGGCGCCATCTTGGGCGAGAACGAACTCCTGGTGATCGGAAGCCTTGGATGAGCAAGTTCCAGTGGGGGAGGTTGCACGAACTCAGCACGGGGCGATGTGATCGGCCTGGCTGCTGTGCTGCTCTTCGCGCCGATCTACTGCGCCTAACGACCCCCTGACAATCAGGACGGGTCACCGAGTCCGCGAAGATTAACGATCCGATTCGTTCGTCACTATGGCATCATGTCCACTATCGTGCCTCGTAACAAGCACCGGCGGAAGGGAAGGCGACATCGACACTCGCCACCGGCACACCCGCGGGAACGCCCGACGTATGAAGCGCCGTCTTGAACAGGTTCGGGAGCCCCGGTCACCGCAGGACTTCGCCAGATCGATCTTCGTCGAAGCGGAGCGGAGGCGACCCCGACGTGTCACCTGATCAGCGGGCCGTGCCCTTCATAGTGGTTGTCACGAACCCGGGCTCTGACAACGAGGTGACAAAACGCATCGAGAGCCTGCCGGATCGGCACAGTCTGGCGGACAACATCTGGCTCGTTCGCTCTCCACTACTCGTGAAAGACCTGACCGATGAATTGGGGATGGGCGATACCCATCTCGGTACAGGGATCGTGTTCCGACTCATCGGGACGTATTGGGGACGTGCCAAACAGAACACATGGGACTGGCTGAGCCGTGCCGTCGGATAACCCGCCTGACGACTACTCATCGGGTGGGTTCGCAGGTGAAGTGCAGCGTCACTACACCACCCGGTCCGACGTGCTGGAATTGCTGAAGCCGCTGCACGAGCATCTCGGGTACCACGAAGGCCATAGATTCACTGTGGCCTTGCTGGTTCCGTTTGTCTGCGTGTTGGTGACAGCCACAGCCATCATCATCGCCGCCTTCGTCTAGCTCCCTTTGACCGCAGACCGGTTCACCGCTGTCAGGTCGGCGTACATGAGGCGTCTGCCCTCCATGCCTGTTTCTCCATACCGCAATAGCACGACAGGTGACCCCCTTCGCGGGATTCTCACCCCCTGACAAGGTGACTCCACTAGTTGGGGTTGCTAGTTGGGGTTGCGCAGGAAGCGTTCGATCTCCTCCACCAGCCGGCGGCTACCCGTGAGGGAGATGGCGCGCTTCTCGCTCTCCGCCTCCAGGCCCCGGACGTACCCGACCAGTTCGCTGGAACCGGCGATCGCCTCCTGCACCCGCGCCTCGTAGTCGGCCACCTCCTCGTCCAGCTCCGTGACGTCGAAGCGTTGGCCGATCACGTCGCCGAGCGCGTACAGGAGCGCCCGGGTGCCGGTCGGGCTGGGGTTGGCCGCCAGGTAATGGGGTATGCCGGCCCACATGCTCGCCGCCTCGATGCCCTCGTCCTCGAGCGCCTTGGTGATGACCCCGGTGATGCCGGTCGGCCCCTCGTAGGCGGAGGCGTGCAATCCGAACCGGTCGGCGAAGTTGGGATCCGAGGAGCTCCCGAAGATCGGCACCGGGAGCGTATGGGCGATCTCGCCGACGAACGCTCCGAGGGCCACGGCCTGGTGGACTCCCAGCTGCCGGAGCACGGAAGCGACATCGATACAGAACCGGCGCCACCGCAGGTGCGGCTCCTCTCCGAGGATCAGCACCAGGTCATGGGAGTGATCGGGAATGGCGAGACCGAAGAAGCCGACCGTGGGCCAGCGGATGCTCCGTAACCGCCCCTCCAGCGTGACCAGCGGCCGGGACTCCTGGTAGTTGACGTAGTCCTCGAGATCCAGCCGGGCCAGCGGAGTGACGTCGTGGTGCTCCATGAGGTAGTAGAGCACCCGGGTGGCGGCGTCGGAGGCGTCATTCCAGCCCTCGAAGGCCAGTACCGCTACGGGATCACGTAGCGAGTTCTCCTCAAGCCATTCGACATCGGTCGCCACGCTAAGGAATCGTAGCGAGGGGAGCCATCAAGCGGAAGCCCCGGCTAGGGGGACCAGTTCCTCATGCGGAGGCTGTTGGCCACCACCGAGACGCTGGACAGCGCCATGGCGACGGAGGCGACCATCGGGTCGAGCAGCCCGGCCGCGGCCAGGGGGATGGCCGCCACGTTGTAGGCGAAGGCCCACCAGAGGTTCTGCCGGATGCCGCGCAGGATGCGTCGGGCCAGGTCGATGGCGGTCACCGCCAGCGCCGGATTGCCCGACATCAGGCTCACGTCGGCGGTCTCGATGGCCAGGTCGCTGCCGGTGCCGATCCCCATCCCGACCGAGGCCACCGCCAGCGCCGGAGCGTCGTTGACCCCGTCCCCGACGAACGCCACGGCCTGGCCCTCGCCCTGCCAGGACTCTATGAGGTTGGCCTTCTGCTGCGGTGAGAGGCGGGCATGCACCTCCGCGATGCCCACCTGGTCCGCCACCACCCGGGCGGCGGTGGCGGCGTCCCCGGTGAGCATGGCTGTGGTGAACTGCCGCTCACCCAATGCGGCGATGGCGCCGGCCGATGACGCTCGGGGGGTGTCGCTCACCGTCATCACCCCGTGGACGGCGCCGTCCCAGCCGGCCAGGAAGGCGGTCCGGCCCCGGCCTCCGGCCCGGTCCAGCACCTCGGTCCAGCGGGTGCCCACCGCCATCCCGCGGCTCTCCATCAGATCGGACGTTCCCACCGTCACGACCGTGCCGTCGACGGTGCCCTCCGCTCCCAAGCCGGGGAACACGCTGACGTCGCGGGCCTTCGAGGGCTGGACACCTCGCTCGATCGCCCCGGCCTCCACCGCCCGGCCCAGCGGATGCCCGGTGCCGGCCTCCACGCCCGCCACCCGCGCCAGGAAGTCGGGATGGTCGGACTCCACCGAGTGGAGGGTCATCTGCCCGGTGGTCAGCGTGCCGGTCTTGTCGAGCGCCACCCGTTCCAGCTTCTCCATCCGCTCGAACACCTCGGCCGAGCGGAATATCACGCCGAGCTCGGCGCCCCGCCCCGCTCCGACCGCGATGGCCGTGGGCGTGGCCAGGCCGAGCGCGCAGGGACAGGCGATGATCAGGACCGCCACCGCGCTGCGCAGGGCGTCGGCCCAGTCGCCGGTCGCCACCAGCCAGCCCACCAGCGTGGCCACCGCCACCACCACCACCGCCGGGACGAAGACGCCCGACACCCGATCCGCCAGGCGCTGGATCGGGGCCTTGGTGGCCCGGGACCGTTCGACTATCCGTACCACCTCGGCCAGAACGGTGTCCTCGCCCACCTCCGTTACCTCGATGACCAGGCGACCCGTCTGGTTGACCGTTCCCCCGACGACACGGTCTCCCGGCCGGCGCGCCACCGGCATGGGCTCGCCGGTCAGCATCGACTCGTCGACCTCGCCGACCCCTTCCACCACCGTCCCGTCGACCGGGACACGGCCTCCGGGGACGATCTCGACCTGATCCCCCACCACCACTTCCTCGATGGGAACGGTGACCCAGGACCCGCCGCGGAGCACCCGGGCGTCGTTGCCCCGGAGCTCGAGGAGCCGGGACACGGCCTGGGAGGCCCGGCCCTTGGCGCGCGCCTCCAGGTAGCGGCCGAGCAGCACGAACATCACTATGGCGGCGCCGGTCTCGAAGAAGAGCGCTCCCCCGGAGAAGAGGGCCCACACCGAGTAACCCCAGGAGGCCAGCGTGCCGAGGCTGATGAGCGTGTCCATGCTGGCCGCGCCGTGGCGGAGCCGCTTCCAGGCCACCACATGGAAGGTGCGCCCCGCCCAGAGAACCGCTCCGGAGGCGAGAACACCCTGGAGCCAATCCGACCAGACGGCATCGAAACCCCCCATGGCCAGGACGATGGTGGGAAGGGCCAGCACCGCCGCCACCACGAAGCGTCGCCACCCGATCCGGCGCTCCAGCGCATCCTCGCGCTCGACGTCTCGGGACTTTTCCCTGGTGGGGACGGGCGCCAGGCCGTAGCCGATCTCCTCCACCGCCGCCGCCAAGCCGTCAACCGTCCCCGGCGCGGCCAGCATGACCATGGCCCGGTTCGAAGCCACGTCCACCGCCGCCCCCTCAACACCTGCCTGTTCGACCAGCACCTTCTCGATACGGGCCGCACACGAACCACAGGTCATCCCGGACACGTCGAACACCACCTCGGTGGCATCCGCGGCAACGGCGACGTCCGTTGCGCTCATGCGGGTCTCCCGGAGGGGACGGGCGTGAGGCCATAGCCGATCTCCTCCACCGCCGCCGCCAAGCCGTCAACCGTCCCCGGCGCGGCCAGCATGACCGTGGCCCGGTTCGAAGCGACATCCACCGCCGCCCCCTCAACACCTGCCTGTTCGACCAGTACCTCCTCGATGCGGGCCGCACACGAACCACAGGTCATCCCGGACACCTCGAACACCACCTCGGTGGCATCCGCGGATACAGCCACGTCTGTTGCTCTCATGTGGGTCTCCTGGGACTGGCGGGAGTGACGGGAACGCTGGTCCCAGCGTAGCCCGAATCCTCATGCACGGAGCACGGCGCGAACCAAGCGGCGTGCTCCGGGGAACAGGGGTCGGGTCTCCAGGAGTCCCGGAAAGAAAACGGAACAACGCGGCCGGACGGGGCGTTATACGGGATACGCCAGGGGACTGAGGAAAGTGAGTGATCGTGTCTGAAGCTCTAGGCGGTCTCCGACTGCAAGGCGGGGTGCGGCCGTCCCGTTCCTACCAGAGAGGTCGGGTCTGCCGCCTCGATGGGTGCTCCACCAAGATATCCATCTACAACCGCCGGGACTACTGCAACGCCCACGCTCCCGTCAACTTCCCCCGGGTCCGAGGCCACATCCTTACCCAAGCCTGAGAACCAGAGGAGGGCTGGGCTTCCTGCCCGGAGGCTCAGCCCTCGAGGCCCAGCTTGCGGAAGAAGGCATCGCTGCGGGGCTCCCGCCCGAGGAAGTCCTCCAACAGGTCGATGGCGTCCCTGGTCCCGCCGGGCTCCAGCACCTTGCGGCGGTAGGCCATCCCCACCTCGGTGGAGAGCACCCCCTCTTCGGCGAAGCGGCTGAACATGTCCTGGCCGAACACCTCGGCCCACAGGTATCCGTAGTAGCCGGCGTCGTACCCGCCCAGCAGGTGGCCGAAAGACGAGAGCATGAAGGTGCCCTCGTGGTGCGGGAGGAGTCCCGTCCGGGCCCGGCTCCGTAACACCGCCTCCAGATCGACCGGATCGAGGGTGGTGTGGAGATCCATGTCCATCTGGCCGAGCATCACCTGGCGCAGGTTGAAGAGGGCGACGTTCAGGTTCCTGGCATCGGTGAGGCGGGCCACCAGGTCCGGTGGGATCGGCAGCCCGGTGGCGTGGTGGCGGGCGAAGGTCCGGAGCACGTCGGGAATCCAGCACCAGTTCTCCATGATCTGGGACGGCGCCTCCACGAAATCCCATTCGGTCCGGGCGCCGCTGAACCGCGCCATCTCGGCCCTCGAGAGCGATATGTGGAGGATGTGGCCGAACTCGTGGAACAGGGTGACCACCTCGTGGTGCAGGAGCAACGAGGGACCGTCCGGAGTGGGCCGGGTCAGGTTCGCCACCATGGCGCTCACCGGCCGGCGGAGGCCGCCCTCGATGTCCATCCCGCCGGGCGCCAGCGGGAAGGCGGCGGCGTGCCCGAACTTGCCGTCGCGGGGATGCAGGTCCATGTAGAAGTGGGCCACCAGCTCGCCCGAGGCGGTATCGGTGATCCGGTACGCCAGCACCTCCTCGTGCCAGACCGGCGCATCGACCTGCCGGTAGGTGAGACCGAACACCCGCTGGGTGATCTCGAACATCCCTTCGATCACCCGGTCCTTGGGGAAGTAGGGGGCCACCTCCAGAGGGTCCACCCCGTAGTCCCGCTTCATCTGCTCGTTCTGGCAGTAGGCGCGGTCCCAGGGCTGGACAGGCAGCTCATAGCCCTGTGCCTCGAGCAGCCGCTCCATGGCGGCCCGCTCCCGGAGGCCCGCCTCGGTCAGGCGGCCGAGGATCGACCCGTAGAAGTCGGTCACCGCCTCGGGCCGCCGTGCCATCTTCTTCACCATGCTGTGGTGCGCCCAGGAACCGGCGCCGAAGATGGAGGCCAGCCGGGCCCGGATCGCCAGGGCCTCTTCGAGAACCGGCGTGTTCGCATCCCTGGCCCGGTTGCCGAACTTGTGGGCCAGCGCCTGCCTCAGGTCGCGGCGCGGGGAGTTCTCCATGAACGGGATCACATCTGGATAGGCCATCGTGATGCGGTAGGAACCCTCGGACTCTCCCGGCGCCAGCTGTGCCACGTACGAGTCGGGCATGCCCTCGAGGTCGTCCTCGGTGACCTCGAGGTGGTCCTCGTACTCGGCCAGGGCGGCGGAGAACGCGACCTGGCAGCTGACCAGGCGGGTGAGCAGCTCCCGTACGCGGGACCGGTCCTCCTCGCCCAGCTCGTGACCGGCCATGCGGAAGTCGCGCAGGACGTGATCGAGGGCTCGCGCCGGCTCGCCTGCCAGCGCCCCGGCGTCTTCGGTGCCCGCGTAGTCACGGATGGCCCGGTACAGATCACGCCGCGAGATCAGGTCGAGGGCCCACTTCTCCAAGCGCTCCTCGCCCTCCCGGGCGGCCGTCCGGACCGCCTCGTCCGTGGCCACCTGGCCCAGGAAGGGTCCCCTGCCGTACGCGACGGAGCCCAGGCGAGCCACCTCCTCGAAGGGCCGCAGGGTGTTGGCGAACGTGCGCGGACCCTGCACCGAGAGGATCTCCTCGACCAGATCCTCACCGCGGGCGATGGCCGCTTCCACGGCGGTGGCCACCGACTCGGCTGTCACGGACGGGTAGTCGAAGAGCGTCTGTGGCGCGTTCATCTAACGCATGTCCTCGTAGGTGTCCCACGCGGGATCGGGCTCCACCATCACCTCGTAGACCTGGGGTGACCACCGGTCGGCCAGCCGCCGGACGTCGTCGGCCACTCCCTCCCCCACGTAGGCGTAGAGCACGGTGAAGTCATCGAAGGCTCGATGGGCGTAGATCACGCCCTCGGTGCCCAGGGACTCGGCCAGGTCCTTCTCCACCTCCCTGACCAGCACCGGGTCGAACGACTGGACCTCGATGCTGACCGTCACCACGAAGTCCAGGTCCAGGTGGTCGAGCCTCTTGAGGGCCCGGTTGATGAAGAGCCGGCTGTCCCCCAGCTCCTCGTCCTCCTCCTCGATGAACTCCCACCTCCGGCCCGTGGCCAGGCCCGAGTGGCGGTCGACCTCGTCCGCCAGGTCGAGTAGCGGCACCCCCCAGGAGAGCGGATGGGGGACCACGTCCACCGACCCGACCCAGCTCTCCATGAGGTCCTCGCCCAGGAGGTCGTCCAGGAGACGGAACACCACCTGGAGCTGCAGGACTTCATCCAAGCCGGCGAAATCGGGATGGCCGACCGTCAGGTTCAGCTCCTCACGGCCCCGGTCGGGCTCGATCACCACCAGGACATCGCGCGGATGTATGCGGAGGTTCCCCACCGCGAGCGCGACCGGCGGGACGCGGACCCGTGCCGGGTGGTACTCCCAAGCGCCATCGGGTTCGGGCGCAGCTCGAACCCACTGCTCGGTGAGGGGTCTCAGAGCGGGGTCCGAGGCGGCGCTCAGACAGAGGGCGTGCCGGGCTTCGAGTCCCGGCAGCAGATCCCACTCGAGTCCGGGATCGATCGCCTCGGTGAGGTCCGTCAGCTGCTCGGTGCCGTCCCCGTACTCGCCCCGGGCCAGTTCCTGTTCCAGCAGGTCCCGCAGCGGAGGCCATTCCCGCCAGAACGCCGCGATGGCATCGCCGGCCGTCACCGGGAGGGAACCAGCCCGGTCCGGCCGCTCAAGTACCGGCCCGAACATGGGGTGGGGCAACCGAGCGGATCAGGTCCACCAGGGGCTCGAATATTCCGGGCCCGGCGATGATGAAGTGGGTGGAGTCCACGGTGGCCGGGCTCGTCGTCATGTCGGCCGTCAAGCCGCCGGCTTCTTCGACCAGCAGCAATCCCGCCGCCACGTCCCACGGATAGATGCCGAACTCCCAGAACCCGTCAAAGCGCCCGCAGGCCACCCAGGCGAAGTCCAGGGCGGCCGACCCGAGCCGGCGTATGTCCCGCGCCCGCTTCATCACCTCCCCAGCCGCGGCGGTGTAGGCCGGGCCGTTCAGGTGGCGGTCGTAGGGGAATCCGGTTCCGACCAGGCATTCCTGGAGCCTGGTCTTGGAGGAGACCCGGATGGGCCGGCCGTCCAGGTGGGCGCCCTGCCCACGGGCCGCGGTGAACATCTCTCCCCGCATCACATCGACTACCACGCCCGCCACCGGCTTGTCCCCGTCCCAGAGCCCCACGGAAGTGGACACGTGCGGGTGGCCGTGCAGGAAGTTGACGGTGCCGTCAAGGGGATCCACGATCCACCGCCGCCCTACCGCCTCGGTCTGGCCGCCCCCTTCCTCGCCCAGCACCTCATCCTCGGGGCGCATGGTGCTCAGGACGTCCCGGATGGCCGCCTCGGCGGCCCGGTCCACCTCTGTCACCGGATCGACCACGCTCTTGAGGTCCGGGTCGAAGTCCCGCCCGAACGACCGGCGCACCACTCGGGCGCCGGCCCGCGCCGCGGCGATCGCCACGTCCAGGTCGGTCCGCAACTCCACGTTCAAGGCTCCGGTGGTCACCCGAATAGTCCCGGCGTAGGATGCCGGACGATCCGCCCGCGGCCGCCGGAACACCCCTGGTTGTCTCGCAGACAGGCCTCCTTGGACTATGAACTGTGAATGGCGGTTCGGGGGCGCGCCGCCCCGCCGTTGCCATCCGGTGCGTGATAGCGCATCATCTTACGGCCAGGCACGCCGGATTCCGGGTAATAGAAGAGCGCCGGACGCGCCGTACAATCCCGCCGGTGGCACGGACGGTGACAACCCTGCGGCTGGTCGGCGCGTTGCTGGCGGGCATCATGCTGGCTCTCGGCTACCCACCGTACGAGTGGACCTCCCTCGCCTGGTTGGGCCTGGTGGGATTCGTCTGGCTGGTGGCGACGGCCGGCACCCGAGCGGTCGCCCTGTGGTCCGGCTACCTGTTCGGGCTGGCCTACTTCGCAGTCATCCTCTCCTGGCTCATCGAGGTGGAGCTGATCGCCTACTACCCGCTGGCGATGGTGCAGGCCCTGGCCTTCCTCATCGCCGCCGGCGGAATATTCCGCTACCGGGACGCCGCCCCCTGGACGTTCGTGCTGGCGACGGCGGGAGCGGGGGCGCTGGCGGAGTTCCTGCGGGTGCGGTGGCCCTTCGGCGGCTTTCCCTGGGGATCGATCGGCGTCATGGCCGGCGCCACGCCCCTGCGGCCCTCCGCCCAGTGGATTGGAGCCACCGGCTGGGGAGTCCTGCTGGCGGCGGTGGCGGCGGTGGCCGTTCTGGTGCTTCGCCGCCGCCTGTCCTGGAAGGTCCTGGCGGCCGTGTCCGGTGGTGTGATGATCCTGGGGCTGGCCGGGAACGTCTGGCCGGCCATACCGGAGGGCGAGACCCGGTCGGTGACGATCGTGCAGGGCAACTCGCCCTGCCCCGGGACGCGGTGCCTTGGCGAGCGCCGGCTCATCTACGAGAGCCACCTGGCGCTGACCCGCGCTCTGGAGCCCGGTCCCGACCTGGTGGTCTGGCCCGAGAGCTCCACCGGGGGCAGCGCCGACCCGCTCCGGGATCCCTCGGTGGCCGGGGCCATCGGCGCCGAAGCCGTCCGGCTTGACGCGACGCTGCAGGTGGGGGGAGACCTGGACGCGGGCCCCGGTCACTTCGACAACGTCAACGTGGTGTTCGGGCCCAGCGGCGCCATCGTCGGCACCTACCGCAAACGGCACCCGGTGCCGTTCGGCGAGTACGTGCCCCTCCGCCCCCTCTTCCAGGTGGTGCCGGCCCTCGACCGGGTGCCCCGGGACATGGTCCGGGGCCGGGAGCAGGTGCTGTTCGACCTCGACGGAGTCCGGTTCGGATCCGTCATCAGTTACGAAGGGGCCTACGCCCGCTACGAGCGGGAGGCGGTGAGGGCGGGAGCGGCGTTCCTGGTGCTGGCGACCAACGAGGCCTCCTTCGGCAGGACGCCGGCCAGCGACCAGATGATCGCCATCAGCCGGATGAGAGCGGCGGAGCTGGGAGTGGACCTGGTGCACGCCGCGGTTACCGGCAAGTCCGCCTTCGTCCACGCCGACGGGCGGGTGGAGAGCCGGACCGAGCTCTTCGAGACCACCACCGCCGCCGGCGTCCCCGCGGCCCGGACGGCCGGCCCCACCCTCTACGTCCGCTGGGGCGATTGGCTCCAGGTCGGGGCGATGCTCGCCTATCTGGGGCTGCGGGTCGCCGGCCTCATCAGGAGGGAAGAACGGGCATGAGCGGGGGTGGGCTCCGGGTCGGGATCGACCTGGGTGGCACCAAGATCGAGGGCGCCGTGCTCGACCCCGGCGGGCGGGTGCTGGTCAGGAAGCGGGTTCCGACGCCGGCCGGGGACTACGAGGGCACCGTCCGGGCGGTGGTGGAGCTGATCCGCGAGGTGGAGGCCGGCGCCGGTGGGCAGGGCACCGTCGGGATCGGAACGCCCGGGGCCATCTCCCCTTTCTCGGGGCTGCTGCGCAACTCCAACTCGGTGGCGCTGAACGGCCGACCCCTTGATCGCGACCTGGAAACGGCGCTGGGAAGGCCGGTGCGGCTGGCCAACGACGCCGACTGTTTCGCACTGGCCGAGGCGGTAACGGGAGCAGGCGTGGGGGCCCAGACCGTGTTCGGCGTGATCCTGGGAACCGGCGTGGGCGGCGGCCTGGTGATCGACCGAACCCTCCAGGCCGGCCCCAACCGCATCGCCGGGGAATGGGGTCACAACCCCCAACCGGCCGAGACGGGCGGGCGGGCCTGCTACTGCGGGAGGACCGACTGCGTGGAGGTCTACCTGTCCGGTCCGGCGGTGGCCCGTGAGTACCGGCGATCCGGCGGGATGGAACTGACGGCTGAGCAGGTCATGGACCGTATCGATGGCGACGCGGTAGCCACCGCGGTGTTCGATCACTACGCCACCCGCCTGGCGAGGGCCCTGGCGGTGGTGATCAACGTCCTCGATCCCGAGGTCGTGGTCCTGGGCGGCGGCTTGTCGAACGCGGATCAACTCTACGAGGAGGTGCCGCAAAGGTGGGGAAAGTGGATATTCTCCGATGGCGTGGCCACCCGCCTGGCAAGGAACCGGCATGGCGACTCCGGGGGCGTCCTGGGGGCGGCATGGCTCTGGCCGGTCCCCGACTAGGAGGCGCGGGCCAGGTCCACCGGTCGACCCGGGCCCGGCAACGATGAAAGGCGAGGCATGATGGAAGGCAAGCGAAGCTCCCGGATAGTGACCGGGCTCCTGCTCGTGGTGATCGGCGCGTTGTTGCTCATCGAGAACCTCACCGACTGGAGCTACACGTTCAGCGACTGGTGGCCGGCGATCCTGGTGGTCATCGGACTCGGCAACCTGGTCCGGCGGCGCTCGGGCCGGTGGTTCTGGGCTGCGGTCGCCCTGTTCGGCGTGTTGATGTTGCTGGACTCCCTGGGTATCTGGGGCTTCGACTACGGAGACGTGTGGAGGCTCTGGCCGCTCGTCCTGGTCTGGGTGGGCGCCAGGTTCATCCTGCTGGGCCGCCAGCACCGGACCAGGCGTCGCAAGCAGGACCGGGACTCCGAGGCCATCGAGACGACCGATGTGAACGTGTCCTGCGGGTTCGGAACGACCGAGCAGCGGATCACCAGCCGGATGTTCTCCGGAGGAACGGTCAGCGCCATATTCGGGTCCGCCAAGATCGACCTGGTCGATGCCGGGCTGGCGATCAGCTCGCCCAGGGTGGACGTCTCCGCGGTGTTCGGAGGGGTCGTCTTCGTGGTGCCCGACGACTGGGTGGTTGACCTCCGCACCACCAACATTTTCGGCGGAGTCAACGATCAGCGAAGCGAGACCTCACCCCGGACCGGCCCGACGCTCACCATCACCGGAACCTGCCTCTTCGGCGGGATCACCATCGAGTCCGGCCGCCCCGCCAAACGGTCCCCCTGACCGGGCGACCGGCGGCCAGTAACTTCTAGCAGCCAACGTGAATATGTTGACTGTATGGATGGTGTAACTGTTTAGTCGCTATAGTAGGCAACGAACGGGGCGCCGCTTCGGTGAACGTTCAACAAGGAAAGGCGGCAGAGCCGGGTTTCGGCAGAGCTCACGGTTGTGGGCGCTACCCGGTCTGCCGCCTTCCTGCTAATTCTAAGCCTGTCAACTCAGCCTCTGCTTTAACAAACCGGATTCATCGCCGCCCAGAGTAGCTACACCTTATTCTCCAGTGCCTAATCACCCCCACTAATGGGTTACGCCGGCCTCTGCTCGGGCCCGGGCTAGCGCTTTCCGCATATGCAGCTCGGGGATGGGCCCTCGCCGGACCGCCTCCTCCGCCGGACGCCCCTCGTAGAGCACCTGGCGTAACAACGCTGCCACCCTCTCGAGCCGCTCCGCCTGGTCGTCCACGTCGGCGGGAGAGAGCAGGTCACCGTGGCCGGGCACCACCGTGGGCCCCACTCCGGGGCGCGCCGCGGCCAGCGTGGCGGGCCACTCCAGGGGGTAGGAATCGCCCATTTCGGGGCTCTTGCCCTGTTCCACCAGGTCCCCCATGAAGGTCACGCCGCCGCAGCGGACCACCACATCCGCGTCGGTGTGTCCCCGGCCGTGGTACGTGAGCTCGACCCGGTGTCCACCGATGTCGATGGCGGTCACCGCCTCGAACGTGTGCTGCGGTGGCACCACCCTCACCCGCTCGATCTCGTCTCTCCGCTCCCGGGGCACCCAGCGCCGGGCATCCTCGAAGTGGGGCTCCGTATTCCCCACGAGCATCATCCGGCAGGACCGGTGTCCCCAGATAGCCGCGCCGGGGAAGAGAGCGTTCCCGAATACGTGGTCCCAGTGCCAGTGGGTGTTGACCACCCACCTCACCGGCTTGGCCGTCAGCGTGCGAAGCTCGCCGGACAGTTCGCGGGCGGCATCCTCACTCTCGCGGGTGTCGACCAGCAGGACGCCGTCGGCGCCGATCACGACCCCGATGTTGATCCGCAGGAAGGGATAGGGACGCCGGAAGACGCCATCGGCGAGCTCTTCGAACATGGCTTCGCGAGATTACCGCCGCCCGATCGGCGTTCCCGCCGCCGTTGCGCCATCATTGTGAGGCAATGCCCACCAACGTCTCCCCCGAGTACAAGAAGGCCGAAGCCGACTACAAGGCGGCCCGGGAGTCCCGGGACCGCCTGACGGCACTGCGGGAGATGCTGCGCACCATCCCCAAGCACAAGGGAACCGAACACCTCCAGGCCGGGATCAAGACCAAGATCAAGGAGTTGACCGAGGAGCTGGCCGCTCCCAGGAAGGCGGGTGCGCGGGCCGGGCCGGTCTACACCGTCCGGCCGGAAGGGGCGGGCCAGATCGTCCTGCTCGGACCTCCCAACAGCGGCAAGTCCTCGCTCCACCACGCCCTCACCGGTTCAGGCGCCCCGGTCGGGGCGTACCCCTTCACCACCCAGCATCCCCAGCCCGGAATGGCGCCCGTGGGTGACATCGGGATCCAGCTGATCGACCTCCCGCCGATCACCGCCGAGCACACCTTGCCCTGGATCGGGAATGCCCTGCAGCCCGCGGACGGGGCGCTCTTAGTGGTTGACGTGTCGGAGCCCGGCTGCGTAGCGGCCGTGGAGGAGTTGGTGGGGTTGCTGGAGGAACGCAAGGTGTTCCTGACCGGGGAGTGGCCCAGCGGCGCGGGGGCGCCCACGGATCCCGATGATCCGTTCGCCAAGATCCTGCCCGCCGCGGTGGTGGCGTCCAAGGCCGACCTGACCGAACAGGTCGAGGAGGAGATCGAGGTGCTGATGGAGTTGGTCGGCCTCGACCTACCCGTCCTCAGGTCCTCGGTGCCGGATGGCGAGGTAAGCCATCTGGGCGACTGGCTCTTCGGCGCCTTGGGGGTGGTGCGGGTGTACACGGTCTCCGCCTCCGAGCGAAAGGACGACAGGCCCTACACGATCCGCCGGGGCCAGACAGTGCTGGATGTGGCCGCTCTGATCCACAAGGACTTCGCCCGCGATCTCAAATTCGCCCGGCTGATCCGGCCCGGCCAGCCCGACCGCCGCATCGGGAAGGCATTCCCCCTCGAGGACGGAGACCGCATCGAGATTCACATCTGAGCGGCGCCCGGTCCGCCTACTCCCCTAGTTGGTGTAGCCGTGCGGCAGGTTGTCGAACCGGGTGTACTCAGCGGCAAAGGTGGCCTTGACGACACCGGTGGGACCGGCCCGCTGCTTGGCGATGATGATGTCGGCCATCCCCTTCTGGTCGGACTGCGGGTTGTAGTACTCGTCGCGGTAGATCATGAGCACCACGTCCGCGTCCTGCTCGATCGCCCCCGACTCGCGGAGGTCTCCGAGCTGCGGGCGCCGGTCTCCCCTGCTCTCCAGGGCGCGGTTGAGCTGCGAGACCGCAATCACCGGCACGTCCAGTTCCCTGGCCAGCCCCTTGAGGTTGAGGCTGATCTCGGCGATCTCCTGCTGCCTGTTCTCCCTGGTACGGGCCTGCATCAGCTGCATGTAGTCCACCACCACCAGATCCAGCCCTCTCTGGCGCTTCATCCGCCGGCACTTGGCCCGGATGTCGGTAACCGTGCGCGACCCCTCGTCGGCGTGCAGCGGCGCCCCGTACAGGCTGGCCGAGGCGGACACGAGCCGGGGCCATAACCTGGCCGACTCGCCCTGATCCAGGCCGGAACGCAGCTTCATGGAGTTGACCCGGGCGTAGGATCCCAACCAGCGGTAGGCGATCTCCATCGGCGACATCTCCAGGCTGAACAACGCCACCGGCCCGTTACTGAGGGCCACATGGCTGGCTATGTTCATGGCCAGGGCGCTCTTGCCCATACCGGGACGGCCGGCCACCACTATCAGCGTGCCGGGCTGGAGGCCCCCCAGCTTGCGGTCCAGATCCGTCAGGCCGGTGGAGAGTCCGGTGACGTCCTGCTCGCCTCTCTCCGCCTTCTCCAGCTTCTGCAGGATCTGCTCGAGCAGGCCTCCCATCTGCTCCAGGCCGCCGTCCATCCGGTCCTGCGCCACCCGCAGGACGGCCTGTTCGGCCTGGTCCAGGACCGTTTCGATCTCCATGTCCAGGTTCATGGCCAGGTCACCGATCCGCCGGGTCGCCTCCAGCATCCCGCGCCGGACGGCATGTTCGGCGACCACCTCCGTGTAGTAGCCCACGTTGGCGGCACTGGGCACCTTGTCCCAGAGCACGGCGACCCTGCCGACGCCGCCCACCTTGTCGAGATTGCCCATCCTGGTCAGACGGTCGGCCACCGTCAGCGTGTCGATGGGTTGGTTGTCGTCGTAGAGGCGCACCATGGCGCCGAAGATCATCCGGTAGGCCGGAACGTAGAAGTCCGACTCCTTCAGGCGTCCGATCACCTCATCGGCCGCCGGCTGCGACCGGAGGACCGCGCCCAGCACGGACTCCTCCGCTTCGCCGCTGTGGGGCGGAGCCATGGCCTGGGTGAAGGCAACGGGGTCGGAGACCCGCTCGGCCACCGTCACGGTGTTGCCCCTGCGGGGAAGATGGCCCGGCCCATACTGCGCCCTCCCTCTGTCCTACATCGTCACTACCAGGATGGCGCGAGGGTGTGACATTCCCCACCGCGCGGTCCCCCGGCTACGCGGCGACGTGCGGGAAAGTCACAGGGGGAAGAGGGAAGTGGCCGGGGAGGTAACCGGTAGTCGCGCCGTCCGACCGGATCCCAACCGCCAGTCAGCATAGGCAACCGGAAGGCCGGCAGGCCCCGGTTCCGGGGCCAGATTTTGCCGCTCTTCAGGTTTCTGCCCGGGACGCGGACCACTCGCCGGAGCAACGCCCGGGCGTCACCGGTGAGCCGGGATCACATCCAGAGTCAGGACGCACTGCACCTCAGGATGCAGGGTGATGGACACCTCGTGGTAGCCGATGGTCTTGATGGGTTCCGCCAGCAGGACCATACGCCGCTCCAGGACCACCGACGACAGGCTCCTCACCGCGTCGACGATCTCGGCGATCCCGATCGACCCGAACAGCTGACCCTCGTCATTCACCCGGGCGGCGATCACGACCCGGGTCTCGGCCAGGTGCGAGCGGATGTTCTCGGCGGCTTCCAGTTCGCGACGGCGAGCCTCCCGGCGGACCCGCGCGGCCTCCTGGATCTGGCGGATCATGCCGGTGGTGGCATTGGCGGCCAGCCCCTGGGGCAGGAGGTAGTTGCGTCCGTAGCCGGTGGACACCTCCACGATGTCTCCCTTCGTGCCCAGACCGGCCACGTCGGACTTGAGCACCAGCCTCATCGCGGGCTCTTCGTGTACGGCAACAACGCCATCTCGCGAGCGTTCTTGATGGCGATCGCCACCCGCCGCTGGTACTGGGCGCAGGCGCCGGTTACCCGCCGGGAACGGATCTTGCCGCGTTCGGAGATGAAGCGGCCCAGGATGTCCAGGTCCTTGTAGTCCACGTAAGGCACCCTGGTGTTGTCGCACTTCATCTGCCCGCAACCCGGACAGGCCCGCTTGCGGATCGTCTTGGGTCCTCTGGGCCGCCGGCGGCGGCGGTTCGGGATTCGTCTCGCCATGAGTCATAACTCCTTGTCAGAAGGGTGCTTCGTCAGGCGGCGGGTTGTTCCGCGCCACGGGGGCAGGGGGTACGTTGCCCTGCTGCTGGCCGCCGCCGCTCCAGCCGCCGCCGCGCGGGATGCGGGTCACCGAGGCGGTGGCCCACTTGAGGCTGGGGCCGATCTCGTCGACCTGGATCTCGACCACGGAGCGCGGGTCGCCCTCCTGCGTCTCCCAGCGGCGCTGCTGCAGCCGGCCGGTGATCAACACCCGGGTCCCCTTGCGCAACGACTCGGAGACGTTCTCGGCCAGGTCGCGCCAACACGTGGCGTTGAAGAAGCTCGCCTCGCCATCCTCCCACGTGTTGGTGTCGCGGTTGAAGCGCCGGCGGTTCACGGCGATGCTGAGACTGACCATGGCCACCCCGTTGGGCGTGAACCTCATCTCGGGGTCCTGGGTCAGGTTGCCTACGATGGTTACTGTGTTGTCAGGCATGCCATTCCTATCTGTGTGCTGCTCACTCGGTTCCTACCCATTACATCAAGGCCCTGTGACACTCTCATGCACCGGATACGTCCGCCGTGTCCGAAGCAGGATTGTCCGAAGACTCCTTGGCGTTCTTCGTCCGACCGGGACGAGCACCGGGCCGGATGATCTTGTGCCGTATCACCGCGTCGGAAAGGGAGAGAGCGCGGTCCAGGGCGGCTACATGGTGGGGCTCGCCTTCGAACGTGACCACCGTGTAGTAGCCCTCCCGGACCTTGTCGATCTCGTAGGCGAGCCGCCGCTTGCCCCAGAAATCGATCTCCACGACGGCCGCATCGGCCTCGTGGAGAAAGTTCTTGAGAACCTGTGACTCACGCCTGGCATCGGCCTCGGCCAGCTCGGGCCTATGAATGGTCATCAACTCGTACGTGCGCATGGGGGCGCATCACCTCCTTCGGACATCCGGGCCGGAACGAACCCCCCCAGAAGGCGCCACCTCGGGCGCAGGACTTGGATTGTGGGAACCGCATGACAGGCATCATGCATCAGCGGCGGGTGGAAGTCTAGTGGTCTGTCTGGGGGATGGCGCCGAGCTATTCCTCAGGCAGACCACTGTGGTCTGTTCAGTGGCCACCTAGGGCGTGAGGCGCACCTGGAAGATCGCGGGCCAGAGCTTGCCGGTCAGGTAGAACGACCGGTCTTCGGGGTCATAGGCGATGCCGTTGAGCACATCGATCCCATCGGTCGATCCGAGGTGATCTAGCAGCGACGATGCGTCGATCTGGCCCACGACCCTCCCGGTGCCGGGGTCGATGATCACGATCTCCTCGGTCTGCCACACGTTGGCGTAGACGAGATCCTCCACGCATTCCAGTTCGTTGATCCGTTCCACGGGCTCCCCGGACCTCAGAACCTCAACACCGCCCACGGGCGCGAAAGTCGTGAGGTCGCGGAAGGTCAGCCGTGACGACCCGTTGCTCATGACCAGCCGGTCCTCCTGGGCGCACAACCCCCACCCTTCGCCCGTGTAGGAGAAGGTGCCCAGCGGGGCGAGCGTCTCCGCATCCCAGACGAAGGCGGTCCCCTCTCTCCAGGTCAGCTGGATGAGCCGATCGCCCACCAGCTCCAGGCCCTCGCCGAAGAACCCGTCTTCGAGGCTCGTGGAGCGGATCACATGACCGGTGGCGGGATCCACGATCCGCACGGTCGACTCGCCGTAGAGCCCGGTGCTCTCGTAGAGGACCCCGTCTCCCATCACCAGGCCCTGGGTGAAGGCCTGCGGGTCGTGGGGAAGCGTCTCTACGACAACCAGCTCGATGGATACCGGATCGGCCGGAACCATCGGCTCCACCGGCGCCGGCGGAGCGGTCGTGGTCACGACGGTGGTGGTAACGGCGGTGGTGGTCGCGACGGTCGTGGTCGCGACGGTCGTGATCGCTGCGGTCGTGGTCACGGCTGTGGGTGCGGCCGTTACCGGCACGGTGGTCGCGGGAGAGGTGCTGGCGGTGGAGGCGGGACTCCCGGTGGGTGAGGCGCCGGCGCAGGACCAGAGGAGCAGGCACCCGAGCAGAGCCACCGCCGCCCGCCAGTTGGACCGTCTCCCCTGATGCACGAGCGGTCCCTCCCCCCTCAGGGGCGGTGGGAACCGGCGGAGCGGAGGGCGGCCAGCAGGGGGATGGCCGCTATCTTCTCCTCGGTCAACTTTTCCCACCTCAGCCCGGGTGCCGGGCGCGGACCGTCACAGGCGATCACCCGATCAGGGGTGACGATCAGGTCGAGACGGAGGTCATGGCCCGCCATCGGGATCCGGTCGGCCTCCAGAACCTGGATCTCGTGAACGGTGGTAGCCACCAGGGTCTCCGGTCCGATGAGGCCCGCCTCCCAGGCCAGGGCGTACTCGAGATCGCTGAAGCCCCCGCCCTTCCCGAGCCGTGCGCCGGTCGGGTCCACGGCCACGCACCCGGTGATCACCAGGTCAACCGGAGCCATGTCCTCGATCCGGACGGTGCGAGCCGAGCGGGAGGCGCCCTTGATGGATGACGCCGCCCGGGGAGGATCGGTCAGGCGATCGGGATCCAGGCAGAAGAACGGCTCCGGCTCGGCCAGCCGGGGTACCGCCATGAAGACCAGCTTGCCGTCCTCGAGTGCCCGCTGGCGGACCGGCCACTGGGGCGAGTCCGGGTTGGACTTCAGGGTGCCGGCCTGGCGCCAGGCCCGCGTACCGCGCAGCCGCTCGGCGGCCGCTTCCGCGCCCACGAAGTTGGAGATCCGGTTCCGAGCGCCCGGAAACCGGGCTATCCCTGCGGTCGAGAGGCGGTCCCACACCATCTCCCGCAGCGAAGCCTTGGCGGCGAGGAGGGCGGGGTCCCCTCCGGCATCACGATCGTGGCGGGCCGCCGTCCGTACCATCCCGGTCACGTTACCCTGCCCCGATCCCGCAAAACCGGCCCGACCGGCCCGCCCCCACCCCGGAAGGCTTCAACCCGATGACCCGACGGCTCATCGCCGGATCCATTGCCATCCTGCTCGTCGCCTCCTGCGGGGGAGCCGGCGCCCCGGACACCGACCGGGTCGAGCTGCTGGTGGCGGCGGCTGCTTCCCTCACCGACGCTTTCGGGGACATCGAGACGGCCTTCGAGGATGCGCACCCCGGCGTCGACGTGGTCCTGAACCTGGGAGGCAGCTCGCTCCTGAGAGAGCAGATCCTGGCGAATGCGCCGGTGGACGCCTTCGCGCCGGCAGACGTCGCCATCATGGAAGAGGTCCGCGCCGCCGGCCTGGTCCGCGGCAGTGCTCGCGTCTTCGCCCGCAACACCATGGCCATCGCCGTTCCCGCCGGGAATCCGGGCGGGGTGACCGGCCTCGACGATCTGGCCCGGCCGGAGCTGCTGGTGGGATTGTGCGCCGAGACGGTTCCCTGCGGCCGATTCACCCACCAGGTCCTCCGGAGAGCCGGGGTCACGGCCCAACCCGACACCGAGGAACCGAACGTGCGCGCCCTCCTCACCAAGGTCGAGCACGGAGAACTCGACACCGGCATCGTCTATGCCACCGACGTCCGGGAGGCGGGCGGCGCGGTCGCCATCGCCATCCCTGAGGAGCACAACGTCACGACCGACTACCCGATCGCGATAATGTCCGGCACGTCCCACCCGGAGACCGCGGCTGCGTTCATCGCCTTCGTGCTATCGGACGAGGGACGGGCGCTCCTGAACCGGCACGGGTTCCATCTCCCCTGACGGTGCCGAGCAGCCACCGGACCCGTGAAACGTGAATAATCAGGGTTGATGACTGAAGACCAGGACAGCATCCGGAAGGCCTCCCGCCGGAGCGGCGGCCGGTCCGGGACGGTTCGGCGGCCGCGCCGGCCGCCCGCGTTCATCGCCATCCCGGCCACCATCGGGCTGGCTCTGTTCGCCCTACCGGTGCTGGGGCTCCTGGGCCGCGCTCCGTGGCGGCGGCTGGCGACCCTGCTCGGTTCCGATCTGGCCCTGGAAGCCCTCCGGCTGTCGGCTATCTCCTCGGTCAGCGCGGCAGTCATCTCCCTGCTGCTGGGCGTGCCCGTGGCCTGGACACTGTGCCGTTACGACTTTCCGGGGCGCTCCCTCCTCAGAGGCCTCGTGCTGCTTCCGATGGTCCTACCGCCCGTGGTGGGAGGGGCGGCCCTGCTGTTCGCCCTGGGTCGCCGCGGCCTGGTGGGATCCCCCCTGTACGAGGCCACCGGGCTAGTCCTGCCGTTCTCGACCGGCGGGGTGATCCTGGCGGGGGTGTTCGTGGCGATGCCCCTGATGGTGCTCACCGTCGAAGGCGGGCTCCGGAGCCTGGATCACCGCTTCGAGCGGGCGGCCGAGACGCTCGGCGCCGGACGGTGGACCGTGCTCCGCCGGGTGACGATCCCCATGATCGCCCCGTCGGTCGTTGCCGGCACCGCCCTCACCTGGGCTCGCGCGCTCGGTGAGTTCGGAGCGACCCTGACCTTCGCCGGCAACCTCGAGGGACGTACGCAGACGCTGCCCTTGGCGGTGTTCGTCGCCCTGGAGAGCGACCGGGACGCGGCCCTGGCGCTCAGCCTGGTGATGGTGATCGTCTCGCTGGCCGTACTCGTCGCTCTCAGGGACCACTGGTGGCGCAGCAGATGAGACCGGGTCTCGACTCACGCCTGATGATGCGGCGGGAGGGCTTCCGACTGGACGTGGTTCTGGGTATCGATCCCGGGCAGACGGTCGCCCTGCTGGGCCCGAACGGAGCGGGCAAGACGACCGTGGTCGGGGCGCTGTCAGGCCTGGTACCGCTCGACGGGGGCTACATACGGCTCGGTGGCCGGATCCTCGAGGATCCGGTCACCGGAACCCTCGTCGGACCGGCGGAGCGCCGGATCGGCGTCATGTTCCAGGACGGCGTGCTCTTCCCCCACCTGAGCGCGCTGGAGAATGTGGCCTTCGGGCTCCGCTCCCGCCGGGTACCCCGCCGCGAGGCCCGCCGGCGCGCGGCCGGCTGGCTGGAAGCGGTGGGCCTCGACGCGCTCTCGGGCCGGCGTCCGGATCGCCTGTCAGGAGGCCAGCGGCAGCGCGTGGCCCTGGCTAGGGCGTTGATAACCGAACCCGCCATGCTGCTGCTGGACGAGCCGTTCTCCGCTCTCGACGTCAGCTCACGGGCCGGCCTGAGGCGGATGCTCCAGGACCACCTGGCCGACTTCGAGGGACCGAGCCTGCTGATCACCCACGACCCCACCGAGGCCTTCCTGCTGGCCGACAGGCTGGTAGTGCTCGAGAACGGCTCCGTTGTCCAGGAGGGCAACGCCGATCAGATCCGGCTCCGTCCCGCCAGCCCCTACGCAGCCGATCTGGCCGGGGTCAACCTGGTGGTCGGAACCGCCTCGGGACGGGTCCTGACCGTCGGGAACCACCGCTTGGTGGTTCCGGAGGCGGCGTCGGGCCGGGTGATCGCCACCATCCATCCCCGGGCCATCTCCATCCACCTCGACCGGCCCGGGGGAAGCCCGCGCAACTCCTGGCCGACCAGGATCGAGCGGATCGATCATCATGCCGACCGGGTCCGCGTCCAGACCGGTCACCCGCTGCCGGTCACCGCCGAGATCACCCCTGACGCCCAGACGGGCTTGAACCTGGCGCCCGGATCGGAGGTCTGGTTGTCCGTCAAGGCCACCGAGATACAGGTGAACGCCGGCTGACACGGCATCGGTACCATCGTCCACCGACATGAATGCCGTGGATCTCGTCGTCATCGGTGCCGGACCCGCAGGCGCCGCCACCGCCATCCGGGCCGCCCGCCAGGGCGTCAGGACGGTGGTCTTCGACCGCGCTCCCTACGGCCGCGACAAGGTGTGCGGCGATGGGCTCACCCCCCGGGCCGTGGGCGCCCTCGAAGAGCTGGGCATCGACCTCGGCGCCTTCCACCCCGTCGAAGGCCTGCGGATGATCGCCGGAAAGACCGAGCGGATGCTGCGCTGGCCCGAGACCAGCCGCTTCCCGGCTCACGGAGCGGTTCTGCCCCGCCGCAAGCTGGACGCCGCCCTGGTGGACGCCGCCACCGAAGCGGGCGCTCGCGTGGTCTGGGATACCGAGGCCCTACCCGTTTTCGAGGGTGACGGAGTGGTGGGGGTCGAAGCCGGCGGGCGCCTCTGGAGGGCGGGAATGGTGGTGGCCGCCACCGGGGCGCCCGGCGCCGCCGCCCGGCTGCTGGGCGCCACCCGGGTGGCCGGCGAGCCCTACGGGGTGGCGATCCGCAGCTATGCGGCCTCCCCCCGTCACGCCGAGCGCTACATCGAAGCCTGCCTGACCATGCGCGACCCCGACGGCAACGCGGTGCCGGGATACGGCTGGATCTTCCCGGCCGGGGACGGAACGGTCAACATCGGCGCCGGGTCACTGTCCACGATGAAGCACTTCAGCCGCCTGAACCTGAACTCCCTACTCGACTCCTACCACGCCCAGGTGCGAGATGCCTGGGCGCTCGGGCCCTACCTGGAGCGCCCGCGGGCCTGGCGCCTTCCCATGAGCTCCGTCCGCAGGCACGGTCCGGGATGGGTTGCGGTGGGTGACGCGGCCGGACTCGTCAACCCAATGAACGGCGAGGGCATCGACTACGGGCTGGAATCGGGCATCATCGCCGCCGACCTGTTCGTCGAGGACCCGGTCACAGCGCCCGAGCGTTACGACCGGGCGGTGAGCGAACGCTTCGACGCCTTCCTTCGCACCGGCCGGCGGTTCTCCCTGCTGATCGGCCATCCCGCCATCCTCAACGCCGGACTACGGGTAGCGGTCGGCACCCAGGCCATCGCTCGCATCACCCTGCGGGTCATGGGCAACCTGGTGGACTCGGAGACCCCGGGCGCGGCGGGACGGGTGCTGGGCGCCACCGACCGGATCCTGGCGCTGGCCGAGCCGCTGCTGAGGAGAACACGGGCCAAGGCGTAGTTGCTAGTTGATAGTTATTGAGGGGAATTATAACCTTGGGTTGACAAGCGTGGTGGGGCGGCTACGATCCGAGGCGTGAGCAACTACGACTGGGATGAGAACGTCAAGCCGTTGCCGGGTGGTGGCGGCGAGCTAGTCATTGAGGCCTTGGAGGGCGATACCGTGTCGATATCGATCTCAGGTCAGGTTTATCCGCGTCGGGAAGTTCCCCCGAGGCGAGACACATGAAGTGGTGATCACTCCTCGGACGGCTGACGGTGGCGTATTGCCACCCATGATCCGTCGGATTCGACGGAGAATGGACGGTAGCTTTGAGTGGTTGGAGTAGAGACGGGGCGCATCTCTATCTCGTAATGGCTAACTCGCGGGTCAGCGGGGAGTTCGATCCGCGCGACTGGTTTCATCTCGATAGATACCTGCATCGGCACTTAGCCTAGTCGATGGCTGGGGCCGGTTCGGTCCGTCAGGGTTCCATCGGAGTACGGCTTCGGCGACCTGCTCTGGGGTGGCGTCTCCGTAGTCGGCTTTCAATCCCTCGCGGCGGCGGCGCTTGCGCCTCTGGTCGCTCATTAGAACAGTTCTCCTTGTGCCATCGGCTTACCCGTATATGGGTTGTTCATCGGTGGCAAAGGCGGCGGGCGTTCATCGAAGTAGTCCGCTATGGACCACCGATGGAACCGTTGATACGGGTAGCCGCCGACGTGGATTGTCGAAGGGCTAGTAGCCACCTTCCGGGCGCTGGCCGTGTTGAAGGGTTCGACGGTGATGTAGCAGCCGAGTGCGGCCTTGCGACGGTCGACTACGGAACTGAATGCTCGCAGCCCGTCGATGGGGTGATGTTTGCCGCCTTTGACCTGCGCGAGTGCCAGCCGCGACTTCCAGTCGTCGGGCTGGACCGCTAGATGGGCGCGTCCGTCGATCCCACCGTCAGCGACTTGCTTGGTGTTGGGAACGAATCCGCGAAGGCGGTTCACCGCCCATGTCTCGAACCCGAACGGGTCGTCGGCGGCCATGCGACGGGCCGAGTGCAGGTCATATGGGATGCCGTAGACGGGGATGGTGCGGTCTCCGAGCCGTTCGAGCATCACATCGACAGCGAAGGACGAGATATCCACACCTATCCACCGTCGGCCGAGCCGCTGGGCCGCGTCGACCGCGGTGCCGCATCCACAGAACGGGTCCAACACTAAGTCGCCTTTGTTGGATGACGCCTCGATGATGCGTTCCAACAGTGCACGGGGCTTTTGTGTCGGGTAGCCAAGTCGTTCCGCCGCCCGCGCACCGATAGCGCTAATGTCGGTTACGACGTCTTGTATTTGGTTGCCCGGAGCGACCGATAGGTAACGTCGATAGCTAGGTTTTGTCCCTTTAGGAGGCCAATAAATCAGACCCTGTTCGTCGAGTACGTCCAAACGCTCTTGGACAGTCATATGTGGATAACCGTCTGGCAGATTGATCCAGGGCGGTAAGGCGCGATCCGGTGGGACTTCCCAGTGTCGACCCGCCACTGTTGGATCAACACCACGCCAAGGCAGTCCCGATGGACCGCCCCGCGTGCCTGGACCATCGAGCGTTACGTGGCGATAACGGCCATGCTTGTCCTTATGCCGATAATTCTTCTCTACGTAAAAGGGATCGTATGCCTGATAGGTCCGATTCCAGGTCCACTTGTCCGTTTTGGAGTAGAACAGAAGCACATCATGTACCGGCCCCCAGCGGAGCGCCCGCCCATGAGCGTAGGTGCGTTTCCAGATAATTTCTGACCGAAAGTTGCCAGCGCCGAATATGCCGTCCATGACCGCCTTGAGGTAGTGGGAGGCGGTCGGGTCGCAGTGCAGATAGATGCCCCCGGTGGGGGCTAGTAGCCGCCAGCATTCCTCTAACCGTTCGGCCATATAGGTGAGGTAGGCCAACATGCCTGACTGACCAAGCATACGGTTCAGCCCTGCGATGGCGTTATGTGCGGGTCGGGCTATGGCACCCATGTACCCATCGAGCCGATCCGCAGCAGCGTCGTCCCATACCCACGTGTCCGCAAAGGCGCGGTATTGGGCATCCCCGGCAACCTGTGCCGAGTAGAGCATGTTGTAGTCCTGTTTGGAGTTGAACGGGGGGTCTAGGTAGATGAGGTTCACGCAGTTGTCGGGCCACCGTCTCATCCAGTCCAGGCAGTCGCCATAGAACAATGAGTTGTCGGCGGGTGGTTGGCCGAACACCAACGGGCCGGTCATGTTGCGTATCCGCGTTCCCCGGCCACGAGATCCCGATAGAGCAGGCGGCGTCCGACCATCGCCGCGGCTACATGGGCCATCTGCTCCGCGGTGTCCAAATCCCGGATGTTGTGCCGACCGGCGAACTCGTTCACATACCGCTGCAGATGCTTCGCCGACAGGCGGTGAAACACGCCCTTGTGCGCCCGCTTCAACGTAGCCCAGAAGCTCTCCATCCCGTTCGTATGGGCTTGCCCGCGGACGTACTCGCCGACCGAATGGCCAACGGCTTCACGGTTCGACAACCCGTCATACGCTGTCGCTCCGTCCGTATACACCGGAGCGTTCGGCACCCTACGTTCCTCCACAAACCCCTGCAACGTGTCCGCGCTCGTGTTAGGGATGACCTTCGCGACTACTTGGCCGGTGGCGCGATCCCTGGCGCCGACAACAGCCGTTTTGCCGACTGGCCCACGACCTGCCCGGAGTTTCTTGGACTCGTGCTTGTTCCGCTCCAGGCCGGCCACTGACCACTGGCCACTGACGGGGTGATTCCGGGTCCTGTTCCCGCACCATGCTCACCGGGTGGTGGTATGGTCGAAGGCGCTCAGGGAGGTCGGAAGATGGCGGGAATCACATTCGATGCGGTGGGCAAGATCTATGGCGGCGAGACCCGGGCCATTGCGGACGTGTCCATCGACATCGCCGACGGCGAGTTCGTGGTGCTGGTGGGACCGTCCGGTTGCGGCAAGTCCACCCTTTTGCGGATGGTGGCCGGTCTCGAGGACATAACCGAGGGCACGATCCTGATCGGCGACCGGGTGGTCAACGATGTGGCTCCCAAGGACCGGGACATCGCCATGGTCTTCCAGAACTACGCCCTCTACCCCCACATGACGGTGCGGGACAACATGGCCTTCGGACTGAAGCTGAGGAAGACGCCCAAGAAGGAAATCGAGGAGAGGGTCGGCGAGGCGGCCCGCATCCTGGAGATCACCGACTACCTGGACCGCAAGCCCAAGGCCCTGTCCGGCGGCCAGCGGCAGCGGGTGGCCATGGGCCGGGCCATCGTGCGGGAGCCGGCCGCCTTCCTGATGGACGAGCCCCTCTCCAACCTGGACGCCAAGCTGCGGGTCCAGATGCGCTCGGAACTCGGCCTCCTGCACTCCCGCCTCGGCACCACCACCCTCTACGTGACCCACGACCAGGTGGAGGCCATGACCATGGGCGACCGGGTGGCGGTGCTGAAGGCGATCACGGGCACCGAGACCAACCTCCAGCAGATAGCGTCCCCGCGGGAGCTCTACGACCATCCCCGCAACCTGTTCGTGGCCGGATTCATCGGCTCGCCCGCCATGAACTTCGTCTACGCGACGGTGGGCTCCGACGGGACCGCCACCACGCTCGACTTCGACGGCCACAGCCTGG
Organism: bacterium; assembly: GCA_028821265.1. Taxonomy (GTDB): domain Bacteria; phylum Actinomycetota; class Acidimicrobiia; order Spongiisociales; family Spongiisociaceae; genus Spongiisocius. The sequence goes on along the minus strand of JAPPGU010000050.1, from coordinate 43,086 downwards.
CCGTGGACTCCGGCGACCTTCCTGACGGACTGGCGCAGTCGTCCGGGCGCGAGATCGTGGTCGGGGTGCGACCCGAGGCCTTCGAGATCAGGTCGGCGGCCGGGGCGGGCGGGAGCGCTATGACCGTCACCGCTTCCCTCGTGGAACAACTCGGCTCCGAGGCGTACGTCCACTTCGCGGTGCCGGTCCGGCCGGTGGTCACCGCCGACATCGAGGCCTTGCTGGCCGAAGAGGGTACGGATGCCGATGCGTTGGGCGACGAGACCAAGTTCACCGCCCGGGTCAACCCCGACCACGCTCCCCGCGTCGGAGAGTCCGCCGAGTTGGTGGTCGACACCACCAAGCTGCACTTCTTCGATCCGGAAACGGGCGACGCCCTGTAGGGAGAACGGACACTCCCGGCCGCTGGCCGGAGCCCTCCCTCGCGGCCTTCTTCCTCCGGATAATCCAGTGCCCGCGCGCGGGTGATAGGTGTCGCCTCGCCGGGATCATTAGCGTTTTCCCCGGCGCGCTGCGAGTGCTTGCACTAACCTGGAGAGGAGGTCAGGTCGAGCATCGACCTGACTCTGAAGGGAGGAGAAATGGCCCAAACGGGACTTGACAGTTACTTCAAGGTCTCCGAACGCGGATCCTCAGTAGGCACGGAGGTCCGGGCAGGAGTCACCACTTTCCTGGTAATGGCCTACATCCTGTTCGTCAACGCCGACATTCTCGGCGCCACCGGCCTCGATCCGGTTGCGGTAGCCGCCGGAACGGCCCTGGTGGCCGGAATCCTGTCCATCGCAATGGGGGTGATCGCCAACCATCCGATTGCGCTGGCTGCAGGGCTGGGAATCAACGCTGCAGTGGCGTTCGGCCTGGTGCTGACCGACGGGTTGACCGCGGAAGGCGCCATGGGCGTGATCCTGTGGGAGGGCATCCTCGTCACCATCCTGGTCGTGCTCGGCCTGCGGGAGGCGGTGATGGCCGCCATCCCCGACAGCCTGAAGTACTCCATCGGGGTGGGGATCGGCCTGTTCATCCTCTTCATCGGCCTGGTCAACGGAGGCCTGGTACGCCAGGGCGGCGCCATCGTGGAGTTCGTGTTCCCGAACTCGTACTCCGCCGGCACCACGCTGGTCGGGGTCCTGATCGCCTTGGTGTTGATGGCCCGTAAGGTGAAGGGTGCGATGATCATCACGATCATCCTCACCACCATCGTGGCGTTGATCCTGAACGTGATTGACCTACCCGAGAGCTTGTCGGCCAGCGTCAGCTTCTCGACCATCGGCGCCGTCGACTTGGGGAACGTGTGGACTGAGATGGGCGCACTGGCGGCCATTCTCACCATCTTCACCTTCATGCTGACGGACTTCTTCGACACGATGGGAACGGCCACCGCGGTCTCGGAGCAAGCCGGGCTGACCGATGAGGACGGCCGGATTCCCAAGCTCCGCGAGCTGCTCCTGGTGGACTCGCTGGGCGCAGCGCTCGGTGGACTGTGCGGGGTGAGCTCCAACACCAGTTACATCGAGAGCTCGGCGGGCGTGGCCGAGGGCGGAAGGACGGGCCTTACGTCGGTCGTCACCGGCGTGCTGTTCCTGATCGCCATCATCCTGTCGCCACTGGCACTGCTGGTACCGGCCCAGGCCACGGCTCCCGTTCTGATCCTGATCGGGTTCCTGATGGTGGGTCTGTTGAAGAAGATCGACTTCACCGATCTGGAAGAAGGCCTACCGGCGTTGCTGGCCGTCATCCTGATGCCGCTGACGTATTCCATCACGGTGGGAATCGCGGCAGGGTTCTTGACGCACACCCTGATCAAGGTCGTGAAGGGCAAGGCCGCCCAGGTCCATGTCCTGATGTGGATCGTCTCCGCTGCGTGCCTGATCTACTTCCTCCAGGACTGGCTCGGCGCCTACCTCTGATCCACCCACCTTTGACTCCGGAGAGGGCGCCGTCAGGCGCCCTCTCCCTGTTCCCGGGGGTCGGGTCATGACAGATATGGAGCGGTTCGTCCGGGGGCTACCGAAGTCGGAGCTGCACATCCACATCGAGGGCACCCTCGAGGCGCGGATGATGTTCGACCTGGCCCGACGCAACGGGGTGACCTTGCCGTACGGCTCGATCGAGGAGGTCGAGGCGGCCTACGCGTTCGCGGACCTGCAGTCCTTCCTCGACATCTACTACGAGGCCGCCGCGGTGCTCCGGACCGAGGCCGACTTCGCCGATCTGATGGCCGCCTACCTGGCCCGGGCGGTGGCCGACGGGGTACGCCACGCCGAGATCTTCTTCGACCCCCAGACCCACACCGAACGGGGCATCGACATGGGGACGGTGATCCGGGGATTCGTGAGCGCCCAGCGGGACGCCGCACCGGACATCACCTCCACGCTGATCCTGTGCTTCCTCCGGCACCTGCCCGCCGAGGCGGCGGTCGAAGCCCTGGAGGCGGCCCGGCCCTACCTCGAGCACGTCCAGGGTGTGGGCCTCGACTCCGGCGAGAAGGGCAACCCGCCGGAACTGTTCGCCGAGCCCTACCGCATGGCGGTCGCGGCCGGGCTCATCCCGGTCGCCCACGCCGGTGAGGAAGGTCCGGCCGGATACATCCGCTCGGCCCTGGACGTCCTGGGCGCCCGGCGAATCGACCACGGCGTGAGGGCCGGCGATGACCCGGAACTGGTGGATCGCCTCGTCCGGGAGCGGGTACCCCTGACCATCTGCCCCCTGTCGAACCAACGGCTCCAGGTATTCCCCGACCTCCGCAGGCACCCCCTCAAACGCTTCATGGACGCAGGGGTGCTGGTGACGGTGAACTCGGACGATCCGGCCTACTTCGGCGGCTACGTGGGCGACAACTACCTCGCTATCGCCGATGCCCTCGGGTTGACCCGGGGTGACATGGTCCGGCTGGCCAGGAACTCGATCGAGGCAACCTTCCTTCCGGACGGCCGCAAGAAGGCCCTCCAGGACGAGATCAGCGCCTACGTCGGCTCGTATCCGACCAGCCCTTGATGGGTGGCTATCCTTAACCGGCCTGCCACGCCCGTCTAGGACCTTTGTTCCGCGGCGGGCTCGGTCCGGCGGTCGCCCGCCCCACCTGTGTCTCCGAGGAGTTGCCATGTCGAAGGTCATCCTGCGCGCCGAAACCGGCCGTGAAATCGGTACGAGAACGTCCAGAAGGTTGCGGCGCCGCGGCATGGTGCCCGCCACGCTGTACGGCCAGGGTTCGGAGGCTCGCTCGATCGCGGTGAGCGCCCGCGATCTCCGCTCGGCGTTGACCACGGACGCCGGACTCAACGCGGTGATCAACCTCCAGATCGGAGAGGAGACCCACACATCGCTGGCCCGCCAACTCCAGCGCCACCCCACCAAGGGGGACATCATCCACCTGGACTTCCTCAAGATCTCCCTCACCGACGAGGTCGAAGCCGTGGTGGCCATAGAACTCGTAGGGGATCCGGGCGCGATCCGGGAGGGGGGCGGCATCCTCGAGACGATCGCCAACACGGTCAACGTGCGGGCGCTGGTAACGGCTATCCCGGAGTCCATACAGGCCGACATCACTCAGCTTGGCGTGGGCGACACGCTTCGCGTATCGGACCTTCCCGCCCTCAGCGAGGTCGAGTACCTCGACGACCCGGACCGACCGATCCTGGTGGTAAGCCTCCCGGCCATCGCCCTCACCGAAGAAGAGGCCGAGGAGGAAGAGGAGGATCTCGCGCTGGTTGGCGAGGATGGCGAAGGCACGGAGGCCGCTCCCGAACAGGACGCCTGACCTCGGAGGCTCGTCCCGACCGTGAGGGCCAGCATGCAGGTGATCGTTGGGCTGCACAACCCCGAGCCTGCCTACTCCGGCACGCGCCACAACATCGGGGCCGAGGTGATCGCGGCCCTGGCGCGGCGCTCGGACAGCCGGCTGCGACGGGGACCCCGGCGCGTCCGGTGCCGGGTGGCCCGGGCGCGCATCGGAACCGAGCCCGCTCTGCTGGCCCTCCCCAACGCCTCGATGAACGTGTCCGGGCCGCCAGTCCGGGGTCTACTCGACTACTACAAGGTGGCGCCGCAGGATCTGCTGGTCATCCATGACGACATCGATCTGCCGTTCGGCCGGCTCCGGCTCCGATCGGGCCATGGCCACGGCGGGCACAACGGTGTACGGTCGATAGTGAGATCGCTCGGAACCACCGATTTCTGGCGTCTCAAGCTCGGCCTCGGGCGTCCACCCGGACGGATGGATCCGGCCGACTACGTTCTGAGCCGGTTCTCGGCCGCGCAACGAGAGGATGCCGACCATCTGGTGGCCGATGCCGCGGATGTGGTGGAGAGGTTCATGACCGATCCCGAAAGAGCCATGGAACTCGCCGGCGGCAGGCGGCCGTGACGCGGATGTCGGCATCGGCGGTTCCAGCCACCCTGACCGGCGCAAGGAGGTAGTCACATGCGACGATTGGTCGGGGCCATCGACCAGGGGACCACGAGCACCCGCTTCATGGTCTTCGACCACGATGGTGCCGTAGTGGCGTCCGCGCAGGAGGAGTTCGAGCAGATCTATCCCCGGCCCGGCTGGGTGGAGCACGACCCGGCGGTGATCCTCGCCACCGTCGAGAGCGTGGTCACTCGGGCCCTCTCCCGGTCAGGCGTGGCGGCCCGGGATCTGGTGGCGGTCGGGATCACCAACCAGAGGGAGACCACGGTGGTCTGGGACCGCTCTACGGGCGCTCCCCTGGCCAATGCCATCGTCTGGCAGGACACGAGGACATCCCGGCTCTGCCGGGAACTGGAGGGTGGCCACGGCATGGACCGCTTCCGGCCCGTGACAGGACTCCCGCTCGCCACCTACTTCAGCGGCCCCAAGGCCACGTGGCTGCTCGATCACATGGACGGGCTGGCGGAGCAGGCGGCCTCGGGGCGGGCGGCTATGGGAACCATCGACTCGTGGCTGCTGTGGAACCTCACCGGCGGTACCGCGGGCGGGCGGCACGTCACCGACGTCTCCAACGCATCCCGGACCATGCTGATGGACCTCGACAGCCTGACCTGGAGCGATGAGCTGCTCGCCGCGATGAGGATCCCTCGCTCCATGATGGCCGAGATCGTTCCCTCCATCGGCCGGGTGGGGCTGGGAACCGGGGTCCTCGAGGGCGTTCCCATCTCGGCCATCCTGGGCGACCAGCACGCCGCCCTGTTCGGGCAGACATGCTTCCTCCCGGGCGAGGCCAAGAACACCTACGGGACCGGCTGCTTCCTGCTGATGAACACCGGCGAGACGATGGTCCCCTCGACCCACGGACTGCTCACCACGATCGGGTACCAGATCGCCGGGGAAGCACCTGTGTACGCGCTGGAGGGCTCCGTCGCGATCGCCGGCGCGGTGGTGCAATGGCTACGCGACAACCTCGGCATGATCTCGACCGCGGGCGAGGTGGAGACCCTGGCCGCCTCGGTGGAGGACAACGGCGACGTGTACTTCGTGCCCGCCTTCTCGGGCCTGTTCGCGCCCCACTGGCGCTCGGACGCCCGAGGGGTGATCACCGGCCTGACCCGCTTCTCGACCCGGTCGCACATAGCCCGCGCCGCCCTCGAGGCGGTGGCCTACCAGACCCGGGAGGTGCTGGAGGCGATGCAGACCGACTCGGGCGTGACGCTGAGGGAACTCCGGGTCGACGGGGGCATGGTGGTCAACAACCTGCTGATGCAGTTCCAGGCCGACATCCTCGACGTTCCGGTGGTGCGGCCCGGGATGGACGAGACCACCGTTCTCGGCGCCGCCTACGGGGCCGGACTGGCCGAGGGGTTCTGGCGTGATCTCGACGATCTGCGCTCCCGGTGGCGGGAAGCCGACCGGTGGTCACCCGGCATGGTCACCGCGGACCGGGAGATGCTGTACGCCAGATGGCGCCAGGCGCTGGAGCGTTCGCTGGATTGGGTGGGCTAGTGGTCTGGCGCGCGGTGTAGTGTTCCCGCGGGGAGGTAGTGCTATTTCGATCCCTGATCTGCTCGCCCTCTTCCGCGTGCTGTGCGTACCCGCCATCATCGGCCTGGTGCTGGCCACCGAGCACACCACCGGTCGGTACCTCTTCGGCATCGCCACCGTGCTGGTCATCCTCGCCGGTCTCAGTGACGCCCTCGACGGCTACATCGCCCGGCGCCAGGGCATCTCCTCCACAATCGGCGCCTTCCTGGACACCACCGCCGACAAGATCCTGGTAAGCGGCGTGCTGATCGCCCTGGTCTCCGTGGACCGGGCATCGGTGTGGGTGACGGTCATCATCATGACCCGCGAGTTCGTGGTGATGGCCATCCGGAGCGTGGTCGCCATCGACGGAACGCTGGTTCCGGCGTCGGTGGCCGGCAAGACCAAGGCCGCCGTCCAGTTCTTCGCGCTCGGGTTCGCGATGATGCGATTCCCCGACCCGTGGGGACCGCTCTACTTCGACGAGTACTGGATGTGGTTCGCCGGCACGGTGACGTTCGCTTCGGGCTGGGACTATGCCGTCAAGTTCCGGCAGGCGATCCGCCACGCCGGACGAACCGCGGATTCGTGACCGTCCTGGTCACCGGCGGCACCGGCGTGGTCGGGCAGCCGGTGATCCGCCGGCTGGTGGAATCCGGCCGGGAGGTGAGGGGTCTGGCCCGCTCGGAGAAGGCGGCGTCGGTTGTGGAAGGACTGGGCGCCGAACCGTCGGCGGGCGACATCGAGGACCCTGATTCCCTGGTCCGGGCCATGTCGGGTTGCGAGGTGGTGTACGACATCGCCGGGCTGGTGTCCTTCTGCCCGGCTGATCCGGCCGCCCTCTACCGGATCAACGTCGAGGGCACCCGGAACGTGGTGAGGGCTGCCCGCCGGGCCGGAGTCAGGCGTCTGATCCACACTTCTTCGGTGGCGGCCCTGGGAGAGAGACCGGGAACGGTCGGGGACGAGTCCACGCAGCACACCGGTCGCTACGCCAGCCACTATGCCCGGTCCAAGCACCAGGGAGAGTTGGTGGCGCGCGCCGAGGCGGGGGACATGGAGGTGGTGGTGGTCAACCCATCCTCCGTCCAGGGCGGGGGTCGGACGACCGGTACCGGCAACCTGCTGCTCCAGGCGGTGAACGGGCGCCTCAGGTTCCTGGTGGACACCCCCATCTCGATCGTCGACACCGAGGATTGCGCCCGGGGCCACATCGCCGCCGAGCAGCGAGGAGTCGCCGGCCGGCGCTACGTGCTGAGCGGTTTCACCATCACCCTCCGCCAGGCCTGGGATCTGCTCAGCGAGCTGACCGGGCGTCGTCACCCGGTCACGTTCCTGCCCAGGCCCTTGCTGGTTCCGCTGGGCCCTATGGCCGACCTCATCGGGCGGCGGGTCCGTTCGGTTCCCATCTGCCGGGAGACCGTGCATCTGATGCGCTACGGCGCCAGCTACGACGGTTCCCTCGCCGCCCGGGAGCTGGGATTGGAGTATCGATCCGCCCGCCAGACCTTCGCGGGTGCGCTCGACTCGTACCGGGAGGCCGGTCTCACCGACGCCTGACCCGGCCCGGTAACGAGCCGGCCTCCCCTCCGGAACACGGGCCGGGTACGATGGTCGGTCGTGCGCGCACCCCTTTCCACGCTCCTGGATCGCTGGCGCCACGCCCACCTACCCCGGCCTCCCGACCGGTTGGTGGTGCCGGTGGCAGCCCGGGCCATCACCGTCGCCGGGCTGGCCGGATCGGCCCGGGGGCCGGTCGTGGTGGTCGTTCCATCCGATCCGGAAGCCGAGAACCTCGCGTCCGACCTCCGGCTGTTTACCGACGACGTACTCCTGTTCCCGTCCTGGGAGACCCTGCCCTTCGAGCACGTCTCCCCCAACCTGTCCACCATGGCCTCGCGGTCGGAGGTCCGGGACCGGCTGTCGGGTGGTCCTCGCGGCCTGGTGGTGGTCGCCTCGGTGCGATCCGTCATCCAGCGGGTCAGCGGGTGCTCCACCGGCCCGGTCGTGGTGAGATCGGGGACCGAGGTGGCGTTCGAGCCCCTGGTCAGCCGCCTCGACGCCAACGGCTACACCCGCACCGACCGGGTCGAGGCGCGAGGAGAGTTCGCCGTGCGGGGCGGCATCCTCGACGTCTTCCCGGCGCAGGCCGAACTACCCGTCCGGCTCGACTTCTGGGGTGATCAGGTCGACGAGATCCGGGTGTTCTCGATCGGGTCCCAGCGCTCCACCGATTCGGTCGACGAGTTACGGGCCTATCCGGCCCGCGAGCTCCGCCCCGACCCCGAGGTTCGGGAGGCAGCCCGGGACCTCTACCACCGCCTCCCGTGGGCGGCCTCGATATGGGATCGGTTCGCGCAGGGGCTCCGGTTCGCCGGGATGGAGTCCTGGCTCCCGTGGCTGGCCCCAGCCCGCTGCTTCCTGGACGAGATCCCACCTGCGGCCACCACCGTCCTCCTCGACCCGGTCCGGATGAGAGCCCGGGCCACGGACCTCGCCGAGGAGGAGCAGGACCTGGCCGAGGCCCTTGCCGGAACCTGGGGAGAGGGCTTCCCGGTCGACCAGGACCGGCCGGCCCTGTTCCTAGACCTCGACCGCTCCCTCCCCGGCAAGGTGCTGGAGTGCCCTCCCCTGGCCGCCTCCCCGGCTGACCGAGGCATCACGGTGGGCCACTGGGAGGCTCAACCCGGTGATCGGGAATCGGTCACCGCCGGGCTGTTACGCCTACGGCTCGCCGGTACGGACGTGGTACTGGCCATGGACGGCGCCCCGGCCGCCAACCGGGTGGCGGACGTCCTGAGGGAGAACGGCCTGGACCTGCCGGTCATCGAGCGGGTGACCGGGCCGGTCCGCTCGGGAATCCTCGCCGAGGGCATCCACACCGGAGTCGTGCTTCCATCCCTGAAGCTGGCCGTGCTGGGCGAGCGGGAGATACTGGGTCGCCGCCGAGCCCATCGCCGCCCCGTCGCCCGCCGCCGGACCGCCTCCGGATATGAAGACCTCGAGCCCGGCGACTACGTGGTCCACCGCCACCACGGGATCGGGCGCTTCGACGGGCTGATCAGCCGGACCATCGCCGGGGTGGAGCGGGACTACCTCCTGATCGTCTACGCCAGGGATGACCGTCTGTACGTGCCCACCGACCAGTTGACGGCGGTTCGCAAGTACACCGGCGGGGAGTCCCCCCGTCTCAGCCGGATGGGAGGGCGCGACTGGGCGGCCACCCGGAACAAGGTGCGGCGTGAAGCCTCGGTCCTGGCCGACCACGTGGTGGCGGTCCACCGGGCCCGGGCCGCGGCCAAGGGCCATGCCTTCGCCGCCGACACTCCCTGGCAGCGCGAGATCGAGGCCGCTTTCCCCTTCGAGGAGACGGCCGACCAGTTGACCGCTATCGAGGACGTCAAGAGGGACATGGAGTCCCCGCTCCCCATGGACCGCCTCATCTTCGGCGACGTAGGCTTCGGAAAGACCGAGGTCGCCCTGCGGGCCGCCTTCAAGGCGGTGGCGGACGGGTACCAGGTTGCCATGCTGTGTCCCACCACGCTCCTCGTCCAGCAGCATTTCCAGACCTTCTCGGAGCGCTTCGCCGCCTACCCCCTCCGGGTCGAGATGCTGAGCCGTTTCCTCACCCCCGCCCAGGCACGCCGGGTGGTGAACGGCCTCGAGAGCGGGCAGGTGGACATCGTGATCGGGACGCACGGGCTGCTGTCCGACCGGGTGAGGTTCCGCAGGCTGGGCCTCCTGGTCGTGGACGAGGAGCATCGCTTCGGCGTCAAGGCCAAGGACCGCATCAAGGCCATGAGGACGGACGTGGACGTGATCACGCTGACCGCCACCCCCATTCCCCGTACCTTGGAGATGGCCCTCACCGGGATCCGGGACGTGAGCCACATCCGCACCCCACCCGAGGATCGGCACCCGATCCTCACCTTCGTGGGCCCCTATGACCCGCGGGTGGTGTCGGCGGCGATCCGCCGGGAAATGCTCCGCGACGGCCAGGTCTTCTACGTCCACAACCGGGTGCGCTCGATCGACCACGCCGTGGCCCGGCTCCGGGAGTTGGTACCCAATGCCCGTTACGGAGTGGCCCACGGCCAGATGAACGAAGGCACCCTCGAGCAGATGATGCTCGACTTCTGGGACCACCGCTACGACGTGCTGGTCGCCACCACCATCATCGAGTCGGGACTCGACCTGCCCCAGGTCAACACCCTGATCGTGGAGCGGGCCGACCAGCTGGGCCTAGCCCAGCTCCACCAGCTCCGAGGCCGGGTGGGACGATCGGGAAGGCGGGCCTACGCCTACCTGTTCCATCCCGAGACCACGCTTTCGGAGACCGCCTACCGCCGCCTGGAAGCCGTGGGTGAATCCAGCGATCTCGGATCAGGGCTCCAACTCGCGCTGCGCGACCTGGAGATCCGGGGAGCGGGCTCGATCCTGGGCGAGGTGCAGTCGGGCCATATCGCGGCGGTGGGCTTCGACATGTACGTGGAGCTGGTCTCGGAGGCGGTCGCCGAGAGGATGGGCACCGAGCCCGCCACCGAGGCCATCAAGGAAGTCCGGATCGATCTGCCGGTCGACGCGCATCTACCCGAGGACTACGTATCCGACCAGCATGCGAGGCTCGAGGCGTACCGCACCCTGGCGGTGGCCGTGTCCCAGGAGGACGTGGCCGACGTGGCGCTGGAATGGCGCGACCGCTACGGCCCGCTCCCCGATGAGGCGGAGCGGCTGCTCGACATGGCCCGCCTGCGGGTCGAGGCCATCAGGGTGGGGATCGACGAGATCGTCCAACTCCGCAGGGAGATCCGCCTCGGGCCCGTTCGCCTCAGCCAATCACAGGAGATCCGCCTCGACCGCCTGGCGCCGGAGGCCATCCTGAACGCCACCGGGGAGAAGCTGTTCCTACCCCTACCCGGGTATGTGGATGCCCTGCCCTTCCTGCTGGCCTTCCTGACGAGAATGTGGCCCCCGCCCGCCGATACCGAAGATTGACCCGGCCGGGATGCCCCGGTCCCCAGGTCCTCGAGAGGCGCGGGTCCGGCCGGGGTGCAGCGGTCGGCCGGTAATCGTGCCGAGAATCAGGGCTACCATCGCTACCCGGACTCCATGGGCGCCGGAACCGGATTGCGTCCGTAGGAAGGAGACAAGGTTGCGTAGCCTCATCACCGTACGCCGGGGAAGCCGGTCCCGTCCGGCCCTCGTCGCGCTCGCGTCGTTGACGGCGGTTCTCCTCGTAGCGTGCGGGAGCACCGGCGAAGTGGCCACGGTTGAAGGCGAATCGATCACCTTCGACGAGGTGGCTGTCCTGATCCCCGATGAGGGCGACACGGTTGACGTCAACCGCTTCGCCAACTCGCTGATGCTGGTGGTGGCCGACCGGGTGATGTCCTCGCAGGCCGAGCAACAGTTCGGCGTGGTCCGGACCGAGCAGCAGATCGACGCCAAGCTTGGAGAACTGCTCCTGCAAACCGGCCTCACCGCCGAGCAGATCTACGAGACCTACGGCCTGACCGAGGCCTCGCTCCGTCTCATCGCGGCACAGGAAGTCACCGCCGAGCAGGTGGCGCAGGAACTCGTGGCCGGCGCCGGTCCCCCCGCCGAAGAGGAGCTGATGGCGATCTACGAGGCGTCGCTCGGTGAGCTCAGCCAGGTCTGCGCCGCCCATATCCTCCTCGAGACCGAGGAGGAAGGCAACGCCGCCTACGACCGCGCCGTGGCAGGAGAGGACTTCGGCGCCTTGGCGATGGAGTTGTCAACCGGGCCGAGCGGCCCCAACGGGGGCGACCTGGGGTGCTCCTCCCCTGCTACGTACGTTGCCGAGTTCGCCGCCGCCACCCTCGAGGCCGAGGTGGGCATCCCGTTCGGACCGGTCCAATCCAACTTCGGTTGGCACGTGATCCTGGTGAACGCGCGGACTGTTCCCGCATTCGAGGATGTCCGGGAAGGGCTGGCCGAGGACCTGCGGCTGTCGGACGGTAACCGGCGATGGGTGGAGTGGCTGACCAATGTCCTCACGGAAGCAGAAGTCACCGTAGAACCCGAGTACGGAACGTGGACGACCGACCCGAGCCCCAACATCATCCCGCCGGAATCCTGAACGAAGCCCTGTTCGTCGCCGGCCTCGGGGCCGGAGATCTCTCCCGGACTCCCGCCGGGGTCCGGGCGGCATTACTGGATCCCGATCGCCGGGTGATCCTCCGCACCGGGCAGCACCCCGCCGCCGCCCAGTTGGCGCAGAGGCGCCGGGTGACCACCTGTGACGACCTCTATGACGCCGGCGAGACGTTCGACGAGGTGTACGAGGCCATCGTGTCGAGGGTGCTGGCGGCGGCGGAGACGGGCCCCGTGATCTACGCGACGCCGGGTAGCCCGCTCTACGGGGAACGCACCGTCGCCGAACTGAGAGCGCGCTGCCGGGCCGCGGGCCGGCCGGTCGAATTGCTACATGCCCCCTCGTTCCTCGACGAGGTGTTCTCCGCCCTTCAGCTGGACCCAACCGAGCGCGGCTTCACGGTACTGGACGGCCGGGACCTGCCGGATCCCCTGATGTTGCACCTGCCGACGGTGGTGTTCCAGGTGGACACCGGACCGGTTCTCGACGAGGCGCTGCGCCGGCTCGGACGCACCCTCCCCGAAGGCACCCCGGTAACCGTGCTGTCGGACCTCGGCACCGAGAAAGCCCTGGTCCGTACCTACCCGATCGGCGACGTCCCCGCCGATGCGGCTGGTGCGCGCACCAGCCTGTTCCTCGACCCTCCCGAGACCGGCCTCGTCGGGGCCATCCGGGCGATGCGCCGGCTGAGGACGGAGTGTCCATGGGACCGGCGGCAGACCCACTACTCGCTCACTCCATACGCCCTGGAGGAGACCTTCGAGCTACTGGAGGCCATCGGCCGGCTCCCTCACGGCGCCCCCGGCGGGGATGAGATCGACTACGTGGCCTACCACGACGTGGAGGAGGAACTAGGCGACGTCCTCCTGCAGGTGATCTTCCATTCCAACCTCGCCTCGGAGACGGGGGCGTTCGACGTCGAGGACGTGGCCGAGACCCTCCGGCGCAAGCTGGTGCGCCGCCATCCTCACGTGTTCGGCACCCTCGGGGTCCAGGACGCCGAGGAGGTGATCGCCAACTGGGTGGAGATCAAGGCGGGCGAGAAGCATCGTGAATCGCTGATGGACGGCGTGCCGAGCGCTCTTCCCGGATTGGACCGGGCGGTCAAGCTCCAGAAGCGAGCCGCCCGGGTGGGGTTCGACTGGCCAGACGCCCGTTCGGTGGTAGGCGACGTGGAGGAGGAGATCGCCGAGCTGGTCGAGGTGATAGACCAGGCCGAGGAAGCCCGCCCGGAGGACGCCGACCACGAACTGGGCGACGTGCTGTTCGCGGTAGCCAACCTGGCCCGGCACCTAGGCGTGCAACCGGAACTGGCGCTCCGCAAGGCCGTCAACCGCTTCGAGAGCCGTTTCCGCCGCATGGAGGAACTCGACGACCTCGCCGCCGCCGACCTGACCCGTCTCGACGCCCTGTGGGAACAAGCCAAACGAGAGGAACATCGCTAGTTGCTAGTTGCTAGTAGTAACTAGCGGAGTAAGACAGCGCGGCGATCGGGCTGGGGCGGCTTTGGGACTTCGGCTTCGGGGGGAAAGACGGGGGTCAGGGTGGGGCTCGGTTGATCTTGGCGAGGGCCCGGAGTGCGGCGAGGGTGTAGGGGTCCGGTGGGGGTGGCCGGTAGCCGCAGATCCTGCGCTCGGGTAGCAGGCGCCTGCGGCGCGGTGGGGATTGGGGATCGATCCGCATGCCTCGGCGATGGACAGCCACGTGGTGGTGCCACCAGCACAGGGTGGTGAGGTTCTCGGGAGAGTTATCACCGCCTCTGGATCGCTCGAGGATGTGGTGAACATCCAGCCGGTAGGTGGAGCTGCACCCGTCGATGGTGCATCCATCGTCGCGGGCGAGGACAGCCCGCCGCAGACCGGGCCGGATGGTCGAGGTGGATCCGTGACGGTTGATGTCCTGTCCGGTCACCGTGATGTTCTCGATGCGGCCGGAACACTGGATCAGGTCCACGGTGCCGGGACCGACCCGGCCTCCTGCCAGGACGGAGACGCCTTGCTCGAAGCCCGACGCCTCGGCGATGGGATTGTTGGCCACGACCATGAGCAGGGGTTCGCGCCGGCTGCGCGGCGATGGGGTGCCGGGCACGGCCGCCGGAGCGACCTGGGGGTGCTTGTCCAGTTCGTCCTGGCATAGGGTGGTGAGGGCCAACGCCCTGCGTTGCCCTGGGTCAGGCCGTTCCTCACCGGCCGGGACGAGCGCCTCGCCCCTGCGGTTGAGGGCCTCTCGGCATATCTCCGCCTCGAAGGATCCGAGGCGGCCGTTCATGCGTACGTGGGAGCCATCCAGGGAGGGCTGGAACGCTACGTACTGGCCCTCGAAGATCCGCCGCTCGTCATCGCGGGTGATCTTTCGCATCTGCTGGACGATCCGTCCGACCGAGTTGAGGTCCAGGTCCCGGGTCCGGGCTATCTCCTCAGCCGATGCTCCGGCCTCCCGCAGGCGGGTCTCCTCCAGGACACGGACGTAGGAGACCTCGCCCCGGCGTATCCGATCGATGTCGCTGGTGTCCAGCCGCTGGGCCAGGTAGACCAGGTCACGGGCGGTGGAGCGATGGACATCCATGCGTGAAGCCACCAGATCGACCGGGTTGCCGTACCCGAGTCGGGCCGCGCTGTAGCGCCGCAGCATGCTCTTGACCCAGCCCAGCTGACCACCTCTGGCCCGGCTGACTGCGGCCTGCTCCCGAACCAACGCAGCTTCGGCCTTGGCGTCCTCGACATCGGGAGTTAGATGGCCACGGCCCTCGACCATGTGGCGAGCGCGGTCATAGGCGTCCTGCCGCTCCTTCTGGTAGCGGGTCATGAACATGCCGGCATGCGATCCTCGGACGTCGGCGGTGACCGCGGGGTTTGCTTGGGCCGGGTCGGCCTCGGGGTAGTCGAGCAAGTAATCGAACATATGTTCGTATCATACACCATGGGTGTGACATAAACCAGCTGGAACCATGCTAAGAAGTATGTAGCTGTGGCTTCTTGCCGCGATTCTGATATAGAGGCGGCGCCAGCCATAGATGCACGGAGTTGGCGGCTTATCGTGATAAGTTAACGAGCCAGTTCCGAGGGAGCATCGTTGGCCACGACCATCACTACGGTCCGTGCTAGGCAGATTCTTGATTCACGCGGCAATCCGACCGTAGAGGCCGAGGTAGGCCTCACCGGTAGCGCAGTGGGGCGGGCCGCCGTACCCTCCGGCGCCTCCACCGGGACCCTCGAGGCGGTCGAGTTGCGGGACGGGGACGCTCCCTACGCCGGGAAGGGTGTGGCCCGGGCCGTATCGCACGTCAACGACATCCTCGGGCCTGCCGTCATCGGACACGACGCCACCGAACAGCCGCTCATCGACCAGGTCATGATCGATCTCGACGCCACCACCAACAAGGGTCGGATGGGCGCCAACGCCATCCTGGCGGTGTCACTCGCCTGCGCCCGCGCCGCCGCCATCCAGTTGGAGATACCGCTGTTCCGTTATCTGGGCGGCCCCTCCGCCCAGGATCTACCGGTTCCCCTGCTCAACGTGCTCAACGGAGGCGCCCACGCCGCCAACCCGCTGGACGTCCAGGAGTTCATGGTGGTCCCGGCCGGCCTGCCCTCGTTCTCCGCCGCTCTCCGAGCCGGCGTCGAGGTCTACCAGACGCTCAAGAAGGTCCTTTCCACCCGGGGCTTGAGCACCAACGTGGGCGACGAGGGAGGGTTCGCGCCCAACCTGTCCGACAGCCGGGAGGCTCTGGACCTGCTGATGACCTCCATCGAACGGGCCGGGTACCGGCCGGGTGAGGAGATCGCACTGGCTCTGGACGTGGCCGCCACCGAGTTCCACCGCGATGGCGCCTACCAGTTGGAGGGACGTTCCCTGGACGCGACCGGTATGGTCGACTTCTACGAGGAACTGGTGGATACCTACCCGATCGTGTCCATCGAGGATGGACTGTCCGAGGACGACTGGGAAGGCTGGAGCCTGCTGACCGAGCGGCTGGGGAGCCGTTGCCAACTGGTCGGGGACGACATCTTCGTCACCAACCGCCTGATCCTGCGCCAGGGCATCGACCGGGGCGTGGCGAACGCGGTTCTCGTCAAGGTCAACCAGATCGGGTCGCTCTCCGAGACCCTCCACACCATGGAGATAGCCCGGGGCGCCGGATACGGCAGGGTGGTCTCGCACCGCTCCGGAGAGACCGAGGACACCTTCATCGCCCACCTGGCCGTGGCCACCAATGCCGGACAGATCAAGACCGGAGCCCCGGCCCGCTCGGAACGAACCGCCAAGTACAACGAGCTGCTCCGTATCGAGGAGCGGCTGGGAAGCCAGGCCCGCTACCCGGGCCTGTCGCTCTACGGAGGCGGCTGAGGTGGAGGCCCGCCAGCGCCGCGGCGTCCTCCTTCCCCTGATAATGCTGGGGATAGTGCTGGTTGCGGCCGTGGACGTGTTCCCGATACGCCAGTTGGTGGCGCTGAACGGTGAGGCCGCGGATCTCCGCGTGCAACTGGCCGAGATCCAGGATCAAAACGCTCAGCTGGAGCGGGAGGTCGAGCTGCTGCACTCCCCCACCGAGATCGAGCGCATCGCCCGCGCCGACTTCGGTTACGTGAATCCCGGAGAGACCAGCTACGTGGTCATCATGAGCGACGAGCCACTCAACCACGAGCCTTTGCAGGGCGGGTCGGGCGAGGTGGTGCCCGAGTCCGGCGGCTTCTGGGAAGCGCTCTGGGACTTCCTCACCGGCCGCGACATGAGCAATGGATGAGCGTCAGGTCGTAGCGGCACAGATCGGCCGGCCATCGAGAGCCGAGATCACCACCCTCTCCCGTTGCCACCTCGACCTCCCGGTTGTCGTCCGGGTGCCCCCGGTACTGGAGGACGGCACACCCTTCCCGACCCTGTACTGGTTGACGTGCCCTCTGGCCGTGAAGCGGATCAGCCGCCTCGAGAGCGGCGGCGGGGTCAAGGCGCTGGACCGGCGGGCGGACCGGGTGCCTGCCTTCGGCGCCGCCCTGGAAGCGGCCCACGCCCGGTACGCCGCCCAGCGGGACGCCCTGCTGCCGGAGGGTGCGGACCCGCAGCCCCGGGGAGGAGTAGCGGGCGCCACCAGCGGGGTCAAGTGCCTGCATGCCCACTACGCGGACACCCGGGCCAGCAACGCCAATCCGGTCGGTGAACTGGTAGCTCCCTGGGTGGAACCGCTCGACTGTCCGGTCCCCTGCGTGATCGAAGCCGAGGGCCAAGCCGCCAAGAACCCCAACTGGGTGGAGCCCCGCTGAGCGACCAACCGGACAACAACCCACCCGAGCCGACGGATCGGTGCGAGAATGGGGACCGGGAAGGCGGACGGACAGGCTAGAGCGCACTCCCTTTTGGCCCGGGTGACGGAATCGGTAGACGTGGCGGACTTAAACTCCGCTGCCCCTCAGGGGCGTGTGGGTTCGAATCCCACCCCGGGCACCGGGTTAGCTTCTCGACTACGGACGCACGGTTCGGCCCGCTAGGGGTGCTCCGCACTCACCCTGCATCGACACGGACAGTTGAGTTTGGGTGAAGGAAAGCACACGAATAGCGTGGCGAGATGACGTCCTCCCTCACCTGGCTCGACTACTCGGAGAGGGACCGGCGTCGTGCTCTTGACGTCATCGACCTGTTTCGGGAGACCAGCACGGTCGACGAACTCGGGATGGCAACCGTCCGCAACAGCTTTTCGGATCTCTTTTTCCCCGGGACCAGCACGGTCCAGACCCGGGCGTGCTACTTCCTCCTCGTACCGTGGACGTTCCTTCGGCTCGAACGCCTGCGGACCTCATCAAGCAAAGTCGCAGCGAGGGCTCGGCGGGCGGAACTCAACCTGTCCAGACGAATGCTGGGCGGGGACGACACACTGGGTGTGTTCGGTTCCCAAGCAGGCGATGCGCTGAAGCGGCTTCCAAGCGAGGTCTACTGGGGTGGGCTCGGAAGTTGGGGAATCTGCACCTTCTCGGGTCATAAGTGGGCGTATTTCCGATCGCTCGACGGCTTCTACCGACGCGGCCACCGGTTCCGGAGCGTGCCACATGATACGGAGGGCAGGAGCGCGCCTCCCGCGAACTGGCACCCTCACGTTCCGGACCCTCCGTCCGGGTTCCCATACGAGAACGTCTCGGTTGCTCTCCGCCACAAAGACGCCGACTACCTACGGGACCGAATCCAGGCCAGGCATCCCGAGAGCCTCTTCGCCGCGCTCGCAGGCCGGGCCGATCCAGCGGACCTCCAGGCCGATCGACCGTGGCAGCTCTCACAACTCAGCGAGGTGACGCCCGTACTCCGGGAGCAGCTATACGACGCGGAGTTGTTCGCCGTCTGCATGCAAGGGGCGGCCCTTCTCTACAACCTCATGCTCTCCGAACTTCGGGAGCATGCCGAGTGGACGGAGGAATACAGGAGCAGGCTCGAGGGCTGGGCCGACGACGTTGACGCACTCAAGCCGGCTGGATGGGATTGGAAACCGGACGGGGTGTGGCGGGTCGTGAGGTCCTCGGGCCGGTCCCTCGGCTTCCCGACCCAAGCCTTCGCCGAAAGTTGGATCGAAGAGCTGAAGCGGGTTGGACCCAGGGCCGTCGTAGCCGATGCCTCCAAAGCGCGAACCCTTGTGCGGGACCGCGAGGTTCAGCTCAAGCGTGCCCGTGCCCGGTTGACAAGTGCCCGACGGCTTGAACTGTGGGGCGGGGACTCAGGGACGGGCCGGATGGCCTACCGGTGGGGAGCAGCCAAGCGGATCCTCACGGACATCTTCGACGGGCTGGCACAGGGCGAGGGCGATGCTGGGAACGCGTGAGCGAACGCTCTTACTGGATAACCTCCGCCCGCCCCCCGGCTACCGGTTGCGGCGCGCCGTAGGGACCAGCTTCACGCTCGACCTAATGGCGCTGCTGACGGCACCACTCGCCTTCACTTTCTTCGACGCCCACGACGAGGATGGGGCACCCCTGGCCGACCCGGTGGCGCTGCTCGAGGCGCTCCGGCGGCATGCCGAGAATGTGACGCTCTTCTGCCAGGCCGGTGCGATTGATGTGCCGAACCCCGACCAGACCCTCCTGGCCTACCTCGAAGGCTCAGTGATCGAGGTGAAGCCCGAGGAGGATGGAGGGATCTTCCACCCGAAGGTCTGGGTGCTCAACTTCGAATCCGAGGCGCGGCCGGATATCTACCGGGTGCTGTGTCTATCCCGCAACCTCACGTTCGCTCGGGCCTGGGACACCTGCCTCCGTCTTGAGGGAGTTCTCATGGAGGAAGGCGATTACCCGAGGAACGATCCCCTCGCGGATTTACTCTTGGCGCTCCCGAGGCTCGCTATCCGTCAACCGATCAGGGATGAGCTTCGCGAGGACATCGAGCGAATGGCGCGAGATGTGAGGAGGGTGAACTTCAAACCGCCTCACCCCTTCGCCAGATTCAAGATCCACAATCTCGGCCTAGACGGAAGCAATCGGTGGCCCTTCCGTAAGGGAGGACGGAGCTTGGTGATCTCGCCATTCCTCGCCGGTCTAACTGTCCAGAGCCTCTTGCGTGAGCACGGGCTCGAAGTCCTCATCTCCCGACCGGAGGCGTTGGCGGATGTCGTCCGCCGGGTAGGGCGCGAGGCCCTGCCTCGAACGTGTTACGTGCTCTCGCCAGGAGCCGGCCTCGACGCCCGTCACGCAGAGGAGGAGGGGGAGGAGCAGCCGGACGGCCCGCCGCTCTCTGAAGACGCGATCGAACTCTCGGGCCTCCACGCCAAGCTGTTCCTGTTCGAGAACGGCCCTGAGACGCGGCTGTTCACGGGCTCGGCCAACGCGACCGGAGCTGCCTTCCACGCCAACGTCGAGGTTCTTGTCGAACTGGTCGGAAAAACGAAGGACTGTGGCATCGACGCCCTCCTCGGACTCAAGGAAGATCCGAAGCTTGAGACCCTCCGATCTCTCCTGCACGAGTACCACCCCGAACCGCCGCCTGAGTGTCCCGAACCGGAGCCATGTAGGGAGTTGGAAAGGCAGGCCGACCAGATCGTGCGGCTCCTGGCGACCGTACCTTTCAAGGCGAAGGTGCAGCATGTGGACGCTGAACGGTTGTGGGATGTCACCTTGTCGGGAGAACTCCCGAGGATCCCCGGCGGCGCAAAGGTCAAGGTGTGGCCCGCGACGCTTCCGCCCGAGGCGGCTGCGCGGATCGATGGCCCTGCGGACACGATCGCGACATTCAAACGGGTGTCCTTCGAAGCGCTGACCGCTTTCTTCTCGTTCGAGGTGTTGCTACGGGAAGGACAGTGCGACGTCCGTAGACGGTTCGCGGTCACGGCGGAGCTGGTCGGCGCACCAGAGAACCGTAAGGAGCGGCTGCTGCGCTCACTCCTTCGGGATCGCCGTCGTGTGCTCCAACTCCTGTTCCTCATTCTGATGGGTGAGGGCGCCGATGTATTGACCATCCTGCAGGCAGAGCGCCGCGACGGCATGACTGCGCAGGGACCCTTCGGGGGTTGGCACCGTGGGACCCTGCTGGAGGCGCTCCTCCGGACTCTGAGCCGGAACCCGACACAGATCGACGACGTTGCCCGGCTCATCTCCGACCTCAAGAGGACTCCGGAGGGGAAAGAACTCCTGCCGGAAGGCCTGATCGAGATATGGGAACCGGTTTGGGCGGCGCGGGAAGCGCTCAGGTCATGAGCCAGCGGAGAGCGGGCGAACGCCCCGACACCAATGCCGTCCTCGACGGCCTCAAGGGCTTCCAGCGCGACACCGTGGAGTACGCATTCGAGCGGCTCTACCAGGCGGAGGACTCGACCCGCCGTTTCCTGGTGGCCGACGAGGTGGGCCTCGGGAAGACACTGGTGGCGCGGGGAGTGATAGCGAAGGCGCTCGACCACCTGTGGGAGGGTCCCGACAGCGTTGAGCAGATCGACATCGTCTATATCTGCTCCAACGCACAGATTGCCAGGCAGAACGTCCGCCGGCTCCAGATCGGCAGCGGCAGGTTCGTCCGCGCCGCCCGGTTGGGGCTGCTGCCACAGGAGATCCACGGCCTGAAGGAGAACAGGGTCAACTACCTAGCGCTCACACCCGGAACCTCGTTCGATCTGAGGAGCAGTATGGGTAGGCGGGAGGAACGGGTCCTCCTCTACCACCTCCTGCAGCGCGTGTGGCCGGATCGCCGCAAGGCCCCCATGAACCTCCTCCAGGGGTACGTGAAGAACACGGGCTACTTCCGCTGGGAACTGAGGGAGTTCAAGCGCCGGCGGCGTATCGACGACGACCTCGCAGAGGCATTCAAACGTCGTCTTGCCGAGGAGGGCGACGATCTCAGAAGAGAGTATGAGGAGCTGTGCAGGCGATTCCGGAACAGTCGAACAAGAATCCCGTGGGCCGATCGATCGCAGCAGATCTCGTTCATCGGCAAGGTGCGCTCGATGCTGGCTGAAGTCTGCGTCACGGCGCTCGAGCCCGACCTCGTGATCCTCGACGAATTCCAGCGCTTCAAGCATCTCCTGGACGGACAGGATGCCACCGCAAAGCTGGCCAAGCAGCTCTTCACCTACTCCGATGAGACTTCAGACGTGCGCCTCCTACTCCTCTCGGCGACGCCCTACCGGATGTACACGCTGCACCACGAAAGCGCCGAGGACGACCATTACCGGGACTTCCTGCGGACCGTCGAGTTTCTCGACCCCGGCCTCGGGGAGAGCGGCGCCCTCCGCGGCCTGCTGGACGATTACCGGCAGGCCATGTACCGGATCGAGTCCGAAACGGAGTCCCTCGTACGGATCAAGGGAGAGATCGAGACGGAACTCCGGCGGGTGATGTCGCGGACCGAGCGGGTGCGGGCATCTGCGGAATCAGACGGGATGATGTGCGAAGTGCCGAGCGCGGGCCTGCAACTCACTGCGGAAGATGTACAGGACTACCTCGCGCTCCAGGAGATCGGCCGCGAAGTGGGGCAGCCACAGGTCCTCGAATACTGGAAGTCAGCGCCGTACCTACTCAGCTTCATGGACGACTACAAACTCAAGACCGAGGTGGCCGCGAGGCTGGACCTGTCTCCGGAGAACGGTCTCACCAGGCTTCTGGCCGGCAGCGGGCGGGCATCACTTACCTGGGAGGAGGTGGAGGCCTACTCAGGGCTCGACCCGGCCAACGCGCGCTTGCGAAGCCTTCTCAAGTGGGTGGAGCTCGGCCAGGCCTGGAAGCTCCTCTGGCTGCCACCTTCGCTTCCGTACTACGCCGAGTCGGGACCCTGGAAGGCAGCCCGTCGGCAGCAACTGTCCAAGCGTCTGATTTTCTCCACCTGGCAGGTCGTTCCCAAAGCGGTCGCAAGTGTGGTGAGCTACGAGGTGGAGCGCCGCATCTTTCCGCGTTTCGACGACTCGATACGCAACACGCCCGAGGAGCGCAGGAGAAGGCGGCCGCTGCTGCGGTTTGCGTACTCGAACGAGCGCCTCACGGGAATGCCGGTGCTCGGGATGATGTATCCGAGTCCCAGCCTCGTCGAGCTGGGCGATCCCGTCCCGATGGCGGAGGGCGAGCCCACCCTGGAAGACGCCCTAGCCCGCGCGAAGGTAAGACTCGAACCGGTTCTCGCCAGCCTCACGGCTCCGTATCCCGAGACCGCCCGCGAGGACGAGAACTGGTACTGGGCGGCCCCGATCCTGCTCGATCTTGACAGGCACGGCGAGTCGACCAGAGATTGGTTCGGTCGTCGGGATCTTCCAAGCCAATGGAACGGCGCGGCGGAGGACGATGACGAGGGCTCCCGGTGGGTGGACCATGTCGGAGAGGCGAAGCGGCTAGTCGAGGAGGCTGTCACCGGATCGCCGGACCTCGGACGGCCGCCCGCGGATCTGGCGGAGGTCCTCGCCACGCGATCCGTAGCGGGCCCTGCGACGAGCGCCCTTCGGGCAATCACCCGTGCCTCGGGTCCGGGAACGGCCGCGGCGCTCGTGGCCCGCGACGCAGCTGCCCGTATCGCCTGGAGCTTCCGCACGTTGTTCAACCTGCCGGAAGCGTCGTACCTCATCCGAGGCGAGCGGCCCGGAGATGACACGCCCTACTGGCGGCAGGTCGTGGACTACTGCGCAGCCGGCAACCTCCAGGCCGTGCTGGATGAGTACGTCCACACGCTACGGGACCTCGAAGGACTCTTCGCAGCCGACCAAGAGGAGGCTTGGGGCACGCTGGCCGCGGTTGTGTCAGCTGCGCTGTCGCTCCGCACAGGCGCTCCGCGCGTGGACGAAATCCGGTCAGGCGACGAGACGTCCCTTATCGAACACCACCGCATGCGCAACCACTTCGCGATGCGCTTCGGTGCCCAGGAGGCTGACGACGGCAAGGCCGGGGCGCGCGAGGGCCAGGTGCGCCAGGCTTTCAACTCTCCCTTCTGGCCCTTCGTCCTCGCATCCACATCAGTCGGTCAGGAAGGCCTGGACTTCCATGCCTACTGCCATTCCGTCATGCACTGGAACCTTCCGTCGAACCCCGTCGATCTCGAGCAGCGTGAAGGCCGCGTCCACCGCTACAAGGGTCACGCTGTGCGCAAGAACGTCGCGTTAAAGCACGGGGCCGACGTCCTCCGTGGCCCGTCGACGGACGTCTGGTCTGCCCTGTTCGAAGTCGCTCATGAACAGTCATCAAACGAAGGTGGACTCGTCCCCTACTGGCTCTTCCCGGTCCCGGGCGGCGCGCACATCGAGCGGCATGTCCCGGCGCTCCCTCTGAGCCAGGACGCGTCCCGACTCCAAGCGCTCAAGCGGTCCCTTGCCGTCTACCGGATGGTCTTCGGGCAGCCGAGACAGGACGATCTGATGACGTTTCTGCTCGAGCAGTGCAGCCCCGAGATCCTGAACGAGATCGCGCCCATGTTGCGCATCGACTTGTCTCCCCGGCCAACGGGACCCTCGTAACGCGATCGCGGGATCCACGGTCCGGGAAATCGGCAGGCGCCGGTTCACCTGTGAACATGAAGGTCATAGGTCCGCGTAGGGACGGGCTGGACGAGGGGGCGATCGGCGTCCCTTCCAGCTCATGCAGCACGCCCGCCGCCACATGCCGGGGTACGCCCGGCAATGTTTTCGCCGGGCCGCGCTGTCTCACTGATAGGCAAGTCGCCACTTGCCTGTTAAGGTACGGGCCAGTGGCCGACATCTACAAGGCCCTCGCGGATCGGACGCGTCGGATCATCCTCGACGAGTTGGCCGAGCGCGATGGCCAAACACTGTTCGAGATTGGAGCACGGCTCGCTTCCAAGCATCAGCTGAGTTCGACCCGCCAGGCGATCTCTCAGCACCTCGGTGTCCTGGAGGAGGCCGGCCTCGTCAGATACAGACGTGAAGGCCGCTACAAGTACCACTTTTTCAACCCGGCACCGCTGTCCGAGATCAGCCGGCGATGGCCGAGAAAGGGCCCAAGAGTGAAGATTGCGTTTGCGAGTGTGTACGTCGATGACCAAGTCAAGGCCATGGACTTCTACACCAACATCCTGGGGTTCCAAGAACACTCCAACATCCCCATCGGTGACGACTTCTGGATGACAGTCGTCTCACCCGACGCCCCCGACGGGCCCCAGCTGCAGCTCGACCCGGCCGGCCACGCCGCCGTCACGCCCTACCGCAAGGCCTTGGCCGACGATGGAATCCCGCTAGCCCAGTTCGCCGTCGACGACGTCGACGCCGAACACCAGCGGCTGACCGAGGCCGGCGTCGCCTTCACGGTGCCCCCGACCGATGTCGGCGAGGTCTGGATGGCCGTGTTGGACGACACCTGCGGCAACCTCATCCAGATCGTCTCACAGAAGCAGCACACCGACGTCACGCCCACGACGGCGGCACGTGATGGCAGGCCGCAGAGCACCCCGGCCATCCGGATCGAACTCACCGGCGTATTCGTTCACGACCAGGCGGAAGCCCTGGCGTTCTACACCGACGTGCTCGGATTCCAGAAGCGCCACGACATTCCGCTTGGCCAAGACTCCTGGCTCACGGTGGTCTCGCCCGACGACCCCGACGGGCCCGAGTTGTTGCTCGAGCCATCACATCACCCGGCGGTCAAGCCCTACCGCGACGCCCTGATGGCCGCCGGCATCCCCCTGGCCCAGTTCGCCGTCGACGACGTCGAAACCGAACACCAGCGGCTGACCGAGGCCGGCGTCGCCTTCACGGTGCCCCCGACCGATGTCGGCGAGGCCTGGATCGCCGTGTTCGACGACACCTGCGGCAACCTCATCCAGATCGTCTCAATCAAGCCTTGACGACAACCTCCGGTCGCCCGCCGTCCTCGACGGTCTCAAGGGATTCCAGCGTGACACCGTCGGTACGCATTCGAGCGGCTCTACCAGGCGGAGGACTCGACCCGCCGTTTCCTGGTGGCCGACGAGGTGAACCTCGGAAAGACACTGGTGGCGCGCGGGGTGATAACTAAGGCGCTCGACCACCTGTGGGAGGGGCCCGGCAGTATCGAGCAGATCGACATCGTCTATATCTGCTCCAACGCACAGATTGCCCGGCAGATCTGCCCGTCCGGCCCGCTTGATGAGGTACCGGCCACCTCGATGATGCTCCCGACCCGTACCGCCCTCGAGTACCCGACCTTGGACCACTTCCTGTTGGACGGTACCGACGTTCTCTTCATAGCAACTTCCTCAGTCGGATGATTCCCGGAGTCTCGCAGTCCTCGCCCCCGTAGGGCACGTCGCCTCGATCAACCGCATGGTCGGCAACTGCTCCCGCTTCAGAACAGGGTCCGCGCCACCGAAACAACCCGGTAGTCACCCTCCACGATCGGGATCGCCCTCCACTTGTCGAAGGTGGTGCATGGATGCGAGATACCGAGTCCCACCAGATCGCCCACGGCCAGCGGCGTCTCTTCTTCCACGTCTATGAAGGCGTGCTGGTCGTTGAGGGCCACCGTCCGCATCGGTGGCGCCGCCGCGACCGCCGACCCGTCCCTCCGGCGCACCTTCTTGACGACCGGCAACATTGCGTCGAACGAGACGTCGCGCCGGCCCACGCCCACGATCGCCCTGGTCGGTTCCGGCCGCGACAGGACCGTCCCCCACACTTCGATGGCAGGGATCAGGTGCTCGGGATAACCGGTCCTGCCTGTCTCTCCCAAAGGAGAAGTGCCATGCAGCCAGCCGTCGTCGTGGGTCAGGTAGCAGCCGCTGCGGATCACCACCCGGTGGGGCCGGCCCAGGTCGGCACGGGAGAACCGTGCTACCACCCGGTCGAAGTAGGAGCTCCCGCCGGCGGTGAGGATCGGTTCGGCGGTGGGATCGAACCAGCCGCGCCCGGCAACCTCGCAGGCCAGATCCACGATCTGATCGAGGAACGCGTCGACCACCTTTATGGCGCTGCGGTCACCCCGGGCGCCCAGGAGGCCTTCGAACCCGGCGACTCCCGTCAGCGAGAGATGCGCGGAGGAGGCTGCGGCGCCGGCAACCGTCAAGCCCTCCTCAGTGGTTCTCACGCCCGCCCGTACTCCGGGAACTCCAACCTCCACCAGGACCGGGAAGGGCCGGTCGGGTTGCAGCCGGCCCAGGACCTGGTCGAAGACGGCCACACCGTCGAGCGAGTCGACGTAGCACGTGACGTCGAAGCCGTCTCTCCGGGCTCCGGCCAGCCATTCGATCTCGCCGGGGGACACCACCTCATTGGCGATCAGCACCTTGGGAACGCCGCAATCCCGCATGACCATGGCCTGCCAGGTCGTGGCGGCGGTGATCGCCCAGACCCCGTCGTCCATCTGCATCCGGAACAGTTCGGGAGACATCGTGGTCTTGCCGTGGGGAGCAAGGTCCACCCCGTTCCGCAGGCAGAACGCTCGCATAGTCGCACGGTTGTGGTCGAGCGCGGAGCGCAGGAGCACCGCTATCGGATAGGCGACATCGTTGTCGAAGATCGACCATCCGGTCCTGCCCTCGGCTCGGAGCGGAAACCCCTTCGGGCGGGGAGCATCATCGTCGTGGACTGACACCAACCCGGCGCCTTTCGCTGACCTAGAACACATCGCCGTCGCGTGCCGAATATACGGTACCCGAATAGTGGCGCTTGAATTCCTTCATCAATGCGTCGGGTTCATACGGGTCTGTATAGTTTCGCTCGTGCATCGTCACGAGCTGCTTGACGTTCACTTCAGTAGCAAACTCCGCCAGCTCATTAGGCCGGATGTGATACGACCAAATCGTTCTTGCCTTCTCTTCGACAGTTTCTCCACCCCAGTTAGCGTTCGCAATCATATCCTCGGTGGATAGCTCACAGAAGAACAGATCTGCATCCTGGGCTGCCTTGTCGAGCTGGCCCTCCACCCGGCCGTCTCCTGCCCACGCAATCACTCGATCCCGGGATGTGAAACGATAGGCAAAGTTCTGTTCGAAACTGCCATGTGCATGATGAAATGCTTCGATCTTCACATTGTCATCTTCGTAGACTTTGCCTGAATCCTTGATCTCGTGTGGAGTCGCCTTGTGCGCATCCACCATCCTCTCCGGAGCGCCGGGGCCAAACCTACGTTCTTGCAGATCTCCCTGATAAGCCTCTTCCAAATGCTCCATCAAGCTTCGTGTGCCGACCGGGCCGTAGACCTCCAGCGGAACCTCGCGCCCATAGGCCCAGGGCATGAGCCACACAGCCGGCAGTCCGATCGTATGGTCGGAGTGCAGGTGGGTCAAGAAGAGCCTGGTAAGCCTGTACGGGGCAAGATGTTCGGCTATCAGATCAGGGTGGGATACCGCAGCCCGGGCAAGGCTGCGCCAGATCCCTTCGCCGGCATCGATCAAGTAGGTCGAGTCGTTGACGATGACCGCCGCGCTGGGACCGTGTCGATGCGGGTTCGGTGTTACTCCTCCAGAACCCAGCACGACTGCAAGTGTTGTTGCCCCGTCAGGCGCCAGGTTGCGGGGTGCTCCTGGCGCAAACCCAATCTCGCTGAGCAGCCATGGAGTTCCTCGAGTCGGAGTCACAACAGCCTCCCTAATCAATTGCGTGGCTAGCTTGGGATCCTTGTGTGCAAAGGGTCATCCATTCGCTAGCTCGGCTCGCGCCAGAACACGCTCCACAGAATCGCTCGCACGGGCGCGGATCTCAATCGGATCGAGTTCCGTGAACTCGCCCCCACGAACGAGAACCTTCCCGTCAATGATCACGCTATCGACATCGGACGCTCTGTGCTCGTACACCACTTGCGCGACCGGGTCAACACCGGCTTGGGGTTGGGCGTGCAGCCCGTCGCGGCGGATCACGATGACGTCGGCCCGCTTGCCGGGCTCGAGCGAGCCAAGCTCGTCCTCCAATCCAAGCGCCCTCGCTCCCCCCAGAGTGGCCATCTCCAGCACGGACATCGCCGGCATACCACGGGGGCCGATCCGGGGCTTGTGTATGAGCGACGCCAGACGCATCTCCTGGAACATGTCCAGGTTGTTGTTGCAGGGGGCACCGTCCGCGCCGAGGCCTACGACGATGCCTCGCTCGAGGAACTCCGGCACTGGGGCGAACCCGGAGGCGAGCTTCATGTTGCACGAAGGACAATGGGCCACCTTGGTCCCGGTCTCGGCCAGTATCTCGATCTCGGGTTCGGTCACCCAGATGCAGTGCGCGGCGACCAGTCGCGGGCCCGTCGCACCCAGGCCGTGGAGATACTCGATATCGGTCGTGCTATCGATCGCGAGACGCTCGGTCTGCGCTTCGTTCTCGGCGGCGTGCGTGTGGATGACCGTGTCGTGTTCGCCGGCCAGCGCGACTATGTCCGCCCATAGACCCTCGGTGCAATTGCGTGAACCACGGGGGCAGAACGCGACCTGCAGCCGGCCGTCGCCCTTGCCATGAAACTCCTTGACGAGCGCGAGGCTCGCATCAAGCGAGGCCTTGGTCTCCTCCCCGACCATCTCGGTTCCAGGCTCCCAGCGGTCCATCATCGCCTTTCCGCTGATCGCCCGGAAGCCGGTCTCGAGTACAGCCCGGAACGCCTCTTCGGTGTCACGGACGGTTTCCATCGTGAGCGCGCAGGTTGTCCCGCCGCGAATCAACTCGGCTATGCCCAGGCGCGCAGAGTCGTATATGGATCGCTCATCGTGGGCCTGCTCGAGCGGCCAGATACGCAGACGAAGCCAATCGATCACGTCCATATCGTCCGCCATCCCGCGAAAGAGGGTCTGGCACAGATGGACGTGGGTTTGGACGAACCCGGGCGTTACCAGGCAATCGGTCGCGTCGATGATCGTGTCGGCCCTCGTCCGAGCCGAAGGGATCTCGCGGATACGCCCATCCTCGATGTAGACGCTGCCATCCAGGATCTCGCGGTCGGCGTTCATCGTGATGAGCACCCCGTTGCGGATCAGGACCGAAGAAGTGGTCTTCATCTCTGCTCGGAAGCGGCATGCAGGCGCTCGACAGCACCCAGGGCGGTAGCGATCGCCGCGTCGATCCCCGCCGTGTATTCCTCCAATTGCTGACCCTGGTAGGTGCTCTTCTGGCCTGTTACCAGGTTGGACCCGGGCACGAGAATGGAGCCACTGCGCACGCCGCGGACCATGGCCACGGTGAAGAGCGCCGAGCTCTCCATTTCAAAGACGAGAACGCGCAGGTCCCGCCATTGGTCGATGATCTCGACTTTGCGCTCCCCCTCGTAGAACGAATCGGTACTTCGCACCAGCCCCAGATGGTAAGGCGTACCTTCCGCCTCCGCGGTGGCCCGGAGGGCGGCCACCACGTCGGGATCAGCGATCGCGGGATAGATGGCGGGCGCGTAGGTGTGGCTCACGCCCTCATCGCGGACGCCGGCGGTGCCGATGACCACATCACCGATCGGAATGTTCTCTGCGATGCTCGCACAGCTGCCGACTCGGATGAAGACCCTCCCCCCGGCCAACGCCAACTCTTCGATGGCAATCGCGACGGATGGAGCGCCGACCCCGGTCGATGCCAGCGTCACCGGCGTGCCTCGATATGAACCGGTGTAAGCGACATAGCCGCGTTCCCTGCCGACCCCCTCCGCCGTGTCCAGCCAGGTCTTCATCTTCTCAACGCGTCCGGGGTCGCCTGAGAGCAGGACATAAGGAGCAACGTCCCCGCCGCCCTTCACGCCCATGTGCGGCAACGAACCGTCCGGCAGCCGCAAGAAGCGCTCCGTCAAATAATCTCCCATGTCTTCCTCCTCACTCGACGGGCCATGCCGGGGCCACCTCGATCCCCGCCCTGTCCAACAGCGCCGGACCCCGCTCCTGGGCCTCCGCCAGGATCGCCGCCTCGTCGGCCACGAGCACCTGCCGACCTCGCATCAGCACCTGCCCCGCCACGATCACCGTGTCCACGTTGCCGCCATGCGCCGCATACACGAGGTTGGCGATCGGATCATGGACCGGCATCGTGTGCGGCCGCCGCAGGTCGACCAGGATCACGTCTGCCTGCTTCCCTGCCTCAAGCGACCCCAACTGGTCACCCTGCCCTATGGCACGCGCCCCTTCGATCGTCGCCATCTCCAGGGCATCCTCGGCCGTCAGCGTGGTGGGATCCATCGTCTTCACGCTGTGCAGCAGTGAGGCGGCTTTCATCTCCCGGATCATGTCATGGCAATTGTTGTTGGCCCCCGCATCACAGCCCAGCGCCACCGTTACCCCGGCGCTCCGCATCTGCGGTACCTTGGCGAAGCCCTCTCCCATCTTCATATTGGCCGAAGGGCTGTGGACCAGCCGGGTATCGGTTTCGGCAAGGATCGGGATCTCCTCCTCGGAGAACCAAGTGCCGTTGATGAGCAGCACGTTGGGCCCCAGAAGGTCGTAGCGCCGGGCGAACTCGGCAGGGAGCATGCCGAATTCCCGCTGAAAGAAGGGAGGATCATCGATAGTGCCGGCGAAATGTACGGTGATCCCCGTCCCATGTTTCGCCGCGAGCCGGGAGACCCTGCGGTAGAAACCCGGCGAGGCGCTGGCCGGTGGCTCCTCCCGCGGCACCAGAGGCCCTAGCCACACCTGCACTCGGCCGCCAGCCGCACCGTGCCAGACGCCGATCCCCCGCTCGGCGTCGGCCAGAGACTCCTCCTCCCCGCTGAACCCGCCGGTGTCCACGATGCTCTCGCCGCGCTCGAACAAGGCGTCCGGCAGGACATACTTCGCCAGCACGGCACGCATCCCCATGTCCACCACCGCCTGCGCCAGCCCGTCGAAGTCATAGTGGCTCGGCACTATCGAGTCGACAAAGCAGGTCGTGCCGGACTTGATCATCTCCAGCATGCACAGTTTCAGACTGATCCGGGCATCCTCCTGGGTGCGCTGATTCAGCAGCGGCCAGATGACCTCCCGGAGAAAGGGTCTCCAGGGCAGGTCGTCGGCGGCACCCCGCAGCAGCGCCTGATCCGAGTGAGCGTGGGCATCGATCAGCCCGGGCAAGGCCAGCATTCCATGGCCGTCGAGTCGCTCCGCATCCGGGTGGCGGTGGGCCAGATCGGACGCTTTACCGACATCGGCGATGCGGTCGCCCGCGACGGCGATCGCGGCGTCGGTGATGATGCGCCGCTGCGCATCGACCGTCACCGCCGTCACGTTGTTGATCAGAAGCATGTTGGTGCCCTTCGTACTCCTCATGGGCGCAAGCCCGCCTACCTCAATTGAATCCGCTGGTGACCACCCCTTCGACGTAGTAACGCTGTAAGAACAGGAAGAGAATGATAAGTGGCACAGTGCCGATGAACGCGCCTGCGAAGATGAGCTCCCATAAGACATTTTGGTCTGTAAAGAGACGAGAGATCGCCAGCTGGACCACCGTCAGATCCGGGTCTCGGGTAACGATAAGTGGCCAGAGGAACGCGTCCCACGAAAACACGAACTTGACAAAGGCAGCGCTGACCAGCGCGGGCCGTATGTTTGGCAACATCACGTTCCAGTAGACCCGGAATAGTGAGCAACCATCTACGATGGCAGCGTCCTGTAGCTCATCAGGGATATCTCGAAAATGCTGCCTAAGGAGGAAAATGATAAAGGCATCCGTAACCCAGGGCAAGAATAGCGCCGCATAGGTATCGAACAGTCCCAGGCGCTGTATCGTCAAGAACACCGAGACCATGATCGTCTCGAACGGAATCAGAATCGTGGCGAGGATCAACACGAACACGACTTCGCGTCCGGGAAACTTGATCCGGGCAAGGGCGAAGGCAATCATACTACCGATGAACAGCGTAATAGCCACGGTGACGAGTGCGATGACCAGGCTGTTAGCCAGTGCCCGACCAAAGTTGCGTTCGAAGAACAAATGGCGAAAGTTGTCAAGGGTCGGCGCCAGCGGAACGAAGGTACGCCACGAGATTGGATTGACGTAACGAAAGATCTCCTCCCGGGGTCTGAAGGATGATCCCACCAACCAGAGGTATGGAAAGACAAAGAAGAAAGCGACTCCGATCACTACCGGCAACCGGAGCACGGCCCAGCTACGCTGGCGTGGGCCGGTCAGGCGATCAGATCGCCGCCCTACTATTCTCGAGTACATGAGCGTCGGTAGGTTGGAGTCATTGTTGATCACCTCGCCCTGGACGCGCGAAGCGAGTAGACGCTTATGACGAGTAAGAACAGTGCAAGTAACACGGATATGGCTGCGGCATAGCCCATCTTGTTGAAACGAAACGCATTCTCAAATATGTAGAGCACAACAACCCGAGTAGCATTGATGGGTCCTCCTTCTGTGATCAAGAAGATGGGGGTAAACACCTTGAACGCAGTTACCGTGTTCGTGATCAGCAAGAACACCACAGTACCGCGCAGGAGTGGAAGGGTGATATAGCGAAAGAGTTGACGGCTGTTCGCACCGTCCGTCGCGGCCGCCTCATAGTAGTTCCGCGGGATGCTCACCAAGCCGGCCAGGAAGAACAGCATGCTGAAGCCGACGTTCTTCCAGATCATGAGCAGCGCAATCGACGGCATGGCCTGTTGCGAGCTGGTGAGGAACGGCTGAGGCGGCACACCGACACCGCCCAGCAGGCTGTTGATCAACCCGCTGTTGGGGTGATACATCAATCCCCATATGACACTCACGACCACCATTGAAGTCACAGTTGGGACCAGTATGACGGTGCGGAGCCAAGCCGGACCACGCCGTACAAGTAGTGCCAGGGCGAGGGCCAGGGCCATCTGTAGCGGAACCTCCATGAGAAAGTAGATCACTGTGTTCAAGAACGTAAGCCCTAGCAGCGGGTCGGTTGCTGCGGTTCGATAGTTCTCGAGACCAGTCCATGCTTGGCTGCCGGACATCAGGTTGTAGTCCTGGAAGCCCAGAATCACAGCTTGAATCGTTGGCCAGTACCAGAAGATGGCAAGGCCAACGAGCGCTGGCAAGCTCAAGAGGAGTGCGGAACGATAGTGCTCTATCGCATGCGCACTGGGTCTCCTTACGTCCATATTGTCGGTCCTTGGGACGCCCCAGGCCGTTCCCGGGCCTGAAGATGGATCACGAAACCTGAGTTAACCAAGATTGCCGCTCTCCAAGCGAATTGAGAGCGGCAATCTGGTAGAGCGCGTACCTGGCCTAGAACTATCCGAATTGAGCCAGCTGGGCATCGAGTTCGGTTACAGCTGCGTCTACAGCTGCCTCAATATCCGCTCCCTGTGCGATGTCCAGCATCAAGTCGCCGACGATCTCAGCGTATATCGCGCCGCCGGGACCACCAGGTGCTGCGTAGGCAACCGTGAGGAGCTCATCCTTGAAGATGCTAAGCGGACGGACCTGAAACTCTTCGAGCTCGTTCAGCAAGGAAACCCGTGCGGGCATATCACTCGTTACATCATAGTAAGCCATAAAGCCCTCGATGCTTGAGAGGAACTGTACAAAGGCCTTGGCCTCATCCTGGTTGTCGCTCTTAGCCGCGACCGTGGGCATGAAGTGGCTGGCGTGCACGACATGTGTCTCAAGATAGGGAATCGGCATGATATCCCAATTGAGGTCCGGGAACACGTTATTGAGCACGCTGCCCCACGCTGAGAACGAGATCATCGTCGCGGCCTGTCCGTTACCGAACGCGTCCGGCACGTCACCTTGAGGCGCAAGACCATGTTCCACATACAGGTCCTGCCAGAATTGATAGGCTTCCATGGCCTCAGGAGTGTCCAGGTATCCCGACACTTCTGTGCCGTCAGGCGAGAGGGCCATGAACGTGTTCGAGCCCGGCTGGCCATTGCTGCGGATTACCGGCAGCGACCATGAGATGCTTCCTGGAGGGTTCGACAGGAACACCAGCCCCCAGACATCACCCTCATCGCTCTGTGCGCTCTCCGCTACCTTAGAGACATTCTCTACGAATTCCGGCCACGTCCAAGCGTCCTCCACAGTGGTCGGCGGCTCGACTCCGGCTGCCGCGAACATATCCACGTTGTAGAACACGCCCTGAGTTGATATGAAGAACGGTCCGGCATACATGCTGCCTTCGTAAGTTGCTTGAGCTACCAGGCTGGGAAGGAAATCGTCCACATCGGATTGCTCAAAGATGCCATCCAAGGGAACGATCGCTCCGTTATACGCGTAGGAGATCACCGCAGAGCTGTCAACCAAGGCGACGTCGGCTGGGCTATCGCCAGCGAACTGGACGGGCAGCAGGCCGCCATACTCCCGGAACGGAACTGATTCCATCTCGATCGTAACGTGAGGATTCATCTCCTGATAGGCAGCGATTGCCGATTCAAAGCCGGGTCCGCGACCAGCGCCTTCAGGGAACATGAAGCGGAGCGTAACGGGCTCCGCCTCCTCGACCGGAGCAGCCTCCTCAACCGGAGCAGCCGTCTCGGCTTCCTCAGCCGGTGCTGGTTCTTCATCAGCCGTCTGACAAGCAGCAAGAGCGAACGAAAATGCGAGGACGAAGACGAACAGATACCGTAGCTTGCTTCTCATGCTCCACTCCCTAGTCTTCGATAGACCACCAGCGGAGCCTCTCGCTCATAGGCCTGGGGCAGAAGCCACACAGCCGGTAGTCCGATCGTATGGTCGAATGCAAATGGGTCACGGGAAAGCCTAACGAGCCCTGCGCGGACATGCGGGGTGGAGTGGCGAAAATCTCCTGAAAGGCTGAGGCCTCGCGTCCGATGTTGTGCCTGCGTACGGGTCGATTCTGTTGACCGCTTGGAAGTGGAGGTGGAATCGACTCGGGAGTGGTCGAAGTGCCCTCACATCTCACGTGTCTGCGGGTTGCCGGTCAGATGTCGATCGCATCCAACTCATCGGCCAGGATTACCTCGCCGTCGTAGATACCCTCAACGTCGGATCTGGCCCGTGCCTCCGACTCCTCACCCTCGAGTCCGGGTCCCCTATGGACCAGGATCAGCTTCGCGACCTCCGCCTCACGAGCCATCCGCGCCGCACCCCTGGTGCCGGTCTGGCCTGGCGCCTCACCGCATTCCAGCATCGCATCCTCGTGGTCCCAGCACATGCTGACCAGCGCGGTCGCCCCCCTGGCGAGAGCGACCACGGAGTCGCACGGCTCCGTGTCCCCGGTCACGACGATGCTGGCCGTCGGTGTCTCGATCCGGTAAGCGAGAGAGTCGAGGAACGGCTGCACGTGAACGGCTTCGGCAGACCGCACCAGCCAGTCGGGGCCCTCGATCACGGAACCGGGACCGATGTCGGCGGCGTCCACGACAGGAGCGGGGCGCGGCAGGACGCCTCCTCGGTTCACGAAGACCCGCTGGCTCACCGGCGTTCGGACCCGTGCCTTCCAATCGTGGGCGAAGACCCCGTTCTCACCGATCAGGCCCTCCGTGATGCCGGCCGTGAGCGTCGGTCCCCTCACCTTGAGCATGCCCTCCCGGCCGATGCTCTGGTCCCACCTGCAAAGAAGGAAACAGGGGTAGTCGGCGTCGTGATCGAAGTGATGGTGCGTGAAGAATAGATGGTCGATACGCGTCGGCCACAGGCCGGCCTTCACCAGCTTGTGGGTGGTGGCCGGACCGCAATCGAACATGACCAGGTCAGAGCCGGTATCGACCACAAAAGCCGTGCCGAAACGTTGCGGAGTCGGTGTCGGCGTCCCGGCACCGATGACATAGAGTCTGCTCACGCGGCTCCTTCCTACCACCTTCGGTCTCGATCTTGCGCCAGCCGTTGCTCGCTTCCGTCGGGCGCGTACAGCCATAGAACCACAATCGGTCCATCCGGACCGGCCGTGGTCACAATCGTATTCGCGTCCACTCCCGCGTGTCGTAACCGTCAGGTGCCGGACCACCTGCAAACATGAACGGCATGAGGCCGCGTACCGACATCCGGAGCGAGGGAGTTGTCGTCGTATTGCTCACGGGCCTGGCGATTGCCCTCCCGTTCGCAAGGTCGGCCGGCATAGTTGCCGCAGGCGGGATCGCTGTGATCGTGCTTACAGCCTTCGCCATGGTCCGGAAGATGCCCGCGGCGGGTGCCATCGGCGTTCTGCTGGTGGCCTTCCTCCTGCTCGGGCTCACGGGCCTGCGGCCGAAACGGTTGTTGTTCGGTCTCGCTGTTGTCGTATACGTGGTGGTCGCATCGCGATTGCCGTGGTTGCGGGAGCTAGCCCCGTGGCGCCATGCCTGGTCGTGCAACCTCCGGCAGGGGGCCGCCGGTGCGGCGATCGGCCTGGTCGCAGGATTGGCCCTGTGGGCGTGGTACGAGCGGAGACCGGAGCAACTGGCCGACCTCCTCGACATAACTCGGGACTGGTCCATCTGGACCCTCCTGTCCCTCGGAGTTCTCGCCGCCGTGGTCAACGCGGTGGTCGAGGAGGCCGTCTACCGGGGGATCATCCAGGATTCGCTCGAGAGGGTCCTTCGACCTGGCGTCACAGCACTCGTGATGCAGGCGGCCGTCTTCGCCGCTCTGCACTTCCCCACCGGCATCCTGCAAGGACACGGCGGAGTCGCACTCGCCTTCCTCTACGGCCTGGTGCTGGGCCTGTTACGTCGGCGATCCGGCGGCCTGGCCGTGCCGGTCATCGCGCACGCCGTAACCGATCTGGCGATCCTGGGGGTCGTGCTGGCTCAGTTCGTCGCATAACCCACCGTGCGGCGACCAGGGAGCCAACCAGGTTGGCTATCAGGTCCTGCATGTTGTTGGCGTAGGCACCCACCCGGACTTCCCCGAGGGTCACGCTGGCCAGGTACTCCCCGACCTCGATGAGCGCCCCCACGGCGTTGGCGCCGAGGATCACCACCACCGCCGCCCGCACACCACCATCAGCGGCCAGCATCCGGCGCGTCGCCTCCCACACGGCCAACCCAGCGGCGCCCAGGCCGAAGACATGGACCAGATGGTCGTAACCGATGAACCCGAACCAGACCTGCCTGTAGAGGATGGCTCCGGAGATGTCGACATTGGCGCCCGCCATATGGGAGAAGCCGACAATGCACAGGACCACGAGCACATGGGTGGAGAAGCGAA
Organism: bacterium; assembly: GCA_028821265.1. Lineage (GTDB taxonomy): Bacteria > Actinomycetota > Acidimicrobiia > Spongiisociales > Spongiisociaceae > Spongiisocius. The sequence goes on along the minus strand of JAPPGU010000050.1, from coordinate 5,685 downwards.
CCAGCCCGTCGAGATACGCCATAAGGCCGACGGCGAAAACCATCCAGACCAGATAGGCGTACACCCCGGCCGCATCGGTAGCGATGCCGTACACGGTCCACACGACCACGTACAGCGCCGTCACTCCGGCGAGCACAGGGTGCCTTCTGGCAGCCGTCGCAAACCATGCTGTGCTAAGGCTCATGGGTAACCATCAAGAGTGTCGACCGAAACGGTTGAACTCCGCTGCCCCAGGGAGTCTGGGGTCCGAAGCCCGCCCGGGTACCAGGCTTCTCCAAGTTCGTGACAGCTTAGGTGCATCTCCAGCCGGCCTTATCACGTCATGATGACGAACCCGCCTTGCGTCTCATGCAGCCACGACCCGGATAACACGGGGGAACACTCCGAGGGCAGGACGATCCGTGCCAGAATGGATGCGATTGCACCACACCCCGTCAGGGACTCTTGAAACTTCTTCGGCTTTACAAGGGGCTCAGGTCCACATATCGCGGGTCGGACGTCACCCGTCGCGTGCAGCGCTTCGATGGATGGACAGGTAGAGCGTCAGCGGACGATGCGGACGCCAAGGGCTACGACCATGCCAAGACCGTCACGGAGTACTACGACCTCTGCAGCGAGCTGATGATCTTTGGCTGGGGCGAGTCGCTGCATTTCGCTCCGCTCTCGCCTCAGGAGAGCCTCGAGGACTCCAAGACCCGGCATCAGCGGCTGATGATCTCCAAGCTGGAGTTGCGCGAGGGCATGACGGTGGTCGATGTCGGCTGCGGCATCGGTGGCCCGATGCGTCGTGTCGTCCGTGAGGCCGGTGTCAGGGTCTTGGGGGTCAACTACAGCGAGGTCCAGTTGGCCAAGGCGAGATCGTTGAACGCCGAGGCGGAAGTAGACCACATGGTCGACTACCTCGCTGCCAGCTTCATGGACATGGGCGCCATCGCAGACGGCACGTACGACAGGGCGTACGCGATCGAGTCGACATGCCATGCGCCGGACAAGGTCGGAGCGTTCGCCGAGATCTACCGCGTGCTGAAGCCAGGCTCGCTCTTCTGGGGCCAGGAGATGTGCCTGACCGACAGGTTCGACCCCCACGACAGCGAGCACCGAGCCATCAAGGCGGACCTGATGCACGGCATCGCGCTCAAGGACATAGCCACGACGGATGAGGTGGACCGTGCGCTCGCAACCGCGGGGTTCGAGCTTGTCGAGGGGATAGACCGAGCCGTCGACTGGACCCACCCTTCGAAACCCTGGTACCAGCCCATGGCCACCCGTATCAGGATGCAGAACCTGAAGGCGCACATCGGGATGGCCGGCCTAGCCGAGGCTCTGCGGGTGCTCCCGAAGGGCACCAAGGATGTCGTCAGGCTGCTGGATCAGACCGCCCGCGCATATGTCGCAGGTGGCAGCACCGGGATCTTCACACCGCTCTACTGTTTCCTGGCTCGCAAACCCCTATAGGGATTGAACACCGGAGAATCTTGGGGCATCCGGGGAATCACTCACCACCCGGGCCGGGCAGACGCAGCGAGTAGTGCTGCCATTCCGTGGTCCAGCGAGGCGAACTGTCCCGACCAGCGCCGGAAATGGCCAGCGCCATATCAAGGATGTATCAAATCTCTATAGAATCTATAGTAAGGCATCGGGAGATGCCCTCCGGGATCCTCGGGGGCGTAGGGATGTATAGGCGACGTATCAAACGTCTATAGAATCTATAGATCAGGACAATCGCATGAAGAGACCCCGCAATCCGCCGCAGGTCAACGACCTGTTCGAAAGTGTCGGACCCGACCGTTTTGCCGAGATAGTCCTTGGCGGCCAGATCAATGCGGCGCCCGGAGGTCACTACTACCACTGGGACCAACTCCGTCATCGGCCGCCCCCGGAGGGACTCTCGTCGGAGGAGTGGTGGCTGGGCATCAAGATGGCCCGGCAACTGGGTCGCCGGGCCCTCCCCCTGATGAACGGTGACGGACAACTGTTCAGCTATGTCCTCACGGACGAAGCACTCTCCCTGTTGCAGCGTATCGACCAGCAAGCCGCCGGCCGCATAGGACTGCCGGAGGACGTGGTCAACCCGCGCGACCGGACTCGCTACGTGGTCGCAGGTCTGATGGAGGAGGCAATAGCCTCCAGCCTCCTCGAGGGCGCCGCAACTACGCGCAAACATGCCAAGGACCTGCTCCGCTCGGACCGATCTCCGCGTACCACCGCCGAGCAGATGGTGGTCAACAACTACCAGACGATGATGCACATCAGCCGGGACCTGAAGGCACCGCTGACAGCAGGGTTGGTGTTCGAGCTACACCGGATGGTGACCGAAGGGACATTGGACCACCCGGAGGACGCCGGACGCATGCAGCAACCAGGTGAGGAACGGGTCATCGTCGGCCACTTCATCAATCCAGACCCGGCATATCACGTTCCGCCAACGGCCGAAGAACTGCCCGGCCGGATGGAGTCTATGGTGTCCTTCGCCAACGACCTGGAATCCGACCCCTTCGTGCATCCGGTTGTGAGGGCCATCGCTCTCCACTTCTACCTGGCGTATCTGCATCCATTCGTCGACGGGAACGGCCGGACGGCCCGGGCACTGTTCTATCGCTCGCTCCTGCGGCAGGGGTATTGGTTGGCCGAGTATCTATCCATCTCCCGACTGCTCCGCCGGGCTCCGGTTCAGTACGGGAAGGCCTTTATCCACACGGAAACCGACGACGCAGACTTCACCTACTTCCTCCTCCACCAGTTGGACGTCCTACATCGATCCATCGAGGAGCTATGGCGCTACCTGGACACCAAGGCCACCGAGGTCCGTCAAGCGGAGCGGGCACTCCGAGGGAGTTCCGACTTGAACCATCGGCAGATCGACCTGCTGAGCAGGGCCTTGCGTCGACCCGACGCTATCTACACCTTCAGGTCGCACCAGACGACCTATGGGGTGACCTACCCGACCGCCCACGGCGACCTGACTGATCTGCACCAGCGAGGGTTTCTCGAGCGCCACAAGGTGGGCAGGCAATACCGCTTCGTTCCCGCGACAGAAAGAGTGACGGATCTCTTCGCCAACCTATAGAGTCAGGGTCCTAGGAGTCCTAGTACAGCCGCGGTAGCGGGCGCCGGTCAGGTTGCTTGCTCGGTGGGTGGGTACACGAGGCCGATCACGTGCCTGAGGAGCTCGGTCCATTCCTCTTCGGTTGGGATGTGACGATCGTCCAGCCCGGCAGAAATCAGCAAGTGGGTGCCGATCCCGATGGCTTGGCACATCAGTGTCACCGCGACGGTGCTCAGTTCGGCGTTGTAGGGCCCCTCGGTCTTGCCCTTCTCGATCAGGTAGGTCAGCTGGTCGGATTGGTCATTGAGGAAGCGCTGCAGCCGCTCGCGGACCGCCGGGTGGTTGCGGGCGCTACCGAAGACCTGGATCAACACGTCCTGGACTGCATCAGAGGACAACAGGTGCGCTGACCAGAGCTCCAAGACGGCAGGCGTCGGCAACTCGGCAACATTCAACTGCTGCATCCGTTCCGAGGGCAGCAGCCGTTCGAAGATGTGATCGAGGGCGGCAACCATCACCTCGGTCTTCGTGGGCCATCGTGAGTAGACCGCGCCGACAGTCACCCCGGCGCGGCGTGCGACGCGGCTGATAACGGCTGCCTCGTACCCGTATTCAACGAACTCCGTCGCGGCGGCGTCCAACAACCGCGCTGTCGTCGCTTCCGGATCCGTTCGGCGACGTGGGCGGCCACTACCGGCGGTTTGGGTGTCGGCGGAATCGCTCATGAACCATGACAATAGTGAGCCATCACAGACACACACCCCGTCCTCTTCATCAACCGGAGTAGTAGCCGAGTTGCCAATCTACATAGTAGTTACTATATCGCGAGTGTCCTTGTGGTGGCGTCGCGATCGCGACGGATGGTGGGGCTCACCGCTGCTACGGCTCCAGGTGCGTGATGACGCGGTTGGCGCCGACTTTCTCAAACGTTATCCAGCCGAGTTGAACGGAGCCGCCCGCCCGGAACGTCGCACTTCCCTGCAGCACGACACCGTCGCCGTCGGGGAGGTGGATCACCATGAACGATACGTCCAGCACCTGGGAGTAGTCCGCAGAGAATCGGAAGTTCTCGTCGAGACAGAAGCTGTCCAGCGGCAGGGCTATACCTTCATAGCACGCCACCACTTCGCCATCGGCATGCATCTGTTGCCAGGTAGCTGCATCGGCCCCATTGAAATCCGAGAACTTGCCCGGTCGGCCGGGTGCAACGGTGGTGGTGGGGACTCTGGTCGTGGTAGTGGTAGTGGCTGCGCTAGTCGTCGTAGTGGTAGTGGCTGCGCTAGTGGTCGTGGTGGTGTCCGGAGCGGTGGTGGTAGTGGCTGCGCTAGTGGTCGTGGTGGTGTCCGGAGCGGTGGTGGTAGTGGCTGCGCTGGTCGTGGTAGTGGTGTCCGGAACGGTCGTGGTGGTGGTCTCTGCGGCTGTCATGGCGGCGGCGACCCATCGGTCGACTGTGTCGCGGTTGGATTCGATCCATTCGTGGGCGTGGCGGGTGATGTCGGCTTGGCTGCCCTCCCCGGTCTCCATGCGTACAATCTGCCGATTCACATCGGTGCTCGGGATCACGACCCGTTCCAGCAGGATCGCGGCCGGCCGGTTGGCTTCCAGAAAACCGTTGTTGGCGGTCACCAGGATGTCAGCCGGCACAAAGCCCAGCTCACAGGGCTGTCCCGGGCACTGCTCGGGGGGCAGCACTGCTGCGCCCCTCTGGTCGGGTAGCGGATTGGGAACCGTCAGCCAGTACACGCTCACACCCGGACGCAGCACACCCGCAAATAGGCTGGGGCTCCACGCGTAGGTGAAAAGCGGCTCTCCTCCCAGGTGGCGTTCCCACGCTACCCAAAACAGACCGTAGTATTCACCGGAGATCTGCTCGATGGTGTCTTCCCACCCGTTGCGGGCAATGGTCTGGTCGATGATCTCGCGGCATCCCCATCGTTCGTTACATCCGAGGAGATCAGCCTTGCCGTTGCCGTCACTATCGAACAGGGCGGCAATCTCTGGATTGTCAGCGATGTCGGCCATGGTGACAATGCCATGGACATCGGCGGTGTTCTTGTCGATCACGAAACCGTTAAGGCCTCCCGCCAGCATCTGTTCTCCGATCACCGAGACATGGTCTGAGACCAGGCTCCCGTCGGGAAGTTCAACGGCCAAGAACTGGTCGTGGGCCGGGAACCAGGAGTTGACCCACAGGTCGAAGTCGCCCCTGGCCAACTCCACATAGAAGTTGCCGGGAGGCATCTCAGCTTGGCTTGGATCGGAAACCGTGTAGCCCAACTCTTCCAGCAGCGCCTTGTAAACCTCGGCCTGGAAGTAGCCGGTGTTCCACGGGGCGCGAGCCATGGTGACGTTCACACCTTCACCCGGCAGGGACACTTGGCTCGCCGAATCGCCGTCTCTGCCGTCCTCCTCGGCCGGCTTTGCCACCTCAGGCTCCTCGGTCGGCTTTGCTACGTCAGGCTCTTCTCCGGCGGCGGCAGGGTCGGCTCGGGTGGAGGTGGTCACTGCATCATCCACGCCAGCTTCAACGGACCCGGAAGCGGTAGCGTTCTCGCTGCCCTCACTGTCTGTTACGTCGGCAGGACCGTGAGGTTGACCCGCTTTGGTGGACACTCGAGGACTTGGGACGATGGTCCCGG
>JAPPGU010000017.1 GCA_028821265.1 bacterium | reverse complement strand
GGACGACGGCCCCGTCGACCACCATGAAGGCCACGCCCGGCAGGCCGGCGCCGGCGGTCACGTAGTAGCAGTTGTCGGTCGATGCCCGGCCGAAGTCCTGGGTAAGCGACAACCCGGAAGCTGCAACGGCTTCCTCCACGGTCATCCCCAACGTGACCGGACCCAGCGCACGCAGCGTCACGACGTCGTCGCTGGTCAGTTCCGCAGTGCCCGTGGACGGAGCCGCGGTGGTGGCGGTGGTCGTAGTGGCCACCTCTTCGGCGACGGTCACCGGTACCTCCTCGGTAGCGACGGTTCCCGACGTCCCGGAGTCATCCGAGGAAGTAGAGGCCTGAGCCGAGGTAGTGGTAACCAGGCTGGTGGTGGCGGTGACCCCTGCGGAGGCCTCGGTGGTCTCGGGAGGAGCGTCATCGCCTCCGCCGCACGCCGCCATGACCATGGCCATTGCTGCTACTAGTAACGCCCGCTTTCTCAAGACATCTCCTTCAGACAGCCAGCAGACCCGATCCCAGTCATTTCGATATGCGAAAACCTGCCGCCCCGCCCGATTTTCGCGTTCTGGGCATCAATACGCTAACAGCATCGGACAACAAAACTATCCCTTTCTTCGGTTTTCACTCTCGAAACCTGCGGTGAGCGTGGAGGAGGCTCCACGGTGAGCCGGGACAGGCAGGCAGACTACTCGCGAACCCATATCGCCAAACCCCGGCACTCGCCGCCGAGGAGGTCGCGCAGGAATCCCGCCTCCCGACCGTCGATGGTCAACTCCCACCGGGCCTTGATAGCAATCCACGAAGCAATGTAATCGCACCTGTGATCGGGATTGGGCGGCATCCATTGCGCCGGGTCACCGGCGCCTTTGGCCTCGTTAACGGCGGCCGTAACCGCTGCGAGGCCGTCAAGGTCGTTGGCGAAGGCCCGCCTGCGACCGGGGTCCCACGCATGAGCACCCGAGTCCCAAGCTTCCTGCAAGGGCACCACATGGTCAACGTGTAAACCGGCCGGCGATCCTTCTACCCACGCATCGTCATACACCGAGTACCAGACGCCCGAGACGATGCGGCATTCCGGACCGCTGCCCAGACGGAGGCCGGAATGAGCGTCCCTCAGAAGAACTTCGCGGCGGGTATCACATCCGTCCGCGTCCTCATCCGTCCAATGGGCGAACAGGTCCCGGTCGTATCCGTTCCATCGTTCACGGGCAACCACCAGACCTTCGAGAGCATCGACCGCCCGAACCTGGACCCGGATACTGCCTGTCGAGTGAACGGAAGCCACGTGGGGGTGTCCAGACGTATCATCGCCGCTATCCCTGCCGGATCCACCGCATGCGGCCGCGAAGAGGCTCACCAGGACGAGAATTGGAAGCAGATAGCCGCTCCGACGGGGCCACCGGTAGGCGAAGGTGGGCGCTACTGGGATCGAACCAGTGACCTCTGCCGTGTGAAGGCAGCGCTCTCCCGCTGAGCTAAGCGCCCGGGGGCAGCAAGTGTAGCCGGGCCCGGCGGGTGCGCCGCGACCGATCCGAGACGAATTGTCATTGCTCATGACCCCATCTATAACCCCTTCCTATGACACGGACGGAGCGGGCGCCATCAGCCTGACACGGCAGGAATTCGAGCAGATCGTCGATCAGGTCCTCGATGAGCTACCCGGCGACATCGCCGACAAACTCGACAACCTGGTGGTGGTGGTCGAGGAGTGGCATCCTCAAGGCGAGGATCTACTCGGCCTGTACGAAGGTATCTCGCTGGCCGACCGCGGCATGGACTATGCGGGCGTACTACCCGATCGGATCACCATCTATATGGACAGTCACATCGAGATGGGCCTCGACCGGGTCGGCACGATCGAGGAGATCCGCCGGACGGTCCTGCACGAGATCGGTCATCACCTGGGCATCGACGACGCCCGATTGTCGGAACTGGGATGGGTCTAGGAGGGTGCTAAAGAAGGGGGCGATAGCTTCGCACGAGCCCGCTGACCTTGGAGTGGTTATCGCCCGTAGGACCTACCTGGACGGATCGGCACGTCCTGGCAGGGTGCCGAAAAGACGGGATGGAGGGATGGCCCGTTATGCCTCGACCTGGGGTTTCCTTGCCGGATAACAGGCCAACCGAACCTCGTTCGGTAACCCCTACATGCGCCGCGTACGCTTGATTCCAGACGCCTTTAGAACCCTGGCAGGTACTCCCACCTCGCGCCAGGTGTGGTAGCTGATCTGGTTGCGTTCGGAGTACGAAACCACTACCCCGATGAAGTCCGCCTCCAAGGCTTCAAAGTCGATAGAGGTGTCCACATCCTTGAGCTTGTCCTCAGTGTCGAAACGCTTTTGGATCAGCTTGACACGCCGCAGGAGGTTGCCCTCGTTGGCGATGTCTTCGTGCAAGCGCTCGATCTTCTGCTCCAAGACTTTGGCGCGCGCCGCGCCGCCGGGTTGACCGGCCTCCAAAGCCTTCAGATACCTCGTGACTTTGGCGGCTTCGCGCTTGCCCTTCGCAAGAGCCGCCTTGTGGTCTTCGCCCATCGGCATGGAAAACTCCCTTTCTTGCCGGAAATACTCACCTACCACATCCGATAGTACTCAAGTCCTACCGTCCGTGGTAATGGGAACTGTGCGCATAAGGCAATTATCAATCTTCGCGCCGCAGTAGCTTAACCGTAACCCCGCCACAAACAAGACCGCGAACACCTCCCTGCCGAGTCACTGACAAACCGGCAGGTAAAGAGGCATATGGTCGTGGGCGCTACAGGATTTGAACCTGTGACCTCTTCCGCGTCAAGGAAGCGCTCTTCCCCTGAGCTAAGCGCCCCGGTTCCAATGCACGCGAGGCGACGACCGGAATCGAACCGGTGTAGCAGCTTTTGCAGAGCTGTGCCTAACCACTCGGCCACGTCGCCGTACACCTGCGCCGGCCGGTTCGCGCCCGGTCCGGCCCGGGCTGGGAGCGGAAGACGGGGCTCGAACCCGCGACCTCAACCTTGGCAAGGTTGCGCTCTACCAGCTGAGCTACTTCCGCGTGCCCTTCATTGTAGCGTCTGGCCGATCCCGAGTGGCCGGCAGATCACCCCGTGTTTGGGCAACCTTCCTAACGTCCTGAGGAGCCGAATCCATGCGCTCCCCGCTCGGTCTCATCCAATCGGTCAACAGGTCGCGGCGCCGGAAGCGCGATCGGCACGATCACCAGCTGGGCGACCCGGTCACCGCGGGCGATGTCGCATCGCTCTCCACCGTGATTGATAAGCACCACGCGGATCTCCCCGCGATAGCCGGCATCGATGACACCCGGGGAGTTGACCAGCCCCACCCCGTACCTGCGCGCCAGCCCGCTACGCGGGAGCACCAACCCGGCGTGGCTTTCCGGTATAGCCACAGCCACTCCGGTATCAACCGTGGCGTACTCCCCCGGCTCTAGGCGAACCGGGAAACGAGCGTACAGATCAAGCCCTGCATCGGTCGGATGGGCGCGACTGGGCGAAGGTAGTTCCGAATCGATCTTCAGCACGTTAAGATGCACGCCTCACCAATCCCAGACAAGATGTAATCGGGGCTCTCGAAGCCGGGCGGAGTACGGCACGTAGGAGCAAACCGCCCTCATGGTTACGTTAAGACCCGAGCATCCGATCATTTCCACCCGGCCCACGGCCAAGCCCGGTATTGCTACCGGCGCCCCTTCGACCTCCGCCTCTCGTGCTTATCGCGGCAAGCACCTTGCCGGCCGCGGTTGGAGTCCCTACCAGCCCTCCCACATGGACGCAGAGCGTAGCGGTATCGTCCGGTTCCTTCCCTCATGGACACACCGCTCTGTATGGGCCGTCCCCATGGCCGGCACCCGAGCGGCCCAGGACGGACCGGCCGAGCTCCGGTCCCCGGAACCCCCGGATCGGCCCAGCGCCCGACCAGAACCGGAACCCCAAGTCGAACCCGGCCCGCCGGCCAGGCGGAGGCGGGTGACAGCCGGAGGGTCGCGATCTGCCGCGGCCGGGTCCCCCCCTGCCTTTTCGGAGGTCCCCGAGACGCATCTCCTCCCCGCCGCTCCCTCCTCGGAAGGATCGCCGCTGGCTTCCCTGCTCGGATTCGGCGAGGTCGAGACCTCCTTCGACAACCGGCAGACCGAACGGACGGAGTCATTCGAGCAGACCACGCCCGATGACGAGTACTGGAACCAGCTCCCCTCCCTCAGTTCCGTCACCGCGGAGATGAGCGGTCCCCACAACATGGGCGATGCCGTGAAGGCCATGTGGGACGCGACATCCGAATGGGACATGGAGAACAAGCTGCTATCGGATGATCTGCCCGGGGTGGGCAGCAAGGACCGTCGCGGCCTCTGGCGGATGCTGGTCATCGGAGCCGGGCTGGCCATCATGGTCACGCTCATCGGCGCCTCGTACAGGACGCTGACCGACATGCCGGTTCAGGCCGCCGCCGCCCGTGAGACCCAGTACACGCGATCGGCCCAGGAGCTGTTCGACACGCTCGGACCGGTCGCCAACTCGATATACGCCGACGGCCTGTCGAGCGACGCCGGCCTGTCGACCCTGACCAGCCACCTCAGCGATCTCGACATCGCCGCCCGACGCTCGGCTTCGCTGGCCGCGGAACCATTGCCCAGCACGCCGATTCTCGGCAGGACAGCGGACATCAACGCGCTGGCGGGGCCGCGAGACCTGCTGGCTTCGGGCTCGGCGCAAGCCCTCAGCATCGGTAAGCAGATCGGCGATGCCATGGCCTACTCGCTGACGATGTCCCTCGCCTTCAACCTCCCCGAGCTACCGGAACAGGCGCCGCCCGGCCAGGTCGACGAGATCGCTCTCCAACTCAGCACGTCGATCGCCGAGACCAGCCTCTTGCTCGCCAGGCTTCCGGACGATCCCGTCTTCGAAGGCTTCCGCCAGAGGGCCTCGGAGACGGTTGCCTCGGTCGAGCAGATCCAGGCCGAATACATATCGGCCCTGAGGACCGGCGACGCCACCCGAGCCGCCGATGTCAGCAACCGGCTGGGCGGAGCGATCTCGGGCCTCCGCGAAGAACTCCACGCCCCCATCGGAGAGGTCAAGACCTGGGCCGTGAGCCGGCTCGATGAGGTGGCGGCCATCGTCATGCAACTGTAGGAGGGTGGCCTGATCGGGGCCACTGCTCACAAATGGCGTTCCCGCTAGCCGCATGGCCGGCAGAGGAGCGCGGACGGGAGACCTGTCCGGCTCCCATCCCGGGCCGATGTGTCAGGACCCGCTGCCGTGCCGGCTCACCAAGCCTGCGATCCTGGTGACGAGGCGTTCCAGGAACAGGTCTGCTCGGCCGTCCAGGGCGACCGCCGCGTTCGGCTCGCGGCCCCATGCCCTCCTGAAGTCCGCGACCGTCTCGCCCGTCGTCAACTCTCCGCTCGTCTCCACCTCGACGGTGGTGTCCACGGTGTTCACGAGGGAGGGATCCAGGGCGGCCGCCACGGCGAAGGGATCGTGCACGAAGGCCCCGTAGAACCCGTCGTAGCGGTCATGGAACTCCATGTAGAACCTGAGGGCATCAGCGATGAAGGACATGAGCGGATTGGCCTCGGAGACCAGCGGCCGCAGCGAGTCCATCTCAGTACCCGCGAGTTCGGCCATCCGAGCCAAATGATGCGGCAGGAGGCGTGCTTGCTCGGTGACGTCGAGCGGCATCACGAGCGGCAGGCTAGGAGTACCCCTCCCGGCGGCGGCGAACACCTCCTTGGCCGCTTCCGGGTCGACGTGCATGTTCCATTCGGTACGAGGAGCGGTGTTCCCCGCGACCGTGAAGCAACCCCCCATGATCACCAACCGCCGGAGCAGGGATAGCAGACGAGGTTCGCGGCGCAGCGCAGCCGCCACATTCGTCAGCGGTCCGAGCGCCACGAGAGTGATCTCCCCCGGTTCCGCACGGGCGCTGTCGACTATCAGGTCGATCCCGGACCTTCCACTGATCCGATCCGGCGCCGCCGCGAGCGTCGCGTACCCGGTCCCGGTGGGTCCGTGGGTCTCCGGGGTGATGACGAGTGGGCGCTCGATCGGCCCGGCGCACCCGGCCGCCACCTCGACCTCAGGATGTCCTGCCAGGTCCAGAACGGCTGCCGTGTTGGCTGTGACCTCGCCGAGGGCAACGTTGCCGGCCACGCAACCGGCGCCCACCAGGCGGGCTTCGGTGGAAGCGGCCGCGTAGAGGAGAGCGAGCGCGTCGTCGATTCCGGTGTCCACATCCAGCAGGATCGGGATCGTCATTGGTGCCCCTTTCGGCCGCCGGTCAGGATCATGGCGACCGTAATCACGGCGGGACAAGCACCGAAGGCGGTGACCGAGATCCGGGCGGCGTCAGCCCCGATCGCATCGACCAGCAGGCCGGTGGTCGCCGATCCGGCGGCGAGGCCGATACCCGCCGCAGCGGCGATCCAAGACAATGCCTCGGTACGTCGCTCGGGAGGGATGGTCGCGACAGCCAACGAGTTGGCCTGGATCAAGCTCGGCGACGTTCCCAGGCCCGCGATCATCGCCGTGACGGTGAACCACACGATTCCGTCACCAAAGCTGTACGGGAGCAGCACCAGCACGAGCCAGAACGTCGCCCTCCGTTGCTGGGACACCAGATGTCCCGGGCCGATGCGACCTACCAACAGCGCCGCCACGAAGCTGGCCCCGGCATTGAGAGGGAAGATCACCGCCGACCATGCGGGGTATCCGAGTTCGGCGGTGTAGGCGACGACCGTGACGGTAACCCCGCCCAGGACCATCCCGAGACCGCCCACGGAACCGAGTACGGCGAAGTGGGTCGCCTCTATCCACTTCTTGGCACGCCGCCGGTTCACCCGGCCGGCATGCGGTTCCCCGGGTAGCGACGTCACGCCGAGCGTGCCTATGACCGCCAGCGCCGTGGCGGCCACCAGGGATGCCGAGGCCGTGAACCATGCCGCCATCGCCGATACCGCCGTGGGACCGACGATGAAGTTGATCTCGTCGTTCGCCGACTCCAACGCCTGCCACCGCGGCATGTCCCGTGCCTCGGTCATCCGGGTCCAGCGCACGCGGGTCAGAGCGCCTATGTTGGGCGCCGTCAATCCCGCCGCGACGCATAGCAAGAGGATTACGCCGGGGGTCGCCATCGCTCTGATCGCCATCAAAAGGCCCACGGTGCAGCCTACGAAAGCCACCAGCAGGGAGCGGGCTGCGAGACGCTGGCCGTAGCGGTCCACGAGCCGGCCGCCTATCGGTTTCGCCACCGCGCCCGCCAGGCTGAAGCCCGCCGAGGCCGTGCCCGCTACTCCGTACGATCCCGTGATCGCCTCCACCGCGAACACCAGGCCGACCGGGTACATGGAGTTGGGAAACCGACCGACCAATCCGAACCACAGCAGGGGTCGCGCCCCCGGTATGCGCATCACTGCGCGATAGCCACCGGGGCCGGTTCGCCGTAGCAGCCAGGTCAGTACATCACCGTCCTGGTGAGATGGTGTGGCCGGAACGTCGCGTGGTACTTCGACCACAGGCGGAAGTCGACCTGAGGGATCACCAGGTGGTGGTCTGCAGGCCTGAGAGCGTTGATGGCGTCCGTCAGCAGCGCAGTGGCGTACAGCGTATGGGCCCGGATCTCGATCTCCTCATCGCTGTCACGCTCGATCATGTCGCCATCGGCGATGCGGCTCGCCAACTCGGGCGTGTACTCGAAGATCCCCATCACCTCCAGGGCCACCGGAACGATGTAGTCGGCGAAGGCGGTCATCATCGACAGATCGGTGAGGCTCCACTCGCCGGAGGCGTGGAGCGCCATGTGCAGGGTCCATAGACCCAGCTGGGCGAGCTTGTGGATGTGCACGTCCTCGCCGTGATAGGTACTCGTGTCGTCGAACCGGGGGAACTCGGCGATGAGGCGTTCCATGAGCCCGTCGCCTCCCGCATACATCGCCGGAGCGCACGTGCGGACGAAGCGGTGGAACCGGCCCCCGTACCGATCCACCAGCACCGCTCCCGCGTCATTGAGGATCTCGCTGCGTTCGTCGAGCATCGGCATCTCGATGTTGCCTCGGAAGATGTCCTCGAGGTCGGACCGCGTGACCGACGCCAGGTACTCGCCGTGGAGCAGCGGGACACCGTCCGAGAGCGCCTGATGGAGGCAGGCGAACATCCCGAGGCTGTCCGACCAGGTCTGCCCCTTGTAGTCGGCTTCGAACTTGCGTCCGGTGTCGAAGTCCGTGAAGGCGAAGTTCAGAATCCCCACCAGCATGGTGACATCGATGATGTCGTCGGGATTCGAGCCCACGTCAAACTCTCCGGCCGCCCCTCCGCGGGGGAATGCGAACTCCTCGTAGGCCATCCAGCCGGCCACCCGGTCCACCGCGTCCCGTGAAGTCCGGACGTGCCGCGAGCGGTCAACGACGCCCAGCACCGACCTGAGAACCGGGCCATCCCAATATGCGGCGTTCATTGTGCTCCTCTCGGCCGATTTCGCTAGTTGGCCTCGCTGCGCCGGTAGGGAACGCCGATTCCCTGCGGCGGGCGGATCCTCTGGTGCGCCAGGGACAGAACGAGCAGCGTGGTCAGATGGGGGGCGAAGCCGACGAACTCCGACGGAACGACCCCGAAACCGAGGAACCACCAGCCCAGACCCACCGCGGCGATCGCATACGCGAAGGTTGCGCCTCGATTGCGGGCGCGAACGGCGCGGACCGTCAGGAAGGCGAACACGACCGCCCCGACGATCAGCAGGGCCGTCATCGTGGTCTCCTGGCGGGTCCGGAGCGCGTCGGTGAACCCGAAGAGAAGTGCTCCGATGGTGAGGCGACCCGGCATCCAGTTCCCGAAGATCACCGTGGCCAGACCGATGAACCCGCGTCCTGCCACCTGTCCTTCGCGGTAGATCGAGGAGGCCACCGTTACCAGGAAGGCCCCGCCGAGGCCTGCCAGGGCGCCCGACACCGTGAGCGCCGCGTAGCGCATCCGGTTCGGGTTCACTCCGAGAGAATCCGCTGCCGCCGGGTTCTCGCCACAGGCCCGCAGCCGGAGCCCGAAGCTGGTCCGGAAGAGGACCCACCACGACAGGAACACCAGTGCGGCCGCCAGGATGGTCAGGAGCGACACGCCGGTGGTCACGCCGATCACTATCTCGGCGATGTCCGAGATCACCGGGGTCTCCAGCGTCGCGATCGGATCCAGCACTTCGGCGAGACCGGGGACCGACACGTTTGCGATCTGGCCTACGTGCGGCGACTGGCTGATCCCTCCTCCCACCTGGCCTTCGAAGAAGATCGACGACAGGAACCGGCCCAAGCCCAGGGCGGCGACGTTGATGGCAATGCCCGAAACGGCTTGGTCCACGCCGAACGAGACCGTCATCAGGGCGTGGAAAGCACCGAACACCGCTCCACCCGCCACCGCAGCCAGCACCCCCACCCAGGGACTCCACTGGAAACCCGCCCACGCGCCCATCCAGGTACCGATGATCATCATGCCCTCGAGCCCGATGTTGATGACGCCGCAGCGCTCCGCCCACAACCCGCCGAGCCCGGCCAGCACGATCGGAACCGCGAACCGGAGCGAGGCGCTCACGGCGCCGCGGGACAGGAGGTCCGGGGTGTTCGCGATGTCCGCTACCGCCGACAGCAGCAGGAGGGCCAGCAGCACCCGCATCCACCATCGCCGCCAGACCGAGCGCGAAGTCCTTGGCTCGCTGACGGTGTTCACGCCGTTGCTCCGCTCTCGATGCCTACGTGTTCGCTCCGACCTACCAGCTTCTGTTGCCGGCGCACGTTGACGCGCCGGACGACCTCATAGGCCACCACCACGCTCAACACGATCGTGGCCTGCATGATGGTCACTATCTCGCGTGACACGCCGAGCAGGTCGAGAATCTGGGAGGATCGTTCCAGCCATGCCCAGAGGAGGGCGCCGAACGCAACCCCTAAGGGATGGTTACGGCCGAGAATCGCGATGGCGAGGCCGGTGAATCCGAAGCCTGCCGGGAAGTCGAGGCCGTACTGGTGAGACGACCCCAGGAGTTGGGGTATCCCCACCAGACCGGCCATCGCTCCGGACATGACCATCGTCACGAAGATCATGCGCTTGGAGTTGACGCCGCTGACCGCGGCAGCCCGGAGCGAGAGGCCGCTGGCGCGCAGTTCGAAGCCGAAGCGGGTCCGGTTGAGGAGGATCCAGAAGCCGATACCGAGAGCCGCCGCGACGAGCGTAAAGCCGAACACCTCCTTGCCCGCGACCTCGAAACCGGGGAACCATCCGGAGGACGGAATCGGTGTGGTCCGGATGTTGTTGCTGCCGGCCGCCCGCTCGGCCAGCCTCCCCGGAGCGAGGAGGTAGGCGATGATCCCGGTGGCCACGGCATTGAGCATGATGGTGCTGATGACCTCCGAGACCCCGCGCGTCACCTTGATGTAACCGGCGAGGGCCGCCCATCCGGCCCCGACCGCCATGGCGACCACGATGATGAGCGTGACGTGGAGTACCGGCGGGAGCGACACCGACGCGCCGACCACCGCGGCGAAGAACACCGCAAGCCGGTACTGCCCGTCGATGCCGATGTTGAAGAGCAGCATTCGAAACCCGATCGCACCGGCGATTCCCGCCAGGTAGAACGTGGTGGCCTTGTTGACCACGGCCACCAGGCTGGCAGGGGTGGTGCCGAAGGCCACGACTTCGCCGAGAACGCTTCCTGCGTCTGCGCCCGTGAAGTGGAGGATGGCGGCGGCCAGCAGTGCCGCGAAGAAGATGGCGACCACCGGCGCGATCAGCTGGAGCAGGACACGCTCGATACGGGTCTCCATCACGCGGCATCGGCTCCCGTCATGGCCGCACCCAGGTCCTCCGGACCGATAGCCGCGGGATCGAACTCGCCCACGAACCGGCCCCGCAGGATCACAAGGATCCGATCCGAGATCCCGATCAGTTCCTCCAGGTCCGCGGACACGAGAAGGACGGCTACTCCCGCCCGCCTCACCGCCGACAACCGCGTCCAGATCGCAGCCTGGGCGCCCACGTCCACGCCGCGGGTCGGATGCGCCGCGATGAGGACACGAGGCTCGCCGGCCATTTCACGGCCGACTATCAGCTTCTGCTGGTTTCCGCCCGACAGCGCCGAGGCCAGCACCTCGATGCTGGGAGTGCGCACGTCCGAGTCGGCCACGATCCGCTCCGTGTCCGCCCGGGCCGCCTTGCGATCGATCCACACCCCCCGGTTGATCGGAGGATGCATCTGATGGCCGAGGATGCGGTTCTCCCACAGGGTTGCATCTAGCAGCAGGGCCTCGCGGTGGCGATCCTGGGGGATGTAGGAGAGCCCCAGCCGGCGCCGGATGCTGGTGGCCGCCTCCGTGACGTCCTCCGTGCCCAACAGCACGCGGCCCCCCACGGGACTGGTCAGCCCGAGAATGGTCTCGATGAGCTCGGACTGGCCGTTACCTTCCACACCGGCGATGCCGACGATCTCTCCGGACCGGACGGTGAGGTCGATGTCCGACAGGCTGGTCTCGTGACCCCTACCGCGGGTGGACACCGACTCGAGCCTGAGCCCGACCTCGGACCGCACCTCGACGGTTCTCGGCTCGGGCGTCGGGAGCTCGCTGCCGACCATGAGCTGTGCCAGCTCCCTGGACGTGATCTCCGCGGGTCGGGTATGGGCCACAGTCCTCGCGTTCCGCATCACCGTGATCTCATCGGCAACCGTCAGCACCTCATCGAGCTTGTGGGAGATGAAGATCACGGTCAGGCCTTCGCCGGTCAGCCTCCGCAGGTTCTTGAGCAACTCGTCCACTTCTTGGGGAACCAGCACCGACGTGGGCTCATCCAGGATCAACACCCGCGCGCCGCGGTAGAGGACCTTGATGATCTCGACCCTTTGCCGGTTCCCGACCGATAGATCGGCCACCAGAGCGTCCGGCTCGATGGGGATCCGGTAGTGATCCCCCAACTCCACAATCCGGGTCCGGGCCGCTTCGAAGTCGATCCGGCCGGCGCGCCCGGTGGGCTCGTCACCGAGGATCACGTTCTCGAGAACGGTCAGGTTGTCTGCCAGCTTGAAGTGCTGGTGCACCATTCCGATCCCCGCCGCGATGGCATCGGCCGGCGACGACATCGGGACGGGTGTGCCCTCGACGAGGATCTCTCCTTCGTCGGGCACAACCATCCCGTACAGAATGTTCATCAGGGTCGATTTGCCCGCCCCGTTCTCGCCGATCACCGCGTGAGCGGTACCGGACTCGACACGAAGGTTCACGTCCCGGTTGGCTACCACCCCCGGGTATCTCTTGGTGATCCCTCGCAGCTCGATGGCCGGGGCGGGCATCGACTCCTAGCCCGTCGTGGCGGGAACCGCTATCTCGCCGGAGATGATCTGCTCCGCGTAGGCGTCGACCTCGCCGACGATGTGGTCGATCAGACCACCCGAGGTCGAGTACCCGACACCGCCCGCCTCGAGATCGAACAGGTTCACCCCTGCTTGGGCGGACCCGTCAACGACCTGGGTGGTGAAGGCATGGGTGGCCACGTTCACGTTCTTGAGCATCGAGGTCATGATGACATCACGTACCTCGGGGGCAGCCGTGTGGTACTGGTCGGCATCCACTCCGATGGCCAGGTATCCGCCTTCGGTCGCGGCTTCGAAGAGTCCGCCGCCGGATCCCCCGGCCGCCGCGTACACGATGTCTGCGCCTGCGTCGAACATCCCCTTCGCGGCTTCCTTGCCCTTGGCCGGATCGTTGAATCCCGAGAAGTCAGGAGGCTGGCTCAGGTAGGTGGACGTGATCTCGATGTCGGGGTTGACGGCCTTCGCCCCGGCGATGTAACCGGCTTCGAACTTCACGATGAGCGGGACGTTCACGCCACCGATGAATCCCACGTGGCCGGTCTCGCTCTCGAGCGCAGCCACCACCCCGACGAGGAAGGAACCTTCCTCCTCGGCGAACACCAGGCCCGCCACGTTGGGGGCTTCGACCGTGCCGTCGTCGACGATGCCGAACCACACGTCGGGGTACTCGGCGGCTACTTCCGCAACCGGTCCCGCGTAGGTGAACCCCACGGCGATGATCGGATTGTGGCCCGAATCCGCCAGCAGCCGGAGCCGATCGGACCGATCCTGGTCGGTGTCCTCCGCCTTGGCGGTCACCTCGGTGAGCTCGAGTCCGAGCTCGGCGGCAGCCTGCTCGGCGCCGTTGTAGGCGAGATCGTTGAATCCGCCGTCACCCCTACCTGCCAGGTCGTATGCTACGGCGACCTTGAAGTCGGGCTCCGGCGCGGCCGTGGTTGTCGGCGCGGCCGTCGTGGTCGGGGCCGCGGTCGTGGTGGTGGGGTCTTCCGACTCTCCGCCACACGCCGTGGCCGCTGCCAGGGCGAGGATCGCTACCAGGGCTAGAAGGATTGTACGTTGTCTTCGCATTCTCGGTCCTCCTTTTCTCGTTGTTGCGTTCATCGGCTGCCGGCCCGATCCGCACCCCCCGGGGAGGGGGTCGGACGGGATGCAGGGTTTCGGATAGGCCGTCAAGCTCTCGCCCCTTTGCGACGGGCGCCCATCGGGGTGCTTCGAGGAGGCCCGCAGGACGCTCTCTCGGTCAGGCGGACGTCCAGCACCACCCGCCTGGACTCGCGCCAGGAGTCGTTGCTCATCCTGGACAGGAGCATCCGCATCGCCAGGGCGCCCTGCTGCTCCATCGGGCGGTCGATGACGGTCAACGGCGGATCGAGTATCTCGGAGAAGGGGTGATCATCGAACCCGATGACCGAAAGGTCGTCAGGGATGCGCACGCCGATGTCCTTGATGGCTCTCAACGCGCCGATGGTCATCGTGTTGTTGGCCACGAAGACCGCGGTCGGTGGGTCCGGAAGGGCCAGCATCCGCAGCATGGACTGGTAGCCGCCATGCTCCTTGAAGCCCCCTATCTGGACGAAATCGGGCGGGAGTTCGATCGAGTGCGAGGCCAGGGCGGCGCGGTATCCCTCGAGGCGGAACCGGCCGGGTGTCGAGTTCACGGTCCCGGCGATAGTCGCGATCCGCTCGTGCCCGTACGACAGGAGATGCTCGACGGCGGAACGAGCCCCTCCGTGATTGTCGATCAGCACGGTGTCGAAACGGCCGGTGGACGGCGCCTCGCGATCGATGAGTACGGTCGGCACGCCGGCATCCGCCAGGCGTTGCGGGCTGGGATTGTCCTCGCTGGCGGGGGCGAGGAGCATCCCATCCACCCTGGTCAGCAGGTCTTCGACTACCTCCGCTTCGCGGGCGTCGCTCTCGTCGGTGTTGGCCAGGAAGATGGTGTGACCGCCCTGGGCGGTGATGCTCTCCGCGCCACGGACCACCGCCGCGAAGAACGGGTTGGTTACGTCCGGGACCACTAGGGCGACAGCTCCGGTCTTCCCCGACTTGAGCGACTGCGCAGCCGGGCTGGGCCGGTAGCGGAGGAGGGCCACGGCGCGATCAATGCCTTCCGCCGCCCGGACGCGGTCGCCTCGCAGGTGGCGTGATACGGTCGAGACGGAAACACCCGCCTCATGGGCCACATCGGCGATGGTCGGGGCCTTCAACCTCTCCTGTTCCTCTCTTGTCTCAGCGTCGCGGGATGCGGTACAGTGCACCACCTTGCCTGAAAACGATTTCAGAAATTGTATAGCAAGCAAGGTAAGACCGTCAACCGGATCGGTATCCTTTGCGGTCGGGCAGCCGGACAACCAGGAGAACTGATGGCCACGAGTTCCAGCCCACCAAGAGTGGTCGTGGTCGGCTCGACCATGATCGACCTGACCGCCTTCGCATCGAGGATCCCCAGATCGGGAGAGACCCTGGTCGGCGAACGGTTCCAGATGGGTTTCGGGGGCAAGGGGGCCAACCAGGCCGTCATGGCTCGGCTTCTCGACGCCGACGTCGTGATGGTCAACTGCCTGGGTGACGATGCCTACGGGGACATGACGCTGGAGAACTTTGCGACCTTTGGGATAGACACCGCCCACGTGTACCGGGTTCCGGGGGCTAGCGGCGTGGCCCCCATCTGGGTCGAGCCGGATGGAAGCAACCGGATCATCATCATTCCGGGCGCCAACCATGAGTTGACGGCCGGTCAGGCGGCTCGATCCGTGCAGGAGACACCGGACGCGGCGGTGGTGGTGGGCCAGCTCGAGATACCCCAGGAGGTCACGGCGGCCGCGTTCGCCGCCGCGAGGGAGATGGGAGCGAGCACCATCCTGAACCCGGCGCCGGCGGCGCCGTTGTCGGACGACATACTGGAGTTGAGCGACTGGCTGATTCCGAACGAGGTGGAGTTCGAGATGCTGACCGGCGTGCCTCCGGACTCAGACGATGCGCTCACCGGATTCGCGAGGGAGACCGGCAGTCGCCTGCTAGTCACACTCGGCGACGAGGGGGCGGCCCTGGTGTCACCCGGACTCGACCGGGTAATTCGCATCGGTCCGCCCCGCGTGGACCCGGTTGACACGACCGGCGCCGGCGACGCCTTCGTGGGAGCCTTCGTGGTGGGGCTCGCCTCGGGTCTGGCCGAGCGGGATGCGGTCCGGCTCGGCAATGCCTGTGCGGCCGACAGCGTTACCCGCCCGGGCACCCAGTCGTCATTCCCCCGTCCGGAGCAGACCGAGCGATTCCTGGCCGAGATCCGGTCCTCGCCGGGCCAGGCTTGACCGGGACCGCTCCCGGCTTTCGCGTCCTTGCCCTGGGTGGTTAGGAACCCGCGCTCCTACTCCAGCCGGGAATCTCGTCCACCGGAATCGTGATGGTCGCGCCCGCCCGTACCGTTCCGGACTGCATCCCGTTCGCCGCACGGATCAGCACCACCGTCCGGCGTACATCCTCTCCGGGAGCGGTATGGGCGTTCGCAATCGACCAGAGCGTCTCGCCTGCCTTCACCACATGGGAAACCGCCGGAACCGGCTCGGACCCGGCGTCGGCCTGCGGACCCAGGAGCAGCACCGCCAGGCCCACCACGATGACCGGCACCAGCGCTATCCGCAGCATGGAACGCCGCTGGTCGGGAACCGTCATGGGCCCGGCGGTAATACCGCGCCCACCAGGTACCGGGTAGTAGGGTTGGCTCGATTCCAAACATATGTTCGCTTCCATGGAGGCGACTCTAGCGAACGTATGTTCGGGTCGTCAAGTACTTGCTGCAACTTCCCCGGACCCGGACGCCCTAGGCAGGCATACCCGAACATGAGTTCGGAACTTCGGAGAATCTGCGGTAGAGTACTGCGCAGACAACGATTGACAAGGAGTATCGATCATGCCGACCAGCGCAGTCCTCAGCGGAGGCGAGGGACCGGGCGAGCCGACCGACCTACCACCTCGGCAGCAACAGATCCTCGAGTTGATCCAAAGGACCGTGGCCGAGCAGGGGTACCCGCCCTCGGTGCGGGAGATCGGGGAGTATCTAGGGCTCCGCTCGCCGGCCAGCGTCCACCGCCACCTCAAGGGCCTGGAGGATGCGGGCCATATCAGGCGCGACTCCACCAAGCCCCGCGCCATCGTGGTGCTGACCCGGCGTACCGACGAACCGGCCCGTCCATCGGTGGCGACCCGCGACGTCCCCCTCCTGGGACGGATCGCCGCCGGCGCGCCCATCCTGGCCGAGGAGAACATCGAGGAGGTCATGCCTCTACCCCAGGCGCTGGTGGGGGCCGGGGGGCCGCTCTTCATGCTCGAGGTGCGGGGTGACTCGATGATCGATGCCGGCATTCTCGACGGTGACATGGTCGTGGTGCGGAGCCAACCCCACGCGGAGAACGGCGAGACCGTGGCATTCCTGATCGACGGGGAGGAAGCCACCGTCAAGCGTTTGGAGAGGCAAGCCGGGAAGGTCATCCTTCACCCTGCCAACCCCGACTACGCGCCGATGGTGTACACCTCGGGGGTCGAAATCCTCGGCAAGGTGGTGGCCGTGCTCCGCAGCCTGGCCGCCGGTCCTGCCCCGCTCAGGCCGGGATAGTCCCCGCGAAAACCGACTCGGCCGGACCTCTGATCCAAGCCGTTTCGCCGGCTACCTCCACCCCGAGGTTGCCGCCGGGATAGCGGATCTCGACCGCCGGTCCGGCTCGACCTTGGGCGTGCGCCACCGCGGCTACGGCCGCCGCGCCCGTACCGCATGCCCGGGTCTCCCCCGCCCCGCGCTCCCAGACCCGCACCCGGAAGACCCCCGGCTCCAACGGAGCTGCGAACTCCACGTTGACACCTTCGGGGAATGCCGGATGATCCTGCATCAGCGGACCGATCTCGCCCAGGTCCAAACAGTCGACCCCGGCGGGCTCATCCATGAACGTGACCGCATGGGGGTTGCCGACGCTCGCCGCGACGAACCGGTACCCGGAAGCGGTCACAGAACCGCCGATCCGGTAGGTGCCGAGCTCCGCGCGGACGGACCCGTCCGCCATCACCTCCACGTCACTGGGGCCGGTGGGGGTCTCCACGGTGAACGCAGGTCCATCCGTCCATCCCCGATCGAACATGTAGCGGGCCACGCACCGGAGCCCGTTGCCGCACGACTCGGCCACCGATCCGTCCGAGTTCCATAGGCTCATCCGAGCGGCTGCGCCGGAGCGACCGGGACGGGAGATGACCAGAACTCCGTCAGCCCCGATGCCGCGGCGCCGATCGCACCAGGCCCGGACCTGACCGGGATCCGGAGCGGGCCCTTCAATAACGACGAAGTCGTTGCCCAACGCCTCCATCTTCAAGAACTGCAAGGACTCATCTCCCCGATCACCCGGCTGGCCGATGCGTAGCGGACCGCCGGATCCGGATGCCAGGCCAGCCACCTTATTCTCGGGTCCCGCCCGAAGTAGGTGCGTTGCTTCCGGGCGAGAGCCATGGTGGCTCGAACGGTAGCCTCCCGCCCTTCCCTAACGGTGCTGGTCCCGGACACGACCGGAAGCATCTGGCGATACCCAACAGCGGAGGCAGCGGTACGGCCGAGCCGGTCCGCCAACCCGGCCACTTCCTCCACCAGCCCCGCTCCGAGCATCTCATCGATCCGGCCCTCCACCCGCTCGCCGAGCATCTCGCCCGGGTCGACCCCGACCGCCGTGAAGGGCACCTCCGGCCGGTAGTTTCTCACCTGCTCGACCTGCGGGGCGGCCGACCGCTCCGTGGGGGTCCCTCCCTCCAGCCGTACGATTTCCAGAGCTCGGCGTACGCGGCGGGGGTTGGCCAGATCGACATGGTCGCCGGCCCCGGGATCGACCTCCAGCAGCTCGTCCACCGCGTCGCTCCGGGACATCCCTTCGACCGCAGCCCTCACCGCCGGGTCCGAAGGCGGGAACCGTAGCGGGTCCACCAATGACCGGAAGTAGAGGCCCGAGCCCCCCACGATCACCACCGGCCGTTTCCGGGCCGCGATCGCTGCTATGGCTGCCCTGCCCGTCCTTTGGAACTCCGCCACCGCGTAGTCCTCATCGGGGTCGACCAGATCGATCATGTGATGCGGGATCTCGGCCTGATCGGCCGGCGACGGCTTGGCCGTCCCGATGTCCATCCCGCGGTAGACCTGCATCGAATCCACCGACACGATCTCCCCGCCGGAGCGCCTGGCCAACTCCATACCCAGGTCGCTCTTGCCCGATGCGGTAGGTCCCAGAACTGCGAGGACCCCCGCCGGGTGACGGGGCAAGCCCACCGACTCGCTCCGAGCCTCAGACGGGAGCGCCGACCAGGTAGTGCGCCCCGGCCCGCTCGATCGTCACATCCATCAGGCTTCCCGGGGCGAACTCCCCCTCGACATGGACTATCTTGTTGCCCCGGCTCCGCGTGGTCGCTACCGAGGGATCGCGCTTGGAGGGTCCTTCCACCAGCACCTCCATGCGCCGGCCGATGTGGCGCAGGTTGCGTTCCGACCCGATGCGGGTCTGCAGCTCCACCAGGCGCCCGAACCGCTCCTTCGCTACGGAGTCGGGGACGAAACGATCGGTCATGGCGGCCGCCCTGGTCCCGGGGCGAGCCGAGAACAGGAACATGTAGGCCTGGTCGAAACGAGCCTCCTCGACCACCTCGAGCGTCTTCCGGAAGTCCTCCTCGGTCTCGCCGGGGAAGCCCACGATCACATCGGTGGACACGGTCAGATCGGGGATGACCTCCCTGGCCATCTCCAGCCGGTTCAGGAACTTCCGGGCCCGGTAGCCCCGATGCATGGCCGCCAGGATCCGGTCGGAGCCCGACTGGAGCGGGAAGTGAAGCTGCTCGCACACCGCCTCGGTGCCCGCCATCGCCTCGGCCACATCGCGGCGGAAGTCGTTGGGATGCGGGCTGGTGAACCGTATCCGCCGGATCCCCTCGACCTCACCCACCCGGGCGAGCAGCTGGGCGAAGATCGGCCGGCGGCGCCCGTCGATGGCCAGGTCCCGCCCGTAGGTATCGACGTTCTGGCCCAGCAGGGTGACCTCGATCACGCCTTCCGACGCCAACTGCTCTATCTCGCGGATGATGTCGCCGGGCCTGCGACTGATCTCCGGCCCCCGGACCGCCGGCACGATGCAGAAGGTGCAGGTGTTGTTGCAACCGATCTGGATGGTCACCCACGCCGAGTATGGCGACTCCCGGCGCACCGGCAGTTCGGAGGGCATGGTGTCCAGGGCATCCACGATCTCGGTGACCGGACCCCACTCCTCCGCCTGGTCCATCAGGTCGACGACCCGATGGAGATTGTGGGTGCCGAGCACCACGTCCACCCACGGGGCGCGTTCCCGGACCAGCTCGCGATCCTTCTGCGCGGCGCAACCGCCGACGATGAGCATCCGGCCGGTCTGGGCTTCCTTCAGCTGCTTCAGCTGACCCAGGTTCCCGTACATCCGGTTGTCGGCGTTCTCGCGGATGGTGCAGGTGTTCACGAACACCACATCGGCCTCGTCCAGGGAGCGCGCCCGCACCATGCCGTCCGCCTCGAACAGCCCGGCTACCCGCTCGCTGTCGTGCTCGTTCATCTGGCAACCGAAGGTGCGCAGGAAGTAGCTCCGGCCGGCGCGGGTGGGCCGGCGCGGCTCGACCGAGCGGCGTTCGGCGGGCGGTGCGATCTGGACGAGCTGACCCATGTTCGACCCCACGGGTCAGCGAGCGTAGTCCGTGACCCGGAGCTCCCGGATCACGGTCACTTCGATCTGGCCGGGGTAACGGAGGTCACGCTCGAGCCGGCGCGATATGCGCCGCACCAGATCGGAAGCCTCCAGGTCGGTCACGCTCACCGGATCGACCACCACCCGGACCTCGCGGCCGGCCTGCATGGCGAACACCCGGTCCACCCCGTCGAACTCGCTGATCAGATCCTCCATCTTCTCCAGACGCCTCACG
>JAPPGU010000087.1 GCA_028821265.1 bacterium | reverse complement strand
CGTCCTCTTCGTCGGCGTGATCATCGTCTTCTTCGTCGGCGTGATCATCGTCTTCTTCGTGGGCGTGGTCGTCTTCTTCGTCGGCGTGATCATCGTCTTCCTCGTCGGCGTGGTTGTCCTCTTCGCCATGGCCATGGCCCCCACCTCCGGTAAAGGGCAGGGGGTCGAGCAGGTCACCCACCTCCAGAACGTTGACTCCGTCTTCTTCGGCTGCCTCGATCACGTCGATGAGGCCTTCTTCCAAGCCGAGGCCGTTGGCAACCACCAGGTCAGCGGTATAGAGCAGGGCTGCCTGGCTGGACGAAATCTGGTAGTCGTGAGGGTCGGCGCCCGGCGGCAGCAGCACTTCGACATCAGCATTCCCACCAACGACATTCGCTACCACATCACCGAGGATTGTGGTTGTCGCCACCACCGCCAGTCGGCCTGCCGGGTCTGTGGAGGTTGGTTCTGATACCGTTTCTGCTACCGCCGGGCTCGAGGTGGAACTCGGTGCAGAGTCCTCTGCGTCCGTGCCACACGCTGTTGAAGCTACCGTCAGCATTAGCAACATTGAGACAGCGCGTAGCCATCGGGGCATGAAGACTCTTCCCCTCCCTCTCGTACCCTCAGGTAATCAGATAATGATAATCAGTCTCATGCAGATAGGGCAACTCTCGAGGTCGTCCCGCCGGGGGCAGCGTCGGGCTGCGGCGCCGGCCTACGGTCCGACCAGCAAGGCCACCGGCCGGAACTCGGCCACAGCGGTGGCCTCGATGCTCACCTCCCGGAGCCCTAGGACGTCCACGTCGAGCTTGGCCGTAACCACCACCGTCCTAGGGTCGTATCCGCTATCGGGCCGGCAATCACACCGGACCAGCTCGGCGCCGTTGGAGCGGACAAGCCGAGCCGCCTCGTCGGCTGCCGATCCGGAGGCCCCGAACGGCCGGAAGGTGACCGGCGCCGCGGCGAGCGCACCGGCCTCCGCCGCGGCGGTCACCCGGTTCCTGGCGATCGCCACCTGACCGATCGCGGTCACGCCGGCCGCCAGCACCAGGGCTAGCACCAGCACCCCGACGGCGAGGACGGTCACCGAGCCGCGGTCCGTACTCATTCGCGTGACCTCGAATGACCTCACGTCTCGACCCGCATCTCGGCGGTCGATTCGAGCGGTACACGCCACCCGCCGAGCGCCGCCAGCAGCACATGGTCGACCGCCACGGTGACCCGGGCCGGCTGACCCACCACCGGCGGGCGTCGGACCGTGATCCGGGCCCGGCCCGCCAGCTCCGGGCCGAGCGTCCGGCGGGTTGCCTCGATGGCGCGGGCGGGATCGGGCGAGGTGGCAGCCACCCTCGCCCCCTCCCGCCCGGCTGCGGTCAGTTGGAGCGCCGTTCTCGCCACCACGGTCACTTCGGCAATCGCCAGGACCAGCAGGAGGATCAGCGGGATGACCAGGGCGAACTCCACTGTGGAGGAGCCGCGTTCGTGTCTCAGCCCAGTAGCCCGATGATGTGCTTGGCCACGGAGCCGAAGAACTTGCCGATGAGGCTGGTCCTGTTGATCCAGTTCAGGAGCAACGAAGCCATGCCGGCCGCGCACATCCCCACCAGGGTGTACTCGACGGTGGCCTGACCTTCCTCGCCCCCGACAGCCCGGGTCGCCCGAAGGACGATGTTGATGATTGAACTCATGATGAGTCTCCTTTCTCCCGCCTTGGCGGGTCTGCCGGCGTCCGGCCGGTCCGGGGGGAAGTGACATTTCAGAACGACATGAACGGGTCGAGTAGCCGCGCCAGCGAGGGCAGAACCAAGGGACCGATCATCAGGATGAGCAGGCCGGGAAGCATCAGGAGGGTGAGCGGTAGCACCATCCGCACCGGCAGACGGCGAGCCTTCTCGACCGCCGAGGAACGGGCCGCCTCCCGGTATTCGGTGGCCAGGGTGCTCAAGGTGAGCTCAAGGGGAGAACCCGACAGATGCGCCGCGCCCACCTGGCGGAACAGCCGGCCGCCAATGCCGCTCGCGTTCATCAGGGACGGGGTGAGGCCGCCCTTCACGGCATGACGGAGGATCCTGTCGACCTCCTGGCCCAGCGAAGAGGTGAGGCTCTCGCGGGCCAGGGCCAACGCTCCGGCCGGTGACAGGCCGCCCGATAGGCCGACCAGCATGGAGTGCGTGAGCAGTTCCAACTCATCCTCCGCCCGCCGGCGCGCCAGCCGCTCGGAACGGAGTGCGCGGCGCCGGCGGAGGGAGTACCAGACCAGGCCGAGGCTGGCGCCGGCCAAGGGGTTGGCCAGCCCTATGGCGGCGCCGGTCGCGGCGATGGAGCGCACGCCGATCGATCGGCCGACGGTCATGCCGTAGACCACTACGGCTACGGACACCATGGTGAAGAGGCTCACGACAGCTTCCTCCCCAGGATCAGGGTCACGGAAGCGCCGCCGATGAGCAGCACGGCCCCGAGGCCGACCAGGACGGGGCCGACACGCCCCATCGACATCAGATCCGAGAGCGTCCCGGAGGCGGCTGCGGCCAGCAATCCGCCGACGGGAAGCACGGTCAGCACCGCAACGGATGCCCGGGTGGCCGCACCCGCCGCCCTCACCTCGCGCTGGAGCTCGATGCGGTCGGTTTGGATACCGGCGAGGGTGGCGAAGGCCGCTGACACCCGGCCCCCACTCTCGGCGCCGATCCGGAGCGCGGCCGCGGCCAGGTGGCCGGTTGCCGGGAGGGTCTCGGATGCCGCTTGCGCCACCTCGAGCATGGGGCGGCCGGACCGGCAGAGGCGGGACATCCGGGCCAGGTCCAGGTCGGGCGCACGAGTACCGGCATCGACCAGCGCCTGGCGGAGGCTCCTTCCCGCCCGCAGCTCGGCGCTCACAGCCTGCAGGTAGGCGACCTCGCGGTAGGGGTCGGGGCGGCTCCGGCGGAGGGCCAACCAGATGCCGGCGGCGATCCCCGCCAGGCCGGCCCACCACGGCAACACCACCGCGGCTCCTAGAGCCAGCGCCTCCCACCAGCGCCGGGGCCGGAGCGCCACACCGATCGCCACCAGCCCGAGGATCAGCATGCCGCGTCCCGGCATCCGTCGATTCCGACCTCGGCGATCGTCTCCACCCGGCGGGCGGCATTCCTGCGGTTCAGGTGCACCACCAGGTCGACAGCGGAGCGGAGTTGGCGCCGGATGGCGGTCTCGCCCACTCCCTCGCTCCCGGTCAGGGCCAGCGTCTCGATCCGCCAGAGGGCGTCCTCAGGACCGTTGGCGTGGACGGTCGACAGGCTCCCGTCGTGGCCGGTGTTCATGGCCGAGATCATGTCGAGGGCCTCGGCGCCTCGTACCTCCCCGACGATGATGCGGTCCGGCCGGAGCCGTAGAGCGGTACGTACGAGATCGGCCAGGGTGACCCGTCCGCGGCCCTCGGCGTTGGGAGGGCGGGCTTCGAGCCGGACAACGTGCCCGGCGAAACTCAACTCGGCGGCGTCCTCTATGGTCACGATCCGTTCGCCGGCCGGCACCATCGCCGCCAGGGCGTTCAGCAAGGTGGTCTTTCCGGTTCCGGTCCCGCCGCTGACCACGATGTTCCTACGGTCGATCACGGCCTGTTCGAGCACCGTACGCTGGGCATCGGTCATCGAACCCCAATCGACGAAGGTGTCCAGGCTGGGCGCCACCGCGGTGAAGCGACGGATGGCGACGATCGGACCGCCGACCGACACCGGCGGGACGACGGCATGCAGGCGGCTGCCGTCGGGAAGGCGGGCGCTCACCAGAGGACTGGACCGGTCCAGGCGCAGGCCCAGCGGGGCGATGGTGCGTTCGACGGCCGCGAGCACTGCCGCGTCGTCGGCGAAGGAGACATCGGTGGGCTCCAGGACTCCTAGACGCTCCACCCAGACCTCGTCGGGACCGTTGACGAACACGTCCGATACGGCGGGGTCCCGGAAGAGCGGCTCGATCGGGCCCATCCCGACGAGGGTGTCGACCACCACGTCCACGATCCGCGGGGAGGCCAGCGGCGACTCCACCGACATGATCCTGCGCACCTCGGCCTCGGCCTGATCCCGGCTCAACTCGACATCCGACTCGAGCACGCGCCGGAGGACGCGTTCGACTACTGCCATCGCCACCTCCAGACCGGAGCCCACGATCGCAACCACCGGCCGGTAGGGGTCTGGCAGGCCGGTACGGAGCTGAAGGCGGAGCGGGAGGGAGCGTCGACCACCGGCCCCGGCCCGGGCTCCACCCGGCCGATTCCGGTGCGCACCCACACCCGGGGCGACACCCGCGTGTCGACGCCGGGGATCAGGGGGGCTATCCGCACGAACGGCATGGCGTCCAGGGGGGTGCGGGTCCGCACCACTACGCACGGCCAGGACTGGACGAGGGCGCCGACGACCTCCATGGCAGCCGGGATACGTACGCCTCCGTGCGGGAGTACCGCCAGTCCCTTTCGAGAGGGGACCAGTTCGGCGAGAGTGGGACCATCCTCGACCAGGTCTGCCAGGGTCCGGCGGCCCGGCAGGGGAAGGCCCTCCTGATCGAGGTCGATCACGAGCGCCGTAGGGTGGAACGATGCCAGCGCAAGCGGCGCCAGCATCCCGAGCACATCGTCGTGGAGGGTATGGACGGCTAGGGCTACCATGCCCGCGGGCCCTGCCGTCGCCCAGGGCACGGCCATGGTGGATATTGGTTAGCGTTAATGAACATATGGCTAACATATCCAGCTTTGGACAGCTTGGTAACCCCCATCTTTTCGCGTTCTCGCCGGCCCGGTCGGGCCTCGATCGGCCTCAACGCTCCCGGATCGCTCCGTACTCCCGTAAGATGGACGCCGTGAGAACGGGTGTCGCCTTCTTCGATCTCGACAAGACGATCATCGCCAAGTCGTCGACCCTGGCCTTTGCCCGACCCCTTCACAGGGCGGGCCTCCTCCGGCGAAGAACCCTGCTCAGGGCGGCTACCGCCCAGGCCGCCTACCGGATGGCCGGTGCGGATCAGGACAAGCTGGATCAACTTCGTGACCGGCTGGTGAGCCTTACCAAGGGCATCGAGGCTTCGCGGATCCGGGACCTGGTCGAGGAGACCATCGACGAGGTCCTGACACCGCTGGTCTACGAGGAGGCGCTCGACCTGATGGACGAGCACCGCCGGGCGGGCCGCGAGGTGGTCATCATGTCCATCTCGCCCGAGGAGGTGGCCCGACCGCTGGCAGCCCACCTCGGAGTCGACCATGTCATCGCCACCCGTGCAACCGTCGACGAAGAGGGTTGCTACGCCGGTGAACTGACCTTCTACGCCAGCGGAACCGCCAAGGCCGAGGCCATCCGGCGGTTGGCCGGGGAGTGGGGGATCGACCTCGACCGGTGCTACGCCTACTCGGACAGCGCCACCGACCTCCCGATGCTGGAGGCGGTGGGCCATCCGGTGGCCGTCAACCCGGACCGCGCCCTGCGGGAGGTTGCGACCGAGCGGGGCTGGCCGGTGGCCGAGTTCGACAGTCCGGTGACCCTGCGATCCCGTCTCCAGACCCTGGCGCGGCCGGCGCCCTTGGTGTCCGGCACCGTCGTGGCCACTGCATTGGCCGGCGCCGTGACGCTGTGGGCATTGAGAGCCCGCCAGCGGGCCACATGACCGGCGCACGGCTGAGGCGCTGACCGGGCGCCGCAGATGGCGCGTGCCCGACCCGGCCTGCCAGGACGGCGCGAGCGTGCGGTGCGATGAGCCCTAACGCCCGCCGACTCCTGTCCTTTCTCGGGATACTGGCCGTTCTCATCGCGATGTGGGAGGGCTACAAGTGGATGGGAACGGCGACGGGCGGTGTCTGGCCGGGTACCGGCATCGGGCTACCGGTCCGTACCAACGAGCGTTCGATGCCCCACACCTGGGACGTGGTCATCGCCCTCCTCCGTCCGGCGCGGCGCGGGGGCGAGATGCTGCTCCTCGTCCTCCTCCGGGCTGCTCTCTTCACCTGGCGTTCCGCGCTCCTCGGGTTCGTCCTCGGTAGCGCGGTGGGTTTCGGCCTGGGCGTGCTGTTCGTGCGGTCAGCCCTCGCCGAGCGCGGTCTCATGCCCCACGTGGTCGCCTCCCAGACGGTCCCCATCCTCGCCATCGCTCCGATCCTGGTGGTCTGGGCCGGTCGCCTGAACGTCACCCGGTGGCTGGTCGTGGCGGTGGTCTCCGCCTACCTGGCCTTCTTCCCCGTCGCCATCAACACGCTGCGCGGGCTGCGCAGCCCGGATGCCACCGCCTCCGAACTGATGCGGTCCTACGCGGCCACCCCGAACCAGGTGCTGTGGAAGCTCCAAGTGCCGGCGGCCCTGCCCTACCTGTTTCCGGCCCTGAAGATCGCGGCCACCGCCTCGATTATCGGCGCCATCGTCGGCGAGCTTCCCGCCAGCATGCCTGACGGCCTGGGCCGGGCCATTCTGAACTTCGCTGCGGCCTTCTCGGCAGCCCCGGAGAAGCTCTTCGCCTCGATACTCGTCGCGTCGCTGGTGGGGATCGGGTTCGTAGGCGTCGTGGTCCTCGCCGAGAGAGTCCTGATTCCGCCATCCCGGCGGCTGGAAGACCTCAGCGAGGCAGCAGGCCCGCAGAGCCGGACTCTGAAGGAGGTGGTCGCATGAGCGCGCTCGCGCTACGCGGGGTGGGGAAGGTGTTCAACCCCGGCTCCGACCAGGAGGTGCGGGCCGTCCACGGGGTCGACCTGTCGGCGGAGCGAGGAGAGTTCATCTCCGTCATCGGACCTTCCGGGTGCGGGAAGTCAACCCTCCTGCGCCTGATCGGAGACCTCACCCCGCCTTCCTCCGGGACCGTGTTGGTCAACGGCAAGACTCCCGCTCGGGCCCGGCTCGACCGTGACTACGGGATGGTGTTCCAGTCCGCCACGCTATTGGAGTGGAGGAGGGTGCAGGCCAACGTGGAACTGCCCCTGGAGATCATGGGCATGGACGCGGCCGAGCGTTCCCGGCAGGCGGCCGCCATGCTGGAGCTGGTCCAGCTCGACCGGTTCGCCAACCACTACCCGTGGCAGCTCTCCGGCGGGATGCAGCAGCGGGTGGCCATCGCCAGGGCGCTGGCCTTCAAGCCCTCCATCCTCCTGATGGATGAACCGTTCGGCGCCCTGGACGAGATGACCCGCGAGCGGATGCAATCGGAGTTGCTTCGCATCCGGGCCGAGACGGGGACGACGGTGGTGTTCGTGACCCATTCCATTCCCGAGGCGGTCTTCCTGTCGACCCGCGTCGTCATCATGTCACCCCGTCCGGGAACCATCACCGAGGTGGTCGACATCGACCTTCCGGAGCCGCGTTCCGACGACACCCGCGAGGACCAGCGCTTCTTCGAGTTGCTCACTGACGTCCGCGAGGGGCTGAGAGCCGTGGAGGACTCTTGACCGACCGGCCGGAGTTTCTCCGGAAGGTCTACTTCCGGCTTCCCGCCATCGGGATCTTCGTCGGCGGGCTGATCGTGTGGGAAGGCATGGTCAGGATCTTCGACATCAAGGGCTTCATCCTTCCGGCGCCCACAGCGATCGCCGCCACCTTCGCCACCGAGACCTCCGACCTGCTCGCCGCCGGGGCAGGCACGTTCTCCACCGCGCTGGCCGGCCTGCTGCTGGGCGGCTTTCTCGCGGTCTTTACAGCCCTGGCGGCCGCGCGGTGGCGCTTCGTGCGTGACGGCGCCCTTCCCTTCGCGATCGCGGCCAACTCCACGCCGATCGTGGTGCTGGCGCCTATAGCCAACTCCTGGTTCGGGCTTCGTAGCCCGCTCGGCTCGATCTTCGTCGTCGCGATCCTGGTGTTCTTTCCAGTCATGATCAACCTCGTCCGCGGGCTCCTCTCGGTCGAGGCTTCCGAAATAGAGCTGATGGAGTCCTACGCGGCCGGTCGGCTCGCCACCCTTTGGAAGCTGCAATTCCCGCATGCAACCCCGTACCTGTTCTCCGCGCTGAAGGTCGCCGCCGCGCTCAGCCTCATCGGCGCCATCGTCAAGGAGTTCTTCGGGGGCTCCCAGGAACGGCTCGGCCAGTACATCACCACCAAGGCGGGACTGCTGCAGTTCGAGGAGGCCTGGGCCGCCATCGTCCTGGCTTCCCTGTTCGGCATAGCTCTCTACAACATCGTGGTGTTGATCGAGCGGCGGGTCATCCCCTGGCACGTGTCGGTGCGCAGTGCTTGATCCATGGGCAGGCGGGCCGGTAGCCGCCAGATAAATCCCTCTCTGCGGGTAGCGTCGCCTACTACACCATCTATCCTTAATTGTTTCCCCGAAGGGCGATTTTCGGAACCTTGCGGCCGACGTCGGGGCGCATTGGCCGGGCAAGAGGAGGCGCGGGCCTTGGTGCGCAGAGCGACGCAGGTTGCAGGGCGGGTGCGGGAACAATATGAAGGGAGGCACAAATGAGGAGCCTACGAGCACTCACCGCGACGCTGGCAGTTCTGGTGTTGGTCACCGGTGCTTGCGCCGCCGAGGACGATGAGCTGACCCCGATCAACCTGCAGCTGCAATGGGTGGCGCAGGCGCAGTTCGCCGGCTACTACGCGGCTGTGGACCAGGGGTTCTACGCCGACGAGGGTCTGGACGTGACCATCCTGGAGGGAGCGGTCGAGATCGTCCCCCAGCAGGTCGTGGCGACCGGGGGCGCTGAGTTCGGTCTGGCGTGGGTTCCCAAGGCCCTGGTGTCCAACGAGGAGGACGCAGGGCTGGTGAACGTCGGCCAGGTGTTCCAGCGTTCGGGAACGCTGATGGTGTCGTGGGCCGATTCCGGCATCACCTCTCCGAGCGACTGGGAAGGCAAGATCGTCGGAAACTGGGGTTTCGGCAACGAGTACGAGTTGACCGCCGCCATCGAGAAGTTCGGCGTGAACGTGGGCGAACTGGTCGCGCAGAGCTTCGACATGGAAGCCCTGCTCAACCGGGAGATTGACGCCGCCGAGGCGATGATCTACAACGAGTACGCCCAGGTGCTGGAGGCGACCAACCCGGACACGGGCGAACTCTACCAGCCGTCCGACCTCACCGTGATCGACTTCAACGACCCGTCGATCGCCACGGCCATGCTCCAGGACGCCATCTGGGTCACCGAGGCATATGCCGAGGACAATCCCGACATCGTCGAGGCGTTCCTGCGGGCCAGCTTCCGGGGATGGATCCACTGCCGTGACAACCCCGACAGCTGCGTCGACATCGTGCTGGCCGCCGGACCGACCCTGGGACGCAGCCACCAGACCTGGCAGATGAACGAGATCAACGGTCTCATCTGGCCGTCTCCCCATGGCATCGGCGTCATGGATGCGGCCCTGTGGCAGCAGACCGTCGACGTGGCCACCAGCCAGGGCGTGATCCAGGGCGTTCCGCCGGCCGGTTCCTACCGGACCGACTTCGCCCAGAACGCGGTGGACGCGCTCGAGGACGATGGACTCGACACGGTCGGCAACAGCTGGCAGCGGGTCACCGTGGAGCTGAACCCGGGCGGTGAGTAGAGGATCGGATCCGCGGCAGCGGGACCATCCATAGGAAGTAGCCCTGCGGATCGGTGGGGCCGGAGCCGGCAATGGCTCCGGCCCCCGTTCCGCGCCACAATGAGGAACAGCGGATAGGAGAGAAAATGGCCAACATCGTTCGGGCAGCGCTCCTGCAGGCTGCATGGACCGGTGACCGTGAGTCCATGGTCGAGAAAGGCGCCCACTACGCGTACCAGGCCGCCGACCAGGGCGCCCAGGTGATGTGCTTTCAGGAACTGTTCAACGGGCCCTACTTCTGCCAGGTCCAGGACGACGACCACAAGGACTCCGCCGAGCCCGTGCCCGACGGCCCGAGCACGCAGCGGATGATCGAGGTGGCCAAGGAAACGGGAATGGTGCTGGTCGTCCCCCTCTACGAGAAGGAGGACGACGGCTTCCTCTACAACACCGCGGCGGTGATCGACGCGGACGGTACGTACCTGGGTAAGTACCGCAAGACCCACATCCCGCACGTCAACGGGTTCTGGGAGAAGTTCTACTTCCGGCCCGGCAACCTGGGCTACCCGGTGTTCGACACCGCGGTGGGCCGGATCGGCGTGTACATCTGCTACGACCGCCACTTCCCCGAGGGCTGGAGGGCGCTTGGTCTGGCCGGCGCCAAGATCGTGTTCAACCCGTCCGCTACCAGCCGTGGCCTGTCCATGTACCTGTGGAACCTCGAGCAGCCCGCCTCGGCGGTGGCCAACGAGTACTTCGTGGGCGCCATCAACCGGGTCGGCAAGGAGCCCTACGGCGACAACGACTTCTACGGGTCCTCCTACTTCGTGGACCCCAGAGGGCAACTGGTGGGCGAGGCCGGCTCGGACACCGAGGAGGAACTCGTGATCAGAGACCTCGAGATGGACCTGATCGACGATGTGCGCAAGATCTGGGCCTTCTACCGCGACCGCCGCCCCGACGCCTACGACCCCCTAGTCGCCCCCTGAGGGTTCGAGATCCCGGGCGCTTCTGTCCACCTGGAGTGTCAGCCGCGGTCCTCATCTAACACGTCCACGGTGCTGAGGGAGGCCCTGGAATGGACAGCGGGCGTGAGACCCGAGCGCCTCGGCGGCGTGATCCAGCCCTCCGCGATGCCCCTTTCGAGCATCGATGTGCCTAGGCCTACGAGTTTCGCAACAGGCCTGCCCCGATCGGTCACGATTACCTCCTCACCTCCGGCGGCCTTCCGCACGTAGTCCGACAGATGTGCCTGGAGCTCGCGGATTCCGACTTTCATGAAGTCACGATAGAACCTCAACGGCGTTGCGCGGGCGTCCGTCCGGGGATGGCGACTCGACGTTGCCAGGTTTTGACGAATATATAGTTGTTTCGGCCGATTACAGTCTGTTTATGTCACACCAATGGTGTAGAATACGAACGTATGTACGGTTACCTGCTTGACTACCCGGAACAGGAAACGGTTCGAACCCGTGTCCGAAACTACCTCGAGGATGAACGGTCGGGGCTCGACACGCTGGTCATGACGGCGTACCAGAAGGAGCGGCAGCGGGTCTACGACCGGGCCGCCCACTTGGCTCAGAGCGCCGGTTACGTGGATAGGGACGTCGAGGACGCCCAGGCCGAAGCCGCTCTGGTCCGCGCCGAAGCCCAGGCCAGCCGGGCGCGTGGTGACCAACTCGGATGGCTCAGGCACATGCTGCGGCGAGGTGCGGTGGCCCGGTTCGGGTACCGCAACCCCACCGAGATGGTCGCGTCCCGGCTCGACATCGACCGTCCGGCCGCCCGCGACCTCGTGTACCTCGCCGAGCGGCTGGGAGATCAGCAGATCGAGAGCATCCGTCAGGGTGCCACCTCCTACGTGAGGGTGCTCGCGGAAACCCGCCTGGCCGAGGCGGGGGCATCGGCAGAGGCGATCGAACGCAGCCGGAGCATGGACCTCGAATCAGTCAAGCGGCTTCTCCAGGGCTATCGCAGGGTGAGCCGGACTGACGAGCGGGAACTATTCGAGGGCCAGCACGTGAGCTTCCAGCCGTCACTCGATGGCGGCCATGTACAGGTGAAAGGGAGGCTTGGGCCGTTGGAAGCGGAAATATGCCGCCAGGGTCTCGAGCGCCGCGGCGAGAGCTTGGTGCCCGCAGGCGAGGGCCGTCCTGGGGCGGGACAGAGGAGAGCCTTGGCGCTCACCACCCTGTGCCAGGACGAACTGGACCGCTCACCCGAACCAGCCCGCACGACCGCCGAGACCCGGGCAGCTAGTACGCGGCGCGAGCCCGCCCTCATGGTGGTCGTCGACCAGGGACTGGCCGAAACGTCGGGACACGAACAGGGGGTGGCCATCCTCGGCGGAGCCCGGGTAGGACCCGACACCGCGGACCTCGTCCAATGCTCGGGCCGCACCGAAGTCGTTGCCGTCGCGGGAGAGAGCATCTTTCACCACGGGTCGGTCGGTTCGATACGACCGTCCCTGCGCAGGGCGGTACTAGCCCGCGACGACGGCTGCACCATCGACGGGTGCAGCTCGACCTACCGCCTTGAGGTTCATCACATCACTCCTATGTCCAAGGGCGGTGACCACACCCCCGACAACCTCACCACCCTGTGCTGGTGGCACCATCACGTGGCCGTACACCGCAGAGGCATGCGCATCGACCCTCAATCACCTCCCCGACGCCGGCGCCTGCTACCACCGAACCCGACCTGCGGTTACCAACTACCGGAGCCCGACCCCCATACGTTGGCAGTGCTGCGCGCCCTTCGAGTACCCACCAACCGAGCCCCTCCCTGAACCTGCCCACCTTCGGCCTCGCACCACGTTCCGGTCGAGGAACGCCGGCATGTCGAGCAGCCTCCCCGAACGGCATCCCCAATGGCCGGTTAGCAGGCACAACCCGGCTTCGTGACCGAGCCGGCCGGTTATCCTGGCACACACGCGAAACGGGGGTCAACCGTGGGCATCCATGCCGACCTGCTAGAGCGCCACCGGGCGGTGATACCCCCCTGGGTCGGCCTGTACTACGACGAGCCGATCTCGCTGGTGGACGGGGAGGGTCGGCACGTGGTCGACGCCGAAGGCAACCGCTACCTGGACTTCTTCGGGGGGATCCTGGTGACGATCGCGGGCCACCGCGTCCCTCGGGTGGTCGAGGCGATCAAAGCACAGGCGGACCGGATGCTTCACTCCTCCACCCTTTACCTGATGGAGTCCCACATCGCCCTGGCCGAGCAGATCGCCGAGCTGTCGGGAATTCCCGACGCCAAGGTGTTCTTCGCCAACTCGGGTACCGAGGCCAACGACACCGCCCTGATGCTGGCCACCCAGTACCGGCGCTCCAACCAGGTCCTTGCCGTGCGGGGCAGCTACCACGGCAAGTCCCACAGCGCCATCGCCGTCACCGGCAACGCCGCCTGGTCGGGCACCACCTTCAGCCCCTTCCAGGTGACGTACGTGCACGGCGGCTACAAGCTCCGCTCCCCGTTCGGTCACCTGCCGGACGACCAGTTCATCGGCCGGTGCGTCGACGATCTCCGCGACCTGCTCGACATCGCCACGGCCGGCGACGTGGCCGCCATGATCGCCGAGCCCATCCAGGGTGTCGGGGGCTTCATAACCCCGCCCGACGGGCTGTTCGGGGCCATGAAGGAGGTGCTGGACGAGCATGGGATCCTGTTCATCTCCGACGAGGTCCAGACCGGCTGGGGTCGCACCGGCGAGAACTTCTGGGGGTACGAGGCGCACGGCATCGTCCCGGACCTGCTCACCTTCGCCAAGGGGTTGGGCAACGGCATGGCAATCGGAGGCGTGGTCGGGCGGAAGGAGATCATCGATTGCTACCCGGCCAACGCGATCTCGACCTTCGGGGGCAACCCGATGGCGACCACGGCCGGCCTTGCCACGCTCGAGGTCCTGGTGGAGGATGACCTCCAGTCGAACTCCTACAAGGTGGGCGCCCAACTCAGGAACGGGCTCGATCACCTCGCCATGGAGACCGAGCAGATCACGGAGGTGCGGGGCAAGGGCCTGATGCTGGGCGTGGAACTGTCCGAGCCCGGCACCGGCAAACCCGACGCGGCGCTGACCGGAGCCATCATGGAGGAGGCCAAGGCCGAGGGGCTCCTGATCGGCAAGGGCGGGCTGTACGGGAACGTGCTGCGCATAGCCCCGCCGTTGTCCGTCACCGAGGGGGAGTGCGACGAGGGCCTGGCGATGCTCGATGCCGCCGTCCGCCGGGCGACCGGCGCCTGACAGCCGAGACAATCCAACCGGAGGGAAGCCATGGGAACTGCACTCATCAAGAACGGCACCGTCGTCACCGCCACCGAGACCATGCAGGCCGACGTGTTCATCCAGGGCACGCAGGTGGTTGCGATCGTTGCGTCCGGCGGGATTGACCTGGGCCTGGCGGCGGACCGCACCATTGACGCCTCAGGAAAGCTGGTCATGCCGGGCGGCATCGACGTGCACACCCACATGGAACTGCCGTTCGGGGGGACTTTCGCCGCCGACACCTTCGAGACCGGAAGCCGGGCCGCCGCCTGGGGAGGCACCACCACCATCGTCGACTTCGCCGTCCAGACCAAGGGTGAGTACGCCATGGACGGCTTCGAGCGCTGGATGGCCAAGGCCGAGGGCGAGTGCGCCATCGACTACGGCTTCCACATGATCACCGGGGACATCAACGAGCAGACCCTCAAGGAGATGGACATGCTGGTGGACGAGGGCGTGACCTCGTTCAAGATGTTCATGGCCTACCCGGGCGTCTTCTACTCCGACGACGGCGAGATCGTCATGGCCATGCAGAAGGCCGCCGAGAACGGATCGATGATCGCAATGCACGCCGAGAACGGCATCGCCATCGACGTGTTCGTGAACCAGGCGCTGCAACGCGGCGAGACCGATCCGATCCATCACGGACTCGTGCGCAAGTCGGTTCTGGAAGGCGAGGCGACCCACCGCGCCATCCGGCTGGCCGAGGTCACGGGCGCTCCGGTCTACTTCGTCCACCTGTCGGCTCTCGAAGCCCTCGAACAGGTCACCCTGGCCAGGGACGAGGGGCGGAACGTGTTCGCGGAGACCTGCCCTCAGTACCTGCTGTTGGATCTGGACAACCTCGGAGGAGGCTTCGAGGGCGCCAAGTACGTGTGCTCACCACCGCTACGCGACCGGGCGGCGGGACACCAGGAGCGGCTGTGGCGGGGCCTCAAGACCGACGACCTTCAGGTGGTGTCGACCGACCACTGCCCCTTCTGCATGGGTGACCACCACACGTTCGGAACCCAGAAGCAACTCGGGCGGGACAATTTCGCGGCGATCCCCAACGGGATGCCCGGCGTCGAGAACCGGATGGAGCTGATCTTCGACGCGGGTGTCGCGGGCGGGCGCATCAACGCCAACCGGTTCGTGGAGATCACCGCCACCACGCCGGCCAAGATGTTCGGCCTGTTCCCGAAGAAGGGCACTATCGCGCCCGGGAGCGATGCGGACATCGTGATCCTCGACCCGGACCGCACGCACACGATCTCGGTGGAGACCCA
This sequence comes from bacterium, assembly GCA_028821265.1. Lineage (GTDB taxonomy): Bacteria > Actinomycetota > Acidimicrobiia > Spongiisociales > Spongiisociaceae > Spongiisocius. The sequence goes on along the minus strand of JAPPGU010000087.1, from coordinate 6,291 downwards.
CCACATGGACGTCGACTACTCGGCCTACGAAGGCCGGGAGATCACCGGCAAGGTCGAGACGGTCATGTCGAAGGGCAAGGTCATCATCGAGGACGGCCGGTACCACGGGCGCAAGGGCGACGGGGAGTACCTGCGGCGCGGCACGACCATGATGCTGCGCTAGAGGGTCTCCGGGGCCCGAAGGGGAGCACCGAGGTAAGCGCTACGGCAGAGTAAGTCAAGGACCTACGGCACGAGGACGAGGGCAATGAAGACGATAACCCACTGGATAGGCGGAAAGCCCTGGGAGGGCGAGCCGGAGCGGACCGGTCCGGTGTTCAACCCGGCCACCGGACGCCAGGCCGCCGAGGTGGCGTTCGCCGGGGCCGGCGAGGTGGACCGGGCGGTCGGCACGGCGCGGAAGGCCTTCGAGGACTGGCGGTCGGTGTCGCTGACACGCCGCCAGAACATCATGTTCGCCTACCGGGAACTGATCACCCGGCACCGGCTCGACCTGGCCCGTATCCTCACCGCCGAGCACGGCAAGACCCTCGACGACGCCTTGGGCGAGGTACAGCGGGGCCTCGAGGTGGTGGAGTTCGCCTGCAACATCGCCCATCTCATCAAGGGCGAGTTCTCGGAGCAGGTGAGCAGCGCCGTCGACACCTACACGGTGCGCCAACCGCTGGGGGTGGCGGCCGGGATCACCCCGTTCAACTTCCCCGCCATGGTGCCCATGTGGATGTTCCCCATCGCCATCGCCTGCGGCAACACCTTCGTGCTCAAGCCGTCCGAGAAAGATCCGTCCGCCTCCCTGCTCAATGCGGAACTGCTGGCCGAGGCGGGCCTTCCCGACGGCGTCTTCAACGTGGTTCACGGTGACAAGGTGGCGGTGGACGCCATCCTGGCCCACCCGGACATCGCCGCCGTCTCCTTCGTGGGCTCGACGCCGATCGCCCGGTACATCTACGAGCAGGGAACCAGGAACGGAAAGCGGGTCCAAGCGCTGGGCGGGGCCAAGAACCACATGATCGTCCTTCCGGACGCAGACATGGACCTGGCCGCCGATGCGGCGGTGTCGGCCGGGTACGGCTCGGCCGGCGAGCGGTGCATGGCTATCTCGGTGGTGGTGACGGTGGGCGAGGCCGCCGAGCGGCTGCTGCCCAGGGTCCGGGAGCGGATCGCCGACCTGGTGGTGGGTCCGGGGGACTCCGAAGGGGCCCAGATGGGCCCGCTGGTCACCGCCGAGCATCGCGACCGGGTCGCCGGCTACGTCGACGCCGGCGAGGCCGAGGGCGCCCGCCTCCTCGAGGACGGCCGGGGCTTCACCAGCGAGGGGCACGAGGACGGCTTCTTCTTCGGCCCGACCCTGTTCGACGGCGTGACGCAGGACATGTCGATCTACCGAGACGAGATCTTCGGACCCGTGCTCTCGGTGGTGCGCACCGACTCCTACCAGGAGGCGATAGACCTCATCAACGTGAACCCGTATGGCAACGGAACCGCGGTTTTCACCAACGACGGCGGCGCGGCCCGCAAGTTCCAGGCCGAGATCGAAGTGGGGATGATCGGGATCAACGTACCGATCCCGGTACCTCTGTCCTTCTATTCCTTCGGGGGTTGGAAGGACTCCATCTTCGGCGGCCATTCCATCTACGGCCCCGAAGGGGTACATTTCTACACCCGGCCCAAGGTCGTGATCGCCAGATGGCCGGACCCCATCCACCGCGGGGTGGACCTCGGATTCCCGCAGCATCGTTAGAAGGCAAGAGGAACCCAAAGAGGGGATAGGCACCATGGACTTCGGCGTCGTGTTACAGACCGATCCACCGGCCTCCCGGGTCGTAGAACTCACCCGGCTGGCCGAGGCCAACGGGTTCAGCCATGCCTGGACGTTCGACTCCCACGTGCTGTGGCAGGAGCCCTTCGTCATCTACTCAAGGATGCTGGCCGAGACCGAACGGATGGTGGTGGGTCCGATGGTCACCAATCCCGGCACCCGGGACTGGACCGTGCTGGCCTCGCTGTTCGCGACCCTCAACGACATGTACGGCGACCGGACCATCTGCGGGATGGGACGTGGTGACTCGGCCCTGCGGGTCATCGGTCGCAAGCCCCGCACCCTGGCCAAGATGGCCGAGTCGATGGAGGTCATCAAGGGGCTGGTAGCCGGGGAGGAGGTCGACTACGACGGCACGCCTCTCCGGATACCGTGGATCTCGGAGGGCTGGGACCTTCCCATGTGGGCGGCCGGCTACGGACCGAAGGCGCTGGCCACGATCGGGCGCCATGCCGACGGGTTCATCCTGCAGCTGGCCGATCCCCAGATCCTGGAGTGGACGGTGGGGGCGGTGCGAGCCGCGGCGGCGGAGGCGGGCCGCGATCCCGACGAGATAGCGGTCTGCGTGGTGGCGCCGGCCTACGTGGGCGACGACATCGAGCACCAGCGGGACCAGCTCCGGTGGTTCGGGGGCATGGTCGGCAACCACGTCCACGACCTGGTGAAGCGCTACGGCTCGGACAACCCGGAGATGATCCCCGAGGTGCTGGCCGACTACATCGCCGCCCGGGAAGGTTACGACTACGACCACCACGGGCGGGCCGGCAACCCCTCCACCGACTTCGTGCCCGACGCCATCGTGGACCGTTTCTGCGTACTCGGAACGGCCGAGGACCACATCGCCAAGCTGGCGGAACTAAGCGCCCTGGGGATGGACCACTTCGGGGTCTACCTGATGCACGACGACCGGGAAGGAACGCTGAACGCCTACGGCAGGACGGTCATACCGAGGGTCAAGGGTCAAGGGGTTTGATCGTCGGCTCTCGCCCCGAGCCAACCCTCACCCGCCTCGGCGTACCTCAGTAACCGGATTCGGCGACGGGTGAGCGACCCCCGCCGGCCACCGACCCGTATTCTTCTTCGCTCACCTTGCGGCCTTCCCAGACGGTGGCGCCGCCGGTGGTATGGGATACATGCGTCATCGGCGAGTCCGGGAGGGCGCCGTGCCAGTGGACCTCGCCGGGAGGGGCGTGGACGAGGTCTCCGGTGGAGATCTCGACGGCGGAGCCTTCCTCGTTCTGGACCAGGCCCGCGCCGTTCGTGACGTAGAGCACCTGGCCTTCAGGGTGGTGGTGCCAGTCGGTCCGGGCGCCCGGCTCGAAGCTCACCGCCAGGATGTTCAGCACGCCGTCGTTGCGCACCGGCCCGAACAGCACGTCACCGGTGAAGTACTCCGCGGGCGCCTCCTCCCACGCTACGTCAGCAGGCCTCCAATGTTCCATGATCCTCCGAACCGATAGACGCCGAGGACTCTAGAGGAGAGGAGCGGCTGTCCCGTCTATGAGGCTCCACAGCCGCTCGACATGTTCCTCCCTGGTGTCCATCTGGCCTATCGACACCCGCAGGAACGAGGTCTCCCCGATCCGGGAAGGGGTCAGGAACGAGTGGCCGGACCGGTTGACCGCCTCCCCCAGCGACTCGGTGGCCCGGTTGCCGGCCCGGTGCCGGAAGCACACCAGGGCGAAGGGCACGGGGGCCACCAGCTCGAAACGAGGGTCCTCCCGCATCCGGTCGGCAAGGGAGCGAGCCCACGCCACGTTGTCGCGTATCCGGGAACGCAGGGCGGCGGCTCCGTAGTAACGCAGCACGAACCAGAGCTTCAGGGAGCGGAAGCGGCGTCCCAGCGCCACGTGCCAGTCCCGGTAGTCGATCACCTGCCCGCTCTCCGAGGAGGCGTTGCGCAGGTACTCGGGCAGGATCGAGAGGGTGCGGATCAGGGGTCTCCGGTCGGCCACGTAGAACAGCGAGCCGTCGAAGGTCATCGGCGTCCACTTGTAAGGGTTGACCGTGTAGCTGTCCACCAGCTCCAGGCCGTCCTGGTGGTGCCGGAATTCCGGACAGAGCATGGCGTTGCCGGCATACGCGGCGTCCACGTGATGCCACATCCCGGCCTGGCGGGCTAGTTCGCCCACGGCGCGGACCGGGTCCACCGCGGTAGTGCCGGTGGTGCCTACGGCCGAGCAGGCGAAGGCGGGCTCCAGCCCGGCGGCCCGATCCACACGGACCGCCTCCCGGAGAGCATCGATCCGCATGGCGTAGGCATCGTCCACGTCGATCAGGCGCACGTGGCGGTAGCCGGCCACCCGGGCTCCCTTCTCCACGGAGGAGTGGGCCTGGGAGGACGTGTAGGCGACGCACCGGTCGGTGCTGCCGCCCCGCCTGGTCACTTCTTCACGGGCGACCACGAGGGCGGTGTGGACGGCATCCGAGGCGGTCTGCTGCATTACCCCGCCGCCCTGGTCGGTGGTCTTCCACCGGGCGGGAAGCCCGAGCAGGTCCACCATCCAGTCGGCCATCACGCTCTCCAGCTCGGTACAAACCGGGCTGGTGGCCCACAGCATGCCCTGCTGGCCGAGGCCGGCCGAGACCAGCTCGCCGAGGATGCCCGGGCCGGAGGTGGCGGCCGGGAAGAAGGCGAACCACCCGGGGGAGACCCAGTTGGTCAACCCGGGAACGACGATACGGTCCAGGTCGGCGGTGATCTCCTCGAAATCCTCGGGCTCCTCCGGAGCGCTGTCGGGCAGCATGTCCCGGATCTCTCCGGGCGCGAGTTGTGACTGGACCGGCAGGTCGCCCACCTGCTCCATGTAACCGGCCACCCAGTCGATCAACGCGTAGCCGTGACGGCGGAACTCCTCAGGCGTCATGCCACAAGGTTACGCAAGCACGGGGTCGGTGCCTGACGCAGCCATGGTCTGAATCGACGCGGGGCGACAGCGGGGTAGCAGACACAGGTCGGTCGAATCTTGCGCCGGCCTATGCTGGAGGAGGGAAATGATGCACGAGTACGGAGTAGTCATGCACTGGAGTGGGGCCGACGAGTCCTTCGTGGCGGAAGCTCCGGAGTTGCCGGGGTGCATGGCTCATGGCGAGACACGGGAAGCCGCCCTCCGGAACGTGCAGAATGCCATCGAACTGTGGATCGAGACGGCCAGAGAGCTGGGCGAACCGGTTCCTCGACCGGGAGACTAAATCGATCCGACTTCCTGAATGGGTTGATCGGGTTCTCGGCCCATCTCCGAGCACACCGCCAGATACTCGTCCACCGAATCCATGAACGCCTGTGCGGTCTCCTGCGCAGAACTCCCTTGGAACGTAATCACGTCGCGCGCGTTCACCACCTCGCCGTGGAGAAGACCGGTGCCATCATCGATGATTACAACACCTCGATAACCACGGTATTCCATCACAGGCATCCTCCTAATCCGAGGGGACAGATCCGCCCTCCGCCAGGAACCGTCTGGCGGAGGCTAAGGCTCTCGCGTGTACCATTCTCGGCGATCCTATGACGAACCCACCGCGCACCCTTTTCCAGAAGGTCTGGGACGCCCATGTAGCCCACGAGGCTCCCGGGGAGCCGTCTCTTCTCTACATCGACCTGCACCTGGTCCACGAGGTGACCAGCCCGCAGGCGTTCGACGGCCTGCGGCTGGCCGGACGGGGCGTGCGGCGACCCGACCTGACGCTGGCGACCATCGACCACGGGGTCCCGACCGCCAACCGCAGTCTCGGGATACGGGATCCGCTGTCGAAGAGGCAGATCGACGCCCTGATCGCCAACTGCGAGCAGTACGGCATCACCCTGTACGGGCTGGACGATCCTCGCCAGGGCATCGTCCACATCATCGGTCCCGAGCAGGGGATCACCCAGCCCGGCATGACCATCGTCTGCGGCGACTCCCACACCGCCACCCACGGCGCCTTCGGAGCGCTGGCTTTCGGGATCGGCACTTCCGAGGTGGAGCACGTGCTGGCTACCCAGACCCTTCCCCAGGCGAAGCCCAAGGCCATGGCGGTGACGGTGGACGGCGATCTCCCCACGGGGGTGACCGCCAAGGACATCATCCTGGCCATCATCGCCCGGATCGGGGTGGCCGGCGGGGTCGGCCACGTGATCGAGTACCGGGGCTCCACCATCCGCTCCCTCTCGATGGCGGCCCGCATGACCATCTGCAACATGTCGATCGAGGGAGGGGCCCGGGCCGGCATGGTGGCCCCGGACGACACCACCTACTCGTACCTGGACGGACGCCCCCACGCCCCCAGGGACTGGGAAGCGGCGCTGGATCACTGGCGCACCCTCCCCACCGATGACGGCGCTGCCTTCGACACCGAGGTCGAACTGGACGCCGCCGAGCTAGAGCCGCACGTCTCCTGGGGCACCAACCCCGCCCAGACCGTGCCGGTGAGCGCCAGCGTGCCCCACCCGGACGACTACGACGACCCGCTGGACCGGTCGGGGTGCGGGCGGG
>JAPPGU010000057.1 GCA_028821265.1 bacterium | reverse complement strand
CCGAGCGGCGGTCAGCGCGGGCGAAGCGTGATGAGGTGTTGGGGCCGTTGATCCGGAGGGTGTGGGAGACCAACTTCGGGGTATACGGGGCACGGAAAGTGGCGCCAACTTCAGCGTGAAGGCGTTGCGGTGGCCCGCTGTTCGGTGGAGCGTCTCATGCGCCAAGAAGGCCTGGTGGGTGTGGTCAGAGGCGAGAAGAAGCGTACCACCATCCCGGATGAGGACGCCGCCCGTCCCGCGGATCTGGTGGATCGCAGCTTCTAGGCGGAGGGCCCGAACCGGCTATGGGTAGCCGACATCACCTATGTCGCGACCTGGACGGGGTTCGCCTATGCGGCGTTCGTGATCGACGCCTTCTCCCGGTCCATCGTCGGCTGGCAAGTATCCAACAGCCTCGGAACCGGCCTAGCCCCCGACGCCCTCGAACAAGCACTCTGGGCCCGCCGACCGACAGCGACAAGACTAGTCCAATTAACGGTACTCACACTGATAACCCGAAATCACAAACATGCTCTGACCAGGGGATACATAGCACAACAAGGTGGAGGTGCGGGGAATCGAACCCCGGTCCGTCGGTACTTCGGTGGCGGCGTCTCCGAGCGCAGCCGATGGCGAGCCTTCAGGCGGTCGGACTCCATCGGCGAGTGACCGTCCGCCCTACACCCGGATTGATCTCAACCCTCCTGTCCGGGCATCCCGGAGGGTCCATCCTGCTGAGCGACGCCCACTCCGAAGGGGGCAGGAACCCCTCCGGGGGACGGGCTACCTTTCTCTAGGCAGCCAGTGCAAGGTTTGGCTTGGCACTTATGGTTGTTACCGGCTGTTTAACGAGGACTCCGGTGACCTCGGCTCGCTTCCAACACCTCTACTACCGACGTCGAAACCTGTTCACCCCCAATAGAGATTGTTCGATCAGTGTACACCCGTCCCGTGACAAGCGACCTCGCCCCTAACCCTCGGGGAGTCTCACGTCGACCGGCGGCGGTCCGACATGGCCCGGCGTGCCTCCCGCTCCATTTCACGGGCCTTCAGCTTCTGCCGCTTGTCGTAGCGACGGGAACCCCGGCCGATCCCGATCAGCACCTTGACCCGCCCGTTCTTCCAGTACATCTTGACCGGAACGATGGTGAGACCTCGCTCCTGGACGCGGCTGTTGATCCGCCCGATCTCCCGGCTGTGGAGGAGCAGCTTGCGCTCCCGCTTGGCCTCGTGGCCACCGTGCCGGGCCATCTCGTAGGGAGCGATATGCATGCCCAGCAGCCACACCTCGCCCCGGCGTACCAGGCCGTAGGCCTCTCGCAACTGGACCTGGCCCGCTCGCAGGCTCTTCACCTCGGAGCCGGTCAGCACGATGCCGGCCTCGTACTCCTCGTCGAACACGTAATCAAACCGCGCCCGGCGGTTGGAAGCGATAACCGAGCCCGCTTTCTTCTTCTCACGGTTCACGATCTCACCTCGGCAGGTAGAGCATCGGGTCCACCGGGCTGCCCACCTCCCGCACCTCGAAGTGCAAGTGGGGACCGGTACAGAAGCCGGTGCATCCGACGTACGCCACCACCTCGCCGGCCAGCACCTCCTCGCCCTCGCTGGCCGCGATCCGGGACGCATGGGCATAGAGGGTCGATAGGCCCCCGCCGTGGTCCACCACCACGGTCCGCCCGTAGCCTCCCCAGGTCCCCGCCAGGATCACCGTGCCGTTGGCGGCGGCGTGGATGGGCTCCCCGGTACTGCCCCGAAGGTCGATCCCGGTGTGCAGGCGGCGATCACCGAATATGGGATGGATGCGCCACCCGTAAGGTGAGGTGAGGGCGCCGCCCACCGGCCAGGCCAGGACGCCCGGCGCCCGCCCCTCGCGGACCTGGCGCCGGAGGATCTCGAGCTCGATCCTCTTGGACTCGGCCTCCAGGGCGGCCACGTGATCCTCATGGTCCTCGATCTCGCCGATCACCTCGGCCAGCAACTCCTCCTGCCGAATCAACTCCTCGCCGAGCTGCTCCCGCGCCGACGCCACCTCCGCGCGATACTGGTGGGCCAGGGTTTGCTCCGCCTCCAGCCGGGTGAGCAGCTCTGCTTCGCGCTCCTGTTCCCGCACCAGCTCCTCCTGGCGGGTCACCTCCTGGCGCTCCAGGATCTCGAGCGAGTGCAGCAGCAACTCCGTGTCCTCCAGCAGGCGGCGCGAATACTCCAGCCGGATCGAGTTGGACTCCGGATCCCAGGCGCCCGCGAACAGGGAGTTGATCCCGGTCGCGCTGCTCATGTACATCTCGACCGTTCGCTCCCGGAGGGACTCCCCGGTGACCCGCTGGTCCAGCCTGGTCCTGGCCAGTTCGGCGTCCATCAACCTGACCCGGCGGCTGAGGCCCGTGAAGGCATCCCGGCTCACCGCCACCGCCGCGTCCGCCGAGGTCAACTGATCCTCCGCCGCCCAGAGTCGAACCCTCAACTCCTCCATGCGGGCTTCCGTTTCCTCGATCTGCTCCACGTAGGCCGTGCGCTCCGCCTCCGCGCCCTCGATCAGCCGTTCAAGCTCGGCCATCTGCCGCTCGACCTGATCGAGACGCTGCTCCTCGTCCTGGGCCTCGACCAGCACCGGCGCGGCCGCCATGACCCCCAGCACGGCCAGCACCAATGCCCCGACCAGCCCCAGCCGGCGCACGGTCACACCCTCAGAAAGCGTCTCAGCCCGAGGCTGCTCCCGATGAATCCCGCCAGACCGCCGAACGCAAGGATCAGGATGGCCCGGCTCAGCAGGAACCCCTGGTCAACCTGGAAGCGGATCAGAATATCGGTGGGGATTCGCTCCAGCAGGTTGTGACTCGCGAACACCGCCGCCGCAGCCAGCCCGCCTCCCAGCAGGCCGACCGTGGCGCCTTCGATGATGAACGGGACGCGGATGAACCAGTTGCCGGCGCCCACCAGCTTCATGATGGCGATCTCCTCCCGCCGGGCGTAGATGGCCATGCGGATGGTGTTGGCGATCAATACCACCGCCGACGCCCCCATGAGCACCACCAGGCCGAAACCGATGGAGTTGAGCACTCCGGTGAGGCTGAGCAGCCGCTCGATCCCCTCGCTGAACACCGATAGGCGCCTGAGGAGCGGGTGGCCCACCAACCGGAACTGGACCTCCTGGTAGGTCGAGATGTCCTCGAGCTCCACCCGGATCGAGGCGGGAAGATCGGCCGCCGTCACCGTCGCAGCCAGCGCCGGCTGGTCGCTGTAGATCTCCAGGAACTCCTGGTAGGCGCCCGCCTTGTCCATGTACCAGGCGTTCTTCACCTCGGGATAGTCGTTGATCTGAGCCAGGAGCTCGCTGTGGGCCACCGGACCGCCCTCGTCCTTGAGGAAGATGATCAGGTGGTCTCCCTGCTGCCACTGCAGGGTGTTGACCCGCACCAATTCGTTGAACACCAGCGCGCCGAACGCCAGCGCCAGGGACACGAACACGGCCAGGACGGCGCCGGTCGCCACCAGGGCATTGCGGCGCAGATTGACGAAGGCCTCGCCGATCAGAAAGAGAAAGGTGCTCACGTCTCTTCGGACGACTCGTAGCCCGACTCGCCTTGATCCCGGACCACCCGTCCCCGGTCGAGCTGCACCACCCGGCGGCGCATCGCGTCCACGATGGCGAAGTCGTGGGTGGCCATCATCACCGTCGTGCCGGTGCGGTTGATCCGGTCTAGCAGCCTCATGATGCCCACCGACGTGGCGGGGTCGAGGTTGCCGGTCGGCTCATCGGCAAGCAGGATCGGCGGCCGGTTGACGAAGGCCCGGGCGATGGACACCCGTTGCTGCTCGCCTCCGGAGAGCTGCCGCGGGTAGCGGTCGGTCTTGGCCGACAGGCCCACGAGTTCCAGCACTGTATTCACCTGGCGGCGCACGATGGAGCGCGGGCAGCCGGTCACCTTGAGGGCGAAGGCCACGTTCTCCGCCACGGTCTTGGTGGGCAACAGCTTGAAGTCCTGGAAGATGGTTCCGACGGTGCGGCGGAGGTACGGAACCCGCCAGGTGGGGAGCTTGGTGATGTCCTTGCCGGCCACCCAGATCTTGCCCCGGGTCACCTTCTCCTCGCGCAGGCACATCCGGATCAGCGTGGACTTCCCCGAGCCTGACGGACCCACCAGGAAGACGAACTCCCCCTTGCGAACGTCCATGCTCACTTCCTGGACTGCCACCACCCCACCGTCGTAGACCTTGGCAACATTATGCAGTCGGATCATGAACGTCCCTGTCCCACCGAGTCCGGAAGCGTACGGGATGCTGAGACTACCAACGGGTCCCCACTACTCAAAGGGTTTAGGAGCGGGTGTCAACCCCGGCGTCCCTCCGATCCTTCCGCTCCCGGTTGGCCCGGCGCCAGTGCAGGTAGGACTCGGTGAGCCTTCCGAGGCCGCCGTCCAGCACGCCCTGGACATTGCCGACCTCCAGCCCGGTCCTGAGGTCCTTCACCTGCTGGTAGGGCTGGAGGACGTAGGAGCGGATCTGGCGCCCCCAGGCAGCTTCGGTCTGCTCCCCGCGAATCTCATCCAGTTCCTGTTGCTGGCGGACACGGGCCAACTCGGCCAGCTTCGCCCTGAGGAGGGCCATGGCCCTGGCCCGGTTCTGGAGCTGGGAGCGCTCCGCCTGGCAGGCCACCACGATGCCCGTCGGCAGGTGGGTGAGCCGGACCGCCGAGTCGGTGGTGTTCACGTGCTGGCCACCGGCGCCCTGGGAGCGGTAGGTGTCGATCCGCAGGTCGTCCGGACTGATCTCGACGGCGGCATCCTCCACCAGCGGCACCACGTCCACCCCGGCGAAGGAGGTGTGGCGGCGGGAGTTGGAGTCGAAGGGTGATATGCGCACCAGGCGATGGACACCGCGCTCGGCCTCGAGAACCGCGTACGCATGCTCTCCCTCGGCAGTCAGGGTGGCCGACTTGATACCCGCCTCCTCGCCCGACTGGAGGTCGTCGATCTCGTGTTCGAAGCCGAGCTCGGTCAGGTAGCGGACGTACATACGGACCATCATCTCCGCCCAGTCCTGGGCGTCGACGCCCCCGGCGCCGGCGTGCACGCTGAGGATGGCGGCATGGTCGTCGTACTCGCCGAAGTAGAGCGACTCCTCCTCGAGATCCGCGATCCGCCGCTCGGTGGCGTCAAGGTCGCGAGCCACCTCGTCGAGGGTGGCACGGTCGCCTTCCTCTCGGGCCAGGTCGACAAGGATGCCCGCGTCGTCCAGGTCGTTCTCCATGGCCTCCACCCTGTTCACCAGGCGCTCGATCCGGCCCAGCCGGCGGGTCAGGCGGGTGGCTCGGTCAGGATCGTCCCAGAGGTCGGGAAGGGAGACCTGTGCCCTCAGCTCGACCAGGTCGGCGAGCTTGGAATCGACATCAAAGGAACCTCCGGGCGTCCGAGAGGCGGGCGCGCAGGTCGTCGATGAGAGGGCGGGGGTCGGTGCGGTCCATGACGGTGGGGAGGTTAGCCCCGATTCTTTATGTATTGATGATTGTGCCGCGAACGGTCGGGAGCCGGCTTCGTCGCCGGTTACGGGCAACGCCGAGAACCGGGCCAGGCGGGCCGACTCCGGGCACCGTCGCGCCGCCGATCCGGGCCGGTCGAGGCGTGACGTTCGGCCGGACTAAGAGGATGCTGAAAAAGACGGGGATGGGCTGGTCGCGATGTGGTGACCTCGGGTTTCGTTGCCGGCATCCGAGCCAACTGGACATTTTTCAGTACCCTCCTAGGAACGCATCCCGGATAGAATCCCGGGTATGGGACGGTTACTCGCAGCGATCACCAGGAAGTGCCGAGCCGCCATCGCCGAATGGGCGGCCCGGCGCGAGGGAGCCCGTCATCTCCCCCGCGATATCTTCACGGCGGCCCGCCACATCGTGGGCCCCACCGGATACGCCTGGTCCGGCACCTGGCAGCGACTCGACGAGGACGGCGCCGACTACCTGCGATCCTTCGATCCGAAGATCCCCGCCAGCGTGTTCCTGTCCCCCAGCGATCTGACCAGATCCGTCCACCCGGTACCCATGGCGGAACGCTGCATCGAAGATTGGTCGAAACCGCCGCCACCGGATCCGAATTAGTGATTACGGACTGAGCATCACCAACGTCCAGGGCTAACTCTTTAGGCCCACACAGGCTGACGAGCTACCGGTGCGACTCGCAGCCAAGCGCGCGCTCATCAAGCATCTCGATGACAGACCACACTTCAGCAAAACACAACGCTCTCATCTATAACATATTATCGTCTATGTCCAACGTGTAGGATGGATTCTCTCCATCCTGTAGGACCGGCTTCGCTTGCCGCTCGGACGGGTACCAGTGGAGGGCGACGCGCGGGCTCCTATCGGGCGCGGGCGGCCGCCATGCAGTCGGGTGTCTTGGAGCACCGCTTGGCCTTCAGGCCGGAGCCGCACGGACAGGGGGCGTTCCGTCCCACCTTGGCCGACTTCGCCTGCTTGGGTCGCCGCGGGCCCGGACCGGCGGTGACGCGGGCCCGGGGTTGAGCCCGGCGACGGGCCTCCGCCACCTCCACCCGGTAGAGGTAGCGGGCGGTGTCACGCTTCACCGAGTCCACCAGGTAGCTGAACATCTCGTAACCCTCCCGGCGGTACTCGGTCAGGGGATCCCGCTGGCCCATCGCCCTCAGGCCGATCCCGGCCCGCAGGTAGTCCATCTCCGACAGGTGGTCCCGCCACTTGTTGTCGATGATCGACAGGGCAAGACCCTGCTCAATGCGGCGCATCACCTCGGGCGTCAGTTCGCCCTCCCGCTCCTCGAACCGGCGGACCGCGTCATCCGCAACCGCCTCGACCACCTCGTCGACCGACCTGGCTGTCGCCGCCAGGTCACCGGGCGTGAGATCGGACGAGTACAGGATCTGGAGCTCCCTGAACAACCCGTCCAGGTCCCACTCCGCCGGCGGCACATCGTCCGGTAGACCGGCCCGCACGGTGGCCTCGATCGACTCCTCCACCCATCCCACCACCAGGTCACGGCTCTGCCGGGTGCGAAGGATGCTGTCGCGCCACTCGTAGATCACCTCACGCTGGCGGTTCATGACCTCGTCGTACTTGAGGACGTTCTTCCGGATCTCGAAGTTCTGCGACTCGACCTGCGACTGGGCCCGCTCCACGGCCTTGCTTACCATCTTCGCCTCGATCGGGACCTCGTCGGGCATCTTGAGGCGCTCCATGATGGTGCTGACCCGCTCGCTGGCGAACCTCCTCATCAGGTCGTCGCCCAGGGACAGGTAGAAGCGGGACTCCCCCGGATCGCCCTGGCGGCCCGACCGTCCACGGAGCTGGTTGTCGATCCGGCGGCTCTCGTGGCGCTCGGTCCCGAGCACGTAGAGACCCCCGGCCTCCAGCACCTGCCGCCGGGTCTCGTCCGTCGCGGCCTGGTGGGTATCGAGGATCTGCTGGTACTCCTTCTCCCACGGTGGAGTACCCGGCGTCAGGTCCGGTCGCTTCCGCATGGCGGCCCGGGCCAGACCCTCCGGGTTGCCGCCCAGTTGGATGTCCACGCCGCGGCCGGCCATGTTGGTGGCCACCGTGACCGCCCCGGGACGGCCGGCCTGGGCGATTATCTCGGCCTCCCGGGCGTGGTGCTTGGCGTTGAGGACCTCATGGGCTACTCCCCGTCTGGCCAGCAACCTCGCCACCCGTTCGGACTTCTCGATCGAGACCGTGCCCACCAGCACCGGTTGGCCCTCCCGGTGACGCTCCTCGATGTCCTGGGCGAGCGCCTGGTACTTGGCGTCCTCGGTCTTGTAGATCACGTCGGGCTGGTCGACCCTCGCCACCGAGACATGGGTGGGGACCTCCATGACCTCCAACCCGTAGATCTGCGAGAACTCGGAGGCCTCGGTCATGGCGGTTCCGGTCATCCCGGCCAGCTTGCCGTAGAGCCGGAAGTAGTTCTGGAGGGTGATCGCCGCCAGGGTCTGGTTCTCCTCCTTGATCCGCACTCCCTCCTTGGCCTCGATGGCCTGGTGGAGCCCTTCCGAGTAGCGGCGGCCTTCGAGAACCCGGCCGGTGAACTCGTCGACGATCAGGACCTGGCCATGCTGGACCAGGTACTCGACATCGCGGTGGTAGAGGGCCTTGGCCCGCAGGGCCTGCTCGAGATGGTGGACGAAGTCGACCGCCGCATGGTCGTACATGTTCTCCACGCCCAGCATGCGCTCGACCTGGGCCACGCCCTCCTCGGTGGTCAGGACCTGCCGCTTGCCGTAGTCGACCTCGTAGTGGGCGTCTTCGCGGAGACCCCGCACCAACCGGGCGAACTCCCGATACCAGCGGGCGTTGTCGCCCACCCTCCCGGAGATGATGAGAGGGGTACGAGCCTCGTCCACCAGGATCGAGTCCACCTCGTCGACGATGCCGAAGTGATGGCCGCGCTGCACGCGTAGCTGCATGGACATGGCCATGTTGTCGCGCAGGTAGTCGAAGCCGAACTCGTTGTTGGTGCCGTAGGTGACGTCAGCCTCGTAGGCGGGCTTGCGCGAGGCCGGATCGTCCCCTGCCTGGATGAGGCCCACGGAAAGGCCCAGCATCCGGTAGATGCCCCCCATCCACTCGGCATCGCGGGCGGCCAGGTAGTCATTGACGGTCACAACATGCACGCCTGTCCCGCCGAGGGCGTTCAGGTAGACCGGCATCGTGGAGACGAGTGTCTTGCCCTCCCCGGTCCGCATCTCGGCGATCATGCCCCGGTGGAGAGCGCCTGCGCCGACCACCTGGACGTCGTAGTGCCGCTGGCCGAGCGTCCGCTTGGCCGCCTCCCTGACCGTGGCGAAGGCTTCGACCTCCAGGTCGTCCAGCGTCTCTCCGGACTCGAGACGCCTCCGGAACTCGACGGTCTTTTGGGCGAGCGCGGAGTCGTCGAGCTCCTCCATCGAGGGCTCCATCTGGTTGACCCGCGCCGCCAGGGCTTCGAGGGTCTTCAGGTTCTTGGACTCGCCGGCACGCAGCACCTTGCCGAGTAGCGACATGATTCACCGTTTCTCGTGTATCGGGCAGCAGGACACGTCAGTACGACCCGCCGGGGTCATGCTATCCGCCACCGGAGCGTCTGTGAACCCCTCCCCGGGCCGGAGCGGCCACCGGCTCAGCGCACGGGGATGGGCGCGGACCGGCTAGGCGGGCTCGATCAACTCCAGCCGCCCGTCCTTTGACCGGTGGATGACGTTGAGCTCCCCCGTCTCGACGTTGGAGAAGAGAAGCACCGTCTCTCCCCTCTCCTCCATGACGATGGCCGCCTCCTCGGGAGTCATCGGCTTGCCGACCGACCGCCGCACCCGGGAGATGGAGGTCTTCCGGTCGTCGGGCCGGCCGGACCGCCCGCGGCGACCGACCGCGTGACCTTCGGGCCTAGGCCGCTGGCGGCGGCGGTCGAGGAGCTTCTGGGAGAGCCGGCGCAACCGGCGTTCGAAGTGCTCCGATGCGGCGTCGATCGAACGGCTGACGGTGTCACCCTCGCCCGTCGCCCTGACCACCTGGCCGGCCGCACGGGCGGACATCTCGGCCCGGAAGCGGTGATCGCTGTCATGGCTGTTGACCCTACCGACGTTCACGTCGACATCGCTCAAACGGTCGAAGAACTTGGCCGCCCGGTTGACGCGCCCGACGGCATGGGCACGGGTCTCATCGGTCAACCGGATTCCCCGCCCGCGTATCCGGACCTCCATGAGCCGATCTTAGTGACTTGCCGCCTCCACCCGGACGGGAGCGGGTGAGGGTGACCGCCGCCGTGACTGCGCCCCCGCAGGCTCCGGCGGCCGCGCTGAGGGTGGCGCCGGTGGTCAGCACGTCGTCCACCAGCACCGCTCCCGCGGGCGGCCGCGCCACCGACCGGAACCGCAGGCCACCGCGGCGCCTGGACCGGATCTGGCTCCGATGGAGTACGGGGGCGCGCAGCACGTCCGCCACGGGTAGCACGGCTGTCCGGGCCAGGGCCGTGGCCAGCGCTCTGCCGGGGTCGGTACCGAACCTGGCCCGGCGGGGCAGCGACCTCGGTACGGGCACCACGGCTGTCGCGCCCTTGGGAAGGAGATCGGCCATCAGAGGAGCGAGGCCCCAGGCGACCCGGTCGGCCCCCCGGTACTTCATGGCGTGGACAGCCTTGCGGATCGGGCCTTCGTGGACCAGCAGGGAGCGCACCAGCACGCCCGACGGGAGCCTGACCTCGCCGCCGGCCTGTAGGGATGCCTGGCACCCGGGGCATACCGCCGACCGCCCCGCCGGATCCTTCCAAGGAGTTCCCGCCGGTGGATTCCACCACCCGCACACCACACACACCATGCCCTGTGTTGTATCCGGACCCTGTGACAGATAGTCGGTAGTCGGTATCATCTACTACCAACTAGAAGCTAACAACTAGCAATAACCCTCCGTACCCTGTCCACGAGTGCGTTCAGCGACCCCGTATCGGGTGCTTCGGCGTTGAGACGGAGCAGCGGTTCGGTGTTGGAGGGCCGGACGTTGAACCAGCTGTCACCTAGATCAACCGTCAGCCCGTCGAGATGGTCCACGGAAGCGCCGGCGAAGGCGGCCGCCACTGCCCGGATGGCTGCCGCCGGGTCGCTAACCGCGGTGTTGATCTCCCCCGACATGGCGTACGGCTCGTAGCCGCGCCGCAACTCCGACAGCGGTACGCCGGCCTCGGTCAGGACGGTCAGCAACACCAGCATGGCCAGGGTGGCGCTGTCCGCCCCGTAGTTGTCACCGAAGTAGTAGTGGCCCGAGTGCTCGCCCCCGAAGGCGGCGTCCTGCTCGGCCATGACCGCCTTGATGAAGGAGTGGCCCACCCGGGTCCGGACCGGCACTCCCCCGGCCGACCGGATGGCCTCGGCCACGCTCCTCGAACAGATCAGGTTGTGGACGATCCGGGCGCCCGGTCGCCGGGCCAGGAACCAGGCCGCGATGATGGCGGTGGTGGTGCTCCCCGGGAGAGGAACCCCCTGCTCGTCCACGAACACCGCGCGATCAGCGTCCCCGTCGAAGGCCACCCCCAGGTCGGCCTCCCGCTCGAGAACGAGGTGGACCAGGTCGGCGAGGTTGTCGGGGTCCAGGGGGTCGGCCGGATGGTTGGGGAAGGAACCGTCCGGCTCCAGGTAGAGGCCCATCAAGGTGACCGAGGGCAACTGCTGGAAGAGCGGGCCGACCACCAGCCCGGCCATCCCGTTCCCGCCGTCCACCGCCACCCGAAGCGCCCCGACTCCCCCGGGATCGACGATTCCGAACACATGCTCCAGGTAACCGGGCAGGGCGTCGTGGCGGGTGACCCCGCCTCCGGCCTCCCCGCGGGAGTCCCCGGTCCACGAACGGGCCGCATCCCGGATCCGCTCCAGTCCCGAGCCCGACCCGATCGGCGCCGCCCCGCGATGGCAGAACTTGAGACCGTTGTAACCGGCCGGGTTGTGGGACGCGGTAACGACGGCGGCGGGAACCCCGTACAGGCCGGAGTGGTAGTAGACCACCTCGGTGGGAAGCAGGCCCAGGTCGGCCACATCGCATCCCTGCGACCGGACTCCCTTCCGGAAAGCAGCCGCCAGTGACTCTGACGAGGACCGGCAGTCTCGTCCCAGGGCTACCGTCGAGGCGCCGGTGACCCGGGCGAAGCCCACCCCGATGCGCTCGACGATCTCCTCGTCGAGATCCCCCCTGTCCACCCGACCCCGGACGTCGTAGGCCAGGAAGATTCGGTCGAAAGGGTCTGGGTCAGGGCTTCCCACGAGATATCCCGACTACTGGTCTGTCTGCGTGCCAGCCTGCCGTGCTCTGGCGGCCATACCACACCGCCTTCCCGGCCGGCGTGGAGTGAGGCATTTGCGGCGGTCGCCGAGTCCGATCCTACACTCGCCCCGGTAACGAACATGACCCCACCGCAGATCACCATCATCATCCCGGTCCACAACGAGGCCGGCTTCATGGGACCCGCCCTGGCCCGTATCCGGGAGCAGGTGGAGGCGGTGACGCCCCGGTACCGGATCATCCTGGTCGAGAACGGATCGACCGACGCCACCCATGCCGAGGCCCTGTCCGAGGCGTCCTCCGATCCCCGCCTGGACGTGATCCGGATCGACGGCGCCGACTACGGGCTTGCCATCCGCACCGGTATGGAGGCGGCCGGGAACCTGGGATGGCTGGTGGTGTTCGACATCGACTACCACTCTCGAGAATTCCTGCAAAGGGTCGCTGAGCTCGACGGATCGGCCGATGTGGTGATCGCCTCGAAGCGGGACCCCGGTTCCCTGGACCGGCGACCGTGGATACGACGCCTGGCCACCCGAGTGTTCAACCTGGCACTCCGGGCCGTGGTCGGATCCGGGCTGAGCGACACCCACGGCATCAAGGCGCTCCGGGCTCCGGTGGTCCAGGCGCTCCTCCCGCGGGTGCGCCTCACCGAGGATCTGTTCGACACCGAGTTGGTGCTGCGGGCCGAGCGGGCCGGGTACCGCATGATCGAGGTCCCGATCACGGTGGAGGAGTTGAGAGAAGCGCGGTCCTCACTGCTCCGCCGGGTCCCGCGCACCCTCCGGGGACTGATCGCGCTGCGCCGCAGCCTGGGTAACGGCTAGTCGTATCCCGATCGGCCGGTGCCCTGCAGGGCGGGGTCGCGGAGCGCCT
Source organism: bacterium (assembly GCA_028821265.1). Lineage (GTDB taxonomy): Bacteria > Actinomycetota > Acidimicrobiia > Spongiisociales > Spongiisociaceae > Spongiisocius. The sequence goes on along the minus strand of JAPPGU010000057.1, from coordinate 8,698 downwards.
CGGGCGGAGGCGCGGCCGGAACCATCCGCCGGCGTACGAGAGCGACCAGCCAGATGACCAGGACGACCGCACCGGCGAGGGTCAACCCCAACCCCGCTATCTCCACCCAGGTGTTCTCGAAGCGCAGTTCGACCTCGCGATCGGTCGGCACCACCACCATGAAGGCCGGGGTGGCCCGCCACGGTCCCTCGGCGCCGTAGGCCGTCCAGTTGGGGAAGTAGGAGACCTTGATCAGGTGGGGAAGCCCCACGCCGGTGGTCGAGAACGCCACGCGGTGGTCCTCGAGCACCACATCGGACACCTCCACGTCCGAGTCGGCGGCGATCGGGACGGTGGCGCCGTCCAGGTCGGGGGTGATCCGCTCCCAGTGCCGGGGACCGTCCGCCACGATCCATTGGTCCACGAGGCTTATGTCCTCGTACCAGTCGAGGGCCACGTCCACGAAATGCGGCTCGGTGTCATCGGTGAAGGTGGTCACGAGGGAGTTGAGGAGCCCCGAACCGGACTCTTCGAACACCCAGGGCTGGTTGACCGCCGCTTCCACCAGCGAGCTTTCGGGTAGCGAATAGATCCGGAACGGGGGCGAATCCCCCACGATGGTGAAGTCCGGATGCCGGTCGGCCCGGTCCTTCGCCGTATCGGTGTACGCCACGTAGTAGGACACGTTGAAGAGGCGCATGTGCACGGCGCCTCGATCGATGTCACGGTTGTGGTAGGCCAGCCCGGGAATCGGGTTGGAGGGGGAAGTGCTCAACTCGGACGCGTTCAGGAAATGGAAGGGGGTCGTCACCGAGGACTCGAAATAGAGGCCTTCCATCGAGGGATGGGTGCCCTCGGTCCAGTAGGGGAACAGCATCGGCGCCATAGGGGTCCCGTACTTGTTGAGCTCGCTGTTGGCTTCCCATTGGACGCGGCCCGGCGGCAGGGCGCCCACTGACGACATCACGCCCGCGTACTCCGACCAGGTCGCCTTACCCTCGTAACCGAGGTAGTTCCAGCGCGCCCAGGCGCCCACGTAGTTCTCCTCGGTGACCACGCCCACGAAGATGACTCCCGTGATCGCCACGGAGGCCAGGACGGGAAGCACCGTTCGGGTGGCGGGCCGGGGACGGCGTCCGACCAGCCACAGCAGCAGGACTCCCGCAGCCGCCACCAGCAGGTCGGGACCCGAGATCCGCTCGACCAGCGGCTCCAGCCGCAACGTCCCGACCCATCCGGCCGGGTTCTCAAGGTCCCAGGCGGGTTGCCCTATGCGGGCCCCGAACACCAGCACCAGGACGGTGCCCACGATGCCGGTCTGGACCCACCAGGTGGGCGTTCGCTCCGGCAACCGGCGGCAGGCCGCTACCACGAGCAGGCCGACTGCGATGCCGGCGAAGAGGTGCAGACCGAAGAACCAGTGCGGAAGGGCACGGCCGTTCCACAGCTTGGCTCCCTGGCCGAGCAGGAAGAAAGCCGGGATCGGCACCAGCGTCAGGGCAGCCGGCCCCAGGGCCCGCCCGGTCCTCCGCAACGCGACCACCAACCCGATCACGCCCAGGATGGCCACCGGCCACAGTTCCACCGGAACCAGTTCGTCGAATCCGGCCAGGGGCTGCCAGTCCATCTCGGTCGTGTACCGCAGCAGGATCACCAGCGGCAACGCCCAGAACGCAGCCAGCATGAAACCAACCGCCCAGGTCCCCGGCACCACCAGCGAGGACAGACCGCCTTCCGCGCGCTTTCGGTCGGCAGCGGTCCGGAGACGCTCCCACCATCCTGAGCGACCCACCGCCACGAACAGCGAACCCACCAGCACGAAGAGCGATGCGAAGACCACGCCCATGGTCGGGATCACGTGGCAGAGAGCTGTCCCTGCCAGCGCGGCGGCCGCTCCCATGAAGTACTTGCGATCGTCGTGTACCGCCCTGAGCAGGCAGCCCAGGTAGACCAGGGAGAACGCGAACGACCATGAATAGGAGAACTCCCCGGCCAGGCTGGAGGCGATGGTGCCGCCGAAGATGTTGGGGGTGGGGGTCTCCATGAAGGCGTAGACGCCTCCCGCCGCCGCGGCGACCGCGGCGACCGGACGGGCGAAACCCATTGACCGGACGAGGAAGTACGTGGCCGGAGCGAGCGCGACCAGCCCCACGACCGTCACCGTCTTGAACGCCACCCCGTAGGGGAGTGCCAGGTCGAGGGCCACGATCACCAGCGAGGGAAGGGGGAAGTAGAAGTAGAAGATCGGGAACCCGGCGAACCAGTGGTTCGACCAGCCCATGATCCGACCGGACGGGAGCAGGACGTCCCGCAGGTAGGCGGGGCCGAGTACGTGAGCGCCCATGTCGCCGCCCGTCGGGGTGTTGGCGACCAGCAGCAGGTGAGGGGCCACCGCCACGAGGGTCGCCAGCGAGACCATGGCCACCAGGATGGCCGAGGTCCGGGTGGACCACCCCTGCGATCCGACCTCGTCCTTGATCGGCCCGGCCGGATCGGCGATCCCGGTCATGCCCTCATCTTCCGGACCGCCCTCCGGAGAGTCGACAGCCTCGGTATGTGTGCGAAGGAGGCCACCTCCCTACCGTCGGCGCCCACCACCGCGCCCGACGGTATGTCGGCCACCCCGACCAGGGCCAGCAGGTCGGAATGCTCCTCCCAGCTCCGCTCGATGAAGCCCGACTCACCCAGCACCTTCCTGTAGACCAGCCGGGCCTCATCGCAAGTATCGCACCCGGCGGCAGTGAACAGGTAGACGCCGGGGCCGTCGAGGTTCCCTTCCACTGAGAGCGGGGTCCGGGGCCGTTTCGGACGGAAGACGGCCACCGCAGCCACCGCTCCTACCGCCGCCAGGACCACCAGCAGCCGAACCACGAAGCCCTCAGCCACTCGGGATCGCCCCGGAGAACATCGCCCGGCCGGACACGGTCGCCAGCCACCCCACCGTTAGCGGGCCGTCGGCGGTGACCCGGACGCCGGCGACCTCCGGTGCGGCGATGTGGACGGTGCGGACCGAGTTGGGGGGAATCCCGATCACATTGGCACGGGTCCTTCCCTCGGGAGTAAGCGTCCGGTAGGTGGCGGTCAACTCGGTGACCCCGGCATTGAGCAGCCTGAGTCGGCTCCCGGAACCGACCACCCCCGGGCCCGGCACCAGCCATCCGGTAGCCGTGGTCCGAGCCCCGACGGTCGCGGCGACGCCTGCCTCCGAGCGAGCCACGATGACCGCGCCGAAGGGTCCGTCGCCGGTCACCCGCACCCCGAACCCGGAGGAGCTCAACCCGTCCAAGGACACACGCGCCTGCCCGGGCCCCTCGATACGGCCCGCCTGGCTGGGCAGCTGCGCGCCGGACTCGTCGAACGCCTCGACCAGGAAGTTGACCGGAATCGAGGCTTCATTGGTGATTACCAGGTCACTCCGGAACCCGACCGCGCCCGCTACCGGGAACTCCCATCCGTCGCCGGCGCCGGAGCCGGGCCAGACCGCTACGTCCGTGCCGGTGTCGAGCACCATCGCCGGGATGACCGAACCTGCGACCGGGCGGACTATCACCGACAGCGACTCCCGGCCGGGCAGCAACTCCTCGAGCGCCACGACCCGCGTGCGCTGAGCCGGAACCGTCAATCCCTCCAGAGCTTCTCCGGCCTCGATGCCCAACTCGCTGAATGCCCAGAGGTCCACCCGGGCGTCGGCGGTGAAGGGGTTGAAGAGCCGGAGCACCAGGCTCTCGCCCTCGAGCGTGGAGCCTCCCGGCAGGTGCCAGGAGTCCGGGATCCTCCCCGAGCACAGGTCACCCGCCAGCAGACCCTCACCTGTGGTCACCACGCCGACCGAACCCACGTTCCCGGAGAACTCGACCATCGCGGAGCTGGCACCGACCGGGCGCGGGTTCTCGACCCGGGCCGCCGTGTCCGCGTCGGTCCGGCCCGACAGCCTGTCCTCCACCGAGCCGCCCTCGAGGAAGGAAAGGACGAAGCCCGCCGGTCCCTCCCCCAGCACGCTGTACGCCGAGCTCCGGAGGCTGTCGGAACGCGACCAGGGACAGTGGGCGAAATGGGATGCCCTGCCGGTCGGCGCCTCCGCGCCCGTGGTCATCTCCACGGTCGGTACCGGCGGCACGGGGGCCGGTTGCGTGGTCGCCACCACGACGGCGAGGACGGCAACGGCCAGACCGATTATGCGGGTCATACCGGTCGGTCCCCGGCCTCACGCCTGGCCCGCACCAGCGACAGGCCCGCCAGCAGGATCACCACGACGCCGGCCGCCCGTGCCTGGAACCGGAACGAGCCCACCCCTCCGAAGGTGGCGACTCCCGCCTCCGCCGGCACGCGGTTGGCCCAGCCGTCCTGCTGCCAGGCGCCCGGGCCCCATCTGTGGTCGGCGTTCTCCGCGATCCGGACCGAGCCTCCGGCTTGGCGGCCCTCGTAGTCGGGCGGCGTCCACGACCACGCCTCCCCTCCATCTGTCACCGCCCGGTAGGCAGGCACATCGTTCTCCCACACCCCGCCGGACTCCCCCACGAAGAGGCCGGCGAGCGGCCGCATGTCCAGCTGCGCGCTCATGGCGTCCGCGATCGGGCTGGGACCGGTGACCGCCACCCAGCGGATGCCGAACCGCGCCAGCAACTCTCCGGGGCGGAGCTCCTCCCCATCCATCAACCCGACCAGGGTCTCCTGGAGGGCCGCATCTCCCAGGCGCGCTTCGGGGAGCCAGGCCTGCGGGTAGTCCAGGACACCGCCGATCAGGCGGTAGGGCGTGCCATCCGGCAGCACCCGATGCTGTCCCGGAAGGGTTTCCGGCGGCCCGGTCAGCAACACCCGGTCGGGACCGTGGGCCTCGGCCCGGCTGGAAGCGAACGCTAAGGTGCCGAACCGGTCGTCGGGCAGCCCCATGCGGCCGGCCGGCGCGGCGATCAGGGAGGTCAGACCGACCACGATGGCGGCCACCATTGCCCCGTAAGCGGTGGCGGTCCGCGGCAGCGAGACGTCGATGCCGAGCGAGGCCGGCGCGTCCAGAGCACCTGCCACGACCAGCGCCGCTCCGGCAGCCGTAGCGATCAGGCCGGCGACCGTGGTTTCCTGGCCCGCGCCCGCAGAACCGGCCCGCGCCACGAGAAAGCCGACCGATCCGATGGCCGCACCCGTGACGGCCACCGACAGCGGGCGGCTGCGAGCGACCATCATGGCCGCTGCGCCCGCCACCACCAGCGGAGCAGCCACCCACCAGGACGGATCGGGGTGGAAGGGCGCGCCGCTCCCCAGCACCTCGGCTATCCCGCGGCCGCTCAACCACGGCAGCAGCACGGGGAGAGCGAGCACCGACCCGGCCGCTCCGATGACCAGCGGGCGGCTGCGCCGCGCCACTGACGCCCAGACCAGTCCGAACAGGATGGGTATCACGATCGAAAGCGGGACGAAGGCGGCCGAGGCGGCGGTGGCGAGACCCACCCTGGCGAGGCGCTCCGTCCAGCCCCGGACGGTCTCCGGGTTCGGGCCGGCCACCCCCAGCAACGACCAGGGGAGCCCGCCGAGCGCCAGGAGGCCGGGCCAGTAGCCCTGCCCGGCCAGCCACAGCACCGGGAATCCGGCTACGAACACCGCCCCGGCCACCAGGCGCGCCCCGCGGCTGAGGCCGAGCCTGCGGATCAGAGCCACCATGCCGGCCACGCCCGACGCGACCGCGCCCACCGTGAGAATGCCGGCGGCCCCGCCGCGGCCGCCCAGCAGCAGTTGGATGGCAGCGGTGGCGCCGATCGAAGGATGCATGGGCTCGGGACTGCCCAACCCGCCCGGATGCCATCCCCCGGCATAGGCGCGGAGGGTGTCCCAGGCCGATTCGGCCAGCGGCAGCAGGTATCCGGTCGCAGGCAGTCCCTCTGCGATGATCGAGCGGGTGAGCACCAGTACCAGCGCCACCCCCAGCACTGTCGTTATCACATCCGGTCGCTGCCAGAAGGCCGGCGGGACGCGATCGTCGGGCTCCTCCTCCTCGGCGCCGGCGCCGAGCAGGGCGCCCAGTTCGGCCGCGATCTCACGCAACTCCAGCGAGCCGCGGACCTGGAAGCGGAACAGCTCGGCATCGGACTCCATCGAAGTCGTCGGGGCGCGCCGCCGGGCAGCCAGGGTCGAGGGTAGGTAGAGAAGGTTCCAGGCCCAGGTGCGAACCCAGTCCACGGGTCCGGTGATGAAGCCCTTCCCGAGCCGGTAGAGCCAGGTCGCCAGACCCACCAGGAACAGGGCGGGTAATGCCCACGCGAGGGTCACCAGGGAGTAGGTCTTCAGCATGATCCGGAGCCGTCCGGCCTGTTCCCGCCACGTAGTGGGCCGCTGGGCGCCGCTGGCCCGGCTGAAGACCTCGGAGCCCGGGGTCACGACCACCCGGCCGCCAACCACCCGTGCCCTCTGGCAGATGTCCAGGCCGAAGGAGAGGTAGGGCAGGGAGTGATCCAACCCGCCCAGACCCTCGGCCAGGTCCCTTCTGACGAGCAGCGAGGCCGGCTCCAGGAACGCCACGTCCCGGATGACGTCGAACTGCTCCTGGTCGATCTCCCCGGTCTCGAGGCCCGTGTACGGGAACCCGAACACATCGGTAGGCCCGCCCACGGACAGCAGCCGGTCGGGATGGTCCGTATCGAGGACCTTCGACCCCACCACGGACGCCTCCAGGCTCTCGGCGGCGTCGATCAGCGCTACCAGCGCGTCGGGCCGGGCCGTGGTACGGGAGTCGAGCATCCACAGGTAGTCGACCGGACCGTCAACTGCGTCCAGGGCCTCCGACAGCCGTCGGGCCGTCTTGGGCCCGTTCGCATCCGGCGTGACACCCGGCCGCCGCTCGGCGATGACCACCACGTCCTCGACCTCGTAGACTTGGGAGTCGATGCTTGCCAGCACTTCGGCGACGTCGTCTCCCCGGCGGGCCACCACCAGCGCCAGGACGCGCGGCTTCGGTGACGGTGGAGAGGACTGTGTCATGGATACCCCATTGTGTTACGGAATGAACTACAAGACAACAACCGTCACCCCGGCGCCCGGTCCGTGACGCGCCGCGTCGTCCTCCTGTCCGGCGGGGTCGGAGGCGCCCGCCTGGCTCGTGGGTTCGAGCACCTGGAGGGTGTCGAGTCCACGGTGGTGGTGAACGTGGGCGACGACGACACCTTCTACGGGTGGTCGGTGTCCCCCGACCTGGACACGGTGCTCTACACACTGGCGGGACAGGAAGGGACCGCCGGCTGGGGTCGAGCCGGTGACACCATGGTGCTGATGGACCATCTGGCAAGCTTCGGGGTCGACACCCGTTTCCGGATCGGAGACGCCGACGCCGCCCTCAACCTCTACCGGACCCTGCGGCTACGGGACGGCGATCCCCTCCACGCCATCACCGCCGATCTGGCGGGAATGATGGGGGTGGAGTCGACGATCATTCCCGCCACTGACGATCGTCTCCGGACCGAGGTGTTGACCGGCCCCGGCCGTTGGACGGCGTTCCAGGAGTACTTCGTGCTGCGTGGCCACCGCGACGATGTCGCCGAGCTGAGGTTCGTGGGCGAGGCTACGGCCCGGCCCGCCCCGGGGGTCGTGGATGCCATCGCGGACGCCGACGCGGTGGTCATCGCACCTTCCAACCCGCCCCTGTCCGTCTGGCCCATCCTGGCCGTCCGCGAGATCGCGGCCGCGGTCCGGGGAGCCCGCCGGGTGATGGCGGTCAGCCCGCTGTTCGGAGGCCGGGCGCTCAAGGGACCGGCCGACCGGGTGTTGACTTCGCTGGGACTCCCGCCGGGCAACGCCGGGGTGGCAGCGGCCTATCCGGGCCTGATACATGACTTCTTCATCGACAGCGCCGACCGGGCCGACGTGCCCGCCCTGACCCGCTCGGGGTTGTCGGTCCATGCCGGACCCACGCGGATCGCCGAGGTGGAACAGGCGGTCGGGTTGGCCCTGCGTATGACGGGCCTGCTGGGATCCGAGACATGAGCATCTCGATCATCCCGGTCAGGGGCATTCCCGAGGCCGAGCCCGGTGATGACGTGGCCGGGCTGCTGATCGGAGGACTGGCGGCGTCCCGGCTGGAGCCGGCGGACGGGGACGTGCTGGTGGTAACGCACAAGCTGGTATCGAAGGCCGAGGGCCGTATCGAGGAGATCGGCGACGACCCGGAGGCCCGTCTACGGCTGATCGAACGGGAGGCATCGGCTGTTCTTCGCCGCCGCGACGAACTGGTGATCACCGAGACGCATCACGGGTTCGTGTGCGCCAACGCCGGAGTCGACAAGTCCAACGTGCGCCCCGGATCGGCAGTGCTCCTCCCCATCGCGCCGGACAGGTCGGCCCGGCGGATCCGTGCCCGTCTCCGGCAGGGCTTCGGGGTGACGATGGGGGTGATCATCACCGACACGTTCGGAAGGGCATGGCGCCACGGCCTGACCGATGTGGCGATCGGCGTCGCCGGCATTCCGGCCGTGGTGGACTACCGGGGAACGACCGACACCTACGGGAACACGCTCGAGGTGACGGAGGTGGCGCTGGCGGACGAGATGGCGGCGGCAGCCGACCTGGTGATGGGCAAGGCGAAGGGAATCCCCGCCGCCCTGATTCGGGGGGCGGAGTATCCGGCGGGTGAAGGATCGAGCGCCGACCTGGTACGGAGCCCTGGCCAGGACATGTTCCGCTAGTGGTCAGTGGTCAGTGGTCAGTGGTCAGTGGTCAGTGGTCAGTGGTCAGTGGT
>JAPPGU010000011.1 GCA_028821265.1 bacterium | reverse complement strand
ACCACCCTGTGGATAACAAATCGCGAACTGTCCACGAAAGCGGGGCAACTCCACCCCCGCAAGCAGCCGACAGCAGCGCTACCGACACCAGGGCACAGACGAATTGCCGGCGTTTGTTCACATCGGTAGGTCTTCTCTGGCCTTCCGCGATCAGTTACATAGTCGTTGTTACTATCACTATACGTCTTGCTGTTGCTGTGGTGGGGTCATTTGGGCCGCTTGGCGAGTGCGCTTTCGGAGGGTCGGTCGAGGCCGTCGTGAAGTAATGTGGGGGGTTAGGTGTGGATGTCCAGTATGAAACAGCTGTCTACCTGGGGTGTTACGCGGCCCTAGTGTCCGCTTGCCGTGACGGGTGGGCAGGTCCGCGAGTCCCATTCCTGGTGACATGAGCGGTCCGCTCTCCGACGTCACTGTCGTGGACCTGAGCCGGGTGCTGGCCGGCCCGTACGCCACCATGGTGCTGGCCGACCTCGGCGCCCGTGTCATAAAGGTCGAACCGCCGGGAGGGGGAGATGACGCTCGCCGGTTCGGGCCCTTCGTGGGCGGGCGTAGCGTCTATTACGAATCCCTCAACCGGGGCAAGACAGGTCTAACACTCGACCTCAAGGACGCGGCTGATCGGTCGCGTTTCGAGGCGCTGCTGGACGAAGCCGATGTGCTGGTCGAGAACTACCGGCCCGGCGCCATGGAACGGCTCGGCTACGGGTGGGATGAGCTGTCGGCGCGCTGGCCCGGACTGGTGTACGCGGCGGTGAGCGGGTTCGGGCACCGCGGACCCTACGCCGAACGTCCTGCCTACGACATGGTGGTCCAGGGCATGGGAGGCCTGATGAGCCTTACCGGCGTGCCGGAGGGGCCGCCGGTGCGGGTGGGAACATCGGTGGGTGACATCACCGCCGGATTGTTCGCCGTGGCCGGCATCCTCGGCGCCCTCCATGACCGGAAGCAGACCGGGCGGGGCCAGATGGTCGACATCTCCATGCTCGACTGCCAGGTGGCCATCCTCGAGAACGCCGTCGCCCGGCACTCGGCAACCGGGGAGGTACCCGGACCGCTGGGCGCCCGCCATCCGTCCATCACCCCCTTCGGCGCCTTCCTGACCGCCGACCGGCCGATCGTGATCGCAGCAGGCAACGACAACCTCTTCCGGAGCCTGTGCGCGACGCTGGGCCGGCCGGAGTGGGCCGACGATCCCCGGTTCCTCGACAACGACGCCCGCACCAGCCATGCCGATGAACTGGAAGAAGAGATGGAAACCGTGCTGAGTACCGAGCCGGCCGACGTCTGGTTGGAACGGCTGGAACAGGCGGGCGTTCCCAGTGGCCCGATCAACGACATCGCCGATGTGATGGCCGACCCGGCCGTGCGGGCCCGGAACATGATCGTCGGGGTCGCTCTCCCCGACGGGACGAGACTGGAGATCGCAGGGAACCCGATCAAGCTATCAGCCCATGACGATCCCCCGAGCCGGCCGGCCGCGCCGGACGGACCGAAATGAGCGAGCAACAGCGAGGACACCGCATGGACCGATCTCCTCCCGCCTTCAGCACCCGGGCCCGGGCCACCATGACATCGCCGGTGAGCGAGGTGCGGGCTTGGGTGGCGAAAGGCGCCCGCGATCATGGCTACCCGCTGCTCGACGTATCGCAGGCTGTTCCCGGCTATCCACCCCCTACCCACCTCACAGGGCACCTATCCGGGCTGGATCCGGCCGCCATCTCGCGGTACGGACCCGTCCTCGGCGACCCGGAACTGCGGAGCGCCCTGGCGTCCGACCTCTCGGCCGCCTACCGGGGAACGGTGCGGCCCGAACAGGTGGCAGTCACGGCCGGCGCCAACCAGGCCTTCTGCCTGGCGGTGGCGGTCCTGTGCGAGCCCGGCGACCGGGTCATCCTGCCCGTTCCCTACTACTTCAACCACGACATGTGGCTCAGCATGAGCGGCGTGGCGCGGGACTACCTGGCCTGCTCGGACGGGATGCTCCCTTCGGTGGAGGCCGCCGCCGCATTGATCGACGATCGCACCCGGGCCATCGTTCTGGTCACCCCCAACAACCCGACCGGGGCGGTGTATCCCCCCGAGCTCTTATCCCGGTTCGCCCGCCTGGCGGCCGAGCGGCGGCTGTACCTGATCCTTGACGAGACCTACCGGGACTTCCGGACCACCACCGGGCCCGCCCACCACCTGTTCCAGGATCCCGGCTGGGACCGGTCCGTCATCCATGTCCACAGTTTCTCGAAGGTGTACGCGATCCCGGGTTTCCGGGTGGGCGGGATGGCGGCCTCCCCCGAGGTGCTCCACGAAGTGGACAAAGCGGCCGACTGCCTCACGATCTGCCCCAGCCGGATCGGCCAGGAGGCTGCCCGGTACGGGCTGGCGCACCTACAGCCGTGGGTGGAGTCCAATCGCCGCACCCTGAACCGCAGGGTCCAGAGCTTCGTGGCGGCCATGGAGGGCAGCCCCTATTCCGTGGCCTCGGCCGGTGGCTACTTCGCGTACGTCCGTCATCCGTTCGAAGGAATGGCGAGCAAGGAAGTGGCCTGGCGGCTGTTCGACCGGCTCGGCATCCTGTCGTTGGCGGGCGAGATGTTCGGCCCCGGCCAGGACCGCTACCTGCGGCTGGCCTTCGCCAACCTGGAAGACCACCAGGCCACCGAGCTGGCCCGAAGGCTGATTACCGGCGCCGAAGCCTGGTAGAGATTTGAAGGCTTGGGCCCGTCCGGCCTTCTAGTGCTCTGCCAGCGCGATAGCGAACACGAGGGCCTGGCGATCGGTATGGGTGATCGTTATCTCCACCCGGGTGACCTCGAGCGAGGCGGCGCGCGCCGCTCCGGTGCCGGTCAGGTTCACCACCGGCTTGCCTCCGCCCGTGATCTCGACATCGCGCCATCGCACCATCCGGTATCCGGTACCCAGCGCCTTCATCACCGCTTCCTTGCCAGCGAAGCGAGCGGCGTACCGGCGGGCCGGGTTGGAGAACCGCTCCGCATATGCCTGCTCGTGAGCCGTGAAGCACCGCTGCGCGAACCGCGGATAGCGAGCGAGGACCCGCTCGACCCGGTCGATCTCGGCCATGTCCACGCCCAACCCGATGATCCGCATGGACTGCAAGGTTAGGAGGGTGCTGGGCGACCGGGCCTACTCGACCGTCACGCTCTTCGCCAGGTTGCGCGGCTGGTCGATGTCCCGGCCCAGACGGCGGGCCACGAAGTAGGCGAGCAACTGGAGGGGTATGGCGGCCAGGATCGGCGAGAAGACGTCGGCGACCCGGGGTATCCGCAGGACGTGGTCGGAGACCGTGCCGATCTCCTCGTCGTCCTCATAGGCGACGGCGATGACCAGGCCGCGCCGGGCCTTGACCTCCTGGAGGCTGAGCATGGCCTTGCTGTGCACGTCCTCCTGCGTGACCACCGCCACCACCGGGGTACCGTCCGAGATCAGGGCCAACGTCCCGTGCTTGAGCTCGCCGGCCGGCATCGCCTCGGCATGGATGTACGAGATCTCCTTCAGCTTGAGGGCGCCCTCCATGGCCGAGGCAAGGTCCAGGCCGCGGCCGATGAAGTAAGCATCGGGGGATCCCGCCAGCACGTCCGCCAGGCGGGAGACCTCGTCCATGTCCTCCAGCACGCGGGCCGCCTTCCCGGGAAGCGTCCGCAGCTCGGCCACCAGTTCCCGCTCCGCCGTCCGCGAGAGCGTGCCCCGCCTGCGACCTAGCTCGAGAGCCAGCAGGCTCTCCCCCACCAGCATCGCCACGTATGCCTTGGTTGAAGCGACCGAGATCTCCGGTCCGGCCCACGTGTACAGGACATCGTCCGCCTCCCGGGCCAGACTCGATCCCACCACGTTGGTCAGGGCCAGCAGGCGGGACCCGCGCCGGCGGGCCAGGCGGGCGGCGGCCACCGTGTCGGCGGTCTCTCCCGATTGGCTGATGGCCAGGGTCAGCGATCCGTCGCGGAACAGCGGTTTGCCGTAGCGGAGCTCGTGGGCGAAGGCGACCTCGCCGGGGATGCCGGCCAGCTGCTCGAACAGGACCCGGCCCACCAGGCCGGCGTGGTAGGCGGTGCCACAGGCGGTGATCCAGATCCGGTCGATCTCCGCCGGGTCCCGGTCGGACCACTCCAGGCCCTCCAGCGCCACCTGTTCACCCCCGTCCTCGCTCGGCCGGATCCGCGCCCCCAGGGTCCGGGAGATCACGTCGGGTTGCTCGTGGATCTCCTTTGCCATGAAATGGTCGAACCCACCCTTGCGCACCGAATCCGTCTCCCAGTCGGCGGTGAAGGGCTGCTTACGGACCGGACTACCGGCGATGGTCTCGAGGGTGGCGCCGTCGCGGGTGACGGTGGCGATCTCCCCGTCCTCCACCAGCAGGAACTCCCGTGTGTATTCGAGGACCGCGGGGATGTCGGATGCCAGGAAGTTCTCTCCCTCCCCCAGGCCCACCACCAGCGGGCTGATCATCCGGGCCGCCACGATGCGATCCGGCTGGCGGGAGGTCATCGCCACCAGCGCGTAGGCGCCCTCCGCCTGGCTGATGGTCCGCCGGACCGCCTCGGTCAGGTCTCCGTCGAAGGCGCGGGCGACCAGATGGGCCAGAACCTCGGAGTCCGTGTCGGAACGGAACGCGACCCCTTCGGCCTCGAGCCGGTCCCGGAGGGCCCGGAAGTTCTCCACGATCCCGTTGTGCACGACCACGAAATCGCCGGTCGTGTCGGAGTGGGGATGGGCATTGCGGTCCGAAGGAACCCCGTGGGTGGCCCACCGGGTGTGGCCTATGCCGGCGTGGCCGGGAAGGGGGGACTGATCCACTCGTTCGATGAGCCGGGCGAGCTTCCCCTCCGCCTTGGCGACGGCCACCCTGCCGCGGTCGGCGACCGCCAACCCGGCGGAGTCGTATCCCCGGTACTCGAGCCGGGCCAGGCCGTGCATCAGAACGTCCTGTGCCTGGCGGGGACCCACATAGCCGACGATGCCGCACATCTTCGCCTCCCAACCTCGGGTCTGCTGCGAACCGATGCCGGACCCGCAAGGAAGCTGGGCGAAGGCACCCGCTCGTGACCTCGGTCAGGACACGGGACGGTTGCTCACCTGGCGGCGTGCGTGCGGCCGGAGAGGCCGGACGGCACGCGGGTCACATCCGCCCGGCCGGGGACCCGGCCAGCGGCGCGCCACGCGCCGGTCACACGCTCCACTCCGGCCCGGTCTCTGTCACCCCGGTTGCCCGTGGCTTTTGCCCCGAACCGTCACGACCGTGGAAGGGCCGAGAGGGCATCCGCCGAGTACTCGATGATCCCTCTTCCTCGTCACCCCGGTCTGCCGAGCCGATCTCGATTCGGCAGCCGGGGCCAGGCGCTTGAAGAAACGGTTGTCCGTGATCGGTTGTCGGATCCAGACTAACGCCGATCCGCATCGACGCGGACCATCAGGCATCGACCGGCTAGACGCGGCCGAGTTCCTCGCGGACCACTCCGGCCAGCCGGTGGGCGATCGAGTCGGCGGTCTCCGCCCGGGCGGCCTCCACCATCACCCGGACCAGGGGCTCGGTTCCCGAAGCCCGGACCAGGACCCGTCCGTCGTCTCCGAGCTCGGCCTCGGCAGCGGTAATCGCCTCCTCGAGGCCTTTCGCCCGGTCCAGGTCCTGGGACCGGACCGGCAGGTTGACCAGCACCTGGGGGAACTCGGTCATCGCCTCCCGCCGCAGGTCGGCGAGCGGGCGTCGTTCCCGGACCACCACCTCCAGGAGCCGCAGGGCAGTGAGTAGGCCGTCGCCGGTCGTCCCCCGGTCGAGCTGGATGACGTGGCCGGACTGTTCCCCGCCCAGCACCGCGCCGTGCTCGCGCATCGCCGCCACGACGTAGCGATCGCCCACCTGCGTCTCCAGCAGCTCGATCCCCGCCTCCCGCATGGACCTGCGGAACCCCAGGTTGGACATCACCGTGGTGACCACCCGGTTGCCGGCCAGCTCCCCCCGGCTCTTCAGGTGGAGGGCGATGATGGCCATGATGACGTCCCCGTTCACGACACGGCCATCCTCGTCGAGGGCGATGAGGCGGTCGGCGTCGCCGTCGAAGCAGAACCCGATCTGCCCTCCGGCCCCCATCTCCGGGGCCAGGCGCTCGGGCGAGGTGGCGCCGCAGCCGTCGTTGATGTTCATCCCGTCGGGATCGGCGAAGAAGGTCGCCACGTCAGCGCCGAGCGATGCGAACAACCGGGGAGCAGCCCGGTAGGCGGCGCCGTTGGCGCAATCGAGGGCGAGGCGCACCCCCTCCAGCGACCCGGACGCATGGGAACCGATCGAGGCAAGGTAGCGGTCCGTCGCGTCCGGAAGGGCACGGCCGGCGCCGACCGCCGCCCCGGTGGGGCAACGCCAGGGCGCTCCCAGGGACAGCCGGGCCTCGATATCCGCCTCCCGCTCGTCATCGAGCTTGAAACCGTCGGCATCCAGGAACTTGATCCCGTTGTCAGGCGCCGGGTTGTGCGAGGCCGAGACCATCACTCCCAGGTCGGCGCCGAGTTCGGTCACGAGGGCGGACACCCCGCCTACCGGAATCACGCCCGCGTCGAAGGTGTCTACGCCGACCGAATGGAATCCGGCCGCCAGCGCGGCGACCAGCATCGGACCGGAGCGGCGGGTGTCCCGGCCGACCACGACCACGCCTCCTCCCACCGGCTCGCCGGCGGCACGCGCCAGGCCCATCACGAGATCGACGCCCAGTTCGGAGTTGGCTACCCCGCGCACGCCGTCCGTACCGAAGTGCCTGCGGGGAGGAGAGGAGTTAACGGGCAAGGTGGGGTGCGGCCCAGATGGGGACATCGAGGATAAGGGCTAGCGGCACACTCCTACCGCTTGGTGTACTGCGGCGCCCGACGAGCCTTGCGGAGACCGTACTTCTTGCGCTCCACGACCCGGGCGTCCCTGGTGAGCAACCCGGCGCGCTTGAGGTCGTGGCGGAGGCTCGGATCCATGCTGGCCAGGCTGCGGGCGATGCCCAGGCGGAGGGCATCGGCCTGGCCGTTCACGCCACCACCGTGCAGCTTGGCCACGATGTCGTAGCGGCCCTCCAGGTTGGCGACCCGGAGCGGCTCCAGCACCCGCATGCGGCGGGCCATGGTGGGGAAGTAACGCTCCAGGGACCGACCGTTGAGGTTGAACATCCCCGTACCGTTGTAGAGGCGTACCTGGGCAACCGCTTCCTTGCGGCGCCCGGTGGCTTGGGCCACGACTTGGGCCACGGCTCGGGCCATCAGAAACTCACCTTCCTTATGGCGAGGTCAAGAACCTCCGGAGACTGGGCCCGGTGAGGATGGTCCGGACCCGCGTAAACCTTGAGCTTGCGGATCATCCGGCGTCCCAGCTTGGTCTTGGGGAGCATACCGCGGACCGCCCGCTCGATGACCGCTTCGGGTCTACGCTCGATCAGGCTCTCGAACGATTCCTCCTTGAGGCCGCCGGGGTAACCGGAGTGCCGGTAGTAGATCTTGTTCTGGCTGTTGGTGGACGTGACCGCCACCTTGTCCGCATTGACGACCACCACGAAGTCGCCACCGTCCATGTGGGGAGCGTAGGTGGGCTTGTGCTTGCCGGCCAGTATCGGGGCGAGGCGCGAGGCGAGGCGCCCGAGCGGCACGTCGGCCGCGTCGACCACGAACCAGCGCCGGCTGATGTCATCGGGCTTGGGGGTGTAGGTGGTTTGTCGCTTCACCATCGTCGCTCGGTTACGGATCGGGATACTGGAAGGGGACCGGGGAGCCGCGGCGGCCGGAAATGACCGGCAGCCCCTAGAAACAGCGATCGGTCCACGCTGATACCTCGCCGGGACCGACCTGTAGCCCACGGGCAGGCCGCCGGATTGTAGCGAGCCCGGCAGCCGGTTGCCAGCCGCCGGATTAGTCTCTCTCCAGCCGGCCACCACCCCTTCGAACGATCCACTAGTAATGGACCTGCCACAGCACCAGGCCGTGGGGCGGGGCGGCCCCCCTGGCCTCGTTCCTGTCCCTGGCACGGAGGACCCGGGGCGTGGCGCCGGGTTCGATCCGTCCCCGACCGACCTCCACCGAGAAGGCGACGATGGACCGGACCATCTGGTGGCAGAACGCTGTTCCTGCGATCTCCAGTTCGAGGATGCCGCCGGACTGGGCGGACCACATGGCCGAGAGGACGGTGCGAACGGTCGAAGCCCCTTCCCGGCGGCGGCAGAAGGAAGCGAAGTCGTGCTCACCGACCAGGTAACCCACCGCCCGGTTCATCGCACCCAGATCGAGCGGCTCCCTGACGTGCCATGAGGTCGTCCGGCGGAGCGGGTCGGGATACGGACGGTTGAGGACCCGGTACCGGTAGGTGCGGCGAGTGGCGGAGAAGCGGGCCGAGAAACCGTCCGGCGCTCGCGCCGCGGCGTACACCACGATCTCGGGCGCCAGGAGCTTGGTGAGGGCCCGGGCCAGGCGGTCGGGATCGACCGGATTGGCGGTGAGGAAGGACACCACCTGGTGGCGGGCGTGGACTCCGGCATCGGTGCGCCCGGCCACCACCGTGTCGACCGGCTCCAGAATGCGGGCCAGGACGGCCTCCAACTCACCCTGGACGGTGCGGACGGTGGGTTGGCGGGCGTAGCCGTGGAATCCTGATCCGTCATAGGAGAGATCGAGACGGTAGGTCGGCATCCGGGCGGAGGCGGGCCGCTAAAAGAGGATGATTGACAGGTACCAGCCGAGCAGGCCGGTGGCGGCGACGAAGCTGTTCTCGGGATGCTCGAGGTCGAACTGGGCACCGACCGCGGTTCGTATGGCGAGGAAGAACCACACGGCGGTGATCAGCAGAGCCACCAACCCCAGCAGGCCCGGCCGGCCGGCCAGGACCAGCGGGAAGAAGGCGACGTTGGCGAAGCCGACCATCCTGAAGGTGGCCCGGTGATTTCCGTGGCGCTTGAAGATGTAAACCGAAGCCGCCCACACCGCGGCGGTCACCAGAAGGGCCCGAAGGATGCTGGCGAGGATGGCGAACGCCGCGCCGACCAGCGAGAACGGCCACAGCTGCGGGAGGATCCCGGCGATGATGATCATCACCACCGCGTTGCCGGTCGCGTACTGGTCGAAGAGCAGCGACTCGTAGAAAGGCCGATCGAGGCGGCCGGCGCGGATCATCTGGGCAAGCATGACGTCCTTGAGATTACGGCCTCCCGGCAGAAACAAGCGGAGCGACTAGGGCCGGCGGGATATCAAACAGGCTACCACCGCGACGGCGAGCGTCTCGGCCCGACCACCAAGTGTTTCTTCACCCGCTCCACCTCCTGGCCCGCTGGCGGAGGTACTCGGTTGTGATCCAGGCGGTGACCAGACCGCTCAGGGCGGCGAGCGCGATGACGGGGATGCGAAAGCTGCCGGTCCGGTCGATCCACCAACCGGCCAGGGCGATTCCCGACGTGGCACACCAGGCCGCCGCGGTCAGGCCTCCCGAGAAGGCCCGCACCGCCAGCCGCGGTTCCATGCCCTGCCCGGCCAGGTGGCCCAGCAATCCCCATATCGGGTAGTTGAAGAACCCGAATCCCACGGCAGCCAGCATCAGGCCGGAGTACGACCAGGTCAGGACCAGGACGACCAGGCCGGAGAAGTAGACGAGGGAGATCACGCCTATGACCAGCACCGGCGACACCCGATCCGACCAGGCGCCCATGACCACGGCCGCCATCAGCCCGACCGACGATGCGATCCACCACAGCCCGGCCACCGCCACCGGCGACACGCCGAACTCGTCCACCGCCGTGGCCGACATGTAGCTGACGAACGTGAAGCCGCCGAGGCCCGCCGCGACGCTGAACAGGATCACCATCCGACCGGTCCGGACCGCCCAGGTATCCCTCCAGTCCCTTCGCCGCACGGCTGTCCTGGCCAGGCGGGGCTCCGAGACAGAAGCGCGCGGTAGCAGCACGAGGATGGCCAGCGCGGTCGCCACGGACACGACGGTTGTGATCACGAAGGCCAGCCTCCACTCGTCCAACCCGGCCAGAAAGACGGCGAACACACCGTTGATGCCGCCGCCGACTCCTGCGCCCGAGCTCGCCACGACCGTGACCCGGCCGAGGGATGAAGGCTTCACGACCCGGGCGATGAGCCGTACCGACGCCGACCAGCTGATCGGCGCCATCAGGCTGATGAGCACCACCGAGCCGGCCAGAGCGACCGGCGATCTGGCCCACGCCGCCACCAGGAACCCGACCACGCAGACCGCCAGCGCGGCCAGGATGATTCCCCGCAGCGGGAACACGTCCACGACCCTGACGCCCACGGCGGAGCCCAGGCCGTAGGCGAGGAGTCCGGAGGACACGGCCAGGCCGAGGGTGCCGTAGCCGGACCCGAAACTCTCGCCGATGCGGGGTAGGAGAGCGGGAACCAGGCCGTTGCCGAAGCCATGGGTGACCATGATCACGGCGCAGAAGAGGACCGCGGCCCGGCCCGGCCCGATGAACTCCTCAGGCGCGCGGCTCGGGGTGCCGGCGCGGCCCTCGGTCGTCAATCCTGGCTCTCCGGAGAATCTCGTCGATGGGCGTGACGGCTAGGTCGCCGACCTCCTGGACGTACTCGTAACCGAACCGTCCCTTGATGCAGAGGTGTCCGGAGGTGACCGAGTGGTCCATCGGCGAGGTGACCTTCACGATCCGGTTGTCCTGGACGTGGAGGTCCAGGTTGCAACCGACCCCGCAGTACGAGCAGATGGTACGGGTGACGGTCTGGCCTTCCTCCTCCCACATGCCTGCCTGGCGCAACTCGTACTCGCTGCGGAACATGAGGGCGCCGGTGGGACACACGCCTATGCAGTTCCCGCAGAAGACGCAGGCCGAGTCGGTCAACCCGGTGTCGAACTCGGTCGAGATGCGGGCGTCGAAGCCCCGACCGGCCACCGCGATGGCGAAGGTGTTCTGGGCGTCCTCGCCGCAGGCCTCCACGCACTTGTAGCAGAGGATGCACCGGGAGTAATCCCGCACGTAGAGCTCGTTGTCCACCTTGACCGGCTGGTGAACGGTCTCGGCTGCGGTCCCGGGACCGATCCGGTGATGGCCCGCCTTGCGCTGGTCGCGGTCGCCGGACGGATCGGCGGGCGGGCCGTAGCGGTCGGGATCGCAGCCGTAACGGTCCATCCACGCCACGGTCTCCTCGTCGACGAGGTCGAGTTCGACCGAGGAGGCCAGGAACTCGTAGACCATCTTGCGGGAGTGGCGGACCCGGTCGCTGTCGGTGGCCACCTCCATCCCCTCCTCGGCCGGGCGGCTGCACGATGGCACCAGCGTGCGGTTGCCCTCCACCTCCACCACACATACCCGGCAGACGTTTACCGGGGTCAGGTTGTCCAGGTAGCAGAGGGTGGGCTGGTCGTTGTCCAGGGCCCGGCAGGCGTCGAGGATGGTCGAGCCGCCCGGAACCGTGACGGTGGTCCCGTCGACCGCCAGCGTGACCTCAGCCACGAGATCGCTCCAGCAGGCCCAGATCGATGACCGACCGGATCGCAGTCGACGCAGTGTGCCCCAGCCCGCAGATCGAGGCGTCCATCATCACCCGCGCCACCTCCTCGAACAGATCCTCGTCCAGCGGCTCGCCGCCACGGTGGCGAGCCAGCAACTCCTCCTGGCGGACGGTACCGACGCGGCAGGGTACACACTGGCCGCAGGACTCGTCCCGGAAGAACTGAGCGATCCGCCTGGTTATGTCCGGGAAGTCGGTCCGGTCGTCGAATACCAGGATCACGCCGGAGCCGAGCGTGGCGCCGCGGGCGCGGGCATCCTCGAAGGTCAGCGGCATGTCTAGATAGTCCTCGCCCACGAACACCCCGGCCGCGCCTCCGAGCATCACCGCTCCTATCCGGCCGGTTCCGGTGACGCCCCCGGCCAGATCGATCAGTTCCGCCAACGTCCTGCCGAACTCCACCTCGTACAGGCCGGGCCGCGCCACGGCGCCCGCCAGGCAGAACAGCTTCGGCCCGGTCGACTCCCCGGTTCCGATCTCCGCGAACGCGGCTCCGCCTTCGAGCACTATGTCGAGCACGTTGATCAGGGTCTCGACGTTGTTGATCACCGTGGGACGTCCGAACAGGCCCACCTGGGTCGGGAAGGGGGGTTTGTTGCGCGGCTCCCCCCGCTTGCCCTCGATGGACTCCATCAGGGCGGTCTCCTCGCCGCAGATGTAGGCGCCTCCGCCCCGCCGGATCTCGATCTCGAACGTGCGGCCCGAGCCGGCCACGTCCGCGCCGAGGAGACCCTCCGCCCGGGAACGGTCGATGGCGTTCTGGAGGCGCGACTGGGCTAGCGGATACTCGGCCCGAATGTACAGGTACCCGCGCTCGGCCCCGATGGCCAGCCCGGCGATGGTCATCGACTCGACCACCGCGAAGGGGTCGGCCTCCATGATCGCCCGGTCCTTGAAGGTGCCCGGCTCCGACTCGTCGGCGTTACAGATCAGGTAGTGCGGCAGGGCGGGTGACCGGGCCACCGCCTCCCACTTGATCCCCATCGGGAAGGCGGCGCCCCCCCGTCCCCGGAGATCGGACGCCTTGATCTCGGCAATGACCCGATCCGGCCCCATCTCGACGGCCCGGGCCAGGGCCTGGTAACCGCCGGTGTCCCGGTAGTCCTTGAGGGAGTTCGGATCGACCGTGCCGATACGCTTGAGCAGCCGCAACGACGGATCGCCCGCCTGCGGTACGACGGGCCGGACTTCCCCTACGGAGCCGCCTTCCAGCACCTCGGTGACGCGGTCGCAGGTAGCGCCGACCAGCACTGTGTCCCCCTCGCCGGCCCGCTGGAAGAAGACAGCCGGGGCCTGGTCGCACTGACCGAGGCACGGGCTGGGATGCACGTCGGGGCGCCCTCCCAGGCACTCCAGGATCTCGGCGCCGCCCATGGTCCGGCAGGCCACGTCGTCACACACGTGAGCCACCCGGGCCGGTCGTTCCTCCATTGACAGCAGCGCGTAGAAACCCGCCACCCCGTACGCCTCCGCGGGCGGCACCAGAAGCCGCTCGCAGATGTAGTTGAGCGCCCCGGCGCTGACCCATCCGATCGCGTCGTTCACCGCATGGAGCGCCGGCAGCAACATGTGGCGGCTCTCCACCGAGCGGCGATAGCCACCGAACGCCACGCGCCGCTCGGCGGGCTGCGAAGGTTCCCCATCCCCCGACGGGGAGGGGGGTCCTAGCAACGCGTCAACGGCCAACCGCTCCGCGGAGGTCGGCTCGGCTGACATGAGTCGCAGGTCTATGGGAGTTCTCCTAGACGGTGGCCGGGAAACCCCTGACAAAGGGGATGGCTTGGTGGCCGACAGCTCTGTGGTGGCCGACAGCTCTCATGCCCGGTAGTTTGCCACGGGACGGAGCTCCGATCGTCTCCCGGCATCCTTGCGCAACGGATCGATACGGACCGCGGTGGCCTTGAACTCGGCGGTACCCGACTTGGGATCCCATGCGTCGATGGTGAGAAGGTTCACGTCCACCGCATCGGGATCGTGAACGGCCATGAAGGCCAGGCCTCTACGGAGCGACCGGTCGATCATCAAGGGCGCCTCCACGGACCCCCGGCGCGATACGACACGGACCAGGTCACCCTCGGCCACGCCGAGAGCGGCTGCGTCCGCCGGAGCCACCTCGACTGCGACCGAGGTCCTCAGCGGGGATGAGTAGCCCCCGGACTGGACGCCGGTGTTGTACGAGTCGAGCCGGCGACCCGTGGTGAGCCGGATCGGGTAATCCTCGCTCAACTCGTCCACCGGCGGGGCCCACGGCGTCGGGAAGAAGGGGGCCGGGTCGCGAGGCAGCGGATCGTCCCAGAGATCACCGTGCAGGAACAGGGTGCCGGGGTCGTCCTCGTCCGTACAGGGCCACTGCAGGCCACCCGCCTCGGCGAGCCGGCGGTACGACATACCGGCGTGGTTGGGTGAGAGGCTGCGGAGCTCGTCCCAAACCTCCTCGGCGGTCGGATAGCCCCAGCCCCGGCCCATCCGTTCGGCTAGAGCCGAGATGATGTGCAGGTCATCTCGAGCATCCCCCGGAGGGTCGAGAGCCTTACGGACCCGCTGCACCCGCCGCTCGGAGGAGGTCACCGTACCGTCCGTCTCGGCCCATCCTGCCGCCGCCGGGAGCACCACGTCGGCCAACTCGGCAGTCCGGGTCATGAAGATGTCCTGTACCACCATGAAGTCCAGCCCGCGCAGGAGGTGGCGGGCATGGTCGGAGCGAGCCTCCGACTGGGCAGGGTTCTCGCCGATCACGTACAGGGCGGTTATCTCGCCGTGCTCCATCGCCTCCAGCATCAGCGACAGATGCTTGCCGGGCCGGTCTGGCACGGAGCGGCCCCAGAGGGCCTCGAACTTGCCGCGCGAGACCGGGTCCTCGATCTCTTGGAATCCGGGTAGCCGGTTGGGCAGCGCGCCCATGTCGCCCCCGCCCTGGACGTTGTTCTGGCCGCGGATCGGAACCAATCCCGATCCGTAGCGACCCACATGGCCGGTCAGGAGGGCCAGGTTTATGAGGGCGAGGACATTGTCGGTGGCGTTGTGATGCTCGGTGATGCCGAGCGTCCAGCAGATCTGGGCCTGCTCCGCGGTGGCATAGTCGTGGGCCATACGGCGGATGACTTCGGGAGGTAGGCCGGTCACCTCGGCGCCCCGCTGCAACGTCCAGGGCTCCACCGATTCGGCATAGGCCTCGAAACCCGTCGTGGAGTGCCGGATGAACTCCTCGTGTTGGAGGCCGGACGTGATTATCTCGCGTGCGACCGTGTTGGCCAGCGCGATGTCCGAGCCCACCTCCAGCCCCAGCCAGACGTCGGCCCACATGGCCGAGGTGGTGTGGCGCGGGTCGATGGTGTACAGCCGGGCGCCGCTACGGACGCCCTTCATCAGGTGATGGAAGAAGATCGGATGGGCCTCCCGGGCATTGGAACCCCAGAGCAGGATCACGTCCGTGGTCTCGATCTCCTCGTAGGAGCATGTCCCGCCTCCTACTCCGAACACTGCCGCCAGACCGGCGACCGAGGGAGCGTGTCAGGTGCGGTTACACGAGTCGATGTTGTTCGACCCCATGACCAGCCTGGCGAACTTCTGGGCCAGGAAGTTCATCTCGTTGGTCGCCTTGGAGCACGAGAACATGGCATAGGCGTCACCGGTATGGCGGCTCAATCCGGCCGCCGCCCGGTCGAGCGCCTCGTCCCATGTCGCCGGCGCCAACTCGCCGTCCCGTCGCACGTACGGGGTGGTCAATCGGGGAAGCGTCACCCTCGGCATTCCATCACCTCCTTTCCCTCACTCTCCACCAACGGCCGTTCACCCCCGCCTAGGTCGCACCGACGGTCGATTGGAACGGGATCCTGTTCACGCAGAATTCGTTGCCGTCGGGATCCGCCATCACCGTCAATTCGTACTCAGCCTCCGTGACCGTCTCCACGATTCTGCCACCAAATTGCACCGTACGCGCGAGGATCTTGTCAAAGTCCTCCTCGTTCGAACCCTCGATGTCGAAGTGGATCGGACTCTTGTCGGCCGTGACACGGTCCACCTGCTGGAGAACCAGATCGCACCCGGGCAGTACCGGGCCCATGAACAGGTAGTTGTCGAGCCGCCGCCCGGGCGCCAGACCGAGCAGATTACCCCAGAAGGCAGCCGATCGGTCCAAGTCGAGACAGTCGATGACCAGGTACCGGATCGTGGCGGTCGGCTCGTCCGCCGCTGCAGCCGACAATTCAGAACAGGCCGATGATCTTGCCGTCTTCATCGATGTCGACATTCATGTAGGCCGGCCGGGCCCCCAGTCCCGGCATGGTGCGGATCTCACCCAGGAGCACCACCAGGAAACCGGCGCCGACCGACGCCCTGACCTCGCGGACCGGCACGGTGAACCCGCTCGGACGCCCCTTCATGGAGGAGTCGTGCGAGATCGAGAGGGGGGTCTTG
Source organism: bacterium (assembly GCA_028821265.1). GTDB lineage: Bacteria > Actinomycetota > Acidimicrobiia > Spongiisociales > Spongiisociaceae > Spongiisocius. The sequence goes on along the minus strand of JAPPGU010000011.1, from coordinate 5,653 downwards.
GCCATGCAGATCGGCAGGTTCCCCATCCCGGCCCGCTCGAATTCGGCGATCTGGCGCGCCGCCTTGGCGGAGTAGTCGACCCCGCCGGCACCGTAGATTTCCCGGCAGACGGTCTCAATCTTCTCCTTGATCGACCGCTCCGACGGGTAGAGGAAGCGGAAATCCGAAGGCCGTTCGCAGGCGTCCACTACCGCCTCGGCCAACTCCAGCGCTCCGCGGCCGCCATCCGCCCAGTGGCTGGACGTGACCGCCGATAGCGCTCCCGCCTCCCGGGCGGCCCGCTTGACCACCCGCCGCTCGTTCTCCGTATCGGTCGGGAAGGTATTGACCGCCACCACCACTTCGATCCCGAAGCGGCGAGCGTTCTCGATATGCGCCACCAGGTTGATGAGGCCGGCCTCCAGCAGTGGCAGGTTCTCCTCCGTGTAGGCCGGGGCGAGCGGCCGGCCGGCCACCACCCGAGGGCCGCCACCGTGGGTCTTGAGCGCCCGCACCGTGGCCACCAGGACTACCGCGTCGGGCTTCAAGCCGGAGGCGCGGCACTTGATGTTGAAGAACTTCTCCATGCCCATGTCGGCCCCGAATCCCGACTCGGTGACCACGTACTCCCCAAGTTGGAGCGCCACCCGGTCGGCCAGGATCGAAGAGTTGCCATGGGCGATGTTGGCGAACGGACCCGCGTGGACGAAGGCGGCCTGGCCTTCGAGCGTCTGCATGAGGGTGGGATGCAGCGTGTCCTTCATCAGGACGGTCACCGCGCCGCCCACGCCCAGGTCGTCGAGGGAGAGGGTGTTGCCGTAGGTGTCCGCTCCCACCACGATCCGCCCGCAGCGGGCCCGGAGGTCGCGGAGCGCCGAGGCGTAGTCGTGACCGTCGGTGAGCGCCAGGATCGCCATCAACTCGGAAGCCACCGTGATGTCGTAACCGGTCTCGCGGGGCCGGCCGTCGATACGGCCGCCCAGCCCCACCACCACGTTGCGCAGTGCCCGGTCGTTGACGTCCACCACCCGGCGCCACTGGGCCCGGAACATGTCGATATTGAGCCGCCCCAGCCCTATCGCCTCGAGCTGGGCGTCGCTCATGCGCCCCTCGTGGTACCAGCGGGCGTCCATGGCCGCGGCCGCCAGGTTGTGGGCCACGCTGATGGCGTGCATGTCACCCGTCAGGTGCAGGTTGAACTCGTCCATGGGGATGACCTGGCTGTAACCGCCCCCTGCCGCCCCGCCCTTGATCCCGAAAGTAGGTCCCATCGAGGGTTGGCGGATGGCGGCGACGGCCTTCTTCCCGAGGAGGCCCAGCCCCTGGACCAGACCGATCGTGGTGGTGGTCTTGCCCTCCCCGAGAGGGGTGGGAGTCACCGCGGTGACGTCGATGTACTTGCCGGGCGTTCGGCCACCGACCCGCTTCAGTATGTCGAGGTGGACCTTGGCCTTGGTGGAGCCGTACGGAATCAGCTCGTCAGCACGGACCCCGATCGACTCGGCGATCTCGGAAATCGGTGTGACCGGAGCGGCCTGGGCGATCTCGAGATCGGAGGGAAACCTACCGGAAGCATTCATGCAATCTCCGTCAAGGTGAGCTACCGATCGGGAATTCTACCCGGAGAAACCCTACCCATCTGCGTATTACGATGCGGCACGGTTCCGCATCGTGAGACGAGTGGGCTGTTTTTGTAGGGCAGAACGGCCCACCCCACACTAGTGTCATGGCTAGGCGTTCAGGCCAAGTGGAGTTACCAGCGCGGGGCGCGGTGACGGAGCCAGGAAGGGAGCGGTGGTGGCCGGTGACGGGCTGATACGCCTCGAGGGTGTATACAAGATCTTTGGTCCCCAACCTCATGGTCGGGCTTTTGACCTCGCCCGGGCGGGGGTGGGCAAGGATGAGGTGCTGCGCCAGTCCGGTCATGTGATCGGTATCCGTGATGTCAACTTCTCGGTCTCCCGTGGTGAGATATTTGTGGTGATGGGCCTCTCTGGGTCTGGTAAGTCCACTGCTTTGCGCACGGTTAACAAGCTGTTGGAGACCACAGCCGGGGAGGTGTGGGTCGACGGAACCGACGTCCAGACCCTGTCGGGTTCCCAGCTCCAGGCGTTCCGCCGCCAAAAGATGGGGATGGTGTTCCAGCACTTCGCTCTGTTCCCGCATCGCAACGTGATCGACAACGTCAGCTACGGGCTCAAGGTGCAGGGGGTGGACAAGGGGGAACGGGACCAAGCAGCGATGAAAGCCCTGTCCCTGGTGGGTCTCGAACCCTATTCCCGAAACCTTCCCCGGGAGCTGTCGGGGGGTATGCAACAGCGGGTCGGGTTGGCCCGGGCGCTGGCTTCGGACCCCGACATCCTGTTGATGGACGAAGCCTTCTCCGCTCTCGACCCTCTCATCCGCCGCCAGATGCAAGACGAGCTGATGGACATCCAAAACGAGTTGCGCAAAACCATCCTGTTCATCACCCACGACCTCAACGAAGCGCTACGGATAGGCGACCGGGTGTGCATCATGCGAGACGGCGCAGTGGTCCAGATCGGAACCCCCGAAGAGATCCTCACCGAACCCGCCACCGCCTATGTCGCCGAGTTCGTCCAAGACGTCGACCAGGGCCGCGTCATCGAGTGCCGCGAAGTCATGACCCAACCCAAACCCATCAACCCCGACATGTCCCTCACCCAAGCCCTAGCCCACATCGGCGAACGCAGCGGCGCCTTCGCCACCGACCCCAACGGGCGACCCACCGGGCTCCTCACCATCGGAGACTGCGTCAGAGCCGCCAACACCGGCTCCGCCGACATGTCGGGCGCCCTCAGAAACGACTTCGACACCACCACCCCCCAAACAACCCTCAACGACGTATACGCCGCAGCCGGCCGAGGACTACCCATCGCCGTGGTGGACCAAAACGGCAAACTCGTCGGAGACCTCGACCCCCGCCACATCATGGAAGAAATGGGACGAGTCGAACAACTCATCGACGGCTTCGAACGAGAAACCTACCTATGACCACCCTGACCCCCACCCTCGCCCAAACAACAGAACGCATCCCCATCTGGGACAACGCCATCCTCGACGAGTGGAGGGTCCCCTTCGGGGATTGGATGTTGCAAGCCATCAGGTGGATCGCGGTCAATCTCGAGGTACTGCTCGACATAGTGGCCTGGCCCTTCGAGATCATGGTCCGCAGCCTGGTCCGCGACTTCCTTATCGAGATCTCGTGGATATGGATCGTGCTGGCGATGGCGCTGGTGGCATGGCTCACCCGCAACCTCAGGGTTGCCGCTTTCGTAGCCGTGGCCTTGACGATGTGCGGACTGCTGGCCAATCAACAGTGGAAAGAGACCGCCGCGACGATCGGGCTGATCGGCGTCGCCGTCATCCTGTGCGTGGTGATCGGGATCCCGGTCGGCATCCTGTGCGGCCGGATCGACGGCGTATGGCAAGTCACCCGACCGATCCTTGACGCCATGCAGGTCGTCCACTCCTTCGTCTACATGTTGCCTTTCATCTGGTTCTTCGGCCTCGGCGAGGTCTCAGCCACGATGGTGACCATGGTGTATGCCCTCCCACCGTTGATCCGGCTCACCAACCTCGGCATCCGCCAAGTACCCGCCGACGTCGTCGAAGCCTCCCGCGCCTACGGCGCCTCAGAAGCCCGCGTCCTCTTCGACGTACAGATCCCGCTGGCCCGGCCCGCCATCATGACCGGCATCAACCAGACCCTCCTCCTCGCCATCTCCATGCTCGGCATCGCCGCCATCATGGGTTCATTCGGTCTCGGCCGCGTTCTGCTGCGGGCCATAAACAACCAGGATGTCGGCGAGGGCGCAGCCGGGGGCCTGGCCTTCTTCCTGGTAGCAGTCGTCCTGGACCGGATGTCACAGCGGGAGGGCACCGAGTCCACCAATCTCATGAAGCGGATCCAACTGGCCTGGAGACATCGGCGCGATCCGGAAGTGCTGATTCCCGAAGGCAAGCCCTCGGCAATCGTGAAACACCAGGAGATCGACGTCTACGCACCGATCTCGCCCGGCGAGCGCCTGCCGATGCTGCTGACTCTTGTCGGAGGCTTGGTGGCGGTAGCAAGCGCCTTCCTCCCATGGACGTCGAACGCGGGGAAGATGAGCGCGTGGGGCAGATGGGCCGACGCCTCCACCGACGGAGAGCTGTTGGGTCAGACCTTCAGTGGCGTGCATGCCTCCGGGGGATCGTGGTTCGGCATCGTGGTGCTGGCGCTCGGACTGTTCCTGGTACTGACGGTCATGGCCTTCGGCGCCCGGCCGGGCCTCGTACCACGATGGCTCGCAGCTGACGGGGCCGCCATCGCTGCGATTTCCGTACTCATCCTCGCCGCCGCGCATCTGTTGGCGCAGTCGGTGAGCGACGTGGGGGTCGCGGTCGGCGCTGTGGATCCGGGTGACGGGGTCGGTGTCTACCTGGCGATCGTCGGCGGGTTGGTAGCAACCATCGGCGCCGTCCTGTGGATCAGGACAGCGGATCACTCCCCGCTCCATCCACTGCCTTCGGGCGTCTCATGGGGACAGATCATCGGCCTCGGGAGCGCCATCGTCATCCTGGTGTTGGGTCTGGTGTCAGGTTGGAGCTGGGACGAGCGTCAGGAAGAGGTCATAACCCCCGAGATCCAGGCCCAGATAGACGAACTGGAGCAGCAAGCGGGCACTGCCTCCGACGAGGAGCGCGCCGCGATCGCCGCCGAGATGTTGAGTCTCCGCGCGCGAGCAACGCAGACGGGGGTCCGGGTTATCGACGGCGGAAGCAGCGACGGAGCACGATTGGGGCTCTGGGCGCTGGTCTTCGGTGCGGTCGCGGTTCTGACCGGCCTGCGCGCCGCCGGCATCTTCAGGAGCGACCAGCTGAGTAAGTGGAGGTGGAGCGCTGTGACCGCCGGGATCGGCGCCGGGATCGCATGTATCGGATTCGCCTGGATCTTCACCCATGTCCGTACGGCCCATGTCAAGTATGTGGCCGGAGTGGGTTCCTTCCTGACGCTGGTGGCAGGGCTCCTCATCCTGGCTTCGACCATGGCCGTGTTGAAGGAGTACCGCCGGTCAAAGGTCTACGGAGACCCGCTGGGCGAGGACACCGAGACCGACACCGCAGCAAGGGCTACGGTTGAAGCCTCCGTGTGAATCCTCGGACCGTGCGCGGGAGCAACTGCCCGTTGCATAACCGAGACTGCAACTGAAAACGAAAGGAGAAGAAAGGAGAATGATGAAACTAAGCATCAGACTTATGTCGGTGGTGGCAGTATTTGCGCTCGTGACTGCCGCATGTGCCCAGGACGACGCTCCCGGCGAAGGGGTCAGCGTCACGATGGCCCGGGCCAACTGGTCGACGGGTTACTTCCAGGCCGAACTCGTGCGCCAGCTCATGCAAGAGTTGGGCTACGAGGTGAGCGACCCGGCCGATCTGGAGCTCGGCCCCAACCTGGCCTATCTGGCGATGGCTCAGGGCGAGGCCGACTTCTGGGTCAACAGCTGGTACCCGGGCCACAACAGCTGGCTCGCAGCGGAGATGCCGGATGGCTCCCTGGTCGGTGAGCACGTACGTCGGGTCGGTGCGCTGATGCTCGCCGGAGGCTTGCAGGGGTACCTGATGACCAAGTCGTTCGCCGAGGAGTACGGGATCGCCACTCTCGACGATC
>JAPPGU010000079.1 GCA_028821265.1 bacterium | reverse complement strand
GGACGGTGTGATCGGGATTGGTGATGGCCTGCCGCTTGGCGACCTCACCGATCAGTACCTCGCCGTCCTTGAAGGCCACCACCGACGGTGTGGTGCGGGCCCCTTCGGCATTGGCGACCACGGTCGGTTCGCCGCCCTCCAGCACCGCGATCACGCTGTTGGTGGTCCCCAGATCGATTCCGACGGCCTTGGCCATGCGTTCACCCTTTCCGTACTTCTCAGTGTCTTCGATAGGTATAACCTAAGTCATACCTTATCATATTCCCGTGAATCCTCCGCATCGCCGGGATTCCGGAAGTGGAGCAGTGGTCAGCGGTCAGCGGTCAGCCGTCAGCGATAATCCAACATAAACTAGCAACTAGCAACTAGCAACTAGCAACTAGCAACTAGCAACTAGATATCCCTTAGGCGCTTGCTGGAGATGACTCCGGTGTCGAAGCCGGCCAGGTTCAGGCGGCCCGAGAAACGGGCGTGCTCGATCTTGAGGCAACGGTCCTGAACCACGTCGAGGCCGGCGTCGATGGCTGTCCGGGCCGCGCCGTCGTGGCGAAGGCCGAGCTGGAACCACACCACCTTGGCGCCGATGGCGATAGCGTCGTCCACCACCTCTGGGATGAAGCGAGGATGGCGGAAGATGTCGACGATGTCAGGCACCTCCGGCAGGTCCGCAAGCGATGCGTAGCACTTCAGGCCGAGCACCTCGTCGTACATGGGATTGACGGGGTAGACGCGCAGGTGGGTACGGACAAGGTAGGTGGCGACGAAGTTAGACGCCTTCAACTCGTTACCGGACACACCGACCAAGGCCACCGACTTCGCCTGGCGGATGATCCGCAGCCTCGTGCGGGCGTCGGCTTCGAGTACCTCAGTCATCGTTCAACCCCCAAGTGCTTGGTCGAGGTCCCAGAGAATGTCTTCGATGTTCTCGAGACCGATCGAGATCCGGATCATGTCGCCGCCCACCCCGGCCGCGTCCCTCTCCTCGGGCGGGACCTGCTGGTGCGTGGTGCTGGCCGGGTGGATCACCAGGGTCTTGGCATCACCCACGTTGGCAAGGTGGCTGGCCAGCTCCACCCGCTTGATGAACGATACCCCCGCCTCGTAGCCCCCGGCTATGCCAAAGGTGAACACCGCTCCCGGCCCGCCCGGTACGTACTTACGGGCCAGGTCGTGGGAGGGGTGGGAGGGCAGCCCGGCATAGGACACCCACGACACCCGGCTATCCGCGTCCAGGAACTCGGCCACCGCTTGCGCGTTGGCCACGTGGCGCTCCATCCGCAACGACAGCGTCTCCAGCCCCTGCAGCAGCAGGAACGAGTTGAAGGGCGACAGAACCGCGCCCACGTCCCGCATCAGCTCCATGCGGGCCTTCATCAGGTAGGCGTACTCCCGGAAGTTCGCCCAGAAGGTGAGGTTGTGATAGGCCGGTGACGGCTCGACGATAGCGGGGAACCGTCCGTTGTCCCACGGGAAGACCCCGCTCTCCACGATCACACCGGCGATCGAGGTGCCATGGCCGCCGATGAACTTGGTGGCCGAGTGCACCACTACGTCGGCGCCGTACTCGATGGGCCGGCACAGCGCGGGGCTGGCGAAGGTGTTGTCCACCACCAGGGGTAGGCCGTGGGAGCGGGACAGATCGGCCATCGGCGCCAGGTCGAGGACGTCACCCGCCGGGTTGCCGATCGTCTCTCCGTAGACGAGCCGGGTCCGGTCGGTGATGGCCGCCTCGATGGCATCGAGGTCATTGGTGTCCACGAAGGTCGTGTCGATGCCCATCCGGCGGAGCGTCACGTCGAACTGGGTGAACGTCCCGCCGTACAGCGACCGGTTGGCGACGATGTGGTCCCCCACCTCGCAGAGGGTGAGTACCGCCACGAGCTGGGCCGCCATACCGGAGGCGGTTGCCAGGCCGCCCAGGCCACCCTCCAGGGAGGCCATGCGCTCCTCGAAGGCGGCGTTGGTGGGGTTCCCGATCCGCGTGTAGATGTTGCCGAAGCTCTGGAGGGCGAACAGGTCGGCGGCCTGCTGGGGATCCTCGAACACGTAGGAGGTGGTCTGGTAGATGGGCATGGCCCGCGCACCGGTGTCGGGGTCCGGCCGCTGGCCGGCGTGGATGGAACGGGTGTCGAAGCCGAACTCGTGGCTCATCTGGCGCTTCTCCTGGACCGGGTCGTGGATGAGGGATCCCAATCGGATTCCAGATGGTAACGGAGGTGGGGCTCGAACAGATGCGGCTCGAGCAGGAAGGCATCGTGACCCTTCTCCGAGTGGACGGTAATCCAGTTGAAGTCCTGACCGGCCGCTTTCAACTCCTCCGCCAGCTCCTTCTGCTCGCCCGGGTAGTAGCACACGTCGGAGTCGATCGAGAAGACCAGATACTTGTGGGATCCGGCTGAGAGCATGTCCCGGAGCGTGATCCCCTTGCGCTCGGCCTCCGCATACAGATCGAAGTCCTGCCATGCCCACATGGTCCGCAGGTAGGCGTTGGCGTCGAAGCGCTTGACGAACTTCTGGCCCTGATGCCACATGTAGCTCTCGATCGGAAGCCGTACCCGATCTCCGGACTCGGCCACCTCCCCCCTGGCCCGCTTCTTCATCTGGTCCAGCGACACGAACGTCTTGTGCCCGATCATCCGGGCGAGGGCGAGGCCGGCGTCGGGCGAGGCCCCGTCGTAGTAGTTGCCCCCGTTGAAGTCCGGGTCGTTGTAGATGGCGTTGATCTGCTCGAAGTCATGGATCACGTGGAGTGTCGTGGCCCGCAGGCCTGCCGCGATGGGAACGACGAAACGCACCCGAGCGGGGTAGCGGACCGCCACGTCGAGGCACATCATCCCGCCCACGCTGCCACCTACCACCGCATGGAGTGTCTTCACCCCGAGGTGGTCCAGGAGCCGGAAGTGTGCCCGGACCGTGTCGCCCGCGGAGACGCGCGGGAAGTCGGGTCCGTAGGGCTTGCCGGTGAGCGGGTTGATGCTGGCGGGGCCGGTGGTGCCATAGCAGTGACCCAGCCAGTTGGCGCAGATCACGGCGAACTTGTCCGTGTTGAGGGAACGGCCCGGTCCGATGAAGTCGTCCCACCACCCGGTATGCACCTCGTCGGTCCAGCGGTCCTCGGCGCCCGTGTAGTCGCGGTTCTCGCCGGCCGCGTGGTGGCTGCCGGTGAGGGCGTGGAAGAGGAGGATGGCGTTGTCGCCGTTCTCGTCGAGCTCGCCGTAGACCTCGTAGGCGAGGGTTACTTCGGGCAGCTCCTCGCCGCTCTCGCAGACGAAGGGATTAGATTCGCTGCCGAACGTGAAGAACCGGGTCTCGACCGGTCCGATGCCTTTGCCCATGAGTCCATTCCGAGCGCCTCTGGATCGGCGCATACGATATCAACCTATCCGGCTATCCCGAACATCGGGGTTGGTGCGAGCTCCTACAGCTCCCGCCGGTCCGCCAAGGCCCTGCCGAGGGTGATCTCGTCGGCGTAGTCCATGTCGCCCCCGACCGGCAGGCCGCTGGCGGGGCGGGTAACGGTTATCCCGAAGGGCTTGAAGCGTCGCGCCAGGTACATGGCGGTGGTATCGCCCTCGATGGTGGGGTTGGTGGCGATGATGATCTCGATCCGCCGCTCCCCGGTCCCGCCCGCGCCGTTGTCCTGGCCCCGGTTACGGAGCTCCTCGATCCGGAGCTCGAGCTCCTCGATCCGGAGCTGGGAGGGTCCTATCCCGTCGATGGGCGAGAGGGCACCGCCCAGCACGTGGTACTGGCCGGCGAACTCGCGCGTGCGCTCGATGACCGCGATGTCCTGGGCTCGTTCGACCACACAGATGTACCCGGGCTCGCGGCGAGGATCGCGGCAGATCGAGCACTCCTCCCCGGCGGTGACGTTGTAGCACCGAGAGCAGAAGGAGGTCTGCTCGCGCAGGTCGATGATCGCCCCTGCCAGGCGGCGGGCGTCAGCCTCATCTACGTTCAGCAGATGGAAGGCGAGGCGCTGGGCGGACTTGCGACCAACCCCGGGGAGCCTGCTCAGCTCGTCGATCAGTCGTTGAACGGGACGCTCGAACATCAGCCTGACCAGGGTAGTCGGTGATGGTGACGAAACCGTCGCACCCCCCGGCCGGCAGGAGGGTATTGAAAATTGTCCAGTTGGAGCGGCATCCTTCAACGAAACCAGGTCGAGGCATGGCGAGTCCACCCCATCCCCGTCTTTTTCAGCACCCTCCTTAATCGGGTTGGACCTCCTGGACGTTCAACTCGGACTCGCGCAGCAGGAGCTCTGCCTGATGCATCGCCGCCGCCGGGTCCACTCGGGGCGGCGCCGACGAGGGGGCGGGTTCATCCACCGGCTCGGGCGGATCCGGGGCGTCCGGCTCCGGTCCGGAGTCGGGGTTCGGATCCGGCGGGGGCGAGGGATCCGGTCCGGCGCCCTGCCCCTGCGACGTGCCCGGCGCGCCCGCCATCCGGAAGTCGATCTCCACCGACCTGCCGAGGAGCCTTCCTCCCTCCCGAGCAAGCAGCTCGGCCAGATCGGCGTCGTTCGAGAGGGTCTTGTAGTGGAGGTCGTACCCGGCCGGGAGGTGCAGTACCAGAGTGGAACCCTCCACTGCGCCCGGAACGGCCTCGCGGAAGAACGCCCCCAACCTTCCGCCCAGCCTTTCGATCACCGCATTGCTGAGCTGCGGCCAGATGCGGTCCAGGTCCATGTCGGTGAGGGGCTGGTCAGACGCCGGGACGGACGCCGGCGGCTCTAGAGGCGGGGATACGGGAGCCTCCGCCTGGCCGTCCGCCTGGCCGTCCGCCGGGGCGTCTGGAGTGGAGACGACCGGAGTGGAGACGACCGGAGTGGAGGCCGTAGGGTCCTGGGCGGGCGCGATCGGCCGGCCCCTCTCGAGTCGCTCGATCCTCCGCAGCAGTCCATCCGGGCGGTCGTCCAACTCCGGGCGGGATAGCTTCAGGACGGCCAACTCCAGCATCATGCGCTCGTCCCGGCCCTCCCTGAGCTTGACGAGCGCCTCTCCCAGAATGTCGATCGACCTCATCACCAGAGCCGCAGGGATCCGGCCTGCCACCTCCTGCCAGTGCTCGATCACCTCGGGAGGCTCGTCGGTGAACTCCCTCACATCCGAGCTGTAGTGGGTGAGGAAGACCCCCCGAAAGAGACCCAGCGCATCGCCGGCGAAGCGTCGCAGATCGACGCCGCCCGCCGACAGATGGGCCACCAACTCGAGGGCGGCGGCGGGCGCCTCGTCTGCAACCGCATCCACCAGCTTCACGAGCGACTCGGGCCCGGCCACGCCAAGCGCCGCCTGGACGCCTTCCTCGGTGACGGTACCGTCCCTGGCGGCTACCTGCTCGAGGAGGCTCAACGAGTCCCGGACCGACCCGGCAGCCCGCCGAGCCACCGCCAGCAGGGCGCCGTCGGTGGCCTCGAACCCCTCGGCCTCGGCGATCCACCTCAGGTGGTCGGTCAGGGTGTCGGTCGGCACCAGATGGAAGTCGAACCGCTGGCTTCTCGAACGGACCGTGTCAAGCAACCGGTAGGGCTCGGTGGTGGCCAGCACGAAGTGCACATGCTCGGGTGGCTCCTCCAGGGTCTTGAGCAGGGCGTTGGCGGCCGACTTGGTGAGCATGTGGGCTTCATCGAGGATGAACACCCGCCGAGCACCCCCCACCGACGCCACCGTGGACACCCCGGCGCGCAGCTCCCTGATGTCCTCCACCTTGTTGTGGGAGGCGGCATCGAGCTCCATCACGTCCATGGAGGCTGATGACGCCACGCCCGCACAGGACGGGCAGGCGCCGCACGGCTCGCTGTCCGGACCCCGGTCGGGACAGTTCAGGGCCATGGCCAGCAGGCGGGCCGTGGTGGTCTTGCCCGTGCCTCTGGGACCGGTGAACAGGTAGGCGTGCGCCACCCGACCTCCGGCGATCTCCCTTGCCAGGGTCACGGTGACATGCTCCTGGCCGATTACCTGATCGAAGCGCTGCGGCCGGTACTTGCGGTAGAGCGCCTGGTACTCCATCGCCGGAAGCGTACTCATCCGGCACGGGCCGGCAACCTGGACGGCCTCGCTATCGTCGGAGCGTGGTCGTCCATGCGGAACCCTTCCGGCACGTTGCCCGCGAGGCTCGAGAGAACTCCGAATTCCTGCGGATGGCACCCGCCGCCACCAAGGCTGCCGAGTCCAAGGGCCGGGAGAGTCCGGAGGAGCCCGACCCGCTCCGTACCGCATTCGAACGGGACCGCGACCGCATCGTCCACTCCAACGCCTTCCGGCGGCTGGCTCGCAAGACCCAGGTGTTCATCGACCCCGGCAACGACCATTTCGTCACCAGGCTCACCCACACGCTCCAGGTCGCCCAGATCGGACGCTCGATGGCGGTTGCGCTCGGCCTGAACGAGTCCTTGACCGAGGCCATCTGCCTGGGTCACGACATCGGCCACGCCCCGTTCGGTCATACCGGGGAGGATGCCCTCGACGAGATACTGGACGGAGGTTGGATCCATGCCGATCACTCGGTGCGGATACTGTCGGTGATCGAACCGCTCAACCTCACCTGGGAGACACGAGACGGCATCCGCGCCCACCCGTGGCGGATCGAGGAGGGACCCGCCACCCCGGAGGGCACGCTGTGCCGCTACGCCGACCGGATCGCCTACCTGAGCCACGACCCGATCGATGCCATGAGGGCCGGGATCATCCGCTACGTGGACCTCCCGTTCCGGGCGCAAGCCCTGCTCGGCGACCAGCACGGCCGTTGGGTGACCGCGATGGTGCACGCCGTGGTCGACGGCTCGATCAGCGCCGGCCGTGTTCAGATGGCGCCCGATGTGGCCGAGGCCATGGACGACCTGCGGAACTTCATGTTCGAGCGGGTCTACCTTCGGGCTGAAGGTCAACCTCTGAGGAGGCAGGCAATGGCGGTGGTGCAGGACCTGGTCCGCTACTTCGAGGCGCACCCGTCCGAGCTACCCCCCTCGGCGCGGCGGTCCGAGTCTCCGCAGCGCCAGGCGGTCGACTACGTGGCCGGCATGACCGATCGCTTCGCCGGCCGGGTCCACGCCGCCCGCTGCGGGTAGGGCGAGATGCTCCGACCGGTAATCCTGGCGGGAGGATCGGGGACCCGGTTGTGGCCGCTGTCGCGTCCCGAGCATCCCAAACCTCTCGCCCGCCCGGCCGGTGACCGTTCGATGTTGCAGGAGACCGTCCTGCGCGCCGCCCAACTCCGGGATCCGGCGGATCCGATCATCGTGTGCGGTAGGGACCACCACCCGCCCATATCGGACCATCTGGCAGAGATCGGTGTGAACCGTTTCCGAGCGGTGCTGGAGCCGGTGGGGCGCAACACGGCCCCCGCCGCAGCCGCCGCGGCGTTGCTGTCCGCGGCGGACGACCTGCTGCTGGTGCTCCCGGCCGACCATGCCGTCGAGAACACCGATGCCTTCGTCGAGGTGGTGGAGGGGGCCATGGCCGCCGCCCGGGCCGGCTGGCTGGTCACCTTCGGGGTCAAGCCGGACCGGCCCGAGACCGGATACGGCTACATCGAGCACGGCTCGGCCATCTCGGGCCATCCGGGCGTGGTCCGGATCGCCTCGTTCCGGGAGAAGCCCGATAGTCCCACCGCCCGCCGATACCTCGACTCGGGTCGCTACTCGTGGAACTCCGGCATGTTCCTGTTCCGGGCGGCCACCTTCATCGAGGAGTTGGCTTCGGCGAGTCCCGGCATGATCCGCCAGGTCCGGGCCGCGCTCGGCGACGAGGGCGACGATGGTCCGGTCGTGCTGGAGGAGCAGGCCTTCACGGCCTGTCCCGAAGGCTCCATAGACCGGACCGTGATGGAACAGACCCGCCGCGGCGCCATGGCGCCCCTCGAGGCGGGGTGGTCCGACCTGGGGTCATGGGCCGCTCTATGGGCGCATGCAAGCCGTGACCGGCACGGGAACGTGGTGGCCGGGCCCGCCGAGGTGCGCTCCGTCTCGTCCAGCTACGTATCCGCCGGGGAACGGCCTGTCCTCGTACTCGGCCTCGACAAGGTCATCGTGGTGGACACGGGGGACGCGGTCCTCGTGGCAGCCATGGACCATGCCCAGGAAGTCAAGCCTCCGGAGAGAGCTCGTTAGTCGTTAGTGGTTAGAACTAGCAACTAGCAACTAATCAACAGGATCGCTGGTAACGAGACCCTCTTCGGGTTCGCGGAAGCCGATTCCGGTGCCGGTGTCCCCGTGTTCGGCCAACTCCCCGTTCGGCTCGCCCTCCTCGCCCGGCATCTGGAGGGATGCCAACCAGTCGGCGCCGAGGTTCGACGGGAGCACGCTCGCCTCGGGAAGGTCCGGCTGGATGGACTGGTACCGGGTGGCTCCCGTTCCCGCCGGGATCAGCTTGCCGATGATCACGTTCTCCTTGAGACCCCGCAGGTGATCCGAGCGACCGTTGATGGCCGCCTCCGTCAGGACCCGGGTGGTCTCCTGGAACGAGGCCGCCGACAGCCACGAGTCCGTGGCCAGCGATGCCTTGGTGATTCCCATCAGCTCGGGCCGTCCCTCGGCAGGCTGGCGGCCCTCAGCCACCAGGCGGCGGTTCTCCTCGCGGAACTCCCCGTAGTCGACCAACTGGAGCGGCAGGAAGTCCGAGTCGTTCGAGCGGGCTACCCGAACCCTGCGCAACATCTGGCGCACGATCAGCTCGATGTGCTTGTCGTGGATGTCCACGCCCTGGTTCCGGTAGACCTCCTGGACCTGTTCCACCAGGTACTGCTGGCAGGCCCTCACGCCCTGGATGTCGCACACTTCCTTGGGATCGAGCGGACCCTCCGTCAGCGGCGTACCCGGCGCGATCTCCTGGTCATTGCGGACCGTGAGGCGAGCCCTGCGAGAGACCTCGTACTGGGTCTCCCCTTCCGAGGACTCGATCACTATGGCCCGTCCGCCCTCCTCCGTCTCTTCGATCCGGACCCGGCCGCCGACCTCGGAGAGCACCGCCTTCCCCTTGGGAGAGCGGGCCTCGAAGAGCTCGACCACCCTGGGAAGACCGTGGGTGATGTCCTGGCCGGCCACGCCACCGGTGTGGAACGTGCGCATGGTCAGCTGAGTTCCCGGCTCGCCGATCGACTGGGCGGCCATGATCCCGACCGCCTCGCCGGGCTCCACCATCCGGCCCGTGGCCATGCTCAGCCCGTACGAGGCCTGGCTTATGCCATGGGGGATCTCGTCGGTCAGGGGCGAGCGCACCCGCACGCTCAGAACCTCCGAGGCGGCCTCCAAGGCGACCATGGCGTAACGGTCGAGGACCTCCCCGGCCACCAGCTCCCGCCCGTCCTTGGTCACCACCGGCTCGCCATCGACCAGCACGTCGTCTACGAGTACCCGTCCGTACACACGGTTCCGCAGGTTGGGGATCAGCTGCCACTCCTTGCCTTCCATGACCCGGATGGGAATGCGGATACCCCGGTCCTCCGAATCCTCGTCCTGCACGATGATCTCCTGGGAGACATCGACCAGGCGCCGGGTCAGGTAACCCGAGTCGGCGGTCCGGAGGGCGGTGTCGGCCAGGCCCTTCCGGGCGCCGTGCGTGGAGATGAAGTACTCCAGCACGGTCAGGCCCTCCAGGAAGTTGGCCTTGATCGGGCGGGGGATGATGTCACCCTTCGGGTTGGCCACCAGACCCCGCATGCCGGCGATCTGGCGGACCTGCATCCTGTTCCCCCGGGCGCCGGACTTCACCATCATGTCGATCGGGTTGAAGTCGTCACTGGCCAGGGTCTTCTCCATGGAGGCGGTCACCTCTTCGGTGGCCTCGGTCCATATCTCGATCAGCTCCTGGTGGAGCTCGTCCTGGGTGATGATGCCGCGCTGGTACTGGCGATCCTGCGCGTCAGCCTTCTTCTGGTGCTTGTTGAGGATCCGCTGCTTGTCACGGGGCGCCCGAACGTCGCGAAGGCCCATGGTCAGCCCGGACCTGGTCGAGTAATCGAATCCCAACTCCTTGAGCCCGTCCAGGGTTCGCTGCACCACGTTCTTCCCGTACCGCTCGATGATCTCGGCGATCAGCACCTTGAGGTCGCCCTTCAGCACCATGGCGTCGAGAACGGGGAAGCCCTCGGGCATTACCTGGTTGAGCAGGGTCCGTCCGAGGGTGGTCTCGAACAGCTGGTCACCGTCCACCGGCGCCTCGGTGATGAGGTTCGGGATGAAGTCGGCCAACTCGGCATGCATGACCGGATCGCCGGCGATCTGGCCCAAGCGCAGCTTGATCGGGGCGTGCAGCGATATCTCACCCAGGTCGTAGGCCATCAGGGCTTCGTCCGGGTCGGCAAACACCCGGCCGGCCCCCTTGGCGTCCTCCACCTTCTCGGACAGGTAGTAGATACCGATCACCATGTCCTGGGACGGCGCCACGATCGGGTAACCGCTGGCCGGGGAGAGGACGTTGTTGGTGGAGAGCATCAGGACCCTGGCCTCCGCCTGAGCCTCGGCCGACAGCGGCAGGTGTACCGCCATCTGGTCTCCGTCGAAGTCGGCGTTGAACGCCTCGCACACCAGGGGGTGTATCTGGATGGCCTTGCCCTCGACCAGGATGGGCTCGAAGGCCTGGATACCCAGCCTGTGCAGCGTGGGGGCGCGGTTGAGCAGCACCGGGTGCTCCTGGATCACCTCTTTGAGCACGTCCCAGACCTGGGGACGGCGGCGCTCCACCATACGCTTGGCGGACTTGATGTTCTGGGCGATGTCCCGATCGACCAGCCGCTTCATGACGAAAGGCTTGAACAACTCGAGGGCCATGACCTTCGGCAGACCGCATTGATGGAGCTTGAGCTGCGGTCCCACCACGATCACCGAGCGCCCCGAGTAGTCCACCCGCTTACCCAGCAGGTTCTGGCGGAAGCGGCCCTGCTTGCCCTTGAGCATGTCGGTCAGGGACTTGAGAGGCCTATTGCCCTGACCGGTGACGGCCTTGCCCCGCCGACCGTTGTCGAACAGGGCGTCCACCGCCTCCTGGAGCATGCGCTTCTCGTTGTTCACGATGATCTCGGGAGCGTTCAGGTCGAGAAGTCGCTTCAGCCGGTTGTTGCGGTTGATGACCCGCCGGTAGAGATCGTTGAGGTCCGAGGTCGCGAACCGACCGCCGTCCAACTGGACCATCGGGCGGAGATCGGGCGGGATCACCGGGACCGACTCCACGATCATGCTCCGGGGAGAGTGCTTGCCCTCCCAGAACGGCTTCACCACCTTGATCCGCTGCGTAGCCCGGTGGCGGCGCTGGGCGGAGGTGGCCACCAGGTTCTCACGAAGCATGGCCATCTCGGCATCCAGGTCGATCCGCCTCAGCAGGGCCTTGACCGCCTCGGCGCCCATGCCCCCCGAGAAGTAGTCCTTGTACTGGTCGTCGAGCATCCGCCACAGCTGTTCCGACTCCACCAGCTTCTTGGGCTTCAGGCTGCGGAAGGTCTCGAAGGCCTCCCGGTAGAGCTCGCACTCTTGCTCGCACCGGGACTCGCGATCCAAGACCTCACGTTCGACCTCGCGGCGCCGCTGGGTGATCTCCTGGGGCTTGGCGCCCCCCTCCTCCATGCGCCGGATCTCTTCCTCGTGCCGCTGGAGGCGGGCCTCCCGCCACTCGTCGAAATCTTCCTGCTCGAGTTCGATCCCGGCCTCCATCTCCTCCTCCAGCCGCGGCAGGTCTTCGAGACGCTTCCTCTCGTCGAGCTCGGTGACCACGTAGGAGGCGAAGTAGATGACCTTCTCGAGTTCCTTGGGGGACATGTCGAGCAGGTAGCCGAGGCGGGAGGGGACGCCCTTGAAGAACCAGATATGAGTGACCGGAGCAGCCAACTCGATGTGGCCCATGCGTTCCCGGCGCACCTTGCTGCGGGTCACCTCCACGTTGCACTTCTCGCAGGTGATGCCCCGGTAACGGATCCGCTTGTACTTGCCGCAGGCGCACTCCCAGTCCTTCTGGGGACCGAAGATGCGCTCGTCGAACAGTCCCTCCTTCTCGGGCTTGAGAGTCCGGTAGTTGATGGTCTCCGGCTTCTTCACCTCACCGAACGACCAGGAGCGGATCTGTTCGGGCGAAGCCAATCCGATCTTGAGCTCGTCGAACACGTCCCGAGTGGGCGCGCCGGAGGATGCCGGGTAGCCCCCGTACTTACTGAACCGGTCGGGTGTTTGGCCCCAATCCACGCTTGTCAACCTTCTTCCCTGCGCTCCGGACGCGACAGATCGATTCCGAGTGACTCCGACGTGCGATAGAGGTCCTCGTCCAGGTCTCTGAACTGGACTTCCTCTCCCGCCGACAGCAACTCTACGTTGAGACACAGGCTCTGCATCTCTTTGATTAGCACCTTGAAGGACTCCGGGATCCCCGGTTCGGGTATGTTGTCGCCCTTGACGATCGACTCGTAGACCTTGACCCGACCCAGGACATCGTCCGACTTGATTGTCAGCAGCTCCTGGAGGGCGTAGGCGGCGCCGTAGGCCTCGAGAGCCCACACCTCCATCTCCCCGAAGCGCTGGCCGCCGAACTGCGCCTTACCGCCCAACGGCTGCTGGGTGATCATCGAGTAGGGACCGGTCGAACGGGCATGGAGCTTGTCATCCACCAGGTGGACCAGCTTGAGGATGTAGAGGTATCCCACCGTGATGGTCGTGTCGAAGGGCCTCCCGGTCCGCCCGTCGTAGAGAGTCGCCTTGCCGTCGTCGCCCACCAGGCGCATCCCGTCCCGGTTGGGAAGGCTGTTGGCGATGACGTCGCGTATCTCGCTCTGCCGGGCCCCGTCGAACACAGGCGTGGCCACGCGAGAGCGGGGCGGCCTGCCCTCCGCCGCCGGGGTCTCGCTCTTGAAGGGGCGCCATCCCTGAGCGGCGGCCCATCCGAGATGCGTCTCCAGCACCTGACCGAGGTTCATCCGGGATGGAACGCCCAGCGGCGAGAGCACGATGTCGATTGGGGTCCCGTCCGCCAGGAAGGGCATGTCCTCCTCCGGGAGTATCTTGGCGATCACGCCCTTGTTGCCGTGCCGGCCCGCCAGCTTGTCGCCTTCGGAGATCTTGCGCTGGCTGGCCACGCACACCCGTACCAGCTCGTTGACACCGGGCTGGAGATCGTCGTAGCCGTCCGCCCGCCGGTAGACCCGTACATCGATCACCTTGCCGGACTCACCGTGGGGAACCTTGAGGGAGGAGTCCCTGACCTCGCGGGCCTTCTCACCGAAGATGGCCCGGAGCAGGCGCTCCTCGGGGGTCATCTCGGTCTCGCCCTTGGGAGTCACCTTGCCGACCAGGTAGTCACCCGGGCCCACGTTGGCGCCCACCCGGATAACGCCCTCGTCGTCGAGGTCCTTGAGCACCTCTTCCGCCACGTTCGGAATATCACGGGTGATCTCCTCGGCGCCCAGCTTGGTATCGCGAGCGTCGACCTCGTACTCCTCGATGTGGATCGAGGTCAGCACGTCGTTCTTCACCAGGCGCTCGCTGAGGACCACGGCGTCCTCGAAGTTGTGGCCTTTCCACGGCATGAAGGCGGCCAGCAGATTCTTGCCCAGCGCCAACTCACCCGCCTCGGTGGAGGGCCCGTCAGCGATCACGGTCCCGGCCGCCACCTCATCGCCGATGTCCACGACCGGCTTCTGGTTGATCGAGGTGCCCTGGTTCGAGCGCTCGAACTTGCGCAGCCGGTAGCGATGCTCCTCATCGGAGCCGTTTTCGACGATCACGATCTCCTTGCCGTTGATGGACGTCACCACGCCCGCCACCTCGGAGGTGATCAGGTCGCCGGAATCCTGTGCTGCGCGGGCCTCCACGCCGGTGCCCACCAGAGGGGCCTCGGCCTGGAGAAGGGGCACCGCCTGGCGCTGCATGTTGGAGCCCATGAGCGCCCGGTTGGCGTCGTCGTGCTCCAGGAACGGGATCAGGGAGGTGGCCACCGAGACGATCTGCTTGGGTGATATGTCCATGTAGTCCACGTCTCGGGGCGGCACCCGGTCGATCTCGCCGCCGGCCCGGCGGACCAGAACCCGGTCACGAACGAAGGTGCCGTCCGGGTTCAACTCCGAGTTGGCCTGGGCGATCACGAAACGTTCCTCCTCCGATGCCGTCAGGTGCTTGGTGACATCGGTCACCCGGCCGTCCCTGACCTCGCGGTAGGGGGTCTCGATGAAGCCGAACCGGTTGACCCTGGCGTAGCTGGCGAGGGACCCGATCAACCCGATGTTGGGACCTTCGGGGGTCTCGATGGGGCACATGCGCCCGTAGTGGGAGGGATGGACGTCCCGGACCTCGAAGCCTGCCCGCTCCCGCGACACGCCGCCCGGACCCAGCGCCGACAGGCGCCTCCGGTGGGTGAGCCCGGCCAACGGGTTGGGCTGGTCCATGAACTGGCTGAGCTGGCTGGATCCGAAGAACTCCTTGATGGACCCCACCACCGGCCGGATATTGATGAGCGAGGTGGGCGTGATGGAATCCGGGTCCTGGGTCGACATCCGCTCCCTGACCTGGCGTTCCATCCGGCTCAGACCCACCCGGATCTGGTTCTGGACCAACTCCCCGACCGTCCGTACCCGGCGGTTTCCGAAGTGGTCCGTGTCGTCGGTACGGACCACCACCTCGGTACCGGCCCGGGTGGTCATGGTCTCCTTACCCTGCTGGAGGTGGATCAGGTAGCGGATGGTGTCGATGAAGTCGTCCGGGGTGAAGAGACCGTTCTCGGATGAGTGTCCGTCCGGGTTATCGAACTTCTGGTTGACCTTGTAGCGGCCTACCTCGGTGAGGTCGTAACGCTTCGAGTTGAAGAAGATGGAGCCGATCAGGCCCTTGGCGGAGTCCAGGGTGGTCGGCTCACCCGGACGCTGCTTGCGGTAGAAGTCGAGCATGGCCTCCTCGACCTTCCTGTCCTCGGAGACATTGCTCACCGGGTCCTTGTCCAGGGTGTTGGCGATGACATCCGCGTCATGGAACAGGCGGAGTATCTCGTCATCGGTCTCTGCGATGCCCAGCGCCCTAACGAACGACGTGATGTACTGGCGCCGCTTGCGGTCCACCCGTACGCCGACCGTGTCGCGCTTGTCGATGTCGAACTGCATCCAGGCACCCTGGCCGGGTATCACCTTGGCGCCGTACACGTCCTTGTCGGACGCCTTGTCCACCGAGTGGTCGAAGTACACGCCCGGAGACCGAACCAGCTGGCTCACCACCACCCGCTCGGTGCCATTGATGATGAAGGTGCCGTTGCGGGTCATCATCGGGAAGTCGCCCAGGAACACCCTCTGTTCCTTGATCTCGCCGGTGTTGCGGTTCACGAACCGGGCGATCACGTGAAGGGGCTTGGAGTAGCTCGTGTCCCGCTCCTTCGCCTCCTCCTCGGTCATCAGCGGCTCCCCGAAGTAGTGATCGCTGAGGTCGAGAGCCAGCTGCCCGCCGAAGTCCTCGATGGGTGAGAGCTGCTGGAAGATCCGGCTGAGGCCTTCTTCGAGGAACCAGCTGAAGGACTCGCGCTGGACCGCGATGAGGTCGGGCAGGGGACTGACCTCGGGGATCTTGGAGAAGGACAGTCGATCAACAGCGGGGGCTATGGCCAAAGCTTCCTCCTAATAGATACCCGACCGGCATGACCGGTCGGCTTGACTCACTTGACCCGATACATCCGTGTTCCGACGCCAAACGGACACGAACGATCACCATGCTCTCCGAAAATCGGTCGCCATCAGGCGGGATGTGTGAAGGTACGCGCGCTCTCCCGACACCATAGGGCACAGCAAACCGAAAGTTTAGCACGCGGCAGAGCCGCCTAAACCCGAAGCCTTAGGCGGAAGTCAACTCCTATCGACGGGCTCCCGTCGCTGCACCCTACGGGCTAAGCCGTCCACTTCGCGGTGATGTTAACGGGACACCGGAGCGGCCGTCAACATCTAAGTTTCTAATCTCTAGTCCGTAGTTCTTAGTAATTCTCTATAGAACAATACTAGCAACTAGCGGATCTCGACCGAGCCTCCGACCGCCTCGATCTTCTCCTTGGCAGCGTTGGCCTCCTCCTTGGAGACCGCCTCGAGAACGGTGCTGGGGAGACCGTCCACGACCGCCTTGGCCTCCTTGAGCCCGAGACTGGTCATGGCCCGGACTTCCTTGATGACCTGGATCTTCTTGTCACCGGATCCGGTGAGCACCACGTCGAACTCCGTCTGCTCCTCTGCGGGCGCCTCGGCCCCGGCGCCGTCACCGGCCGCGACCGCCATCGCCATCGGGGCTGCCGCGGTCACGTCGAAGTGCTCCTCGAAGGCGTCGAGGAACTCCTTGAGCTCGAGGACCGTCATCTCCTCGAACACACCCAACAGTTCTTCAGTCGTCATGCTGGCCATTGCCATCCTCCTAGATTCCGTTCTTTCGGCCGGTGCAGGCACCGGTGGCCGGGCCTGGGATCGGCCCTATCCGTCTTCCTTTTTTTCGAGCAACTGCGAGAACACCGAGGCTGCGTTCCTCGTAAAGGAACCCATCAACGAGGCGGCTCTGGTCATGGGCGCGTTGAATGCCCCGGCGACCTTGGCGAGCAGCACATCCCGGCTGTCCAGGGTGGCGAGGCGCGCCACCTGATCGGGCCCGATGGCCCGGCCGTCGAGCATGCCGGCTTTGATGACCAGGCCTTCGTGGTCCCGGCTGAAGGCGACCAGTGCCTTGGCGGCCAGTACCGGATCGTCCTCGACGAACGCCACGGCGGTCGGTCCTGTGAGCCACTCATCGAGGTCGGCGTGGCCGAGATCGTGGAGGGCTCGCTTGGTGAGCGTCATCTTCAGGACCCGGTATCGTGCCCCGGCTTCCTTGAGACTCCGGCGAAGTTCCTGCTGGTCCGCCACCGGCAGGCTGCGGTACTCGGTCAGGAACGATGAGGACGAGGCCGAGAAGTAACCCTTGATGTCTTCAACAGCCCGGACCTTGTCGGGTCGTGGCATGAGTTCCTCCGCTGGATTGCGGGTCGCGGGCCGTCCCGCGACTTTGCTGGCGTAGGCCGCACGCGCCGGAACGGCGTACAGGGACAGCAGGGAGGGGATCGGGCGGATGCCTCGATCCGACCTCGGCAGGCGAATCCTCCCGGATTGCTTTACACCCGTGACGGGTACCGGCTGTCTACGGCCAAACGTTCCCGGCTCTGAGCCGGGAAACCGGCGGCAGTGTAGCGGCCACGCCGGCTTGACGCCAGTCTCTAAGCCGCCAGGCGGTCCACCTTCGACACGTCCACCCTGATCCCGGGACCCATGGTTGCGGAGATGGACAGTCCCTTCAGATAGGTGCCTTTGGAAGCGGCCGGCTTCACCCGCAACAGCTCGGAGACCAGGGAGATCAGGTTGTCGTGAAGGAGCGCTTCGTCAAAGGAGGCCTTGCCGATGGGAGCGGCCACGTTGCCATAGCGATCGTTGCGGTACTCGATCTTGCCGGCCTTGAACTCCCCGACCGTCCGAGCCAGGTCTCGGGTGATGGTCCCGGCCTTCGGGTTGGGCATCAGGCCCCGAGGTCCCAGGATCCTTCCGAGGCGACCCACCTTCGGCATCATGTCCGGCGAGGCGATGGCCACGTCGAAGGTTATGTCCCCGCCCGAGGCGATGGACTCGATCAGTTCGTCGCCACCGACCACCTCGGCTCCCGCCTCCTCGGCCTCGGTGGCCAGGTCACCGACCGCGAACACGCCGACGCGAACTGCCTTGCCCGTTCCGTGGGGGAGCACCACCGTGCCCCGTACCAGCTGGTCGGCCCTGCGGGGGTCGATCCCCAGCTTCATCACCGCCTCGATGGTCTCGTCGAAGCGGGCGGCGGCGGAAGCCTTCACCATGCGCACTGCCTCGAGCGGCTCGTAATGGTGATACTTGTCGTATGCGGCGGAGAGCCGGTCGTAGCGCTTGCCCCTGCTAGCCATAGGGTTCCTCCTTGTGGTCATAGCGAGCCACCGTCGCGGTGGCTCTCCCATCGGTGTTCGGTTGTCGTAGTGGTCAGTCGGAGACGATGATTCCCATCGACCGGGCGGTGCCGGCCACGATGTTCATGGCGGCCTCGATCTCGTCCGTGTTCAGGTCGGGAAGCTTGGTCTCGGCAATCCGCCTGATCTGGTCCCTGGACAGGGTGGCGACCTTCTCCCGGTGCGGCTCCGCCGAGCCCTTCTCCACCCGAGCGGCCTGCCGGAGCAAGACCGCCGTGGGAGGTGACTTGGTGACGAAGCTGAACGACCGATCCGTATAGATGGTTATCTCGGCCGGAACGATGGTGCCCACCTGGGCCCGGGTGGCATCGTTGTAGGACTTGACGAACTCCATGATGTTGATGCCGTACTGGCCCAGAGCCGGCCCGACGGGCGGCGCCGGGCTCGCCTCGCCGGCCGGGATCTGAACCTTCAGGATGGCTGCAACCCTTTTTCTGCCCATGGTCGGTCTGTCCTTCGTGTCTCTCGTCTTGGCGGTCCGGTCTCGGTCCGGATAGTCCTGGCGTTCGCTACTGCTTCTGGATGTCTTCGAAACCCAGTTCCATCGGCGTGTCCCGGCCGAATATCTCGACCAGCACGGTGACCTTCTGCTGGTCGACGTTGATGTTCTCCACCACCCCGTTGAAGTCGGCGAAGGGTCCCTTGGACACGCGCACCGTCTCTCCGATCTCCCACGCCGGGCGGAACCTCGGGGCCTTCTTGGCCGCCTCTCTCTTGAGACCCAGGAAACGCTCCACCTCGCGGCGCGACAGCGGGGTGGGCTGGAATCCACCTCCCATCCCGCTACCCACGAACGAGGTGACTCCGGGGGTGTTCCGCACCACGTTGAAGGTATGGGTGTCGTCGTACATCCTGATCAAGAGGTAGCCGGGGAACATGCGCCGCTCCACCTCCACCTTGCGGCCCCCTTTGATCTCGACCACCTTCTCGGTGGGGATGACCACCTCGAAGATGCTCCCCTCCAGGTGCTGGGAGGTCTTGAGGGTGTCGAGGTTGGCGCGAACCTTCTTCTCGTGACCTGAATAGGCATGGATCACGTACCAGGACCCGCGCTTGTCGTAGGGGCTGATCGGATCCTCCTCCACCAACTCGGGAACCAGTTCCTGAGTGGCGGCGGTCTTGGCTCCGTCCGCCGGAGTCTTCGCAACCGGCGCCTTCGGCTCGGGCTCGGGAGGGGTCTCGGTCTCCGCAACCTCCGGGCGGGGGGCTTCCTCGGTGGGTTCCGGCTCGTTCTCATCACGGGATCCATCGGCCAGGAAGCCCGCACTCAGGAAAGCCGCTCCCAGCGAACCGAGCGACGATGCCTCGCTGTCTCCCTGCTCGGCGGGAGCTTCATCCTGCTGCGTTGCTGCCCGTTCCGCCATGATCAACCTGTCAGGGCTCTGATCCCGGCCAGGACCGACCGGCTGAGGGCCAGGTCCACCAGGAATACGTAACCCGTCAGAACGCCGGTCGTGATGACGGTCACGGTAGTGAATGCGATCATCTGCCGGCGGTTTGGCCAGTTGACGCGGCTCAACTCCACCCGCACCTCGCGCAGGAACTGGACCAGCCGGCCCCAGCGACCGGCCACCGACCCGTCGCCACCCGGCGCACCCGCAATCGGCGAACGACGCCGGTCACCCTGCTGTTTGTTGCGCCGCTCTTCCCGCTCGGCCATGCGACGCATCTCGCGGTTCATTTTTCTGCTGCCTTTTCTTGTGGGTACTGCGACCGGAGCCGCAGTGAACGAGTCGAGCAGGGGCGGAGGGACTCGAACCCCCAACCTCCGGTTTTGGAGACCGGCGCTCTAACCAACTTCGAGCTACGCCCCTCGGCTGCCGCAGGGAGTATACGAACAGGT
Organism: bacterium; assembly: GCA_028821265.1. GTDB lineage: Bacteria > Actinomycetota > Acidimicrobiia > Spongiisociales > Spongiisociaceae > Spongiisocius. The sequence goes on along the minus strand of JAPPGU010000079.1, from coordinate 2,366 downwards.
CTGCCCTAGTTTAGACACCTCACGACCCGGTCCGGTCGTCGCGGCCGCTTCCAGCCTTTGGGTCGGCTCCTAGATATCGGGTGATCTCATCCGGCGGGCCAGCACCACCACGCCTATGGCGGCGATCGATACCGCCGACGCCACGGCGGTTGTGGTTCTTCGATTAGTGGATCTGCGTTGTGCCGAGGGGTGGTCGGTGCCCACCTCGGCCGGATACTCCAGGCCGGCCGTCATGTCGTATGGCACCGGCTCGACCTCGGTTCGCAGCGCGCCCAACTCGGCCAGCATCCTCCGCTGGCGGGCGGTGGCGGCCTGGCAGGACAGGCATCCCCTCCGATGTCGCTCCATCACCGGAGGCAGGTCTATACCGCCCGACTCGGCGCCGTGGAGCACGAGCCGGGTCAGGCCGCAGGTGGCGACCCGCGGGACGCGATCGAGGCCGGCTCGGTTCACCAGGCGGCTCAATTCGCCTCCTTCAGCAGCTCCCGCAACCGGAGATGAGCGCGGTGCAGCCGCACCTTGGAGGCGGTCACCGAAATCGACAGCGCTTCGGAGATCTCCTTGTGTGACCAGCCGTAGACGTCCTTCAGGATCACCACGGTGCGCTGGGACAGCGCCAGCTCTGCGAGCGCCGCACTGAGCCGGGCGCGCAGCTCGGTCCGCTCCCCCGCCACCTCGGGATTGCCGCGGTCGCTCGCCTGGGGTTGGACGATCATGGCGTCGAGCTGGTAGGTGCGCTGGCGAGCCGCCCGTCCCTTGAGCGTCCAGGCGACGTTGGCCGTGATCCGGTACAGCCAGGTGGAGAAGCTCGAATCACCCCGGAAACGCCCGATGGCCCTCCACGCCCGGATCAGCGCCTCCTGGGTGACGTCGGCAGCCAGGGTTCGATCACCGACCAACCGGACGGCCAGCGTGTAGACCTCGTGTTGATGGAGCCGGGCCAGCTCTCCGAAGGCATCCCGGTCGCCCTTGCGCGACCGGTCCACCAACTCCAGCACATCGGATTCCAACCGGCGGTCCTGCACCCTCCTACCCGCTCCTGTCGGCTGCCTGCATCTCAATGCTAGCCGAGACGTGATCCCCCGCTTCGGACGAAACCTTCGAGCTGAGGACGGTCCGCCGCTCATCCCGATCCTTCACCATGGTGGTGACCAGGGCAGCCTGGTCGGGATACAGGGGCCGACGGAACCGGAAACGGGCCCTGGCCAGAGGGTGGGGCCCCGGCGAGGATGCAGCGGCCGGCTGGGTAGCCCAGGCGGCCATCAGCAGGCCGTGGCAGATGACACCGCCCACTCCCGACTCGACCCCCCGTAGGTGGTCCCAGTGGACGGGGTTGAAGTCCTCGCTGGCAGCGGCGTACCGCACCAGGTCGACCCGGGAGGCCGACTTGGCCAGCGGCGTGAGGGATTCGCCCACGGCGGGCAGGGGCTCCGCCCGGGGGACGGAGTTGGCCCGGCGCGCCTCCGCCGCCGGCTCGGAACGCTCGGAAGCAGTCCCTCCGGGTGGACTCTCCGGGGACATGAGGAACAACGAACGTGACGACAGCACCGTCCGGCCCGCGGAGTCGACGACTTCGGCGCCGAAGGTGACGAAGGCGGTGCCGGCCCGCTCCCGGAGGCGGTCGACCCGGGCCGTGATGGCCAGGTCGGCGCCGATCCTCCAGGGCCGGCGCCAGATGAATGTCTGCTCACCGTGGATGAGCAGGCGGGCATGGGATGCCACGTTCGGATCGTCCAGGAAGGAGGTGGCCACCTTGAAGAGAACCGCCCCCGCGAACGAGGGCGGAGCATGGGAGTGCCAGCGCTCCGGATCGTCGCCGCACGCCGCCACGTATGCGGCCGCCTGGGCCCTGGTGACCCCGAACCGCGACGGCCCGTAGGTGCGACCGGCCAGGTCCCCCAGGCCCGTCACCATCCCGACCTAGTGGTCTGTCTGAGCAACAGCCAGGCGTGCTCTGGCGGCCATCGGCGCCCCGTCGCTGCGTTCCGCTTCCTCAACGTGCCACTGCGGGCACGCCTTCGTCAGCGGGCCTTGCGAGGAACACCGCTGCCGACGCCATACCACACCGCCATTCCACAGACAGACCACTAGCGGGTTTCGCGGTGCAGCGTGTGGCGCCGCAGGAAGGGGTTGTACTTCCTGAGCTCAAGCCGTCCGGTGGTATTGGTCCGGTTCTTGGTGGTGATGTAACGCGACGGGGGCTTTCCCTCGGCCCTCGCCTCGGTGCACTCAAGGGTGATCTTGATGCGGCTTCCCTTTTTCTTGGCCATGGCGGCCCTCCCGCTGTCCGGTTCTCCGACCTGGTTCTCTGGTTATTCGATGATTTTGGTGACGGTGCCTGCTCCTACGGTGCGTCCGCCTTCTCT
>JAPPGU010000022.1 GCA_028821265.1 bacterium | reverse complement strand
GCCTGCTCACCACCCTCACCGAGGAGCACCTGCTGGTGAAGAACCCCGAGACCGGTCGCTACCGGCTGGGTCTGGCCATGTACGACCTGGGCAACACGGCTGTCACAGGCCTCAACCTGCACGCCGCGCTGACCCCTCCGATGAACTGGCTGCAGGACGCGACCGGGGGAACAGTGCATGCCGGTGTGCTCGACCTCCGCGAGGTGATCTACATCGAACGCCTCGACTCGCCTCACATGCTGCGTCTCTTCATCAAGGTGGGGCGGCGCCAGCCGGCTCACTCCACCAGCACCGGCAAGTGCCTGCTCGCCCACCTGGATGGCACAACACTCGACCGGATCCTGGACGGCTGGAAGATGGAGTCGAAGACCGCTCACACCATCACCGACACCACGACGCTCCGCAGCCAGCTCGCGGAGATCCGTCGCCTCGGCTACGCCTGCAATCTCGAGGAGTCGGAGTTGGGAGTCATCTCGGTGTCGGCCCCGATCCGCGACCGGAGCCGTACCGTGGTCGCGGCCGTGTCGGTAGCCGGACCGAAGTCGCGCCTGGAGCCAGAAATGCTGGCCCTTACCCAGTCGGTCCTCGAGGCCGCCGCGGTCGTCTCTCACCAATTGGGCTACCGAAGGTGACCGTTTCTCCGGACCTGCGGCCGACGCTGCAGGCGGGTTCGATCCCTCGCCGACAGGGCGATTCTTGATAGTGGTCGCACTTCCCCTATCGCTCCGGAGGTAGGGTCGAGACCGCCTCTCCAAGGCGGTCTCTGTCTTTGCACAATCTCAGGCGAAGCCAGTTTCCGGACACGCTGAGAGATGAGGTCGGGGTCATCAGAAAGCCGGTGGGCTGGTGAACTTCGCGGTGATTGGGCAACCGACCTATCACCCCGTACCGCATAGAAGAACGTTGTTCCGTGCCTCCGCGGCGGTTTGGGTACGGTAGAGGCGTCAGGCCAGGCAAGGACCGCAACCGATGACCACCGCTCAGCAGAGGGCCGAAGCGCTGTACGCGGCCCGGATGACCCGGGTTCCGATCGAGCCCCTCACCGACGCCGACCCCGGGATGACGGCCGATGATGCCTATGCCGTGCAGACCCGTTTCGCTTCCATGCTCCTGGCCGACGGCGACTCGATATCCGGCTACAAGCTCGGCCTGACCTCCAAAGCCATGCAGCAGATGATGGGCATCTCCGATCCGGACTTCGGGCCGGTACTCCATTCCATGGTCCACGACGGGGACTTGGACGCCTCCGCCTTCATCCAGCCCAAGGTGGAGGCCGAGATCGCCCTGGTCCTGGACCGGCCTCTCAAGGGTCCCGGAGTGACCACCCTCGCGGCGGCCCGGGCGGTGGGGGGAGCGGTGGCCGCCATCGAGGTGGTGGACTCCCGGATCGCCGACTGGCGGATAAAGCTGGCCGACACCATCAGCGACCTGGCCTCCATCGGGGGCGTGGTGATGAGCAGCCGGATCGTGCCCCTCGACTTCGACCTGCGCCTGGTGGGCATGACCTTCTCGCTCAACGGTTCGGTGGTGGCTACCGGCGCCGGCGCGGCGGCACTCGGCAACCCGCTGACCGCGCTGGCATGGCTGGCCAACACCCTCGCCCGCCACGATGTGACCCTGGAGGAGGGGATGTTCGTCATGACCGGTTCGCTGCACGCCGCGGTCGACGTGGGAGCCGGGGACGCGGTGCGGGCCGACTTCGACCGTCTGGGCCCGGTCGCGCTCAGGATGGCCTGACTTGAGCCGGATGCGTTGCGCCATCGTCGGCAGCGGGAACATCGGCACCGACCTGCTCTACAAACTTCAGCGTTCCGATGCCCTCGAGGCCGCTGCGATGGTCGGCATCGATCCCGACTCGGAAGGATTGGCCCGGGCCCGGGGAGTAGGAGTCGAGGCGACCCCGGAGGGGCCGGACTGGCTGCTCGACAGAGCCGACCGCTTCGACCTGGTGTTCGAGGCCACCTCCGCGTGGGTGCATAGGATGAACGCCGCCCGCTACCGGGATGCCGGGCTGATGGCGATAGACCTCACCCCGGCCAAGCTGGGACCCCTCGTGGTCCCCCCGGTCAACCTCGACGCCCATCTCGACGCCCCCAACCTCAACCTCATCACCTGCGGCGGGCAGGCCACCGTCCCGATCGTGGCAGCGGTGGCAGCCGTGGCGCCCGTGCCCTACGCGGAGATCGTCTCGACGGTCTCGTCCGTGTCGGCAGGACCGGGAACCCGCCAGAACATCGACGAGTTCACCAAGACCACCTCTGCCTCGCTGGTCGAGGTCGGAGGGGCCGACCACGGCAAGGCCATCATGATCCTCAATCCGGCCGAGCCCCCCATCCTGATGCGCAACACCGTCTTCTGCGCCCTGGGCGACGGGCACGACCGGGACGAGGTAGCCGCCTCGATCACCGAGATGGTCCGGACCGTGGCCTCCTACGTCCCCGGGTACCGGCTCAAGGCGGAGCCGGTGTTCGACGAGGACCTGTTCCGCACCCCCGGCGGGGATGTGAAGGCCCGCGTGGTGGTGCTTCTCGAAGTGGAGGGCGCCGCCGATTACCTGCCGCCGTACGCCGGCAATCTCGACATCATGACCGCCTCGGCCGTCCGGGTGGCCGAGGCCGTGGCAGCCGCTCGATGACCGCCGCCTTCCGCCTCACCGACTCCACACTGCGCGACGGCTCGCACGCGGTGGCCCACCAGCTCACCGAGGACCAGGTCCGGCGGGTAGTGGTTGGGCTGGACCGGGCCGGCGTGCCGGTCATCGAGGTCACCCACGGCGACGGCCTGGGCGGATCGTCCTTCAACTACGGCTTCTCCCACACCAACGAGATGAACCTGATCAGGACGGCCGTCGAGGCGGCGGTCGATTCCAAGATCGCCGTGCTGATGCTCCCGGGGATCGGGGTGAAGGACGACCTGCGCCGGGCCGCCGGGATGGGCGTTGGCGTGGCCCGGGTCGCCACCCACTGCACCGAGGCCGACATCTCCGAGCAGCACATCGCTCTGGCGAAGGAGTTGGGCATGGAGGCGGTGGGGTTCCTGATGATGTCCCACATGATCGAACCGGAGGCGCTGCTCCACCAGGCGCGGCTCATGGAGTCGTACGGGGCGGACGTGGTCTACACGGTCGACTCGGCCGGGGCGATGACCATCGACGACGCCCGCCGCCGGGTGGCCGCCCTCAAGGACGGCCTGTCATGCCAGGTGGGAGTCCATGCCCACAACAACCTGTCCCTGGCGGTCGCCAACTCGCTGGCCGCCCTCGAGGAAGGGGTGGACCAGATCGACGGGTGCATGACCGGTCTGGGCGCCGGGGCCGGGAACTGCCCGACCGAGGTCCTGGTGGCGGCGTGCGAGAAGACCGGCTGGGAGACCGGCATCGATCCGATCTCCCTCATCGAGGTGGCCGACCGGGCGGTACGGCCCATCCGTCCCGAGCAGGGAGTCATCGACGGTGACGGGCTGCTGCTGGGCTACGCAGGCGTCTACGGGTCGTTCCTCCTCCACGCCAAGCGGGCAGCCGAGAGGTACGGGGTGCCCACGAGGGACATCCTGCTGGAGCTGGGGGAGCGGAGAGTGGTGGGAGGCCAGGAAGACATGATCATCGACGTTGCGATGGAGCTGCAGCGCCGGGCTGCGGCTGCGCAACCCGCCGTTGCGTGAAAGGGGATTGGCCATGGACGAGCAACAGTCTTCGAGCGATCTGGTGGAAGGGCTCGCGGCCAGGCTGGCGGAGGCCGTCGAGACCCGGACCGCCATCAGCTCCCTGGCCGGCGAGCGCGAGTTCACGGTCGACGCCGCCTACGACATCCAGGACGCGGCGCTGGCGCGCGCCGTGGCCGGTGGCGAGACCATCGTGGCGGCCAAGCTCGGGTTGACCAGCCGGGCCAAGCAGGAGCAGATGGGGGTGTCGGAAGCTCTGTACGGGTGGTTGACCGACCGGCACCGCCTGGACCCCGGCCAAGCCCTCGACAGCGGCAGGCTGATCCAGCCCCGCGCCGAGCCGGAGATCGCCCTCATCACCTCGCGCGACCTCGAGGGACCGGTGGGACTCCATGACGTCCTCGCCGCCACAGAGGCCGTAGCGCCGGCGCTCGACATTCTGGACTCCCGCTTCGCCGGTTACTCGTTCACCCTGGCCGACGTGGTGGCCGACAACTGCAGCGCCGGCGCCTTCGTGGTGGGGAATCCCGTACCCCTCGGGAGTATCGACCTGTCATTGGTGGGGTGCGTGTTCGAGAAGAACGGCGAGCTCGTGGGCACTGCCGCGGGAGCTGCCGTGCTGGGGCATCCGGCCGCGGCGGTCGCCTGGTTCGTACGGAAGCTGTCCGAGCGGGGCAAGGGTCTCCCCGCCGGTTCCCTGATCCTGCCCGGAGCGTTGACCGGCGCGGTGCCCGTCGGTCCGGGAGACTCGGTGGTCGCCTCCTTCGACCGGATCGGCTCGGTTGGGCTGTCCGTGGCATGAGAAGCCCCGCGGCGCCGCCTCTCGACCGGGAGACCATCTCGCAACTGGCCGGCCGGCTCGACGAGGCCCGCCGGTCCCGGACCCCCACCACCCGGTTGACCGACGATCATCCCGGACTCACCGAAGCCGATGCTTACGCCATCGCCGACCGCGGCGTCTCCCTGCGCGTGGATGTCGGCGAGCGGGTGGTGGGTGCCAAGCTCGGGTTTACCTCGGCAGCCATGCGGCAAGCCATGGGCGTCGACTCGCCCAACTACGGATGGCTCACCGACCCGATGATCGTCTCGGACGGGCAGTTATCGCTGGGCCACCTGATTCACCCCAAGGCCGAGCCGGAGATCGCCTTCGTGCTCGGCGAGGACCTGGAGGGCGCTGCGGTGTCAGCCCAGGACGTCCTGTCCGTAACCGCCTACGTGATGCCGGTCATCGAGGTGGTCGATTCCCGGTTCGCCGGCTTCCGGTTCCGGGAACTCGACAACACCTCCGACAACTCGTCCGCCGGGATGGTGGTCCTGGGCAGGCGGGCTACCAGGCCGGACTTCGACCTGTCCAGGGTGGGAGTGGTGGTCACGGTGAACGGGGAGCTGTTCCAGACCTCGTCGGGCGCGGCGGCTCTCGGCCATCCGGCGGCCAGCGTCGCCTGGCTGGTGCGGCGGCTGGCCCGGTCGGGTCGAGGGTTGGAGGCCGGCCATCTGATCATCTCCGGCGGCCTCACGGGTCCGGTCGATCTCCTGCCCGGCACGTCCGTCGTAGTCGAGATAGATCGCCTGGGCAGCGTTTCGATGCGGGTCCACGAGTAGTCATCCGTAACAGCAGAGAGGAGTCGCCATGCCGATAGTCACCGTCAACCTGATGGAAGGGCGCTCGCCGGAGCAGATCGAGAACATGATCGCCGAAGTCTCCGACGCCCTGGTCAGGAGCCTCGACGCTCCCATCGAGACCGTACGGATCATGGTCAACGAGATGGCGCCGTACGGCTTCGGCATCGCCGGGCGACCCGCCCGGGTGGTGATGGCCGAACGGGAGGCGGCAGCCGCGCAGAGGGAGGGAAGCGCATGATCACGCTGCGGAACTTCATCGGGGGCCGGTTCGAGGACCCGTCCTCGGGCGAGACGTTCGAATCGGTGAGCCCCATCGACAACACCCCGATCGCGACCGTGGCCAGGGGGAACGCCGAGGATGTGGGCCGGGCGGTCAGAGCGGCCCGGGCCGCGCTGCCGGCTTGGGCATCGATGGACCCCGCCGAGCGCCGCCGGGCCCTGTACCGGGTGGCCGAGGGGATCGAAGCCCGCCTCGACGAGCTGGCCGAGTGGGAGGTCCGGGACATGGGGAAGCCGATCTCGGCCGCCCGCTCCAAGGACATCCCCCGCTCCGCCCACAACTTCCGCTTCTTCGCCGACGCCGCCGAGCACGCCCACACCAAGGCCTTCTCCAAGCCCTGGGACGGGGTTCTCACCTACGAGTTACGGGAGCCGCTGGGTGTCGTGGGCGCCATCTCGCCGTGGAACTTCCCCCTGATGCTGCTCACCTGGAAGGTGGCGCCGGCCCTTGCCTACGGCTGCACGGTGGTGGCCAAGCCGGCCGAGCAGTCCCCGGTGACCGCCACCCTGCTGGCGGAGATCTGCCGGGACGCCGGCCTGCCCGACGGGGTGTTCAACCTGGTCCACGGCTTCGGGCCGGACGAGGCGGGCGAGGCCCTGGTGCGGCATCCCGATGTGGACGGTATCACCTTCACCGGCGAGTCGGCCACCGGCAAGGCCATCATGGCCGCCGCGGCGCCGAGCCTGAAGAAGCTGTCGTTCGAGTTGGGCGGCAACTCGCCCAACATCGTCTGCGCCGATGCCGACCTGGACAAGGCCGTGGCCGGCTCGCTCCGGGGCATCTTCACCAACCAGGGCGAGGTGTGCCTGGCCGGCGCCCGCCTGCTCGTCCAGCGTCCCGTGTACGACGAGTTCGTGGCCCGGATGGTGGAAGGCGCCGAGCGGTACGTGGTGGGGAACCCGCTCGATCCCGCCACCGGCATGGGCCCGCTGGTCACCCGGGAGCACATGGAGAAGGTGCTGTCCTACATCGACCTGGCCACCGACGAAGGGGCCAAGCTGATGACCGGCGGCCACCGGATCACCGACGGAGCCCTGGCGAGCGGGAACTACGTGGCGCCGACCATCTTCGCCGATGCCGACAACCACATGCGGTCCTGCCAGGACGAGATCTTCGGGCCGGTCGAGATGATCATCCCCTTCGACGAGGTCGACGAGGCGATCGAGATGGCCAACGACACCCGCTACGGATTGGCGGCGATGGTGTGGACCACCAACGTGAACACCGCCCATAAGGTCGCCCGGGAGGTGCGGGCCGGCACGATGTGGGTCAACTGCTTCTTCGTGCGCGACCTGCGGGCGCCCTTCGGCGGCTACGGAGACTCCGGTGTCGGCCGGGAGGGGGGCGAGTACAGCTACGAGTTCTTCAGCGAATCCAAGGCTGTGGTGATGAAGCTGGACGGGTAAGGCGTGTCCGTCGCGGGCGACCATGCCCACGGTTAGCGCCGGCCCAGTCGAGGACCTGCCCACCAACAGCTGTGTCGAGATCGGGGATGGGCGGGCGGTAGTGGTCCGGGTCGGCGATCGGGCCTACGCCTACCGGAACGAGTGCCTGCACCAGGCGTCTCGGCTGGCCGGCGGGTTCGTCAAGGACGGGGTCATCACCTGTCCCCTCCACTTCTGGCGCTACGAGGCGGACACGGGCGCCAAGTGCGGGGAGCCGGGACTCCGGCTCGACTGCTACCCGGTCCGGATCGAGTCCGGGACCGTGCTCGTCGATCTACCCGAGCCCGAGCCGTCCCGGTCCATGCGGGAGATGATGCTGGACCATGCCCGGGAGTGGGATCGTGGGGATGGCTGACGTCCGGGCGGTCATCTGGGACATGGGTGGCATCCTCTACCCGACCCCCTTCGAGCTGCTCGATGAGCTTGAAGCATCCAGGGGCTGGCCTCCGGGCACCCTATCGCGGGGACCCTTCTCTCCCGGGGGCGACCCCGACTACGCCAAGTGCTCGACCGGGGAGCTGACCGAGAGCGAGTACTGGAAGAGGTACCAGCAGGCCAGCGCCGCCAACGGCCGCCCTTTAGACCTGAAGAGGGAGATCGACTGGACCGGCACCGAGCGTCCCGAGGTGATGGCCACCATCGAGGTCCTCGGCCGGAGGTTCCGCCAGGCCACCCTCTCCAACGATTCGAGCGAGTGGCTGGGTTACGGGTGGTGGGACTCGTGGCCCTACGCCCACCTGTTCGAGCATGTCATCGACGTAGTGACCCTCGGGGTCCGAAAGCCGCATCCCCTCACCTACACCACCACCGCGCAACGCATGGGCCTCCACGTCGCCGAGTGCCTGTTCGTGGACGATATGGCGGTGAACATCGAAGGCGCCGAGGCGGTCGGCATGCCCGGATTCTTCTTCGACCACACCAGGGTCGCCGCCAGCTGCTCGGACCTCGTGAGCTACCTGAGCCTCGGCTAGGTCCAGGGGAGGCCATGAACCGCTAACGAGGGTCTAGACATCCCCACAATGGCTCTGTACATTGCCCGGTATGGAAACCACAGTTCTTGCTGATTCGATAGACGACGGCACCGTCGGGCCCGCTCGGACGCCAGATCCACCGGTTGGCGACGAGGATCGGGACCTGACGGATCGGGCTGAGCATCGCCCTGCCGAGTCACCAGAGCCTTCAGGTCTCGTCGCGATCCAGATCATCAGCATGGGCCGCCCAGAAGATCCCGTGCTGGCCGACCTCATGGAGAAGGCATTCGAGGCGGCGGACCGGCGGGACAGGCTCCGCTACGGTCCGGAGTGGCGGCGCGAAGCGGCGGAGGGCTTCCGCGAACTGATGGAGGAGTGGCAGGCGGAGAACGGGGCATTCACCGAGGAGGAGCTTCGGCGGGGCCGCGCCATCCTAGGTAGGTAGACGGTGACCCTGGTGCTCGACGCGGGCGCCCTGATCCAGGTGGATCGCGGCAACCGAGAAGTCCTGGCAGCGCTCGAGGCCGCTTTCGACAGGGGCGAAGCGGTTCATGTACCCACCGGCGTGATCGGCCAGGCGTGGAGGAACCCGGACCGGCAGGCCCTCCTGTCGCGGACGCTCAAGCGATGCGACGAGGTCGATCTCGACGGGGCGATGGCTCGCGCCGGTGGCCAACTGTGTGGCCGGGCGGCTACGAGCGACGTGATCGATGCGTCCGTTGCGCTCGCGGTGGCTCGTGCTCGGTGCTCGGACGAGGAGGTCACGTTGTTGACATCCGACTCCGGTGAGTTGGGGATGCTGCTCTCTTTCCTAGACGCACGAGCCCGGATCATCGAGGTGTGATACGGCCGGGATGATCTACCCCGTCGTCACGGCTTGGTGGCGATGGCCTCGCCGAAGGCGATGGCGCCCAGCGCCCCCGGATGGTCTCGCCACTTCGCCTGGTCGACCTTCCATGTGTCGAACTGTTCTTGGGTGGCCAACCCGGAGGCAGTGGCAGCGGCCATCACCTTGGGAGAGAAGAACCACTCGGTGATCACAGCGTCGAGGACGGCTCTGGCTTCGGGGGTGCTGAACATGTCGACGGAGGCAGTCGCCTGTACATCCGCGAATCCGCCGTCCAGCAGCTTGGCTTTGAGTTCCCTCCCCATCTGGGGATGCCCGCCGTTGGCGACCACCAGCTTCGTGAACGTCTCCCATGCTCCCGCCAGGCTGTAGGCGGGTTCCGAGAAGCTGGACGCAGCTATCAGCTCGCGGCAGGAGATGATCCCGCCGGGCTTCAGAACCCTCCTGACCTCCGCCAGGACGGCATCGGTGTCCGGAACGTGCATCAGGACGGTATGGCAGTGGGCCACGTCGAAAGTGTTGTCGTCGAAGGGAAGATCGGTGACATCCGCGACCTGGAACGAGGCGTTGCTGTGTCCGCCGGCTTCGGCCGCGGCGCGGGCCATGTCGATCTGGGAACTCTCGATGTCGATGCCGTGGAACTCGCCGGGCTCCACGGCTCTGGCCAGGCCCACCGACAGGGTTCCGGGCCCGCATCCGAAGTCGAGCATGCGGAGTCCGGGCTCGAGGTGCGGGAGCAGGTGCTTGGCGTGCGTCTCCGCGCTCCGCCAGTGGAGCATCTGCAGGAAATCCTCGTCATAGCCCATCGTGTAGGTCGATGCCGGTTCCGGCATGCTCGTGCCTCCTATCCGTTGCCGGCGCACATTATCGCCGGAAGCGGCGCGTACCGGTGCGTCGGCCCGAGGTGTGGGTGAGTGCTGCTTCTTCGATGCTCACCGGGCGCGGATGCAACCGGTACGGCTGCCAAGGATCTGGGGAACCCGGCCGTATACTGCGGTAGTCCCTCGCCGTGCGGGCGCGGCCTTTCGGTGCCGTGCGCGACCTTGGGACCGATTGCGAATCGAGCATGGGGCTTCGCATGGCCGAGTGGGTCTGGACACTGATCGCCTTCGCCCTGTACTCCGTCGTCCTCATCGGCATTGTGGTCTACCGGTCGGACCGCGTGGCGAACATGGGCGACTACGTCCTCGGCGGCCGAAAGCTCGGTTCCTTCACCATCGCCCTGAGCGCCGGGGCTTCCAACGCCAGCGGCTGGACGATGCTGGTGTTGCCGGCGCTGGCCTTCGCCGGCGGTCTCATGCACCTCTGGACGGTGGCCGGGCTCGTGGTGGGCATCTGGCTGGTGTGGATCGTCACTGCCAAGCGCCTCCGGCGCTACACCATCGCGGCCGACGATGCGCTGACCATCCCGGAGTTCTGGGAAAGACGCTTCGGGGACACCACCGGGACGCTCCGAGGCCTGACCGCCGCGATCAGCCTCTACTTCATCACGCTCTACGTCTGCTCGGGGCTCATCGCCGGAGCCAAGCTCTTGGAGGAAGTCTTCGACCTGGAGCCCACCGGGGCGGCTCACAACATGGCGATCCTCATCGCCCTGGTCGCCCTGCTGTCCTACACGTTCATGGGGTTTGTCGCCGTTTCCCGGACCGATGTCTTCCAGGCCCTCCTCATGGTGGGCGGGTTCGTGATCATGGCCGTGACCCTCATGCTGATCACTGCCAATCCCTTCCAGGGTCTCGAGAATGCCGCTCCCGGGTTCTGGAATCCGTTCACGGACGCAGCCGGAGACGGACTGGGCTGGACGCCCTACGCATCCGCCCTCGGGTGGGGACTGGGCACCTTCGGAGCCCTCCGGCTCCTGGCGCGGTTCATGGCCATCAAGGAAGAGCGCATGATTCCTCGAAGTACCTACATAAACGTGGGCTGGGCCGTGCTCGTGTTCTCGTTCGGGCTGCTGATGGGGCTGGTCGCCGCGCCGGCCCTGGCCGCCCGAGGCGTGGACATTCCCGACTCGGAGCGGCTCTACCTGGTGGTCTCGTCGGTCTTCTTCCACCCCGTCGTGGGCGGCCTGCTGCTGACGGCCGTGGCGGCGGCCGTCATGAGCACCGCCGACTCGCAACTGTTGCTGGCATCCGCCATCGCTTCGAGAGACATGCCCTGGCTCAAGCGGGTAACCGAACGAATGCGAACCGAGCGGCAGGTGACGGTGGGGCGGCTGTTGCTGGTTGCGCTCGGCCTGGTGGCCGCCGCGATCTCGATCCTCTCGCCGGAGTCGGTGTTCGCGCTGGTGTCACTGGCCTGGGGCGGCATGGGTGCGGCCTTCGGTCCGGTAACCGTCATGGCCCTGTATTGGAGGCGCTTCAACCTGGCCGGGGCCTTCACTGGTGTCATCTCGGGCACCGTGGTCTCCACCTTCTGGTGGCTGATGGACCTGGGCAACCAGGGCCTGCTCGACCTGACGGCATCTCTCGGGTTGGCGTCCGCGGTCCGAAGCCTTGCCGACATCGGTATATGGGAGATCAACCCGGCCGTTCCCGGCTTCGCGGCGGCAACGGCCCTGGCCATTGTGGTGACCCTGGCGACGGCGCCCCCGTCCGAGGAGATCACCCGACTATTCGACCAGGTCAACAGCCCCGACCGGGTCGACCCGACCCACGCCCCGGCGCCGTAGCGATCACGCGGGCGCTTAGTTCAATGCGGCCCTGACCAGGATCAACGTGGCGGGCCGAATCGACATTGCCCGCGCTCGGGGGGCGTCGCTGAGGCAGGGCGGGGCCTAGAAGTCGATCGTCCTCAGTACCCGGGCGATCGAGGCCGGCCGGTCGAGCACGTTGAAGTGGACGGTTTGCATGCCGACCTTCTCGGCGCCGGCGATGTTGACGGGTTGGTCGTCCACGAACAGCACCCGATGGGCGGGCAGTTCCATGCGCGCCAGCAGGCGCAGGTAGCCCCTGGGATCGGGCTTGAGGATGCCGGTGTTGGAGAGATCGACGAAGGGATCGAAACGGTCGAGTACCTGCATGCGCTCGATCCATGCCGGGTCGTGGAACCGGCTCAGGTCGTTGGTGAGAACCCCCACCCGCAACCCCAGGGAGCGAAGGGTTCTTTGCAACTCCCAGGTCTCGGGGCGGATGACCTCTTCCCGCGGTGCGTCGAACAAGGCATCGATGAAGCTGCGCAGGCGGTCCGGGCCGGCGCCGATCATCCCGGCGTGACGGTCGGCCTGGCGGTGCCAGTACTCGAGCTCGGTGAACTCCCCGGCCCGGAACCTCCGCCAGAGGGGATCGGCATCCGGGTCGAAGGGACCGGCCAGATCTATGCTGCCCCGCGGCAGGTCGAGCCGGTCCTCCAGCCCGGGCGCCATCTCGAAGGGGGTCCGGATCACCACCCCTCCGAAGTCGAAGGCCACTGCGTCAACTGCCATCAGGCCAACAAGTTAACCGGAGGCTCGGCCGGTTCCGGTTCAGGCCCCTGCACGGCCGGCTCAGCGATTCCTGTGGAGGATGACGGTCAACTCGGACGGGATGCCCTGCTGGGCGCCCTCCATTGCCCTGGTGATGGCCAGGGCGGCCTCGGCGATGGTCGACACCGCGCTGGCGCCCTCGCGGCTCAGGAACGAGCCCTGGTGCTTCCTGCGGAGGAGGTTGTACAACTCCCGACCCACTCTCTGACCTTCGAGCTCGCTCAGCGCCCGCCGGTGAACTTCGGTGTCGAGGTCGGCATCACCGGACCTCGGAACCCTGATTTCGATTGACCAATTGCCCATGCCGGGCAAGGTATGTGGTTTCGGGGACCCTTTCAAGACCCTCGATCAGCGCTCTCGCGCGGTGCGGCAGTCGGGGCCGGCTCGTCAGTGAGTTGGTCGATGCGGGGCTGTGACCCGATCAGGCGACAGCGGCCACGAGTCCTAGAACGACGATCAACATGATGATCAGAACGATGCCCGCCAGAGAGACCACCAGCCCGGCGATGGCCAGGCCGCGATAGGGTGCTCCACGATTCGCATTCCTCAGACCAATGATCGAGAAGATCAGTCCCAGGATCCAGCAGACGAAGTTGACTCCGGGCAGCCACGACACCGCTATGGCGCAAATGGCGAGCACCAGGCCGGCGATCGCCATCCCGTTGCTCGCCGGAGCAACTTGACCCTGCGTCCCTCCAGACTGACTGTCCATGGCGTTCCTTTCGGCCCGGATACGTGCTCAGCCAGTTTAGGTGTCCTTCCGGCAGCGGCGATAGCAAGCCGGATGATTCGGGGTTTGCCGCTATGCGGCGCCGCCGGGTCTGATCAGTGCCCGATGGCCCGGTCGGTTCCGGAGGGCTCGTCGATCAGTTCCAAGGCGGCGGCGTCGATCATGTGGTAGGACTCCTCCTCGCTCGGGAACGAGCCCCGGTCAACGTCCCGGATCCAGCGATCTATCGCTGCCACGGCCTCGCCGGACAGCTCTGCGTAGCGCCGGACGAACTTGGGGTAGTGGCCGAAGTTGAAGCCGAGCATGTCATGCATCACCAATACCTGTCCGTCTGTGTCGGGCCCGGCGCCTATGCCGATCGTTGGGACGCTCACCCGTCGGGTGATGGCCTGGGCCAGAATGGCCGGGACACCCTCCAGGACCACGGCGAACACACCCGCCTCCTCAAGGGCAAGGGCGTCGTCGATGAGCCGCCTGGCGTCCTCCAACCTCCTCCCCCGGACCCGGTAACCGCCGGCGGCGTGGACCGATTGCGGGGTCAGCCCGATATGGCCCATCACGGGGATCTCGGCCGATACCAGCTTGCGGATCATCTCGACCCGGGGCGTGCCGCCTTCGAGCTTGACAGCCTCGGCCCCGCCCTCCCGGACGAGGCGGGCGGCGTTGCGGAGGGTCTCCTCAGGGCTGACATGGAAGGTCATCCACGGCATGTCCGCCACCAGCAGGGCGCTGGGACGTGCGCGCGCTACCGCGGCCGTGTGGTGGATCATGTCGTCGAGCGTCACCTCGTTGGTGGTCTCGTATCCGAGAACCACGTTGGCCACCGAGTCGCCCACCAGGATGATGTCGACCCCGGCCTGATCCGCAACCTTGCCGCCGGGAAAGTCGTAGGCGGTCAGCATTGTCAGCGGCTTCCCGCCCTTTCGGGCCCGCACTGCAGGCGCGGTCACCTTCTTGCGGATGGCGGGGGGCGGATGGTCCGACTTGGCGTTCGACATGGCTGCTCCGTTTCTCCCCACCATCGAGGTTGGGGGACACCTCCCGGCTCCAGAGTGGTCACTGGAGGCCGGAGAGCAAGTGGTCATCTTGTGGACCGTGAGGGGAATTGGCCCGCCTACTCAGGGTCGCGCCTTTCCGTCCGGTCTTCCTACCAGTGTAGATGATCGGTCTCCGCCCGGTCGTTGCTGATTTCTGGTAGGTCACCGCCCATTAGCACCGGATTAGTGATTGGCGATTCAGCACCGAGCGATCCGGGAGCAGTCCACCAGTGCAGGTGACGGCGCCGGTCTCGCCTCCCATGCGCTCACCCGGTCGTCGTGACCGAGTCGACGGGCCCGAATGCTCTGTCGCAGCACACGAGGCACAGTTGGTAGAAACACTCAGATGACATACAATCGCAACTGTTTGGAGCCTGCATTTGCTACAGAGTGGGGCGTCCACATGTCGAACGAAGTCATCTTTACCGAGGACCTGCTCATAGAGCGGCTCCGCGAAGCCGGACTCCGCCTCACCCTGCCGAGAAGGGCCGTGCTTCGTGCCCTGGCGGCGAGTGAAGAGCCTTTCGTCAGCGCACGGCTGATCATCGATCACGTTCAGGAGACCGCGGGCCGGATAGAAGCGTCGACCGTCTACCGGATTCTTGACGATCTGGCCCGGATCGGGCTGGTGCACCACATCTCACTGGGCAGCGGGCGGTCGGGGAGATGGCACATCACGCTCGACCACGACCACGAACATCTCGTGTGCGAAGCCTGCGGCAGAACCATCGAGGTACCTCACACGGAGGTGGCTCCCCTCTACGAGCTCTTCCTCAGCAAGTACGGTTTCCAGACCAGCCCACATCACTTCGCAATCGTGGGATCCTGCAGAGAGTGCGGCCCGCAGGACGACCATCCCCATCCAAGGGGAAGCGGTTAGCGCGGCCCTCGGCCCTATCCGGCGATTGGCTCTACTGTCTGCCGGCTACCAGCCTCGTGCGATCCACTCCGGCAACTCCGGCTTCTCGGTCCCGATGGTGGTCTTGGTCGGACCGTGCCCCGGGTAGACGTCGGTGCCCTCGTCAAGGGTGAACAGCCGGTCCTTGATGCTCTTGATGATCTGGTCGAAATCCCCACCCTCGTACTCGGTGGCGCCGGGGCCGCCCGGGAACAGGGTGTCGCCCGAGAAGAGCACACCCGGGCTGAGGAAGCACACCGATCCGGGAGTGTGGCCGGGAGTATGCATGGTCAGCAGGCTGGTCTCGCCCAAAGGGATAACCTCCCCGTCGCGCAACGGTGTCGGAGTGACCCGAGTGGTCCGCGCCGCCAACTCGTGGTCGGCAGCGTGGAGGAGGAATGGCACGCCGAGGGCCTTGACCACCGGTGCCACGGCCCTCAGATGGTCGTGGTGGCCATGGGTGGTGAGCAGGGCCTCCACTTCCACACCGTCGGACAGCTCAAGGATCCGATCCGGCTCGGCGGCGGCGTCGATGATCACTCCCCGGCCGGTCTGAGCGCACGCCACCACGAAGGCGTTGTTGGCGTACTCACCCACCAGCGCCGCCTTGGTCAGGATGGTGCCGTTGTCAAAAGTCCAACTCATGGCGCCGACTCTAGTGACGAATCGCCTGCCCGTCCCTGCCGGTGAGGGCCCTCACTGATCACGGCGGCCCAGGGAGGCAGCTTGCCGCTTCTCCACCGCACGACGGCGTGACCGCAGCAGTGGCGATGCAGACCGGATCGGACCGAGCAACCAAATGTGTCACACCCCCTCGATACGTTGACTATCGCCAAGCACCTACACCGGCCGATGCGTCTACCGATCGGGACGGCCAGCCAGCAGGGAACAAACGGGACTTCGTGGAGCGAACCGCCGAACCCGGCATCCAGCCGGGCATGGCTGACCACGCTCCGAACCAGGAAAGGTGGTGGTGGGGGAGGGCCCGGTGCGGAGCACCGGATTTTCGCGACTTCTCGGAACTTTGGGCAGAGAACGTCATATCTGACGCCCTGATCCTCAGGATCACCGCACCAAATGTGACGCCCTGATCCTCAGGAACGCTGGGGCTCCCGAACCTGAGGATCACCGCACCAAATGTGACGCTCTGATCCTCAGGCTCCGTACAGGCGGCGGTAGGCGGCGAACATGGCCTCGGGGTCGGTCTTGGCCACCAGCACGCTGACACCGGGTCGCGACCTTGCCCTTCCCAGCGCTTCCACCATCTCGCCGGGCCCGATACGGTCGGCCGTCACGCCGAAGCCGCCGGCCACGGCCACCAGGTCCTGGTCGTGGGGGGTGACGAAGAGTTCCCGAGCCTGCTCGTAGGCGGCCTCCGCGCCGGAGTCCCGGAGGGATCGGAGGTAGGGGAGCATCTCGAAGATGGCGCCTCCTCTGTTGTCCAGCACGACGATCGTCAGGTCTACCCCTAGTGCTCGGGCCGCGGCCAGCGACCCGATATCGTGGAGGAAGGTCAGGTCGCCCAGCAGGGCTGTGACCCGCTCTCCGAAGCCCAGCGCGGCGCCGGCGGCCGACGCCAGCGCACCGTCGATCCCGCACGCACCCCGGTTGCCGAACACGGCCACACCGGAGCCCGGCTCCAGCATGGTGTTCACATGGCGCACCGGCATGCTGGAACCCGCCCAGACCAGGGCCTCGCTGTCGAGTACGTCCGCCGTCAGGGCCAGCTCGGTGTCGGGGTGGTGGGTGCGCTCGTACCGGCGCCGCTCGCGGACCCGGAGTTCCGCGGAGCGCCAGGCACGGGTCCAGATGCCGTCCAGTGGTGAGGGCGACACTCGATCCACGAGTGGTGCGATCGGATCCCGCAGGACCGCTTCCGGGCCGGCCGCCCGCCACCGGAAGTCCGGATCCAGGACGATCTCGGGTGCTCGGAGCCCCTCCAGCCAACTCTGGGTGATGGTGCCCGTGGGCATGGCGCCGATCCGGAGTATCGCGTCGGGGGTGTGGAGAGTTGCGAAGCCCCGGTCCCCGGCCAGGACGTCGCCCGCGGTCACCAGGTTCTCACCGTCACGGCTTCGAAGTCCCGACATGCCGTCGGCCAGGATCGGCCATCCGGATCGCTCCGCCAACCGGAAGACGGCGTCCCGCTCGGTCCGGCCGGTCGCTCTGGGACCCACCACCATCACGCCGTTTTCGGCCCGGTCCATGAAGCCCTCCAGCGTCTCCAAGGACGAGCCGAGCACCTGGTCGACCCGGGACTCCGGGAGCGACATCTCGAACGACGGATCGGTGTCTCTCCGCTCCGGGGGCTCCAGGGGCTTGTCGAACGGGACGTTCAGATGAACCGGGCCCGCGTTGGGCGGGTAGGCGTCACCCAGCACCCGGAGCACCTCAGCCGCCACCCGTTCGGGATCGCACTCGTGCGCCACGGGAAAGTACGCGGAGGCGCGCACCGCCGAGCCGTAGAGCCCGATCTGGTTGATGGTCTGGGGAGCGTCCCGATCCAGGAAACCGGGCGGGCGGTCGGCGGTGACGACCACTAGCGGCACCCGACCTCGATCGGCCTCCACCACGGCCGGCAGGTAGTTGGCGGCCGCCGATCCGGAGGTGCAGACCATGGCGGCCGGTTCTCCGGTGGCTCTGGCCGATCCCAGGGCCGTGAACCCGGCGGAGCGCTCATCGAGCACCACCTCAGTGGGCGGGCCACTGTCGCTCACCGCCAGGACCAGCGGCGTGGAACGGGAGCCCGGGGAGATGATCACCCTGGCCACGCCCCCCTCGACGAGGGCGGCAGCGATGGTGTCGGCGGTGGCGTAGGCTCGCCGCCGGTGATCGGTCATACCGGAGGGAGAGAGGGGAGGAGCGCTCCCAGCTTCAGATCGGTCTCCAGGAGTTCCTTCTCCGGTTGCGATGCCGAGACGATACCTGCGCCCGCGAAGAGGCTGGTCCGGTTGCCATCGATCAGGCAGGACCGCAGGGCGGTATGGAACTCGCCGTTCCCGGACAGGTCGCAATAGCCCACCGGCCCGGCATACCAACCCCGGTCGAAGGGCTCGTGGGCCGTGATCCAGCTCGTGGCCCGGTCCCGGGGCAGGCCTCCCACCGCCGGGGTGGGATGGAGGGATCCCACCACGTCCAGGACGCCGGTTCCGACCGGCGCCACCGCGCTGATCGGCGTGGCTAGATGGAGGATGCCCGGCAACTCGAGAACTCCGGTCCGTTCCGGGGGATCCAGCGCGAAGCCCCGGTCCGACAGCCGGCGCATGAGCTCGGAGCGGACGTGGGCGTGCTCCTCGAGTTCCTTCGAATCGCTCAGGAGAAGGCGCGCCAGGCGCCTGTCCTCCGACCCGGACGACCCCCTCGGCGCGGTTCCGGCCAGAGCGAGCGTCCTGACCGTCAACCCATCGACCCGGGCCAGCAACTCGGGAGTGGCGCCACAGAACACGGCGCCTCCGGGTCGGGCAAAGGCGAAGATGACACAACCGCCGTGGATCCGGCGCAGAGCGGCCAGGAAAGGCCCGAGGTCCGGCCGGTGATCGACATCCAGCCTGCGGGCCAGGGTCACCTTCTTCAGGTCTCCGTCCCGTATCAACCGGATCGCATCCCCGGCGCCGGACAGGTAGACCGGATCGCTCAGGTCGATGTCGTCGGCACGCCGGGCGTCCGTCACCCCGGGAGCGACCCGCCCCGGCGCCACGCGGTGGGCGGCCCGGATCCGCCCGATCAACGCTCCGGCGACCGCGGCGGGATCGGCGCCGGCGAGAACCTCGGTTGCCGCGATCCACACCCGGTTGCCGGGGTCCCGCCGGATGTAGGCCAGCTCGGGAAGCACGAGCCGCCCGGCCGGGAATCCCGGCCAAGCGCCGCCCGGGGCGAACGAGAAGCCCCCGACCAGGAGCGGGGCCCGCTCCGCTCCTTCGAGCGCCGCCGGGTGGGTCCGGCTCGCGAGGTCACGCACGGCGGCCGAGGCGGTCCCGAACCGTCCGGCGTCCGCCAGGGTCTCGATCGTGTGCGCCTCCCCGGCGGCCGCCATTGCGAAGCCGCGCTCCGGCGTCTCCCAGTAGGCGAAGGGCGGCCCGGCCTCCAACGCTATGGCGAGCGCATCGCTCTCCTGCGCGGGCGCTGCCAGGGTGACTATCGAGGGACGCCCCGAGACGGCGGCGCGGGCGGCGGCGCGGGCGACGCGTTGCTCCAACCGCCCGTGGCCGGTCATCGCCACTCGGTGTGGATCACCATCTGACGTTCCTCGATGTCCTCGAGGGCCTTGACCAGGGCAGCGTCCTCCGATTCGTCCAGCCGTTCCTTGACCCGGGTGATCACCGTGTGGTGGAAGTGCTGCGCGACCAGACGGGTGACGTGGACCACGAGAGTCCGGAACATCTCGGCCAGTTCGACGGGCCGGTGGGGCTGGTTGTCGCGGATGTGGTCGTTGAACAGGTCGATGGCGGCGTCCACCACGCTCTCCACCGATGTGGCGTGCCGGGCCGCCAGGGCCGCCAGCTTGTCGAGGGGGAACCCGGCCTCCAACAGCGACATACCGGCGGCCAGCATCGGCGCCACGTCGGGAGCGAATCGTTCCTCCTCGCCGTCGCCGAGGGGCTGGATGAGGCCGGCCGACACCGCGATGTCCACCAGATGGGGGGGAAGCCCGGATCGCTCGGCGAGCTCGGCCCGCCCCAGGCCGACAGTGGCCCCGGCCAGGGATTCCAGGAGCGGATGCCCTGACTCGTCCAGGAGGCGCTTGATCTGGGCCAGGGTGAAGCCGTCATCGGCGAGCGCTCGGATGGTTCGCAAACGGGTCAGGTGGGCGCTCCCGTACACCACCGAGCGGCCATCCCGGTCGGTGGGAGGCAGGAGGCCCATCCCCTGGTAGTAGCGGACGGTGTCGACCCCGACCCCGGCCTCGGCAGCCAGTTGCTCCACCCGGTATGCCGTATCTTCGCGAGCCATAGCTCCCACTCTAGGAGTGATCGCTCACAACTTCCGCTTCGATGCGGTCAGCCGGACTCCAGTCCCAGCGACTCCTCGGCCCGGTCGAGCCGCTGGCCTCCCAGGAGAACGGGCGCGAACAGGTCTCCGTAGCGGGCGATCCGGTCCCAGATCGTGGCGATGGTGAGGCTCGCAGGATCGATGGAGCCCAACTCGTCCCACCGGAGCGGCGTGGAGACCGGCGCGCCGGGGCGCGGCCGGACCGAGTAGGCCGCCGCGATGGTGGCCCCGGCCCTGTTCTGGCCGGAGTCGATGTACACCTTCCCCGCACGGTTGGGGATGTGGCGATCCATGGTCACGTTCTCCGGGTTGGCGGCGGCCAGCAGATGGCCGAGCCGCTGCACGAACATCCTGACCCGGGCGTAGTCGTGGACCGGGTCGAGAGGTACGTGGACGTGGATGCCTCTCGATCCGGAGGTCTTCGGGTATCCCCTCAACCGGAGGTGGCTGAGGGCTTCTCGCAGGAGGCCGGCGACAGCCACCACCTGGTCCCAGCTCGAGCCTACGGCGGGGTCGAGGTCGAACACCGCGAAGTCCGGGGTGTGGAGGGACCGGGCCCGGGAGAGCCAGGGGTGGATCTCGATGCAACCCATGTTGGCCAGCCACATGAGGGACTCGGGCCGGTCGGCGGTCACGTACTCGATCACCGCACCCCGATGGGCCGAGTCGATCGGGACCAGCGGCATCCAGGCCGGCTGGTGGCCGGGGGCCTGCTTCTCGTAGAAGGATGCGGCCTCGGCGCCGTCGGGGAACCGGGCCATCACGATCGCCCGGTCCTCCAGGTGGGGGAGCAGCACGGGCGCAGCCGAGGCGTAGTAGGAGATCAGGTCGCCCTTGGTGTAGCCGTCGGGAAAGAACTGCTTGTCGAGGTTGGAGAGCCGCAGGGGGTAGTCGTAGCCGGCCAGGGCGTAGCCCTCTTTGGTCTCCGAGGCCTTTGGCACGGTCGGGAAGGAGACGCGGCCGCTGGCGGCGGGCCGTCCGGGTGTCTCGGGCTTGGTCACGGACGCCAGCGCGCCCTCGATCTCCGTCCGGATCCTGCGATGGGACGGCTCGTCGCGGGACTCGGAGATGACGGTCATCCGGAATCCGGCCCGGTGCACCGCCTCGACCAACGGCGTGACCCGGAGGTCGCCCCGGCCGTAGGGGAGGTGGCGGATCTCGCCGGTCTCGTCGTACAGGACATCGCTGAACTGGGTGTGGAGCGGATCGATCTTCCACCCGGCGAAGTTCTCCCGCAGGAACACGAGCACCGCCTCGAACGCCTCGACCGACCGGAGACCTCCTCCGCTGATGGCATGGACGTGGGCCCAGTCGATGACCGGCCGCACGAACGGATACTCCGCCCCGAGGAGGGCGATGTCGCCGAGGCTGCCCATCTGGGAGGCCCGCCCCGTGGTCTCGAGACCCAGGCCGACCCCCAGGTCGGACACCTTGGTCGCCAGGTGATCGAGGTGCCTCCGTATGGTGTCCATCAGGAAGCCCGGCTCCTCCTTGCGCCGCCCGCCCAGGTGGGCCACCACCACCCGGGCGGCCGTCTCGGCGGCCAGCTTCATCGTGTGCTCGATAGCTCCCCGGCACCTCCTGGCCCGGTCCTCGTCGGTGACGGTGAGGACCGCGAAGTAGGGGGCATGTATGGAGAGCGGGATCCCTCGTTCGGCCGCCTTCTTCCCGAAGGAACTGCAGCGCCGCTCGTTCCACGGGAAGGACCTGGTGAACACCAGTTCGAAGGCCTGGTAACCCTGCTCCAGCAGCCCGTCCAGGAACTCCTCATCCGGCATGGCAGGCGGAGGCAGCCCCGAGTATCCGAACGTGATCACCGAGCCAGCCTATCGCTCCCGAGCGGGGCGACGGTGAGGCCTGAAAGAGCCGTGCCGGTAGCTACCCTGCCGGTTGGGCCTGTAGCTCAGATGGAAGAGCAGCGGACTTTTAATCCGAAGGTCGAGGGTTCGATTCCCTCCGGGCCCACGGATGGCGGCACCTGCAGTGGCAGCGCAAGCGGTCGCCATCGACGCCGGCGCCAACTCCGACGCCGAGATCGCAGCCGCAGCCGCCTAGTGGATCGCAGCCAACCGCGACAAGATCGATCCGTGGATCAAGGCCGCGCTCGCGGCGGCCTGATCGCCGGACGGCCCGACAGGATCCCGAACGCTCATCGAGTTCGTACCAAGCTGCGACATCTGATCTCGCGCGCTCTGCGGTGAGATTTACAAAAGCGATATCGCTCTCTTGACAGGTCGGATGAGGCCGCCTATCGTCGGATTCCGGTCGGCGCCGTAGGTCTCCGCCGGGTCTTGGCAGTCCAAGGAGTGACCATGTACATGATCCGACC
>JAPPGU010000019.1 GCA_028821265.1 bacterium | reverse complement strand
TGGAGGCGTGGGTGTTGGCGCCGCCCAGGTCCTCGAAGGTGACTTCCTCGCCGGTGACCGCCTTGATCACGTCCGGACCGGTGATGAACAGGTGGCTGGTTCCGCCCACCTGGTAGACGAAGTCGGTGATGGCGGGGGAGTAGACCGCACCACCCGCGCACGGGCCCATGATGACCGACACCTGAGGGATCACCCCGGAGGCCATCACGTTGCGATAGAAGATCCTCCCGTAGCCGTCAAGAGACTGCACCCCTTCCTGGATGCGCGCACCGCCGGAGTCCTTCAGCCCGACCACCGGCGCCCCGACCTTCATGGCCATGTCCATCACTTTGGTGATCTTGTCGGCTACCGCCTTGCCGAGGCTCCCGCCGAAGACGGTGAAGTCCTCGGCGAAGACGAAGACGGTCCGGCCGTTGACGGTTCCGTAGCCGGTCACTACGGCATCCCCGAGTGGCCGCCGGTCCTCGAGGCCGAAGCCACGCGACTGGTGCCGGACGAAGGTGTCGATCTCCTGGAAGCTCCCCTGGTCGAGCAGCAGCGCGATCCGCTCCCTGGCGGTCAGCTTGCCCTTCTCCCGCTGGCGGTCCACGGCGCGCCGGGATCCTCCACCCTCGGCCTGGCGGCGGAGTTCTCGAAGCTGTTCGATGCGCTGTTCGGTTCCCAAAGTCGTCCGGTTCTCTGTGGTTGTCCTACCGTTGTGGCGGCGTTCAAGGTTAGGCGCTACGCACCCCCGCAACGATTCTCCGCGCGCGGAGTCGGACGCGTTACCGTGCGGCCCGGCGCTTGCGCCGAGCGCGCGTATCCTTCGAACTCGACCCTTAGACCCTCACCGGCTACCGATGGCTACACCCTACGAGACGCTGCTACTCGACCGGACCACCTCCACCCAGGACGAGGTGTGGGCCCGGCGCGGATCGCTGCCCCTGCTGGTGGTGGCGCGGTCGCAGACCCGGGGGAGAGGACGCTCGGGTTCGCACTGGTCGAACGCGCCGCGGGCGCTGGCGGCTTCCCTCGGAGTCCGGCCCCACTGGCCTCCATCCTCATGGCCGCTCCTGACGCTGGTGGCCGGCGTGGCGGCCCTGCGAGCGCTCGGCGATCCGGGACGGGACCTCATGCTCAAATGGCCCAACGATCTGATGCGCGGGCCGCTGAAGCTGGGCGGCCTGCTCACCGAGGCTTCGGGCGACACGGTGGTGGCGGGATGGGGCGCCAACCTGTTCTGGCCGGACGCTCCGGAGGGTACGGGCGCCGTGTTCGACTCCGATCCCGGCCCGGCGGCCGGGGTGAAGATCGCGCACCGGTGGGCCGAAGAGTTCCTTCCCCTATTGGCGGGCGAACCGGGCGATTGGCCGGGTGAGGTATACCGGCGACGGTGCTCCACACTCGGGCGACCGATCACATGGGTCCCGGACGGTGCCGGGACGGCGGTCGACATCTCGCCGGACGGGGGCTTGGTGGTGGAGACGGACAGCGGCCCGCGGACGCTGACCTCGGCGGCGGTCTCGGAACTGCGCGACGGCGGGTTCAGCCGTACCCCGTCCGCTGGCTACGATTGAGCCGTTGGCAGTTTCTGCCCAAGGACCCGTACAGGAGGTGGCATGGCGGTCCTCCAGCATGAGGGAACGATCGAGATTCTCTATCGTGACTTCGCCATGCCGTCCGGGGCCGGGTTCTCCACCGGCTACCTGTCCCGTCCGGACCGGATCGGCGATTACCCGCTCGTGTTGCTGCTGCCCCCGCTCCAGGGGATCACGCCCTTCGTCAAGGACCTCGCCCGCCGGCTGGCGCGTAACGGATACGCCGTCCTGGTCCCGGACCTGACCCGGGGCGCTCATCCCGGACCCAAGGCGCCGTTCGAGGACTTGGTCGCCACCTACCACGCGATCCGGGACCGCCGCGCCCTGGCGGATATCGATGATGCGGTGGCCTTCGCGTTCGCCGACCCGGCCGGATGGGCCCGTCCCGGCAGGATCGGCGTGGTGGGGATCGACGTGGGGGGCCGGTTCGCCATCATCTATGCGGCCCACCGGCAGCGGGCTGTCGGGGCGCTCTGTGTGGCGTATGCCCCGCTGGCCGGCGACGAGGAGAGGCGGCTGCCGGTGGTCGAGGCCCTGGAGATGCTCCCCATGCCGGTCCTGGGTCTCTACGGGGCGGACGACGACCTGGTACCCGCCGCAGGGGTCGACGAAGCCCAGCGGCTCAACCCTCACGGCAGATGGATCCTGTACGACGGCGTGGGTCACGACTACCTCGATGACGACTCCGGCTCGTACCATCACGCCGCGGCGAGCGACACCCTGGCCCGGCTGTTGCGCTTGCTGGCCGCCACGCTCGGATAGAAGGGTGCTGAAAAAGACGAGGGTGGGTTGGCCCGCGACGCCTCAACCGGGGACTTCGTTGCCGACCATCGGGCCAACCGGACATTCTTCAGTACCCTCCTAGGCGACCGGCAGGAGCGACCCATGCGCATCTCGATTCTCATCGGCGGCGAGCCCGTAGGCGTTTTCCGGGCCCCGGAGGAAGTGGTCGCCGAAGCAGTCGCCGCCGAGCAGGACGGATTCAACTCTGCCTGGTGCATCCACTTCAGCCGGGGTATCGACTCAATGACCATGCTGGCCGCGGCGGCACAGCGGACGTCGCGCATCGAGCTAGGGGTGGGCGTGGTTCCCACCTATCCCCGCCATCCCGTGGCTCTGGCGCAATCCGCGGCAACGGTCCAATCCCTGTCGGGAGGGCGGTTCGTGCTCGGGGTGGGGGTCTCGCACCGTCCCGTGATCGAGGGGATGCACGGCCTCGACTACTCGAGCCAGGTAGGCCACCTGCGTGAGTACCTGACCGTCCTGGGAGGATTGCTAGGAGAGGGCGAGGCGAGCTTCGGCGGGGATCACTACCGGGTCGAGGCGGCGATAACGGTGCGCGGAACTTCCCGCGTGCCGGTCATTGTGGGAGCCCTCGCACCGGCGATGTGTCGGCTGGGCGGGGAACTGGCCGACGGGGTGACCACATGGTTGGCCGGACCGAAGTCCCTGGAAGAGGTGGTGCTACCAGCCGTCACCGAGGGCGCGCAGGCGGCGGGGAAGGCTTCGCCCCGCGTGGTGGCAGGGGTTCCGGTCGCGGTCGACGGAGACCGGGACCGGGCTAGGGCCGCGGCCAACCGGACGTTCGGTATGTACGGCAATCTCGTCAACTACCAGCGGCTCTTCGATCGCGAAGGAGTGGATGGGCCGGCAGATCTGGCCATCTCGGGAGGCGCGCGGACCGTCCGATCCCGCATCCGGGCCCTGTTCGACTCCGGTGCTACCGATGTATGGGCCGTCCCGTTCGATACCGGGATCGGGACCGAAGCCACCCGGGACCTCCTGGCAGGGTTAGTTACTAGTAGCTAGTTGCTGGTTAGCAATATGACGAGCGGCTAGCGTTCATACCGGAGGGAGCTCTCGCCGCTCCGGATCCCAGGCACCCCTCGCGGCCAGGCGGGCGGCGATCGGTTGCAGCGTCTCGAACCGGAGACCGGTGCGGAGCGCCTCCAGCGCCAGGATCCGGGTGGGATCGATGTTCCCCAGACCCACGTTGAGGCCGAAGCGTCCGATCAGCATCTTCTGCTGATCGGCCAGGGGCGCCTCCCACACCAGGCGGTCGACGGCGTCTCCCACCCGCTCGGCGACCGTTTCCACCGCCTCCATGTCGATCCGGCCGGTCGCGTCGTACATCCCGACCCCGGTGCCGGATTCGCGGCCCTCGACCACCACCCACGAGGCTCCCCACTCCAGGTCCTGCAGCGCCTGATCGGCCAGTTGCCCTGGAGACGGTTGGGCGGTCGGGTCCTTCTTCCCGACCTCGGTGATCACCGCCAGGTCATGGTCGAGCGCACACTCGATGGCCCCGCGCCGGCGGTCGGGCGAGAGGTCGATCGATCCCTCGGAGATCTCGACGGCGGTGAAGCCCATCCCTCGGGCGGTCCGCATGTAGTGGCGGCAATGGCGCCGGACGATGGTGGCCTCGAACATGGTCCCGCCGGGGAAGGTGAGGATCCCGGCCGACCCGATCAGGTCCAGCTTCTTGGCGAGCACCGGCTTGGGTATCAGCGCCGAGGTGCCGAAGCTGAGCTTCCAGTGGTCGATCCAGCGGTCCGCCATCATCAGCAGGTCCTCGCACTGGGACAGGCCCATCCCGGTGTCGATGACCATGGTCACGCCGGCGTGGCGCGGCTTGGCGGTCCGCTCGCGCCGTACCTCGCCGGTGACCGCCAGCCGGTACCAGGCCGATTCGCCGGCGCCGGTCATAAGTCCTGGAGGTCCTTGGATCCGGCCCTGAGGCGGGACAGCTGGATGAAGTGGGTGGGGTTGAGGAACAGCTCGTCCATCTCCGCGAGCTGGTCGATGGTGAGTCCGCGGCGGTACAACTGGAACAGGTACTGGAAGGCGTCCCGGGCCCCCGCCCCCACGTGATGGGCGCCGACCACCTTGCGGGAGGCGGAGGCGATGATCAGCTTCTGGAAGCCCGACATCCGGGGCTTGGCGAACGCGTAGAGCATCATCCGGTCGGTGGCCGGCAGGGCGACCTCCCAGCCGTCCTCCGAGTCGGGGGGCATCTTGATGATGGTCACTTCCCCGTAGCGTTCCCGGGCTTCCTCCTCGCCGATCCCGAACCAGCTGACCTCGTAGTGGGTGTGCAGGAAGTCGGGGAACTCCTTGAACTCGTAGTGGACGTCCTCGCCCATGATGTGGCGCGATGCGTACATCCCCGACTTGCGAGCCTTGAACATCTCCATGGGCGGGCCGATCAGGTCGCCGATGGCGTACACGTTGGGTACCGAGGTCTGCATCTGCGGGTTGACCTTGATGGTCCCGTCGTCGTTCAGCTTCACGCCCAGCACCTCGGCCGCCATCTTCGAGTTGGGGACCTCGCCCAGGCCGTGGAACACGAAGTCGGTCTCGACGTACTCGACTCCATCCGGCGTGGAAACGGTGACGCCCTTGACCCGGCCGCCGCCGTCATCGTGAACCTCGGTCACGACCGAGCCCTCCCAGATCTCGGTCCCCTGCTCCTTCATCATGGTGATCACGTAGTCACGGGTCTCGCCGTCCTCCAGCAGCTTCAGCAGCTCGGTGCGCACCACTAAGATGGTGCGGCGTCCGGTGGCCTGGAAGAAGCACCCGTATTCGACCGCGGTCTTGGATCCGCCGACCACGACGACCGTGTCGCCCGGCTCGTAGTCGAGATCCTCCACCAGGGATTCATAGGTGAAGACGCCCTTCAGGTCGTTGCCGGGGCACGGGAGGGGTCGGGGATGGGCGCCGGTGGCGAGGATCAGGTTGTTGGCGGTGAAGGTGCGGCCCGCCACCTCGACCGTGTGGGAGTCGATGATCCTGCCCGGGGCGTTCAGGATGTACTCGAGGTCGAGTTGCTCCTTGCTCTGGAAGTTCATGATCGCGTGCGGGGCAATCCGGCCGGCCCGGAACAGGTCGACGATCTCCTTGATGGAGGTCACCCGCCCCTCCATGTCCGGGAACCAGAACTGCCCGCTGAAGGTGCGGGTCAGCATGAGCTCGGCCGCCACCTCGCTGAAGAGGTGGTGGGGCACGCAGGCGTTGTGCGGGCACGAGCCCCCTAGGAAGGGCCACTGGTCGATGATCAGCTGGCGCCCGCCCATGGCCCGCATGTAGGCGGATCCGAAACGCCCGGCGGCGCCCCCGCCCAGGAAGATGGCATCGTAGGGACGGGTATCGGTCTCGTCGACGTTGAACACCACCCGGTTGTCCTCGGGGTCCTCCAGCATGGAGTCGATCTCCGGTCCCCAATCATGGATGCTGATGGGTTCCTGCTTACGAATGTCCCAAGGCGTGAGCGTGGTGGTTGCCATCTGTTGCCTCCCATGTCCATCGGATGAGCGAACGGCAGCCATGCCTCCCACCCCCTGGCCATCGGGTTTGGCTAGCGCCTTAAGTGCCGTTCGGCGTTGCTTGGGTTGTTCCCAGAGGATACCCCGCTCAGAAGATCGCTCTGCGGGTCCCCGACGATCAGTGGCCAGGAACGAAGAGGCGAAAGCCGCGGATATATGCATCCTGATCCGTATATACTGGAGGCAATGGGCAAGCACCTGGTTGACATCGACGAGAAGGTCTTGAGCGCGGCTCGTACTGAGATGGGGACGGCGACGATCAAGGAAACGGTGAACCAAGCGCTGCGCCAATCGGTTTCCGGTCGTGATGGCCGGGTGTCCAAGGCGCTTGATGATCTGGCGGAGATGAAGGCCGACGATCGCTCTCGGCCGTGGCGTTGAGCCATCTTCTCGATACGAGCGTATTGACCCGACTCCAACACCCCCCGGTGCGGGAGGTTGTGGAACCCCTTGTGGTCGCCGGCTTGGCCGCGCGTGCCCTGATAAGCGACCTCGAGATCGGCTGTGCGGCTCGTAACGACGACGAGTGGGACCGGCTTCTTGGGGCATTGGAAGTGTTGGCGCCGGTCGAGACGACGCGATGGCACGTCCGGCGGGCTCTGCAGGTCCAGCGGCTATTGGCTTCCAGAAGTCAACGGGGCAGGAAGATCCCGGATCTGCTGGTTGCGGCCGCAGCCGAGGAAGAGGGACTCGTAGTGCTCCACTACGACCGTGACTTTGATCTTGTTGCCGCGGTTACCGGCCAGACCTGTGAGTGGGTCGTTCCCCCCGGAAGCATCGACTAGCCCCAATCGCTCATGGATGGCTCACGTAGAGTTTCCAGTCCACCGCGACGGCGCCGGATCCGGTTGCCATGACTGGGTTGAGATCAACCTCGCGCAGCTCGGCGTGGCGGCTGATCAGCCGTGCCACCTTGACCATCACCTCGCTCAGGCTGTCCAGATCCACCGCCGACCGCCCCCGGTAACCGGATAGGAGCGGAAAGCCGCGCAGCCTCCGGAGCATCGTGGCCGCTTCGGCCCGGCTGATCGGCGCCAGCGCGAAGACCACGTCCTCGAGCAGCTCCACCATGGTCCCGCCCAGGCCGGCCATCACCACCGGCCCGAAAACCGGATCCCGCAGGCCGCCGACCACAACCTCCAACCCGTCCAGTTGCCGTTGGACCAAGACCTCCGCTCCGAGCGCGGACAGGTCGCGATAGGCAGCACGGACGTCGTCAGCGGTGGCCAGGCCCATCCGGACGCCTCCGGCCTCGGTCCGGTGGGCCACGGCGAGGGCGGCGGTCTTCATCACCACCGGACGCGCCAGGCGTTCCGCCGCAGCCACTGCCTCGTCGGCGGTGGCACACAGCGTGCTCTCCACGGTGCTGATTCCGTAGCGCCCAAGGATGGCGGCGGCCTCGGTAGCCCGGACCGGTCCGTCCGCCAGCCCGAAGGGCTCGGAGGGATCTACCGGCACGGGCGGGGTGATGAGCGGGCGGTTGGCGGCGTAGCGGACCGCGTGCCCGACGGCCCGCGCCACGCGCTCGGGCCACTCCAGGCAGGGGATCCCGGCCGACTGGAGGACGTCCGCCTTACCCCTGGCTTCCCTAGGGGTCACCCAGCAGCAGTAGACGGGCACCTGGTTCCCCTCGGCCCTCAGCGCCGCCACGGTATCGCGCAACCCGACCAGGGTGGCCTCGTCCATGGCCGCCCTTTGCAGAAGTACCGGGATGACCAGGTCTATCTCGCCGGAGCGGGCCAGCGTGTCGGTCAGCCACGGATAGAGCTCCGCGAAGCGCGACCAGATGGGGGTCATGTCCACCGGGTTCCGGGCGCCTCCGATGGGAGGCAGCCGTTCGGCGATGTGATCCCGGAGGCCGGGCGACAGTTCGGGGACCTCTACTCCCTCATCCTCGAGCATGTCGGCCAGCTCGACGCCCACGCCGCCCGAGTTGGTGATGATGGCCGCCCGGGCCCCTCGAGGGAGCGGCTGAGCGGTCAGCACCCGCGCCACGTCGAGCATCTCCAGACCGGATCGGACGGTGATGGCCCCCGCTTGGCGCATGGCGGCCCGGAAGACGGCGTCGTCGGTACCCAGGGCCCCGGTGTGGGACAGCGCGGCTCGAGCCCCGGCCTCCGAGCGGCCGGTCTTGGTCACGATCACCGGCATGGTCGGGCTGGCGGTCCGGATGGCGGCGGCCAACTCGGCCCCGTCGGTCACCGACTCCGCGAGCAGGCACACGATGCGGGTGCCGGGATCCTGATGGAGGTAGCTGATCACCTCGTGGTCGCCGATATCGGCCTTGTTGCCTGACGAGTACACCTTCCCGAAGCGCAGGTTCTCATCCAGTGCCAGCGAGTGGATCGCCATCCCGTAGGCACCCGACTGGGTGACCAGGGCCACCGTCCCCGTCTCGATGTCGCCCGCCATCGTTATCGACGCGTTGAGGCCCAGCGCGATGTTCTGGATCCCGAAGCAGTTGGGCCCCACGATCCGGACCGGCCCGGCTGCCTCGACCAGCTCGGCTTGGAGGGCAGCCCCGGCCGGTCCGGTCTCGGCGAACCCGCCCGCCAGCACCACCATCCCGCCGACACCTTTGGCGGCGGCCTGGCGGGCGATGGCCGGAGCGGCCCGGGCAGGGACCACGAGGATCGCCAGGTCGACCTCGCCCTCTATCTCCGTCAGGCTCGGGACCGCCGGAACGCCTCCGACGCGGTCCGCCGAGGTGGTGACCGGGATTCTCTCGCCCTCGAAGGCCGCCAGGTTGCGCCAGATGACCGATCCGACCTTGCCGGGACGGTCGGAGGCGCCCACCACCGCCACCCGGGCCGGGTTGAACACGCGGTCGAGAGTCACAGGGAGAAGGACCGTTCGAGTTCGGCCGGCCGGAACTCCCGCCGGCGGACGCCGAGCGGGTCGATGGCGCGCACCAGATCGATCTGGTGGCGCGAAGGTGTCTGTACCGGCGCGAGGTCGGCCGCCACGGCGAACTCGAAGCCGGTGACGGCCTTCGCTTCCGCGAGTGTCACGTCCGGAAACAGCCTCCGCAGCCGGGCCCGACCCTCGGGGTAGTCGAACACGCCCAATTCGGTGACCAGCGTGTCCGGACCGCCTCCCGGGTAGCCCAGCGCGGATCGGGTTCCCTCAGGCGTCCGGTGGCCGATGTCGGTGATGAAGTCGCATTCCCCGACCAGGCAGCGCCCGGACCGGTGGTTGGTGGTCCACAGGGTGAGGCGCCCGATCGTGGCCGACATGTTGCATCCCCCGCCCCCACCGCCCAGCTTCACCTTCGGGTGTGGCATCCCGCCGACCGCGGTGACGTTGGTGTTCCCGTAGGGGTCGATCTGGATGCCCGACAGGAACATGAGGTCCATGTCGCCCCTGATCGACATGTCGAACGCCTCCTCGAAACGCATCGAGTAGGCCGATCCCTGCTTCAGGGAGTGGTCATTACTCGACGGAGCGATGAAGGAAGGAGAGGGGTTGACCGCGTAGGTGGCGCCCTCGATCAGCAGCGCATGGGGGGCATGGGTGCGCTTGGCGAGGTGCATGGCAACCGTGGCGCACGGGCTCCCGAAGCCATGGAATACAACCTCGGCATCCCGGATGGTCCGGGCGAGCTCGACCACGAAGAGTTCGTCAAGGCCGAATCGGTAGGTCACCGGAACAGCTCCATCCATGCCTGGTCGGAAGCCCGGTATCCGGTCAGATGTTCCAGCCGGTCGGCGCCGATCAATTGCCGGTAGCCGTCCTCATCGACGCCGGTGACATAGCGTCGGAGGTAGTCCTGCGCTCCCCCGGCGGTCCTGGCTGCGGCGACCCAGGATGCCAGATGCGCCCGGTCGTAGGCGTAGCCGGGATAGCAGGAACTGGGATGGGCGCCGAACGGCGCCTCGACCACCGCGGCCACCCGGTAATGGGGGATGACGATGCCCGCCGCCGCCACCTCGTCGGTGGGAGCGATCCGATCGACGGTGGCGATCGTCATGGCGGAGGCCGCGGCGAAACGCTCGTCGAGGACGTAGGGCTGCTCGATGTGGAGGTTCCCCTGACGATCCCCGACGGGGGCGTGGACCAGAGCCGCGTCCGGGGCCAGGGGCGGCACGGCCACGTACTCGTGCCCGGTGAAGGGGCAGGTCACCCGGGAGTACTCGGGGTGCAGCCCCTCGATGTCCGTTCCCTTGACACCATGCACCGGGAGGAAGGAAAGGCCCATCTCGGCGGCGCGGAGCTGGGTGAGGATGGTGTCGCAGCAGCTCTCCCGCGCCTCCAGCAATCCTTCCTGAGCCGCCCGCCGGAAGGCCGGCGCCAGACCGTGATCCTGCTCGTAGCCCACGTAGCTCTCCTCGCATACCGTGATCGAACCGGCGGCGGCCAGCAGGTCCACATCGATGGAGTGGGCAGAACCGACCACATGGAGGTCTCCGATGCCGGCCCTGATCAGACCGCGCACCAGCGCCATCGGGAGCCGCGCCGAGAGGCCTCCCCCGAGAGCCACCGTGGAGCCGGGTTGTACCAGCGCTGCCGCCGTCTCGAGGTCTGCCAGCTTGTCGGGAGCGAGGTGGACGGCCATCCGGGCGGATCTAGGGTGCTGAAAAAGACGGAGATGGGTTGGTCCGGGGTGCCTTGACCAGGGTTTTCGTAGCCGACCTATCGGGCCAACGGGACATCTTTCACTACCCCTTCGGCCTACTGGGCGGTCATGCCGCCGTCGACGGTGAAGGCGGCGCCGGTGACGAAGCTGGCGTCGTCCGATGCCAGGAACAGCGCGGCCCGGGCGATCTCCATCGGGGTTCCGATCCGCCCGATCGGGTACTTGGCGGCGGTGATCTCCAGGCCGCGTTCGACACTTCCGTCCCCGCGTTCCCGCATGAGCGGTTCCATCAGTGGTGTGTAGACCGTGCCCGGG
Source organism: bacterium (assembly GCA_028821265.1). GTDB lineage: Bacteria > Actinomycetota > Acidimicrobiia > Spongiisociales > Spongiisociaceae > Spongiisocius. The sequence continues at coordinate 12,129 of JAPPGU010000019.1, read as the reverse complement.
CAGAGTACGTTCACGCGGATACCTACCGGCGCGAGGTCGAGCGCCATGGATCGGGTCAGAGAGACCACCGCCCCCTTGGCGCCGCTGTAGGCGGAGAACCCCGGGATCCCGACCAGGGCGGCCACGGAGGACTGGTTGATGATCGATCCGCCTCCGGCGGCCTGGAGGTGGGGAATGGCGGCGCGCGAGGTGAGGTACGTGCCCTTCACGTTCACCGCGAAGCAGCGGTCCCAGTCCTCCTCGGTGATGTCGACCACCGATCCGGTGGAGCCGACCCCGGCGTTGTTGTAGACGATGTCGAGGCGACCGAGGAGCCGGGCGGCGCGGTCCACGGCCCGGGCAGTCTCCTCCGACGATGACACGTCGGCCACCACCGGATGTGCTTCCGCACCCGTGGCCGAGATGTCCGAGGCGGCGGATTCGGCGGCCTGCCCGTCACGATCGAGTATCGCGATGCCGGCGCCCTCGCTCGCGAACAACTCGGCGGCGGCCCGGCCGATACCCGAGCCGGCGCCGGTGATGAGAGCAGCGCGACCCTTGAGTCTCATGTCGACATCTTACGCCTTGCTCGTCAAACCGCCGGCCGCTTGCCCGGTCAGGATGCGTGGGGTCATTCCACCAGCCGGTAACCCCCGGTTTCGGGGATGGACTCCTCGGGCAGTTCGATCCGACCATGTCTGCGGTCGGTGCGCGCCAGCACCCATGAAGACCCGGAGAAGGGTCGCCGTGGCGATTGGTTGTTGGCCGGGTCGGGCTTAGCCGAACCTGACCGGGTGTCCTCTTATGCTTTGGGGGTCGCGATTCTGGCTGGAGGTATGGATGGTGGACCAGGTGGCGAAGGTGGCCGTGGTGACAGGAGGCGGGTCGGGTATCGGGCTGGCGACATCCGAGCGCCTTCGGCGCGAGGGGTTCCGGCTGGGCGTGTTCGACCTCAATCCTGCCGGGGCTACCAAGGCGGCGGGTGCTGGACTGGGGCTGGGCGTGGACGTGTCCGTGGAGAGCGAGGTCTCGGAGGCCTTCGCCTCCGTAGAGGACAAGCTGGGCCCGGTCGACGTGCTGATAAACAACGCGGGGATCACCGGCTCCTTGGAGGCCACCCGCCTCCACGAGACTCCGGTCGACGAGTGGGACCGGGTCATGGGGGTCAACGTGAGGGGCGCCTACCTGTGCTCACGGGCCGCCCTCTCCTCGATGGTTCCACGCCGGTCCGGCCACATAATCACCGTTGCGTCGGTGGCCGGCATGGATCCGTTCCCGTCGCGGTCCGCGTACTCGGTCTCGAAGGCGGCGGCCCTGCTGTTGGCCCGGTCGATCGCCCTGGACTACGCCGGGGACGGTATCCGGTCCAATGCGGTGTGTCCGGGCATGGCGGAGACCCCGATGACCAAGTGGCGCCTGGACCAGCCCGACCTCAGGGCAGCCATCGAAACCAGCATCCCCATCGGCCGGGTGGCCCAGCCCGAGGAAGTCGCCGAGGCGATCGCCCTCCTGGCGTCGGGCAACCTCTCATACATGACCGGCCACGGCCTGGTCGTGGACGGCGGCTGGTCGCTCCGGTAGGGGAGCGTCAAGAGCCCGGCGGTCCGATAGCCGGCATCCAAGTCCCGGTTCAGATCGTTGCCCGGTCTATGCCCGTCGTCCTTGGCACCCTCATGGCGCAGGTCGACCCCGTGTCTCGCTTCTTGCTACTCTCGCCGTAGCACGGGTCTGGACCGGAGATTCGTCGCTCTAAAGGAGGATCGCACGTCCCGACCTGGACGGGCCGCAACGAAGGGCGGCCCGGAGATTTCTCTCGAATGGAGGGGACATGCAGATCAAAGGTGAAGAGGTATTGATTCCGACCTCGATGGTCGGGAACTACCCCAATCCGCGTTGGTGGGACGCCAACTGCGTGCGGGATTGGACCGGAGATCAGGAGCCGCCGGATGCCTACATCCGGGAAGCGCTGGAAGATGCGGTGGGCGCCCTCGCCAGGGACCAGGAGAATGCTGGTCTCGACATCATTACCGATGGGCGGCTCCACGGCGACAACTACGCCGACCAGGCTCTTTACTACTACTACAAGCGGCTCGGATACGACCTGAAGGGTGGATTCCTCGGATTCCCGATCTACAGCCGTCTCCATGCCGGGACTCTCACCCAGGAGGTCAAGCGGCGGGGCGCCATCATGGTCGAGCAGGCCCGGGCCCTGAAGCAGGCCACCAACAAGGCCACCAAGGTCCAGTACACCGGTATCCAGGTCCTTGCCCAGGCCACCAACGACCTCCATTACGAGGATCCCGCGGAGCGGGCCATGGACATCGCCGCGGCGGTCAACGAGGACATCCTCGAGGTCGACGCCATGGGGATCGACTTCATCCAGCTCGACGAGTTCACCTGGCCGTATTTCTACGAACCGTGGGCCATCGAGGCCTTCGACCGGGCCGTGGAGGGCGTCCAGAACGCCAAGATCATCGTCCACATCTGCTGGGGCAACTGGGGCGGCACCCCGGCCTACTACCCGGACGACACGGCCGGCGCCGGAGAGATCTTCGATCTGACCATCCGCCAGGGTGATGAGCCGGCTGCCACCGCTTCGGTGGTCCCGAAGTCCTACGAGGCGAACATCGATGTCCTCAACCTCGAGAACTGCGGGCGGCGCTCGGACGACCTGTCCGGGCTCGAGGTGATCCGGGACAATCCGGTTCCCGAGAACATCCAGTTCTGGGCGGGTGTGATCGACGTCAAGTCGACGATCACCGAGACGGCCGAGCAGGTAGCCGGCCGGATCCGGCGGCTGCTCGAGTACGTGCCGGCCAACCAGTTGGGCGTGACCACGGACTGCGGGCTCATCCTCCTGCAGCGCTACATCGCCCAGGACAAGCTCCACGCGATGGTCTCGGGCGCGGAGATCGTTCGCAGCGAACTGGGCTAGCAGAACCGAACCCAGCCAGGGCCGTCCCTTCCCGGGGCGGCCCTGCTGTTTTCCGCGGCGGTGGTACGCTCTTTCCCTTACTCAGGCGACGGGAACAGAGAAGGGCCTTGACCGGGGTGGCGCGCCGGCCGGAGAAGGAGCGCCCCATGACAATGACGTCATACTCGGAAGGGTTCGTAGATCTGGTAGACGCCAAGGACGACGTGGTGAAGGCCGAGAACCGTACGGACATAGCCGAGGCCTTGCTCACCATCGAGCGGCGCATCGCGTTGTCGACCTACTGGATCGTGGGCATTGTGTTAGCCACCGTTATCGGCGCCTTCGGCATCTACACAGCGATCGTGCTCTCGGCTTTCCAGGCACTGTCCCAAACGTAGACCTAAGCCGAGGACCGCGCCGCCGGGAGGGACGTAGTTCTCCTAGAATCATTCCATGCGTGGCGCGTCCGGACCGTGACGGCATGGTGGTAGCCGAGCAACCCTCACCGAACGCCCGCGCCCATCCCTACCGTGGGTTGTCCGTCCAGCACGTGGACGAGATCCCGCACCCCGACTTCATGCGGGAGTATCTCAGCGCGCGGGAGGTCTACCGCCGCACCGACTACATCGCCCTCATCCACGACGAAGCCGTGGGCCTGGCGGCGGTGGCGCGGGCCCCGTCGGACGGGCTGTTCGTGCCGGTGGTGGATGTCGAGGTCTGGTCGGGCCCCGACCGCACCCAGCTGATCGAGGATCCCACGATTGACGTGGGGAACGCCACCGCCCTGGCCGGGGCGGCGATCAGCCATGGACGCCCCGGCGTCTCCGCCTTCGTGGTGAAGGGCCGGTTCGAGCACATCAACTTCATCTGGGAGCCCGATCCGGTGCGCGTGTTCGTAACCGAGGTGACCCCGCCCCTGCCGCCCAAGTTGCTGGACCAGGCCCGGCAGGTGGTGGAGTTCGATGAGGACATGCCACCCGTGGACCTGGTCCTTGACGCGGTCACCTTCGACGATCTGGCTGCTACGGCCCCGTCGGACTCCTACCTTCTCCCGTGCCGCGGGGCCGGCACCGAGTTGGCAGCCGACATGGCATATCTCGACACCCGGCCGCCGGCGCCCGATGAGTGGGTGATGATCGGCTGCGAGCGCTCGATGCAATTCCACCGTCACTTCTACGGCAGCGAACCGACCCAGGTCGACATCTGCCCCAAGCGGCGGGTCGAGGAAGCCCGCCCGGATGGTCGCTGGCTCATCAAGTGCTGCATGCTGGAGCGGGGCGTGGAGTTCGACGGCAACCGGGCGGTGGTGCCGTGGGGTGCCAACCTCGACGAGGTGAGGCAGGCATTGCGGTTGCTGGTGGGCCTTGACGCGCTCGTTCCCGCCGGATGAGCATCCACCTGGGCGACTCCGTCGTCTACGGGCACCTGTGGAGTACCGAAGAGGCCCGGTCCATCCTGGGGGAGCAAGCCCGCTTCCGGGCCTGGCTCGACATTCTCGCCACCCTCGCAGAGGCGCAGGCCGAAGTCGGCCTGGTACCGGCAGAGGCCGCCCGGCACATCAGGGACTACGCCACCGGTGCCGAGATCGATCTGGACCGGATCGCGACGGAGACCCGAGCCACCGGCCACTCCACGCTGGGCCTGATCCGGGTGTTGCGAGCCACCCTCCCGGAGCCCGCCCGTGAATGGGTCTACTACGGCGCCACCGTCCAGGACCTGACCGACACCTGGACCGCCACCGTGATGCGATCCGTCGGCGACCTGCTGGAGCGGGATCTGGCCCGGCTGGAGGCCGCCGCCCTGGTGCTGGCCCGCGATCATCGCACCACCCCGATGATGGGTCGCACCCACGCCCAACCGGGGCTACCCATCCCGTTCGGCTTCAAGACGGCGGTCTGGGCGGCGGAGCTCGGCAGGCACCGCCGGCGGCTCGCGGACGGGCGGAGTCGATGGGAAGTAGTCCAGTTGGGAGGTGCTCTGGGCACGCTGGAGTTCTGGGGCGACCAGGCGCTCAATCTGCTGGATGCCTTCGCCCGCCGGATGGGTCTGGGTGTTCCCACGATCCCGTGGATCACCAGCCGGGACGGACCCACCGAGTTCGTGCACCTGCTGGCGATGGTGGCCTCCACTATCGCCAAGATCGGTAACGAGATCATGGAGCTGCAGCGGCTGGAGATAGGCGAGGTTCGTGAACCTTTCATCGAAGGCACCGTCGGGAGCATCACCATGCCCCAGAAGCGCAACCCGGAACTGTCGGAGCACCTGGATACGCTGGCCCGGCTGGTACGCGCCGACGCATCGGTGATGACCGAGGCGATGATCCAGCTCCACGAGCGGGACGGTCGACCGTGGAAGGCCGAGTGGATCGCCCTTCCAGAGGCCGTCGCCCTGACCCTCTCGGCCACCCGTTACGCGCTGATGCTGGTGGAGGGCCTCGAGGCTGACGAGGACCGGATGCGAGCCAACATCGACGCCCGGGGCGTATCCGTGTTCGCCGAGCCGGTCATGCGGACACTGGCTGATCGGGTCGGCAAGCACACCGCCCACGACATCGTGTATCAGGCGGCCATGCGGGGCGTAGAGGAAGGGCTCTCGTTTGCCGACGCGCTCATGCGCGACCCGCGGGTGCCTGCCTACCTGAGCCGGTCGGACATCGAGGAGCAGGCAGATATCGGCCGGGTGATGGGCGCAGGCCCCCTGTTCGTGGATCGAGTGATAAGAGCCGCCGGTTGACGGCCCCGCCTCGTATCGCCCTGGCCAACCTGCCCACACCGCTGACCTTCGCGCCCCGGCTCTCGGAGGAAGTGGGCTCAATGATCTGGCTGAAGCGGGACGACCTGACCGGTGTGGGCTTGGGCGGCAACAAAGCCCGCGCCGTCGAGTTCCATCTGGGCGCCTGCCAGGGCGCCGGCGCAGACGTGTTCGTGACCGGCGGAGGGCCGCGTTCGAGCTGGGTGTTGACCGCGGCCGCCGCCGCCGCCGCCCGAGGCCTGGATTGCGAGCTGGTGCTGTTCGGAGACCGCCCACCGGCCGGTACCAGCGCGGTCGATCTGCTCGACCGCCTGGGAAACTTGCGGATCCACTTCACCGGCAGTCCGGTGCGAGCCTCCGTAGATCCGGTTCTCGACCGGGTGGAGAAGCGGTTGCGCGACGAGGGGCGCCATCCTTATGTGGTGGGCAGGGGCGGTGCCGGCCCGGTCGGGGCGCTCGGCTACGTGGCCGCGGTACAGGAGATCGATGACCAGGCACGAGAGGCGGGAGTCCGGTTCGATGCGGTCTGGCTGGCGGCGGGGTCGTGCGGCACCATGGCCGGCCTGGTGGCCGGCTTCCGCCGGCGGGCCGGCGGCCCCCTGGTGGTGGGCACGGCCGTGCATCGGCCTGTCGAGGAGTGCCGGCGCCGTATCGAGAGCATTTCCGAGGCTTCCCTCGATCTCCTGGACGTGGCCCGCCGGTACCCGGTCCGCTGGCAGGTCACCGACCAGTTGGATCCCGACCCTCTGGAGGTCGAAGCCGCCGCCACGCTGATGGCCGGCACCGAGGGTGTCTTCCTCGATCCCGAATACGGCTCCTGCGCTTTGGCAGACCTGATCCGGCGGGCGGCCGACGTGCGAGGGCCGGTGCTGTTTCTCGTCACCGGGGGTACCCTCAACCTTTTCTACGGGAGTTCGGCGGCATGATCCAGCCACCCGAAGGCTATCTCGGAGCGGACGGGCCGCTCGGATCAGGCCCGTCGCCGGAGTTGGTAGCCGCCGGTTACCGCCTCGAGATGGCGGACGCTGTCATCCTTCACGAGGGTCTGTGCCTGGCGGATCTCGGCCACGTACTCGAGCTGGTGGCGGCGGGGGTGGCGCCGGGGGCGGCCGCGGCGGCCCTGTGCTGGGAGCTGCTCGACTTCCTCGCCACCGACCCGGCGTCCTTTCCCTATGACCCGGTCTACGGGGACGCCTACAACAGCCGGGAACGGGAGCTCGAGCGCCGCTTGGGCTCCGAGGCCGGATGGCTGCCGACCGGTCGTACCAGGCGGGAGGCCGGGCGCATCGCCATCCGGCTGGCACTCCGGGACCGGCTTCTCGCGCTCCACGAGGCAACGGCCGGATGCACCGAAGTGCTGGTCGGGCGGGCCGAGGAGTTGGCGGATGCGCTGTGGAACGACACCACCTACCTGCAGCCCGCCCAGCCGTCGTCCTTCGGCCATTACCTGGCCGGCTTCGCCGAGCAAGGGATCCGGAACCTCGACCGTGTGCGCCGCTGCTACCCGCTGATCAACCAGTCACCGGCCGGGTCGGGTGGTGTCGGCGGAACAGCTATTCCGGTGGACCGCTCCCGCATGGCGGACCGGCTGGGATTCGACCAGCCCACCGACCACATCCGCGACGGCATGTGGTCGGGCGATCCGATGATCGACTGTGGCGTGGTGGCCATGCAGGCCGCGCTGGCGGTCGATCGGCTGGCCGAGGACCTCGAGATCTTCGCCAGTCCGCAATTCGGCTACGTGACGTTGGGAGGATCGTCTTCGCGGGCCTCCGTGCTTCTCCCGCAGAAGCGCAACCCCTACGCGCTGGCGGTGATCCGTGGCGGGTGCGGAACCCTCATCGGTAGAGCCACCGGACTGATGGTGACCCAGCGGACCCCATCCGCCAGAACCGACAACTGGCTCTACCTGTACGGGGAGGTAGTGGGAGCGCTGGAGCTCGCCACCCGGCTGGTGCGCCTGGCCACCGAGGTGGTCGGCTCGCTCGAGGTGAACGTCGCGAGGCTGGCCGCCGAGGCGGGAACGAACTTCACGACGGCGACCGACCTGGCAGACCGTCTCGTCCTGGACGGGGGTCTCGACTACCGGAGTGCCTATCGCGTCGTTGCCCGGGCGGTGGCGGAAGCTGCCAGGGCGGGGGAGGAGCAGGTTTCGGCCACCCGTCTGGCCGACGCGGCGCGCGCCGCTGGGTTTGAACTGGACGGATCCGATCCGGCGTTGTCGAGTCGGGACATGGACGATGTCGCGGCCATGGTTGCGTCCCGCGACTCGATCGGCGGATCGGCGCCCCGCCGCGTGCTCGAGCACTGCGCCTCGGTCTCAGCGCGGGTTGGCCGTTCCAGAGAATGGGCCGCAGCCTCGCGAAGGGCTCGGGACGCGGCCAGAGCGTGCCTACTCACCGAAGCCGCCGCCCTGGCGGAGGAACGATCAAGCGACCGGGGAGGGGACCGTGCCGGTCCTGCTGATCGCCTGTCCTGACTGCGGGCACGAGTACCGGACGCTGGTAGCGGAAGGCGCCAGGGTGCCGGCAGTGTGGGTGTGCCCGAGCTGCAAGGGACGGGATGGGGAGGTTCTCGGGGAGGTGATGGGGACGGACCATCCCTGGGCAGGGGCATCCATGGATGCATGCTGTGGGTGACAGCCGGCAGGAGTAACATCGGCTGACCTCCTATGACCACCCAAGACCCTGCCAACGAGAGCGCTGCCGCGTCCGGACCGTCGCCCACCCGACGGCGGTGGATGAAGCTCATCATCGGCCTGGTCGTCATCAACGTCGTGGTCTTCGGGGGGATCCTCTATTACCTGGTGGATGCGCGGGAGGCCATCGAGGCCATTCCTACCACTTCCATCCCGAGCCTGGCCCGGGATCCCGAGCCGGTGGCGCCGGTGGTGACCGAACCGCCGGGTTCCACCATCCCTGCCAACCCCGGCACACCCGCCGTGGAAGAGGCACCGCCTGAAGTCCTGGCGCCGGTCACCTTTCTGGTAGTCGGGGGCGACACCCGCGAAGGTCTCCCTGACGAGCTGGAGATCAACGACCGGCTGGACGGAAACCGGGCCGATGTCATCATGCTCGCCACCCTCGACGGTGACGAGGCCAGGGTTCTCAGCCTGCCCCGCGACCTGCAGATCGATCTCGGTGGGTACGGGGTCGTCAAGCTGAACGCCGCCCTCGCGCTGGGTGGGGGCGACCTGATGGTCTCGACGGTGGAGGAGTTGACCGGGGTCCAGATCGATCACTACGTCGAGATGGACTTCTACGGGTTCGCCAGCATCGTCGACGCCCTGGGCGGGGTCGAGATCACCTTCGCCTATCCGGCCCGCGACCTCAAGTCCGGCCTGGACGTAGAAGCCGGCGTTCAGCTCCTGGACGGGAAGGAGGCGCTGGCCTACGCCCGGTCCCGGGGCTACCAGGAGCGCAGGGGCAACGTATGGGTCAGCATCGACGCCAACGATCTGGGCCGGATCCGCCGCCAGCAGAGCCTGCTGTTCGCCATGCTGGAGTCCGCCAAGCGCTGGACGATCGTGTTCGACATCCCGGCCGTGCTCCGAGCCGCCGGGGAGCACCTGGTCATCGATGCCGGTCTGGACGCCCAGCGTCTCCTGGAACTGGGCTGGGCGGCGCGCAACCTGAACAGGGGCAACATCCAGGTCTACTCGCTGCCGGTATGGGAGAGTACGGAGAACGGCGTCTACTACCTGCATCCGAGACAACCCGAGGCGAACGAGGTCCTGGCCGCTTTCATCGGTGCTGCTGTGCCGACCGGCGCATCGGAGCAGCAGCAGGAACTCCGCCTGAAGGTGTTGAACGGCAACGGTGGCAATGCACAGGCCAGCCAGTGGGCGGCCTGGTTCGAGGACCATGACGGAGTGTCCGGCTCGGTCGGGGTGGGGGACGCCGCCTCATTCGACTTCGACAACACGGTGGTGCGAGTGCGTCCTTATGACCACGAGATCGGCCGGAAGGTAGTGGAGATGCTGGGCTTCGGGTTGGTGGAGGCAGGCTCGGTGGACGACAGCCTGGATGCGGTGGTGATCCTGGGCGCAGACGCGCTGGCCGCCGATGCGGTCCTCGGAGGTTGACATGAGCCGTCCGGGTGCGGACGACGGGGAGGGGCCGGCAGGGGCGAGTGCCTTGCGCGAGATGCGGATAGGGGTGATCGGGGCCGGCTACGTGGGCCTGGTGCAGGCAGGCGGGCTGGTTCGGCTTGGCCATGAAGTCCGGCTGGGCGAGTGGGATGAGGCCAGACTCGATGCCCTCCGGGCCGGACGGGTTCCAATCTACGAGCCGGGCCTGGCGGCGCTCATATCCGAGGGCAGGGCTACGGGGCGGCTCAGCTTCCACGCATCCAACCGGGAGGCCGTGAACGGTGCGTCGGTGGTCTTCATCGCCCTGCCCACTCCCTCGGACGATCGCGGAACGGTGGACACTTCCACCCTGGACCGTGCGATCGCCGACGTGGCGCCCTCGTTGTCCGCCGGATCGGTCCTGGTCATCAAGTCCACCGTTCCGGTGGGTACCGTCCGGCGGATCTCGCAGATGCCGGCTGTCGCGGAACGGGATGTCGGGGTTGTATCCAATCCCGAGTTCCTGCGGGAAGGCTCGGCGGTGGAGGACTTCTTGAACCCGGACCGGATCGTCATCGGCTCGACCGACCCCCACACGGCGGAAGTCCTCGCATCCGGCGTGTACCGCGACCTTCCGGGCGAGCGGGTACTGGTCGATCCCGCCTCGGCGGAGATGATCAAGTACGCCGCCAACGCCTATCTGGCCACCCGGGTCAGCTTCGTGAACTCGATCGCCAATCTGTGCGAGGAAGTAGGCGCTGACGCGGCCGCCGTGCTCAGGGGAGTGGGCCGCGATCACCGGATCGGTTCCTACTACCTCGCGCCGGGACCCGGTTACGGTGGATCCTGCCTGCCGAAGGACACGCGCGCGCTGAGCGGGATGGCAGAACGGCACGGGTACGACTTCCGCTTACTCCGGGCTGTGATGGAGGTCAACGAGGACCAGAGGCGAAGGATCGTCGGCAAGGTCGCGGACGCCGTGGGTGGGAACCTGTCCGGCGCGACGGTGGGTCTGTGGGGTCTGGCGTTCAAGGCGGGGACGGACGACGTCCGGGAGTCGCCGGCTGCCGATCTCGCCCTGAGGCTGACCGCAGCGGGCGCGGCCGTCCGGGCCTACGACCCGCGGGCCTCTCTGTCGATGCCGGGGATGGAGTTGTCGCCCGATCCGCTGGCCGCGGCGGACGGGGCCGATGTCCTGCTGGTCGCGACCGAGTGGCCCCAATTCCGGCAGGTCGACCCGGTGGCCGTCAAGGCGGTGATGCGGGGCTCGGTGGTGGTGGATGCCCGTAACCTTCTGGATGCGGCGGCCGTCCGGGCCGCGGGGCTCTCCTACCGGGGCGTGGGGACGGGCCGGTCATGATCTGGAGCCGGGGTCCCACCCAAGGGCGAGCCCTGGTGACCGGGGGTGCGGGCTTTCTGGGGTCGAGCCTGGTCTACCGGCTGATCTCCGACCGCTGGTCGGTCCTGGTGGTGGATGACCTCTCGTCGGGCCGCCTGTCCCGCCTGGCCGACGCCCGCCGGTTCGGGAAGGTGAGCGTCCATCAGATGGACATCCGCTCCGAGCATCTGGCGTCCGCAGTCGCCAAGTTCGCCCCTGACCGGATCTTCCATCTGGCCGCCCAGACATCGGTGGCGGTCTCCGTGGCCGATCCGGGCCTGGATGCGGACATCAATGTCACCGGTACCCTCAACCTGCTGGAGGCGACCCGGCTGGCCGGCATGCCCCGCCTGGTGTTCGTCTCCACCGGGGGCGCCATCTACGGCCCGGACGCCCCGCTCCCCACACCGGAGGACACCCCCAAGCATCCGGCGTCGCCCTATGGCCTCTCCAAGCTGGTGGCCGAGCAGTACCTGGACCTGTGGAAGCGGCTCCGAGACCTGGACTACGCGGTCGTCCGCCCGGCCAACGTCTACGGGCCACGCCAGGACTCCTCGGGCGAGGGAGGTGTTGTGGCGATCTTCGCCAAGGCCTGCATGGACAGGACCCGCCCGACCATCTTCGGAACCGGCGATGACACCAGGGACTACGTGTTTGTCGAGGACGTGGTGGATGCGCTGGTGCTGGCGGGGGACAAGGGAGGGGGAGGTGTCTACAACATCGGAACCGGCGTGGAGACCAGCACCCTGGAGGTATTCAGGGCGGTGGCTCGACAAGCCCGCTTCGGTGGCGGAGCGAACCACGGACCCCCGCGGGCCGGAGACGTTCCCCGTTCCGCCCTCGAGTGCAGCCGGGCACGCAGAGAGTTGGACTGGAGACCCCGAACCTCCTTCGAGGAGGGCATCGAGGCCACAGTCACCTGGTTCGGTGAGAACTAGTTGCTAGTTGCTAGTTACAAGTTGTTTTTCATGATTAGCGTATAATGACCACTGACCACTGACCACTGACCACTGACCACTGACCACTGACCACTGACCA
>JAPPGU010000027.1 GCA_028821265.1 bacterium | reverse complement strand
AACCACCCTGTGGATAACAAATCGCGAACTGTCCACGAAAGCGGGGCAACTCCACAGAGTCTGACAGGACCGGTCCGTTCCTGCTTCGGGACAGCCCACCCTGAGGCTGATCGTGACCAAGAAGGGCCCCTTGATCCCGTTCTCTGGGCAGTCAACGAAGCCGACTAGTCGGGCGGCCGCAGATGGGATGGCAAGGTCGAGCGCATCTGAGATCTCGTCGGCTCGGGTAGAATCTAGCGAACGATGGGGTCAAGGGCGTTAGCGGTGCAGGGCTTGTCTGTGGGCCCAACCTTGACCAATAACTGTGGGGACCTCGGGCGTGCTGTAGGGGCCTTCCGAGGCTTGGCGACGCCTTGGATTGCTCAGGGGTTGGTGCTGTAGGTACTCGGGCTGACAGTGCCGAGCAGGAGGGCTAGACCGCAGATTCGGCGTTTTCGTTCGAAGTCGCTATAACACCTGAAGTAACATTCAGCGAAGACCATCGACACTCTGACCTGGGGTTATAGGGGTATCTGGCGGTTCGAGCCCGTCAACGCCCACAGTTGTTTCATTGTGATTCACAAGGTACCTTGAAACCGCCATCTACCAGGGACTATATGACCCTGAAACCAGGATCTACGGTTACAGAGGCCCCCGAGGATCCATACGACCGCTGACGAGGATGGGGGTATAGCACGCCGGTCGGCCGCGGGGGTTGCGGCACCGCTCTGCTGTTGTTCCTGATCCTCCGCAGCGGTTTGTGGCGGGAAGCCACCGTTGGCTGACAAGAGCATCCGAAGCGTGGCAGGGGTCGGTCGGGTACCAAGCCGATACCCGACACGCCGGTACAGTAAGAGCGTGCCGAGCCGACGGTCTTTCGCTCCCACTGTCCGAAGGATCGGGGCCCTGGTCGCTCTCCTTTCGCTAGTCGCTGCCATCACGTCATGCGGAGATGACCCCGAGCCGGAGACTGACACATCCGCTGCGACGGTCACCACCGCCGCCCCGGTGGTGGGTTCTTCAGTGCCGGAACCCGGACCGGACCCGCCCACCACTCCGACCACGGAGCCCTTCCCGAGCCGAGAGGTTCTCAACTACCTGGAGGACATGCAAGGGATAGCGGTCCGGGTCGGCGAACTGGTGGTCGACATGAGGGCGGCCACCAACGATTGGGACAACCGCTCCGAGACCGGAGTGACCTACAGAGATACGGAAACGCGATTGGAGGACATCGAACGTCGGGCTCTCGCCCTCCGCGACGACATCGGGTTGATCGAACCACCACCGGATCGGGGTCTGCCGGTGGAACACCAGACGGCTTGGCTGGCGCTGGGCCAGATGGCCGATGCGGCGGTTGACGTCCTGGCCGGGTTTCGTTCGCCCGACACCGGAGTGCGAAGGCGCTCCGCGCTGGCGGAGTTCCTGGCGGCGTACGAACGGTTCGTCGGTGCCTTCGACCGGATAGTTCAGATCATCGGGGTGGGGGCGGGGGTGGTTCTGCCCACGACGGGCACGACCGCGGCTCAGCCCACCACCACGACCGAGGCAGAGACGACCACTACCACGGAGAGCGAGACGACGACCACGACCGAGCGGGAAACGACCGACACCACGGAGGGCGAGACGACGACCACGACCGAGCGGGAAACGACCGACACCACGGAGCGTGAGACGACGACCACCACCGAGATCGGCCAGAATACCGTGCCGCCGACCCCCGATGTCGGGTACTAGGTGTCCTTCCCACAGAGGTGGTTGACAACTCGGGTGATGGGTGGTTGGCCGCCTAGGGCGCTGTGGGGTCGGTGGTGATTGTAGTGGTTGAGGAAGTCGGTGAGGGTTTGTTGTCGGGCCGCGTATAACCCCTCTGACCAGGGATTATGGGGTATCTGGCGGTTCGAGCCCGTCAACGTCCACAGCCCTTCCCGTCAACGCCCACAACCCTTGTTTTCACTGCTCGGAGTGTTTAGCTCGGTCTGGTATCACTTAGGGACCGCCCCGGCGTCGTAGGAGCCCCTGTGGTAGCCGGTAGGTTTCTAGTCTGATCTGAGGAATCCGTCTAGATGGATCATGGTGAGCCTGCCGGCGGCGTATCCACCCTGGTTTAGCTGTCAGCCATCACCCATACACCAATGGAGGCCAGTCAGCTTCCGTCCATGCATCGTAAGTCGACCGAGACTCCGGGCCCATCTATTCATATAATCCACATATGTACAGGGCATCAGTGCATATGTCATGAAGTGATCGCGCTATGCTTGAGAACCAACCCAAACCGGAGAACGAGTGGCACTCCTCCAACACCCTCGAAGGGGGTGGCGGCGGTGCAGGAGTGGATGGCTTATGCCGCAGGCTTCCAAGGTTTCGTCGTGGCAGGCGGGGGGAGGGTTACACCTGGGCAATGGGCCTTGGACGAACCCGGCTCTAGGTCGAAGGCCCATTAGAGGCGGGTCAGCCCATCAAGCTAACTCCTGGCTAGGGGTCACCCCGTCAAGCTAACTACTTCAGTGCTGCTGGGACGAGGCGGGCGCAATGAACTGTGGCAGTCCATCTCGTGAGAAAGGATCATGCTTATGGCCGACGGCCGGGACTCCCTCTTGGCTCATGTCGCCTGGAAGTTCACCGGGCAGACAGAGACCCTCGCCACGGAGGCGCTCGGATACATCCTTTCCCGATCCGTCGCTGCTCGAGAGGCTCTGCGGGAGATGGTCCGAGATGGCGGCGCGGACGTAGCACCCCTCGCAAGGGTGGCAACCGAGGTCATCGGAAAGAAGGATGAGCGCCTGGACCTCGTCGCGTTCGATGAACGGGGCTCCGAGCGAGTGCTCATAGAGGTGAAGTTCTGGGCCGGCCTTACCAGCAAGCAACCCGAGGAGTATCTCGAGCGCCTTCCCAGAGATGGAGATCCCGCTGTCCTGCTCTTCGTCGCTCCGGAGCAGCGGCTGGTGACCCTCTGGGCGGAGATCCGCCGTAGGGCAGAGGTTTGTTGCGAACTGGGGGATGACGCCGGCATAGAGGGCCTGATGAGTGTCATGGTCGATGGGAGCCCACGCCGATTGATGCTCACAAGTTGGCGGAGGTTGCTGGACGTGATGCGATCCCGCGCCAGTGCTGACGGCGATTCGTCCACGAGGCGGGACATCCTGCAGCTGGGTGCGTTATGCGAACGCCAGGACCGGGACGCTTTTCTACCGATACGTTCGGAGGAGTTCGCCCCAGCCATCCCGAGACGCATGCGTGACATGCAGAAGCTCGTCAACGACGCCACGACACGGGCGCGTAGACGAGGATTCGTAACCACGAAGGGACTGAGGGTCGTTCCGCAGGTCCACGGATACGGTCGATGGCTCAGGATCGGGAAGGATGACGCTTGGATCCCGGCTTGGTTCGGTGTCCACTATGGGCTCTGGGTCCGGCAGAAGGAGACCCCACTGTGGCTCACTTTCTCCAGTAGGTATGCGTCTTCGGTGAAGGCGAAGCTCGGCGATCAGAATCATGGGTTCACGCTGCCTGTCGGGGTGGAATACGGCGCAGTCCTCGATTCCGTGGTGGGAGATCTGGAGGAGATCGCCAAGACTCTCAGCGGCTGGAGGCGTCCCCGACGAGCCGGCGGCGAGGCTGCCCTGTCACACCCGGTGGATAGGGTCGTGGCCGAATAGATCCTCAACGGCGCTAGGAGGCTGAGGTGGGTACGACCGTCGTGTGTTGGAACATCGCCAAGCGCCACAACGCGTGGCGTGAGTTGGCGCAGATGGACGCTGACGTAGCCCTTTTGCAGGAAGCAGGCAACTACCCCCCTGACGTAGCCTCGAAGGTGGACACAGGCCCGCGCGAGCACTGGGACTCCCACTATTGGAACTCGGAGTGGTACGGAGATCGGTTCCGGTGGCTGTTGGAGCGGTGGCCGAAGGTGGTAAAGCTGTCGGACCGGGTCGAGGTCGAGTGGTTCAAGCAGGTCAGCCCGATCAGCATGACAGCCGAGGACGAGATCGCGGTCAGCGGGATCGGCACGATTGCCGCGGCACGCGTGATTCCCCGAGATGCCGCCCCGTTCATCGCGGTGTCCATGTACGCCCGCTGGATGAGCCCACACCCATCGACCAAGAGCCGCTGGCGAGTCGGCTATCCCGACGGATCGGCACATCGGATCATCTCGGACCTGTCGGCGTTCATCGGAGGCACGGACCCCAGCACGCATCGCATCCTGGCCGCCGGTGATCTCAACATGGCGTTCAGCGGCAAGGACGACGACCCGTTCGTACTGCGAGAACGTACAGTGACCGACAGGATGGATGTGCTCGGCCTCGAAATGCTTTACGCGGAAGGCCGGAAAGCAGACCCGACCCCCGATGACCTCCCGGCCGACACCCGCAACGTGCCCACCTATCACACCACGAGCCAAACTCCAGCAACCGCCACGAGTCAACTCGACTGGGTGTTCGCCTCACAGGGCTTCCACAACGGCATCACCGTGCGCGCCCTCAACGAAGTCGAAGAGTGGGGGCCAAGCGACCACTGCCGGCTCCTCATCGAATTCGCCGGCGACTAACTCGTAGGCATCGAAGGGCGTCGGTCAGCGGTCCCGTAATCACCGCCGAGCGTCAGATCTTGTAGCCGCCGTCGACGTCCAGTACTTTCCCGGTGATGTACGCCGCCTCATCGGAGGCGAGGAAGCAGACAGCCCGGGCCACGTCGTCAGCCGTACCCGGCCTGCCCAAGGCAATGTTCCCGGAGGCGTCGGCGAGCATCTCCTCGGTGAAGTCGCCCCGGGCGACGAGCTCGTGATACATGCCGGACGCCATCAAACCGGGGCCGACAGCATTTGCGCGGACCCCGAACCGACCTTCTTCGGCTGCTATCGCCCGGATGAGGGCCTCCACCGCCCCCTTGGGAATCGCCGATAGCGAGTCTTTGACCGGATACCGTCGCACGGCCATCGACGTGACGGCGACGAACGATCCCGACGACTCGCGAACGTGGGGCAGCGCGGCCCAGACCAGATGGAATGCTCCGAAGAGGTCGACGTCCACCTTCTCTCGGAATAGCTGAGGATCGATCTGGCTGACGTATCGCATCGGAACGTACGGCCCCGCTGCGGAAACCGCAGTGTGGATGCCACCGTGGAGTTCCGCAGCCGAGTCGACGAAATCCTTGACGGCGTCGGCATCGGTGACGTCCACCTGGCCGACCGTGACCCTCGAGCCGGCAGCCTCGACGGCCGCAGCGACCTCTGCAGCAGCCGCCTCGTTCCGGCCGTACGTGAAGGCAATGTCGCTGCCGCGCGACGCCAGCAGCGTGCACACGGCCGAGCCGATGCCTCCCGAGCCGCCCGTAACCACGGCGGTCCCTGGCCGCCCGGAGAAGTCACTCGCGGTCCGCGGTGGCACTATGGATTCTCCAGTGCTGCGATCAGGCCGTTCGCGCCCGCCAACCATGCCGCGACGCCGGCGAACGGTATGGCGCAGGCCACCGCTTCGGTGAGCTGGCCCGGCGTCGCGCCGCCCTTGAGGGCGAAGCGGGCATGGATCTCTACGAAATCGTCGCGGAACTCGGCCGCGTTTATTGCACAGAGCATGAGATCCGCCAACCGGTTTTCGAGCGGAGACTCCTCCAGAGCCGCCTGACGCATGAGGTAATAAGCGATTACGACTCCGGGAGCATGCTGAGCACCCAGGGCGACATTGGCGGGAACCTCACCGTAGAGCCCCCGGTAGTAGTCAAGGAGTTCGTCCATCGAGACCTCGGTCTCGAAAGGCGGTCCAGGGCTCACACCGACGTCACTTATCGCCGCTAGAGCCTCGGTCAAGGCTTGGTAGCCCGGAATTCCGCGTGATATCAGCACGTTGAGTGCAGCCCCGTGGACCTCATCGGGTGTCATACCGCGGTCCATCGCAATGGTCAGGTACTTGGAAGTCACCTCGGGAAGCCGTTTCACGGCACCTATCACGGCGGCACAAAGGGCCTTGTCCCGGGCCGGCAGGGCTCCGTCGGTATGGATCACGTCGGCCGCACTCGCCAGGCCTTCGGCAAACTTAGGTGATCCCGCGACCAGTCCTTCGGCCCAGGCTGCCGGACCGAGCATCTCGATCAATCGGTGTGTATTCATGGCTGACCCTTGCGACCGACGTCGCCCCGAGGATATCCCACCGGGCGGTCCGGACAGTACGCACACGAGACGATGGATTTCTCGCGGTGGGTACGGCGCCGGCTCCGCAGACGCATCGCGTCGCGTCGAGTCAAAGGCTCCGGCGCTCTCCGGCGACAACCCTCCGGGCGCGCCGGGCGCCGTCGGCTCCGTCGAACTCGATCGACCGAAGGTCGTCGGGATCCACGGAGGCAAGTGCCTCGAGCTCGGCCGGTGTCGGGTGGGCTACGGTCGGAACACCCGGGGCCACCCGTATGGGGAACCCGCCGGATGCTGCCACGTCAGCCGCCCCGACATCGGGGAAGAGAGAGTCGGCCTTCCACCCATGGTGCGAGTCGAGCGTGAACACGCCGAGCCGCGTGATGAGCCTGCGGATCCGCTGCGGGGAGGGCGGAGGCCCCGAGACGAAGTCGACCCGGTCGACGAGGGTGCGGGCGGCATGGTCGGGGACTAGGTACCAGACACGTGAAGGCGAGTCGTTGTTGTCCGGCAGGCCGCGGCTCCCCGGCAAGGCAACTCGTGGAGCGGCATGGGTGCCGGCGATGTGAGAGAGGTTGGTGGCCCCTCGGCTGTCGAGCTGGCCAGGGGTCACGACGACGCCGATCAGACCGCGAGCCACGGCCACGAACGTGTCGCTGACCGGTCCCCGCGGCGAGGCACCGGCCCGCATGGCCGTCTCACCGAGAGAGAGCGCAGGCCGCGGCGCGCCGTCGAGCGTCCCGAAGCCCGGTGCGATGGCGAGCTCAGCGGCCCCCAAACGCCGGGCCGCCAGCGCGGCGACGAGGCTTGCCGTGGTCGTGACGGCGATGACCCGAACACCGTCATCGGCCGCAGCTGCGGCGAACTCGCGAGCGAGCACTGTGGTGAACAGATCTCCGAGCGTGCTCACGAGGCCTTCTCCAGCATCTCCGGCAATAGGTCCTTTGACCGGGCCCACGCGGCGACGGCCCCGAGGTCCACTAGGGCGTCGGGGTGGCATTCGGTCGGCCAGGACCCGCCGGCCGCCGGCACGACCGCGTCGATCCATAGCCGGGAAATCGCCGCAAGCGGAGGATCGGCGGGAGCCTGCCGCTCGAAGGAAACGATCGTGGTCTTCGCGGCGCGGGCGAGCAGGCCATCGAGTCCGAGGTCCCCGTCGACGTAGACATTTCCGTGGGCATCGGCTGCCGGGGCGTGGATCAGGGCTATGTCGATCGCGAGAGCCGTGGCGAACACGGTCGGTATGCCGGTTGGTGGATCGTTGTAAACGCCCAGCGACGGGTTGTGCTTCACGACGTCCGAGCCGGGCGCGGTGGAACAAGGCATGGACGGCAGCCCGCGTGCCGAGGCTTCGACGGCCGTAACCATCGACGCCTCGGACCATTCGATGAACCGGACGGTTTGCCGCTGCCGGGCGGCGCGGAATGCGGGCGCCAGGCCGAATGCGTCGAGAGAAACCCCGGCGGAGTGAAGATCCGCTACTGCGCCGGAAGCGAGCAGGTATTCGACGTCGACGCTGCCGAGAAAGCTCACGATGTCGAGGTCACGGATTCCTCCGGCCACGATCCCTTTCAGGAGGGCCATCGGCTTTCGGTTAAGTCCGGTGCCCCCGACGGCGACGGTCGCGCCCGGCGGGACCAACTCGGCAACTGCTGCCGGAGAGGAGAGGGTCCGCACCATGGGCCATTCAGGCTTTGCCGGTCCAGCCGGGGCTACGAACGCTGTTCACCGCCATGTCCGCAAACTCGGAGGCGATCTCCTCGATCGTGTTCGGACCTTCAGGTCGATACCACTGGTAGGTCCAGTTGATAGATCCGAGAATCGAGAACGACGCGAGCCGGGGGTCGATCGTCGCACGAACGCTTCCCTCGGCCTGACCCGCTGCGATGAGCGCTCGCAGGTGGCGGTCGTAGACATCGCGCGCCTCGATGATCTCAGCTCGGAGTTCGGGGCCGAGCGATCGAAAGTCGTGGAGAAAGACGGTCATCTTGGCAAGATTGCGAGCGTTATAGGTGATGTGCCGCTCGACGAACGACCGGATGCGATCGAGGGCGCTGCCGTCGCGTCTGCCACCTTCGAGGTTGGCCAGCCCCCCCTGGTGGACCTCCTGGATCACCTCAAAAAGCAGTTCTTCCTTCGACTTCACGTAGTAATACAGCGAGCCTTTGAGGATGTCGACGGCTTCGGCCACGTCCCGGATCGACGTCGCTGCATAACCCTTCTCGGAAAAGATGGCTGCAGCCGCGTCGATGATCTCCTTCCGTCGATCTACGGAATCCCGCCTCCGCCGACCCGAGGCCGGCGCGGTGTCGGTCACGATGTCACCCTTCTGTCTCGACCTGGTGGATCGGGGACCTCTTCGTCACGTCTGCGGCGTGGATCGACCAGATCCAGCGCTTCCAATTCATCAGGGGTCGGCTCCGGCGTTGGCGGTGCATCCTCGGGCAGCGAGAGTTCGAAGCCGGTGTTCTCGCCCACCGTCGAGGCATCGCTCCATGGATGGATCGACTCTACCCGGCCACGTCTCTCGACGAACTCGATGACGGCGAGGTCAGTGACCACGGCGACCGTCCCGGCAGCTTTCCGGGTGTTGCCGGCCCATCCGTGACCGCTGCCGGTGATCCAATCCACCTGGGCGGGCAACGAGCGAGGCCGGTGATCAGGGTGGTAGGCGATCACCCGCGG
Organism: bacterium; assembly: GCA_028821265.1. GTDB lineage: Bacteria > Actinomycetota > Acidimicrobiia > Spongiisociales > Spongiisociaceae > Spongiisocius. The sequence goes on along the minus strand of JAPPGU010000027.1, from coordinate 14,438 downwards.
CAGTAGCGCCGGCACATCCGCTGTGGCCAGGCCGCCGCTGAACCGAGCCGTCGGGGCCGAGCGAACTCCGATCCGACTCGTGTTCAGGTTTCCGAACCGGTCGACCTGAGCCGGGCGCAAGAATTGCAGGGTCATCGCCTGGCGCTCGGCCATATCCATCGAGTCGAGATGAGGCACGAAGCCGGGAGTGAGGCCGCGCTGGTCTCGGGAATGGCGCAGGTGGGATTCCACGCCGCCGCTCACGTCCAGCGCCCCGCCGGCGAGTACGTGTACGCCATGTCGTGTCGTGTGCCTGGCGACCAGGGCTGCGGCGAGGGCGATCGGAGTCCCGAGTCCTACCCCGACGACATCGCCGGCCACGACCATCCGGGCGAGCGCGACAACCATCAGGTCCGCGATCTCGCCCCTCGAGGCAGTCACGATGGCCGCGCAGAGTCGAGAGTCCCCGGTTCCCCACCCGACGACACGTACGCGCCGATCGCACCCTCGTCGACATCATGCTCCGGTGGCGAGCTCGTCGGCCAACTACCCCCCGGAAGCACGACGACCATGTCCACTTCGAACCCGAAGAGACGGGTGCGCTCCGGGATCGACGCGATCGCCTCCTCGGACACGATCTGGTCGACGCCGACGATGACGCGATCGGCGGCCCGCGCCGCCAGCACATCGATGTCCCACAGGTGTTGGGGGGGAGAAGCCATCTGCACGTGCCCGCTGGGGCTGGCTCGCCAGGCGTGAAGCAGCGCGATGTCGGGTTGAAGCGGCGGGAGAGCGACATAGGTGTCACCGGAATAGGGGTCGGCTACCGAGGCGAAATCGTGGATGGCGAGCGTCTCGCTGCCGGTTCCAGCCCTGGTCGGCAGGAACGGTATGCCCATCGATGCAGCTCGAAGCCGCCCGAGAAGGCTCCACTCGGAGTATTCGAGATCATCGAACCCTCCGGCCTTGACACCCGCGACGTACCGCGGCGCCGGACCGAATCGACCGAGCCCTACGTAGGCGGCGGCAACGCTGCGGACGCTGCCGGCGGCGACCAGGAGTTCTATCTCGAGGGATCCGGCGAAGGTGACCACGTCGAGATCCCGCCTCCCGGCTCTGATCAGCGCCCGGGTCAACTCCATCGGCTTGCGGTCGAGAACGGTCCCGCCGAAATACAACGTGTCGCCGTCCTGGACCGTCTCGGCGGCTCGGAATGCATCGACGAGTTTCGGGTTCGGGGCCACCCGACGAGGCTACCAAACGGTTGTTTGGTGCCGACATCTCAGGCCGGGACAAAGGCTGCGATCGCCGTGATCTCGGGTACCGGCTCGGGAGACCATCTTGGAACCAGCTCCATGCCCACCTCAAGGGCTGACGGCTCGGCGTCGACGATGTGGAGCATCAGGGTGTCAGCGCCCCCGATCCGGATCAAGCCGTAGGTTCGCGTGACTCCTCGGATCGTCGCCGTCGACCAGGTTTCGAGTGTCCCCTGCGGTTTCATGTCCATCGTCTCCCCGCTGTGCGCTGAGCATTCCGGACAGAACGGCCGGGCCGGAACCGCCACCGTGAGGCACGCCGGGCAGCGGGACCCCACTATCCGCCGGTCGGCCAGCCCGTAGAGAAACGCCTTGTGAAAGTCGCCGGCCGTATACCGATACGGCAGGTTGATCTTCTGATGCAGAACCGTCGGCTCACTCATCGGCTGCCGGCCCCTCGGCACGGAAGTGGATAATGTCGGCCAGGGTCCCGTCGCGTTCGGGGGCCGGCTTGAACACGGCCGTGATGCGCATTCCGATCGAGATCTTGTCGTGCCGGCTTTCCTCGAGGAAGTGATAGATGTTCGTGTCGGCTCCGTCGAGGCGAACGAATGCAAAGCCGTAGGGAATCGGCCGCTTGATGCCGGTCATCGGATCGATGAAAGGCACCTCGACCACGGTGTAGCCGGTGATCACCCCGCCCGGTCCGACGTCTACCCATTCCGCCGTTCGTTCCAAGCAAAGGCCGCATACTGGCCGGGGAGGCACCAGGACCTTGTCGCAGACACCGCACCTCGTTCCCTGGATCCTTGCCTCGTTCCGGAGGGCGTCCATGAATCGCGACGCGAACTTTCCGGCCGCGTACGAGTACTCGAAGTCCGCCACGTACTCGAGCCTCAGGGCGGAGTCGATCGGCGGGGTCGTGCTCACGGCGCCGACCCCTTCAGGATGACAGCCTCGGTCCATGCGTTGCCCCCGTAGCCGGTGGCCAGGGCGGTCTCGACCCCGGGAATCTGATGATCTCCTGCCTCGCCCATGACCTGGAGAGCAGCCTCCGCGACACGGATCAGGGCGGTGGCGCCGACCGGGTTGGTGGAGAGCACGCCACCGGACGGGTTGACCGGGAGTTCACCGTCCATGAGGGTGACTCCCTCGTCGACAAGGGACCCACCCTCACCCCAATCGCAGAAGCGCAGACTCTCGTACATCGCCAGCTCCGCATAACTGGCCGGTTCATAGACCTCGGCGACGTCGAGCTCGGCCCGGGGATCGACGATGCCGGCCTTCGAGTAAACGGAGTCGGAGGCGGCGATGAGGCTGCGCATCCGTGCCAGGCGCTTGGGTGAATCGCCCATGAACTGCGTGTCGTGGGCCGTCTCGGTGGCGGCGACCCACGCCGGTCTCGGCGTCATCTCACGGGCGCGGTCGGGTGCGGCCATCACCACAGCGCAAGCGCCGTCGCTGCTCGGGCACATGTCGAGCAGCCGCAACGGCGCCGCGAGCATGCGGGACGCGAGCACCTCCTCCACCGTGATGTCGGGGCTCTGTAGATGCGCATGAGGGTTGAGACAGGCATTGCGACGGGCCTTCACCGTCACCTTGGCGGCCTGCTCGGCGGTGACGCCGCTCTCGGCGACGTACGTCGAGGCCATCACGCCGAAGTTTCCGATGGCTCCCGCCATCACCGACCGCTCCCACGCAGGATCGCCGACGGTGGTTATCGCCGACTGGGTCTCACCCTCGGACTGCTTCTCGTAACCGATACCCAGTACCACGTCGTAGAGTCCGGAAGCGACGAGGTGAGCCGCCGCGACGGCGACGCTGGCCCCGACCGTTCCCCCGTTGTTGAGTTTGAAGAGTGGTTTGCCCGCTGCGCCGATGGCGGATGCCATCCACAGCTCGGGAAAGTTGATTCCCTCGAACAGCTCCATGTTGCCGACGACGACCGCATCGACCTGGCCCGGGTTCAGGTCTTTCGATCCCAGGCAGCGATCGACAGCCTCCCTGACCATCTCGGGTATCGACACGTCGAGACGTCTCGACACGTGGTCGGTCTGGCCGGCGGCAACGATCGCGGCGTTCCTACCCATCAATTCCCCGCTTCGAGGGCCGCGACGAAATGAGACTGCGCGCCGAGGCCGGCCACGCCGTGAGCGAGTGCGCGTTGCGCATCGTGATGTTGCCTCGGGCCCGCCTCGCCTCGAAGCTGGTGCACGCACTCGGTCACCCTCGAGAGCCCCGAGACCGTCACGGGGTTGCCGCCGTGCCAGCCACCCGATGGATTCAGGGTTCCTCCCGCTTCGGCCAGCTCGGCGCCGAGACGCGTTGCGAACTGGCACAGTTGGTGGGCGTATTGAGCCGAGACCTCGAACACATCAGGGACATCCGTGCCCCAACCGGTCATAGCCACCGCACTGTCCCGGGCCCGGTCGAGGGCGCTCAGATCGCCGGGATGCCGGTCAGCCCAGTACTTGCCCGTCGCGGTTCCGACGCCAGCGATCCACACCGGGTGGTCGGAGAGGTCCCTCGCCACCTCTTCGGCGGCGATGATCACGGCGCATGATCCGTCACGGTTCGGCGCTCGATCGAAAACACCCAGGGGAGTCGCCGACCGCGGCGCGTCCAGGACTTCGGCGATCGTCATGGATTCGAGGGTCGTCACCTTGGGATTGACCGCGCTCGCCGCCCGCGCCGCTACGACCAGGGCGGCGGCATCCGTGGGAGCGAACGCCCCGGAGGCGTAGATCTGCCGAGCGCCCAGACCGGCGACGACATCGGCGTCTGCTCCGAGGCGCCGCTGGACGAAGGGATCGAAGGCGGCGCCTTCGATGGTGGCGAGATTGCCTTCCGACTCCTTGCAGTGGGCGGTCACCAACCCGACCCGGTGGTAGCCGTCGGCTATGCGAGCCCACCCGTAAAGGAGAGCGCCGATTCCGTCCGAGCAAACTCGGCTCTCCGGTTTCAGATAGGAGCCGACGACATCGGCGACGGCCATGTTGGCGATGGTCCGCCCATCGTAGAAATCGAGGCTCGCCGTGACCGCATTGTCGACATCGGAGAGTCCGATACCGGCGTCGTCGAGCGCCTCGTCAATGGCCTCGAGCAGCAGTTCGGCGTAAGCGACGTCATGGCGGTCTCGAGCATGAACGCTCTGGCCGACACCGACGATGGCGACACGCCCCAATGGATCTCCCTCGCTACGCCGGCCGGGCGGAATGGTAATCCGGCGCCATCACCCGGAAACTGTCGGACTCACTCACTTTGGAGGTGTCTCTCCGGCGGCTTCGTCGGCCTCGAGGGCGACGGTCGCCGACCCTGCCAGCGCCCGGGGCCCACCTGCTACGTCGAGCCACACGTCGCACTCCGCGGTCTGGTGTCGCCCGTCCCCGGCCACCGACGTCACGACGCCGCCGGCGACGACACGATCGCCCCCACGGACGTTGTCGAGAAAACGAACCTTCAGAGCCCGGATCCGTGCCGGGTCGCCGGCCCAGGCCACCAGCATGTTCACGACGTATGCCATGTTGGTCGGACCCTGGTTGATCACTCGATCCCCCATGCCGAGGGCGGCCACCGCCGCAGGATCGAAGTGGATCGGGTTCGGGTCGCGCAGCAGGACGGCCATGGTCTTCATACCGGCAGCCCGGACCTCGATCTCGAACACGGGAAGCTCCGTGCCCGCGGATACTCTCACGCCGCCCTCCTCGGGAAGACGAACGAGTTGGTCGACACCGCGGCCACGGCGCCGGACGAGTCGACCACGCGAAGCTCGAACGAGACAATGTCGAACACGCCCGCTCGCCTGCCCGTCTTGCGAGCCGCACCGGTGATACCGCCTTCGACGCGGTACGTCTCGCCGACGCGCATCATTTCTCGGAACTCGAGTCCGGCTTCGCCGAACATCGGGCCGTCGGCCGCGGACGACCCGACCATCGCGAACAGTTCGTCCAACGTGAGTCCCATGCCGCCGAGCGCGGCGTAGTAGGCGTACATCGGGTGGGCCACACCGGCGGGGAGAGTCGGTGAGCCGATGGCATCGGTCGTCAGCCAGTGCTCGTACCCCTCGATGGTGAACTCCCCAGCAGGAAACTCGACACCCACCAGTCGCTCCAGGTCGTCAAGCGTCATCGGCCGGCTCATCCCATTCAACGACCTTCGAAGCGGGGCGGTCGCTTCTCCAGGAAGGCGGCGACGCCCTCACGGCTGTCGTCGGAGAGCAACGCCGTCACGACGGCCGTTCTCTCCAATTGGAGACCGCGATCGAGATCGCGGTCAAGACCCTCGTTCACGGCCTGCTTTATTAGCCGGACGGCAAGGGGCGCCTGGTCGGCGAGCCGGGCTGCAAGCTGACGAGCCTGACCCACGGTGTCTTCGGAGTCGCTGCCCACCGCCGTCACCAGCCCGGCGGCGAGGGCCTCGTCGGCGTCGAGTCGGGATCCGAGCATAAGCAGCTCCAGAGCCTTACCGCGGCCGACGAGCCTGGAGAGCCGCTGGGTGCCGCCGCCTCCCGGAACCAAACCGAGGTTGACCTCGGGAAGTCCGATGGTCGGCCCGCCGCGCATCATGACCCGGAAGTCCAGGCACAGCGCGAACTCGCAGCCACCGCCGAGGGCATGGCCTGTGATCGCTCCCACGGTTGGCTTTGCGAGGCGCTGAAGCCGCAAGAACGTGCTCTGAGCCTTGTGAACCCGCTCGGTCATCGGACCGGGGGAGCGGTCGTAGCTCTCCATGTCCTTGATGTCGGCGCCGGAGATGAAGAGCTTTGGATGGGCTGAGGCGACTACGACCGCTCTGACGCTGTCATCTTCTTCGAGTCGGCCGACCAAAGACGTGATCTCGTCGTAAAGCGCGAAGTCGAGGGTGTTGGCCGGGGGCTTGTCGATAGTGACGATCGCCACCCGGTTGTCCCTTGCGATCCGTAAGAACTCCACGCGAGAGCCGTCAGCTTCCGCCGAGACCGAACACCTCAGCGGCGGTGTCGTGCAACAACTTCTGCTTCGCGCCCGGCTTCAGGCCGAGCTCGTCGACCTGACGCAGGGACTCCCCATGTTGGATGAGGGGATAGTCCGTGCCCCACATCACCTTGCTCTGGCCCCTGCTGTTCAGGAAATGCACGAGGGAGCGGTCCCAGTATTTGGGAGCATGGCCCGACATGGCAACGTAGACGTTGGGGTGTTTCCATGCCATCGCGACCATCACCTCGCACCATGGCCAAGCCTGATGGGCGCCCACCAGCTTCAACTCCGGGAAGTAGATCGCGACGTCATCGAGGAGTAGGGGGTGCCCGTGCTTGGAAGGCATGAACTCGGCAGAGTGACCGGTCTGGAGCTCGACCGGCACCCCGAGCTCGGCGCACTTGGCATAGAAGGGATAGAACCGGGCGTCATTGATCGGCGTGTCGAATCCATACGGATGCACGTGCCCGCCGACGAAGCCGTATTGCGTGACCGCCAACTCGAGTTCTCTGACGCCCTTCATCCCGGAGAAGGGGTCGATTCCGTAGAGCCCTGAAATCCGATCGGGGAATCGCTCGACGACTCGGGCGACAGACCCCCACGGGACGCGCACGAGCTGACGGTCTCGATAGAGATACTGCTGAAGTGCTGGAACGACCACCCTCTCGACACCTGCCGGGTCCATCTTCTGTTCTATGAACTGCTCAGGCTCGTAACCGACCATGAGGTCGTGCCTTCCCCACTGGTCGCCCATCATGAAGGACACCTCAGGGTTCTCGGTAAAAACGATCCTGATGCCTTCTTCGGTGAAGAAATTACACCAGGCGTCAATGGCACCACTCATGGTTGGGGACTCGACTTCTCTGTCTGGATCTCTAGAAGCTTCTGCTTGTGGGTGCTTCGCGGCAACGAGCCCACCGCTACGAACTCGACACGGGGACGGACGGTGAGCCGATGATGCATTGCCAGGCTAATCCGGTCGGCCAGGTGAGCCGCTGCTTCGGCGTCGCCAGCGACCGGCGACTCGACCTTCACGCGCAAAGGGGGTGTCACACGAGGTGGGGGGCCGTCGAGCACTATCCGGAGCTCGCCGCTGACCTCAGGGACGAAGCTGCTGACCAGGTCCTTCACGGCGGCCGGATAGAGCTTTACCCCTTTTACGATCAGAAGGTCGTCGACACGCCCGAGCACTTTGATTCGCTTCCCCCCGATGGGTCCTTCCGGGGCAGGTGCGGTGAATACCTCATACACATCTCCGACCGAGTACCTCAGAGGAGGGGTACCTCCCCATTCGAGGGACGTTTTGACCCGCTCACCGATCGCGCCGTCGGCTTCTTCGACGGGCTCCCGGGTGGCCGGATCGACCAATTGCGTCGAGACCGAAAAATCATCTCCCAGTACGTACATGCCGTGGTATTCGTCGGTTGGAGCCGACGCCATCATGATTCCATGGGCGCCGCCGAGTAGGTCGAAGACTCTCCCGCCCCAGCCACTCTCCAACCTCGACCGCACCTCAGGCAGGCCCGCTCCCGGCTCCCCTGCACAAACAATCAACTCGATCCCCAAGTCGGCAGCATCCATTCCCAGCGCCTCCGGCACGCGCTCCATCAAGTGCTCGGCGTAGCTCGGGGTGCAGGCGAGCACCCTGGGGCGGGTCAGCTTCAGAAGCCCCAACAGTCTCTCGGCGCCGGCCTCGGCACCGATCGCGATCGGCAGCGCGCCCATCCGCTCGAGTGCTCGCACCAGCGGGAGGCCGGCCAGGTACATCGAAAGGCCGAACCCCAGAAGTACTCGATCGCCGGGTCGAACCCCGACGAAGCCCAGTGCTCTCTGCCAGAGCAAGTCGGTTATCTCAACATCGCGCCTTGTGAAGGGATAGAACGTGGGAGAACCCGTCGTCCCCGAGGTGGAGCTGAGCGCCACGATCTCTTCCGGGTCGGCGCAGAGGAATTCAGAGAAAGGGTGTCCGCGTGCCTCGAGGGACTTCTCCTGGGATTGCCGGTGGACATCCGGTGTCACGAACAAGGGCAGGGACGCAAGGTCGTCGACGCCCCGGACCGTCGCAGGATCCACGCCTGCGGCTTCGAAGCAGTTCCGGTAGAACGAACTCCTGAGGCAGTACGCGATCTGGCGGCGCAACTTGGCGCCGCGTTCCTTGTCCGACAGGATGGAACCGGCCAACGTCTCTGACCTCACCCCGCGCCCCGATCGCCTTGTGATAAGTCGGTCATGCGGCTGCTTTCAGCCCGAAACGATGTTCCAAACAATCTACCAAACGTTTGGTAGTTTTTCGTGGTAGGTCTGCGTTGCGGGCGGCGTGATCTGGACCGCCATCAACGCCTCTGGCTGCGTCCTGCCTCCTCAACGTACCCTGCGGGTACGCATTCGTCAGCGAGTCCTTGCCACAGACGCCGCTGGCGGCGCCATATCCCACCGCCGCCCCACAGACCCACCACGGTGCCGCGGTCGCGCATCGGATTGCGGTCGTGTTCAGGCGAACTCGCGGAGCCGGCTGCCTGTGGGATCGACTACGTCACGTAGGATGCTCAACTCGGCCGGAGTCGGTAGGTCGGTCTCTGCGACCGTGCCGCGGGGCATCGCCACCTCGAACCCCGTTGCGCTCTGAATGTCACCGATGGTGACGCCGGGATGCACCGAGCGGAGGCGCATCGCCTTGGTGTCAGGGTGGAAGTCCATTACGCACAGGTCCGTCACGCACAGCTGCGGACCTCCGCCGAAGCCGAGCCGGCGACGGTGGTCGCCGCCGTCACCCCAACCGAGACCGCTGCGGAAGTCGACCTTCTCGACCAGCGTGCGGGGATTGTGCGTCGTCGTCCAGAGGTACACGTTCGGGATCATGCCGCCGAGATCCGCCATCCCGCCTCCTCCAGGCAGACGGACCTTGGGGTTGGCGTAGGAGCCGATGACCGTGTTGTTGACATTGCCGAACCTGTCGATCTGCGCCCCGCGAAACGCGAACGTGTTGTACCGAGCTCCTTGGGCGTAGGCCCAGAAGTCGAACGGGGAGTTGGATAGCATCGTGGCGCCGTCCCAGAGCGCGTCCGACAGGGTGGACTCCGGAATAGCGGGAGGATCGGCGTCGATCGCGATCGAGCTGGCGGCCCACACGAGGCCGGGTGCGTGCGTCTTGCGCGCCAGCCGGTATGCGCAGACCGGTATGAAGCTCGCGGCGCCGTTGAAGGCGCGCGTGTCGTTGGTGAACTCGCGAGCAAGCGTGACGACCATCAGCTCGTCGACCGTGCAGTCGGCTCCAGGTATTTCGCGACTCACGAGGCCCTCCTCGTGATCGCGAGGATCGTCGCCGCGCCACCGTTGGCCTCGAGAAATCCTGCCTGGTCGTCCGGAGCGGTGATCCGGTCGTTCCAGAACCGTGCAAAACGGTCGCGGTGGCGCGAAGCACCCAGGTATTCCTGAATGAAGTCTTCATGGTGGGTATAGGACGGGTAGTTAGATGTCGGGTAGGCGCCCCAAGGTGCGTGAACCACGGCGTCGATCATGAAGCGCGGGTAGGTAGTGCGCTCCGGGGCATCCGTGAACGACCTGCGCGGTGCGACCGCCTCCACGGTCACGACGGTCGCCTCGGCGGCCCTCACGAGGTCGGAGTCCATCCAGATGAGCTTCGGGTCGACACGCGTGTTTCCGTCGGCGTCCGCAGCATGGGCATGAACGACGGCGACGTCGATCGGCAACGGTGTACACGCTACGTAGGCCTCTCCCGTTACCCGATCGGTCTCCAGGCGGGTGGTGTCAGGGTGCAAGGCGAGCACATCGGTACCGATCCCGGCCTTGGTCGGGACAAAGGGGAGGCGGTGCGCGGCCGCCTGGAGCCGGCAGATCAGAAGATGCTCCGAGTACTCCTCGACCTCGATGTCACCTGCTTCGGCCGCTCTGCGGAAGTTCGGAGCCAGACCGAGGCCTTCGAAGCTGACCAGTCCGGTGACCACTTTGTTCACCTTGCCCGAAGCTACGAGCCAGTCGACCGCCATCGACCCGACGATCGACACCACGGTCAGGTCCCGGGCATCGCTCCGAATCAGTTCACGTACAAAGCCCATGGGAGCGCTGTTCATCGAAAGCCCACCGATTCCGATGGTCGCACCATCAGGAACGAGCGACGCAGCCTCTCGCATGGAACGAATCTTCGACACCTGCCCCCCAAGCATCGGGCGCTAGCCCTGATTCTTCATGGTTCCCGTCACACTTACGTACATTAGGCACGTCAATTTCATCGATTGACTCCTGCCACTCCAACACCGGGCAGGTGAAGGTCGCGCCAAGTGTTGCGGTTGGCAGGATGCCGGTCAGCCTCCGGCGCCGGACCGATCCGCACCGACTTCGACCGCCGCCGCACCCTCCTTGCTCATGCCGGTCAGCTGCCATCGGGCCGCCAGCATGGCGACCGCCGAGATGCTCGACATCGCAGCGGCGGCCAGCCAGGCGGCCTGAAAGGAATAGATCTCGATGATCTGACCCATCACGATCGGGCCGAGCGAAGCACCGATGTACGTACCCGTGAGCGCAACGCTCGTGGCTCGCGCCGGAGCCCGCGGGAAGTGCTTCACAACGCTGTAGTTGAACAGCCCGTTCCAGCCCCATCCTGCCCCGAAGGCGAGCATCGCCGCAAGCGTGAGCATCCAAGTCCCGGTGCCTGTGAGCGCTCCAAGGCCTGCGGAACCGACCACAAGAAGCAATGCGACCCCTCCGAGCCCGCCCGCCTTGCGAGCGTCGGCCCACCAACCGGCCAGAAGCCGGACTACCAGTCCCGTGACGCTTGCCGCGGCGAGGATCAAACCACCTGCTCCGGGGCTGACACCCGAGTCGACGACGGAAATCACCAGGAACGCGCTGAGGGCCGACGCCACCGATGCTGCCAGAAATGCACCGACCGCCATGAACACGAGCGGCCGCATCTCCAGTTCCACCTTTCCGGATGAGCGTCTCGAGGCCACGTCGGCGGAGGCGCGCTGCGATCCGGGCACCGCCAGGGCCACGCCGCCCGCGATCACGCCCGCACCGACGAACACCCCTCGCCAATCGCCGTTGACAGCGAACAGCGGCACTGCAAGGCCGCTCAGCATGGCCGCAGCCGGTATCGCCGAATGTTTGATGCCGAAGACGAACCCCTGACGGCTCGCCGGCACTTCTCTGGCGAGGGCCAGATTCACCGCAGGCTGGCCGATCGCCATGGTGAGGCCTCCGAGCGAGATGAGCGCTGCGAACGAGAGCCAGGAATGGGCGAGTGCCGCTATTCCGAACATCGTCACCGCGCTCATCGCCGATGACACCCGCATCGCGGCCGGCCAGCCGATCCGGTCGGCAAGCCCGCCGATCGTGACCGAGCTGATGGCCGACAGGCCGAAGAATCCGCCCAAGGCGATCCCGAGGGAGCCGGTGTCGAACCCGAGCTCGGGGAGGATCCTAAATGCGAGCGCGCCGGCGAGAAAGGGCGGGAAGGTCATGACCATCGTGACCGCAAGCGCCGGGAGGAGGACTCGTACCGAGCCGATTCGTTCGCGCCGGCTGCTCAAAAGGCTGCGGCGGCACCACCACCGATGGTTTCCGGGCTCCGTCCGAGCAACCGGGGACCGTGTCGGGCGATGACGAGGGTCGCGATCAGCGAGATGACGGTGACCACGAGGCACGTCGTGAACGTGCCGGTGAGGTCGAGGCCCCCTGTCGATGAGACGATCAGGAACCCGAGTCCCTTGCTACCGATGAAGATCTCGGCGACTATCGCGCCGACCAGCGCATACGGTGCCGCGATCATCATCGCCGCCAGGATGAAGGGAACGATGGACGGCAGTATCACCATCCGGATCACCTGGAAACGCGTCGCCCCCATGACGCGCATGCTTGCAACCAGGTCGCCTTTGACACTTTCGACACCCGCCCTCGTGTTGTAGAAGAGCACGAAGAAGGTCATCAGGACGACGAGTGCCACCATCGGCCTGAACCCGAATCCGAACCAGAAGAGCACCACCGGGAGGAAGGCGATCCGGGGCATCGTGTACGCCCCGCCGAGGATGGGGTCGAGCAAACGTGACAGCGATCGCTGCAGGCCGAGCATGATGCCGCACACCACGCCGATGGCCGTTCCGATGAGAAGGCCGAGCCCGGCGATCTGGAGAGTTGCGAGGATATGCGGGTAGATGAACCCGCTGGAGAACCACTCGAGCGTCCGTTCCGCGATCAAGGAGGGCTTGCTGATCCAGAGGGTTCGAATGTACCGATCTGACACCCACTCCCAGCCGCCGAGGAACACGCCCAGCACTATCAGCTGGTAGAGACGGATCCGCCACATGGGGGCCCGCTCGATCATCGCTGCATCGCCGCGGCTACATCGACGCCGGCGGAACGCCACGGCAGCACGACACGCTCCAACCAGCTCACGAGTGCGTTGAGCCCCACACCGACGACGAGCAGCACCGCGAGTGCGGCAAAGAGGCCTGCGCTGCTGTAGGCGCGCGCAGATACGAGTGCGAGGAAGCCCAACCCTCGCACCGAGGCAAGGAACTCGGCAAACACGGCCGCGCGCAGCGCGAATGGCACCGCGTGGCGCAGCCCCGTGATCAGGAAGACGGCGCTGGCCGGTACGACCACGATGCGGAACACGTCCAGGCGCTTCGCTCCCATCACGCGCATGGCTCCGATGAGGTCGCCCTCGACGTTCTTCACACCTTCGAACGTATTGAAGAACATGAGGAAGAAGACGACGACGGAAATCAATACGACTTTGGGCATGAGAAACACACCGAACCACAGGATGTAGAGAGGGGTCAGAGCCAACTGGGGAAAACTGTAGGCCACCGTCACGAACGGACTGAACACGGCAGCGAGGGTCGGGCTGGACCCCAGTATCAAGGCGACGAACACTCCTAGAACGACCCCGATGACCAGGCCATACACAAGCTCAGACATCGTAGTGAGGACATGCTCGACGATTTCGCCGGTCGACACCCATTCCCACAGTCTCTCGGCAACGTCAAGGGGCCGGCTTATGTGGAACGGATCGATGAACCAACGGCCGGCGAGGTCCCAGGCGCCGACGATGCCGACGACGATCAGGAAGCGCGCGAACGCGGTTCCCGACCTACTCGACAGCATCTGCGGCTCGATCCGAATGTGTTTCAGCGGCCTTCACCGCTGGCTTCTTCCTGGCTGACGACTTCATGGCGTAGTGTCGCCCAGACCCTGTTGTACAGTTTCAGGAATTCGGGTGAGCTTCGGATGGTGTCGAAGTCTCGGGGACGCTCGAGTTCGACCGGCAGGTCGAGCACTATCCGACCGGGGCGCTTGCTGAACACCACGATACGGTCGGCGATGCTGATCGCCTCGGTCAGATCATGGGTCACATACACCACGGTGCTTCGCGCCTCACTCCAGATTCGAAGCAGTTCTTCTTGCATCACGAGCTTGAGCAGTGCGTCCAGGGCCGCGAATGGCTCGTCCATCAGCAGCGTGTCGGGCTCGTAGATCAGCGTCCTCGCGAGGAGTACCCGTTTGCGCATGCCGCCTGAGAGCTCGTCCGGGTGATGACGCTCGAAACCCCCGAGCCTGACTTTCTCGATGGCCTGCGACACCAGAGCGGCCCGCTGCGACTTCGGGACGCGCCGGATGTCGAGCGGGGCCGAGATGTTGCCCTCCGTCGTGCGCCACGGGAGGAGCGAGTCCTTCTGGGTCATGTAGCCGACGGAGGTGTTGATAGCCGTGACCGGTTCGCCGTTGTACTCCACGACGCCCTCTTCAGGTGCGAGCAATCCCGCGATCATGTTGAGAACGGTCGACTTGCCACACCCGCTCGGACCGATGAGCGCTACAAACTCACCGTCGTTGATCGTGAGTGAGAAGTCCTTGACCGCGTCGATCTTCTGGCCGTCCTTCTCGAAGGACTTCGACACGCCCGTTATGTTGATCATGGATACCTCACAGGAGCGTGGTGGGTCGTGTCGGTGGGTTGGGTGGGTTGGTTCCCTGTGGGGTGTTGATGGGAGCCGGTTGGTGTCGGCTCCCATCGTTAGCCTTTTTGGGGGTTAGGGGCATGTCACTTGATGTCTAGGCCCAGGTCTGTGGCGGCTTGGATTACTAGTTCGTTGGTGACGACCGCGGTCATCAGGGTGGTGTGAGGTTGACCCGCTTTGGTGGACACTCAGGTGATAACCCAGTTTTCCGGAGTGAATCGCCCCGGTTTTCTCGGAGACTCGATTAGTTGGGAGATAATGGAGTCATG
>JAPPGU010000012.1 GCA_028821265.1 bacterium | reverse complement strand
TGGTCTTCCTGGAGCAGGCAGAGGCTGAGTTCGCGATGGGCGACACTCGCCAGGGTGCCGAGAAACTCTACGGTGCCACCGTCCAGGCGATCATCGCCGCCTCTCTCCAGCGCGGGTGGAGACGTGACTCGCATCGCGCCAACAAGAACGCCTCCACGGCGCTGGCTGATGAATACGGTGATGTCTCCCTGATCAACGGGTTCTCGGCCGCCGAGAAACTACATATCCACTTCCATCACGACAACATGGAGGACTACCAGATAGCCGCGGACCGGCACGGCGTCCGGGGCTATGTCAAGCACCTGTTGGCTCTCGTGGAGGAGTATGAGGAGGGCTACGAGTGGGAGCGACCTGAACCTCTCGAGTGATGCCGCCCCCTCGGACCGGATCGCTCAGTCGTCGGGGGATTCAACAGTTCGGATCGCGCCGGACTACGAGGTCTTCCCTTCCGAGCAACGGGCGGCCTGGACCAGGGCCCTGGCCCGGGCCGGATCCACGGGGCGGAGGACATCGCCCTCCTCCTTGATGGCGGTGCCCACGATCACGCCGTCGGCGGTGCGGAGCACGGAGGCGACGGACTCCGTGTCGACCCCGGATCCCACCAGCAACCTGGTGTCGGGAACCGCCTGCCGGACCTGGTGGATCATGTCCTCGTCTGCCGGGAGGCCGGTCCCGCGCCCGGAGAGGATGATGCCGTCCGCCATTGCCCGATCCCGGAGATCGGATGCCGCGTCCTCGATGCGGAGGCCGGGCGGGGGAGTGGCGTGCTTCACGAACAGGTCGGCCAGCACCTCGATCTCGGGGTTCAGCGACGCCCGCAGCCGGGCCACACGGGCCGCCTGGCCGACGATCGGGCCCTGGTCGGTGTACATCATCGACGACAGGACGTTCACCCGGATGAACCGGGCATCGCAGGCGGCGGCGATCGAGAGGGCGGAGATGGCGTCGTTGCGCAGCACGTTGACCCCTACCGGAATGTCCACCGCGGCCCGGACGGCGGCCACCACTCGGGCCAGGGACGCCACGGTGATCGGTGGCACTCGATCGGCGAAGAACGGGGCGTCTCCGTAGTTCTCCACCAGGAGCGCATCGAAACCGCTCTCCTCGAGAAGGATCGCGTCCTCTACGGCGCGCTCCACGATGGCCCCTGTAGGCGGGAGGTAGGAAGGCGAGCCGGGGAGTGGTAGGGCGTGGACCATCCCGATGAGTTGGCGGGAGGCCATCAGAAGATGCGCATCTCCTGGAAGGCTATGTCGGCCATCTCACCCTTCAGGATGACGTTCTCGGCGTCGTCCGGATGGAGCCGTCCGACCGCTACCCGGCAGATCTCCCCGGCCGGACCGCGGATGAGCTGGTCCGTGTCCTCGGGGCCGGCCACGTACTTGGCGTACATTGGTCCGATCCCCTCGATCCGGACCGGTTCCGTGTACTCGTACCCGGCGAGGTCGAAGGCCCATGGAAGGGTCATGTGGGCGAACCAGATGACATGGCGGAGGCGATCCGTATCCTCGGGCTCCTCGTCCATCGCCTCGTAGATGTCGAGGCCGTGGGCCCAGACTTCCGCCAGTTGGAGGGTGGCGAAGGTCTTGGCGGACATGTCCGAGTACACCCAGGGGACGCGGTCGGAGGCCGAGGCCCTGCTCATGGCGTCAACCACCTGTGCCCTGCCGAGCCGCCACCACTCGATCACGTCCTGGGGGCGCATCTGCCGCCCTCGCTCGACACCGACCTCGGCCATGTCGTCGACGCTCTCGTACTCGTCAAGATCATCGAGCATGGCCCCGTCCTCGGCTACGGCGTTGTAGGCGTACTCCTGGAAATGAGCCAGATGGGAGATCGTGTCACGGATGGTCCACTCGTCGTGGGGGAGCCGGATGTTCCACTTGTTGACGGTGATCCTCTGGAGGAACTGGTCGAGCTGTTGTTGCTCGGCAACGAGATCAGACAATACTTCCCGCATGGTGCCAAGTTTACCACCGCGTATCCGCAATCGTTCTGCCCGCGACGCCCTTCCCTCCGGCCCGCCGGCGGTTGGGCCGGCCTCTTCCGAAGAGGGAGCCAAGCACCCGGGATCGACCGGTGCGGTCGCTTGATCAGGCCATCCGTGATCGGGTCCGGCGTCCTCAGGCCGTGTGCGGCCTGGGTAGTGGACCCTCGAACCCCGGGGTCTCGTAGACGTAGCTGTTGAGCCGGTCGACCAGCAGGCGCAGGCGTCCCAGGCTCCGCCGGTCGAACCACATCGCCAGCCGGGCGCAGTCGAGCGCGTCTCCATCACGGATCTCGGCTTCCGAGGGACCGATGGCCTCGATCCGTCCCCGAGCGAGGACGTCGGCGAACTCCTCGTTGAGGTCTTCCACCTGCCTCTTGGTGGGGGCGTGTCGTAGCCGGAGCACCAGCCGTCCGTCCACGTAACGCTGGGAGTGATAGTTGGCGTAGAAACGGCAGATCTCGTCAGCCGCGGCGGCTGCGTCCTGGGCGAGCACGAACAGGTTGGCGTCCGCGGGGCTGATCATCCCGTGCCCTTCCAGGCGCTCGCTGACGAACGCCTGCCACGAGGACCAGTAGGAATCGCCCGCCTCCATCAGCACGACCGGCTGGATGGGCGCCTTCCCGGTCTGGATCAGCGTGAGGAGCTCGAAGGCCTCGTCCATGGTGCCGAAGCCGCCCGGGAAGATGGCGAAGGCGTGGGACTCCTTCACGAAACCCAGCTTGCGGGTGAAGAAGTACTTGAAGTTGATCAGCCGCGACCCGGATATGTAGGAGTTGGGCGCGGCCTCGAACGGCAGCCGGATGTTGACGCCGAAGGAACCCTCCCGGCCGGCGCCCCGGTTTCCGGCCTCCATGATCCCGGGGCCGGCGCCCGTCACCACCATCCATCCCCGGTCCTCCCACATGAGGCGGGCGAAGTCACGGGCCAGCAGGTAGTCGGGATGGTCGGGCGCGGTACGCGCCGATCCGAAGATGGTCACCTTCGGGGTCTCGGCGTAGGACCTGAACACCTTGGAGGAGTAACGCATCTCCTTCAGGGCGCTGTTGAAGAGCTTGATCTCCCATCGGTCGGCCCGATCCCGGTGGAGCTTGAGGGCGGTCGTCATGAGTTCGGCGATCAGATCCTGGTTCTCGCCGTCCCCGGCTCGAGCGACGAGATCGCGGATCGTCTCGTCCAGTCGCGGGTCTCCCATGCTGTATCGGGCCATGCTTCCTCCGATGTTCGTCTCCCAAGCTAGCGGTGTCTCAGCTCGTACCGCTCAGCGCCAACCTTCCGCCAATGCCAGGCACACTCCGTCGAGGATGTCGTAGCCGGTGACAGTGATCTGCTCCAGGCCGAGCACCTGGAGGGCGGTCTCGGCGACCACGGCGCCGCCCAGGATCACGGGCGCCCGTAACGGGTCGAGGCCGGGGATGGCCCGCTTCTCTTCGAGCGTGAGCCTGCCCAGCCAGGACACCATGCCCTCGAGGTCGGTCAGGCTCAGGCTTGCGCCCTCGACGCGGGCCGCATCGAAGCGGTCGAGTCCCTGATGGATGGCCGCCAGAGTCGTCCACGTGCCGGCCGTGCCCAGCGCCTCGGGCCGGCCGGCGAATCCCGCTGACCGCATCGCTTCGGCGGCGGTCCGGCGGGCCGCGGCGAGGTGTGCGGAAACGGCCGGGTGGGCGGGCAGGCATCGTTCGGTGAGCCGGATCGATCCGATGTTCACCGAGACGCCGCCGTCATCGGTCACGATCTCGGTGCTCCCTCCGCCGATATCGACCACCACCATCCGGCCCGGGTCGCCATGCCGGGCGGTGGCGCCCCGGAAGCACAGATCGGCCTCCTCCTCGCCGTCAATGACGTCGGGACGGAAACCCAGCGCCTGCCGGGCGGCGGCGAGGAACTCCTCACGGTTGACGGCATCACGGGTGGCGGCCGTGGCGACCGCCCGAGAGGCCGTGACGCCGGCCGATCCGATCCGTCGCCCGTATCCGGCCAGCACCAGGACTGTCCGCCCGATCCCTTCCGGTGTCAACCGTCCTGATCGGGTCGAGTCCCGCCCCAACCCGGTCACCTTCTCGATCCGCTCCACGTCGGCCATCCCGTCGCGACCGACGTCGGCGATCAGCAGCCGGGTGGAGTTGGTGCCGATATCGACCGCGGCGAACCGTGGCACCGGCCCGAGTACCGCTCTAGCCGCCGAACGGCGGGTCGGATGGTCCTTTGCGCACGCAGGCCGCCCAGACCGTCTCGTAGTGGTCGATGTCGTAGGCATCGATGTGGGGGAGCACCATGGCTTCCCAGGCGGTGCGGAGCGGGTCCTCCCACCGCTCGTACACCATCAGGCCCACCGGAAGGCGGTCGAGAACCGTGCGCAGGCTGATCGGGGTCTCCACCCGGGTGCCCGGGTCGGTCGAGAGGAACGACCGGTTGATCTCGGTGGCCAGCCTGCTGATATGGCGCACGTATACGTCGCGCATCGAGGGGTAGCGGCGGTCCAGCATGGCCTCGATCTCGGAGATGTCGGGAAAGTCCTTCTCCCAGATGACCCACCGGTCGGCGAATGCCTTGTTGAGGGTCTGGGTGCCGGCGTAGTCACGCAGGTCGGTCGGGTTCATCGTTCCGAACAGGCGGACATCATCCCTGAGCGGTACCGTCTCGCCGGTCGGGAGGTCGAGCGCCGCGTAACGGTCGAGCAGGCCGTGCAGGGCGAAGAGGGTCTCTGCCCCGGCGGCGTTCAACTCGGACAGGTTCACCAGAGCGGTTCCTCTCAGCGCCCGGGTGATGTCACCGTCCTCCCAGCGGCTCTCCGTGCCGCCGAGGCCGTCTCCGTAGAGCTTCACCGAACCGATGAGGGTGATGTCGCGCACCTCGCCGGTCAGGGGGATCCGGTAGTAGGGGAGGCGCAGCAGGGCGGCGAACTGTTCGATGTCGTGATCCTTGCCGGTCCCCATGTGCCCCCGCACGGCCAGGTGGAGCGGTACGGTGCCTTCGGGCTCCTCCCGGCGGATCTTCTCCACCTGGGCGAAGCGATACAGCATGCCGACGTCGACGTAGTGGGGGTCGGGCTCGGGGATCTTGTTGATGCGCTGCTCGTAGTCCCGCACCTCGGTCCTGGGAACCACCACCGTGTCCAGGGTGATGGGCCGGCCGTCTCCGGTCGGGTCGGTGAACGTGACTTTCGCGGGTTGGTCAGGCACTGCGTAACTCCGGCATTAGGGGGCTGCTCGCGGTTTGCTGGCGTCCGGCCCGGATCCACCAGGTGTCCTCCCCGTCCAGGGCCAGGCCCCGCCGGAGCGCCATCCGTACTCCGGCCACCATGGAGTTGGCCAGATCGTCCGGACGGGAGATCACCTGATGGTGACGGTAGGCGGAAACCACCGTATCGTCTCCCACGCCGATCCCCAGAACCGTAGTGCCCCGCCCGTCCACTTCCTCCACCGACCGGGCCAGGGCCTCCACCGACCCCCTGGTCATCCCGTCGGCCAGCACCACCAGCACCCGGACCCGGGCGCCGTGGTTGACCAGCCGCCCGGCCGCGTAGGTGACGTTCAGCTCGTCCACGTTGGCGCCCTTCTCGAACAGGGACACGGGCGGAGTCCGGCGCGGGTTGCGCCGCGCCTCGACACCGGCCTCGCTCGCATGGGCCGCCGTCCAGAACAGTCCGGCCAGGAGGTCGTCGGAACGCCGCCAAGGTTCGTGGAAGGCCGACAGTACGTAATGGTTGACCGTGGAGGTGAGGCGGTCGGCCGCCGCCCCGTGGCTCTGGCGCAGTTCGCTGATGGCGGCTGCCCGGCGGCGGGAATAGGTCCACTCGGTGTCGTCCACCTGGGCGACGAAGGCGCGGTTGAACAGGGCCACCTCGAAGTCCACCCGGAGTTCGTTGCACATGGCGGCCAGGGTCCAGGCGCCGAGCATGGCGGCCGCCAGACCCCAGGGCCGGCGGTCGCGGGGGGC
The DNA here is from genome assembly GCA_028821265.1 of bacterium. Taxonomy (GTDB): domain Bacteria; phylum Actinomycetota; class Acidimicrobiia; order Spongiisociales; family Spongiisociaceae; genus Spongiisocius. The sequence continues at coordinate 18,013 of JAPPGU010000012.1, read as the reverse complement.
CGACAGCCGGCGGGGCTGGAGCATGGAGGCCGAGCCGTCCACCAGCACGCTGACCGCGTAGGAGCGGCGGGTCGAGACCGACCGGCGCTCGAACATCCGCTGGTAGAGGCCGCCGCCCAGAAGCAGCGCGGCGTGGGGTGAGAGGTCGCCGGCGTCGAAGCCCGATCTCAGCCCGCGGCGCTGGTTGGCGATGAACAGGGGATGCAGCTCGCCCCCGACCTGTCGCTGGTCGACGTTCCAGTCGCGGGCGGCGTTGACGAGGGCGGTTCGTCCCCGGTCGGAGAAATTGCGGAAGGAGTCGGGAACGCGCGCTACGGCCAGCTTGCCGCTCTGGCCGTTCGGGAGGTAGATGACCGGGGCCTGGCTGACCATCAGCAACTGGTCCGTTCCTTCACCGGCGGTCCGGTCCATCCGGGCCGGCCTCAGGTCGAGGCCGGTGGGATCCTCCGCCCCCCGGCGGATCTCGTTGTAATGGTCGGCGTCCTGGACGGCGGGAGAGAAGAGCCTGACCCGGTCCAGGCCGTCGGTCATGGCGTCCTTCTCCGCCTGCTCACGCTCCCGGCGAGCCACCGGTTGGTCGTCCGGCGCGCTCTGCTGTATCAGGCCGTGCGCCTTGGCGATGGCCAGGAGCTGCATGGTCAGATCGCCGGTGTCCCAGGGCTGGGCGGCGACCGATGCCTCGTTGAGCACGGCGCGTGAATCCGCCCAGGCAGGCCCGGAACGGGAATCGAGGAGCCGTTCCAGGCGGTCGGGAGGCGCGTACCCGCCCACGGACATGAAGCAGGCGATGGTGTACCGGGCCAGGGGACCGCGGCCTGCCAGTGCCCCCCGGAGTGACGACCGGTAGAGGTCCTCGAGAACGGAGCGGGCGCCCGGATAGGCCTCCAGACCCTGACGCTCCTGGCGGGCGTCCTCCAGGGCGAAGAAGAGAGCCTCGGCCGGGGGCCCGCCGGCCCGGTCGAGGGCCTCGAGCAGGGTGAACTCCTCTCCCTCCTTCGGGCCGGGCCGGTCGTCCTGAAGCCAATGGTCCGGTATCGGCCGGCATTCGTCGAAGTCGGAGGAGACCAGGTGGATCACCTCGTGGAGCGCCGAGGCGAGGGCGGTCTCCTCGGCGGTGACGGGGGCCCTGCGCCCGTACGCGGCCTGGAAGAGTCCGGGGTCGATCACCACCTCATGCTCGGATGCCCTGCTGGTGGAACCGAGCGTCACCCGCAACTCCTCCCTGCCTGCCACGGTGCGTGCGACGCGGGTCACCGCGCCGGCCACCCGCTGGTAACGGCCGACCACCGACTCGATGGCGCGTTCCTCCGGAGCGAGGATCTCGGTCAGCAGCGAGCGATCTCGAAGTGTCACAAAGCTCTATTGTCGCAGGTCCGGGACGCACGCGACCACCCGGTGTTCAGGCCACGAGGACGGCCAGCACTCCCACCAGGATGATTATCGAGGGCACGAGGGTCCGCATCAGGTCGGCGTTCGGACCGGCGGGTATCCGCTGCCAGGCCCACACGATCAGCATCCCGGCCACCAGCCCGCCGACGTGGGCCTCCCAGGCGATCCCGCGGACCAGGAGGGGCAGCGCGAGGTTGATCGCCAGCAGGAGGAGGAGCTGGCGGAAACGGGCGGCGCCGGCCGGCGTGTGGCGAAGCGGATAGGTTCCCACCAGGACGGCGCCGAAGAGTCCGAAGATGGCGCCCGAGGCCCCCACGGCGGCGCCCTCCGACAGGTACTGGAAGACCACTCCTCCCGCAACCGCGGAGGCCAGATAGAGCCCCACGAAGCGGATGGTCCCGGCCCTCCGCTCGATGTACGGTCCGAACACGTAGAGGGCGTACATGTTGAAGAGGATGTGGACGATGCTGCCGACGGAGTGCAGGAAGGTGGCGGTGATGACCCGCCACCACTCCCCGGCGCTGACCGCCGGAGTTATGTGGGCGTAGTCGACGGTGAACCGGGCGTTGGCGCGCTGGGCCAGGTAGGCGGCCACCGTCATCACCATGATCACGAGCACCGCCGGGGTGATGCCGGAACGGATGCTGCGGGCGGGCACTACGCGGGTGGTGGCGCCGGCGCACTCCGGGCATCGCTGGCCCACGGGTGAATCCCGGGAACAGTCGCCGCAAATGTGGCGTCCGCACCGCGAGCAGCGCAGGTAGGTGACCCGGTCACGGTGCCGGTGGCAGGTGGCCGGGCCGGCGGCGCCCGGCGTTCCTTCGTCCATGGCGTCCATTGTACGGGCAGGGCGGCGAGTACTCGATGGCCCGCCGAGCCTGTAGCATCCCGGCCCATGCAGGTTGAGATTTCCCAGACATCCACGGGGTTGACGGTCGCGACCGAACCGGTCCCCGGAGTCAGGTCGGTGGCGGTGGGCTGCTGGATAGACACCGGTAGCAGGGACGAGCGTCCCGGCGAGGCGGGGGCGGCCCACTTCCTCGAACACCTCCTGTTCAAGGGGACCGAGGAGCTGTCGGCCCGCTACATCTCCGAGACGTTCGACGCCATCGGCGCCCAGAGCAACGCCTTCACCTCCAAGGAGTACACGTGTTTCTGGGCCCGCATGCTCGACAGCGAGTTGGCGACCGGCATGGACCTGCTGGCGGAGATGCTCCAGAGGCCCGCGTTCCGACCGGACGAGATCGATTCCGAGCGCAACGTGGTGATCGAGGAGATCAACATGAACGAGGACGACCCGTCGGACGTCGCCGGGGAGGCCTTCATGCGGACCCTGTTCGAGGGGCATCCGCTGGGCCTACCGGTGCTGGGGACCCGCGAGTCGATCGGTGGCATGACCCCGGAGGACCTGAGGGGTTACTGGCGGAGGCGCTACGGCGCCCGGACCGCGCTGGTGGCGGTGGCCGGCAATGTGGAGCACGGAGATGTGGTGGAGATGGTGGAGCGCCGGTTCGGCGCCTGGGAGGCGGAGGACGCCACCCATGACCTGGCCGCGCTCCGGGTGGGCCCGAGAGCGAGTGTGGTGGAGCGGGACACCGAGCAGGTCCACCTGGTATTCGGTGGCGAGTCGATCCACCGCACCGATGAGGGTCGGATCGCGGACGGCGTGATGCATCACATTCTGGGCGGCGGGATGTCGTCCCGCCTGTTCCAGAAGATCCGCGAGGAACGCGGCCTGGCCTACGCGGTCCACAGCTTCGGTATGCGCTTCGCCGAGACGGGCGGTTGGGGAGTGTACGTCGGCACCACGCCGGCCAACGCCCACACCGTCATGGAGATCCTCGTCGAGGAGATCGAGCGGATGGCCTCCGAGGGCGTGACGGCCGCGGAACTGGACAGGGCCAAGGGGCACATGCGGGGCGCCCTCGCCCTCTCGATGGAGGACACCAACGCCCGGATGATCCGCCTGGGGCGCAACCAGCTGTTCGGCCTGCCCCATCTGCCCCTCGACGAGCGCCTGGCCCGGGTCGAGGCCATCACCAGGACGGACATCGCGGAGACGGCCGCCCGCAACCTGGCCGGCCCCCGGGTGGTCGGCGCCGTGGGTCCGCTCCCGGCGGGCGAGTTCGAGCGATACCTGTCGTGATCTCGGTCGGTATCTCGGGCGCTCCCGGAAGGATGGGACTCGTCTCCCAGGCCGCCATCGGGGCGCTGGAGGATCTGGAGGTGGGCGGCCTGTACGCACCGGGCCACGACGGCGAGGTGCTCCCGGGAGGTACCTGCTCGGGCAACCCGGAGGAACTGCGCGGGTGTGACGTGATCCTGGAGCTGACCCACCCGGGGGTGGCCCCTTCCAACGTCAGCCGCTGGAGGTCCTTCGGCGCGCACGTGGTGATCGGGACCTCGGGGTACGACTCCGGCCGCATAGCCCGACTCCGGGACGAGTGGGAGGGGAGCAACCGGCGATGCCTGGTGGTCCCCAACTTCTCCCTGGGCTCGGTGCTGATGATGCGGTTCGCGGAGACGGCCGCGCCGCTCTTCGCGGCGGCGGAGATCATCGAGATGCACCACGACCGCAAGCGCGACGCACCCTCCGGGACCGCTCTCAACACTGCCGCCCGCATGGGACGGGCCCGCCGGGAGGTGGGCATTCCACCGGCCGACCGGGGCCGGGAGTTGACGGACGGTGCCCTGGGAGCCGACGTCGAGGGCATTCCCGTCCATTCCATCCGGTCCCCGGGCCTGGTGGCCCATCAGGAGGTGATCCTGGGCGGGGTCGGCGAGTACCTGACCATCCGCCACGACACCACCGACCTCGCCTCCTTCGCCGCCGGGATAGTCCTGGCGCTGCGGTCGGTTGCCTCGCTGGAGGAGCCGGTCACGGTGGGCCTCGATGGCCTGCTGGGCCTCTGATCACCGCCCGGGATTAGCGGTTCAAGGTGATCCCGGCGTGCCGGGGGACCGGCCTACAGCCCCAGCACGGCTCGCAGACCGTCGTCAATGGCGTCGGTGAGGGCGCGGGGAACTTGCCCTACATAGTCCGTCAGCCATGACCGGTCGACCAACTCCAACCCGAGCGGCACCGCGACAGAGTCTCTGGGCAGGCCCGACGCAGCCGACTCGAGCAGCACGTTGCCGGCGAGGCCGGCCCTGTCGAGGTTTGATGTCAGGGGCACGACGTGGGTCTGCCAGACGTCAACTGCAAGGACGTCGGGGGAGGAGACGACCACACAGGGCCGGCGCCTGTCGAGGTCGATCCAGTACACCGCGCCGCGCGCTACCACGGCGCCGATCGCTCCATCCGCTCGGCCGTGGCGAGAGCGTCCTCAGCGGTCGGCGGCCCACCGGCTGCGAGCGCTGCATCGGCCAAGAGCTGTTGGGCGAAGGTCGCCGTCGTCTGAGCTGAGTGGCGGCGAAGCTGGTCGGTCACCCACCTCGAGAACGGAACGCCGAGGTTGTCGATGATCGGCACAACGTCGTCAGGCACGCTGATCGTCTTGTTCGGCACGTACGTATCATACATACTGAAGTGCAGCAGAAGCGGCACCCCCGAGAGTGGTGGTAGTTTCCTATGATTGGCCCTGAGCGGCAATCGACTGGACGGCTTGCAGGCCGACCCCCGCGAGAGGATACGGAACTTGGCTCTGACTGCCGGCTTGACCACCGCCATGATCACCCCTTTTGCCGGCGACGGTTCGGTCGACTACGGCCGGATGGCCCGGCTGGCGGTCCACCTGGTGGAGAACGGGCACGACGGCCTGCTGGTTACCGGAACCACCGGCGAGTCGCCCACCTTGACCGATGCGGAGAAGCTGGCCCTGTACTCCACCGTGCTGGAGGCCGTGGGAGGCAGGGCGGTGGTGATCGCCGGAACCGGCACCTACGACACCCGGCATTCGGTCGAGATGTCCAAGAAGGCGGCCGAGGTCGGCGTTGACGGCCTGATGGCGGTGACCCCCTACTACTCGAGGCCCAGCCAGGCAGGTCTGCTGGCCCACTTCCTCGCCATCGCCGACGCCACCGACCTTCCCGTGATGATCTACAACATCCCCAGCCGCACGGCCCGGTTGATCGAGGCGGAGACGCTCGGCGAGATGGCGCAGCACCCCAACATCGCCGCTACCAAGGACGCGGTGGGCGACCTCGAGTACACCAAGGCCAGCATGGAACTGCTGCCGGATGACTTCATGGTCCTCTCGGGGGATGACTCGGCCACCCTGCCGATGATGGAGCTGGGTGGTCAGGGCGTGGTCTCGGTGGCGGGCCACCTGGCCGGTCGGCAGATCAAACGGATGATCGAGGCCCACCGGGCGGGTGACGCCCCCGAGGCGTGGCGCCTCCACGACGGGCTGATGCCCCTGTTCGACGCCTGCTTCGTGGAGCCCAACCCGATGCCCACCAAAGCAGGGCTGAACGCCCTCTGGGAGCCGGTCGGGGATCCGAGGCTGCCGCTGGTCCCGGCGTCGCCCGAGACCCGCGACATGGTTGTTGCCGCAGTGGGCCGAGCGCAGAGGTTGTGAGCGTCCGGGTCACGTTCCTGGGGGGTCTTGGCGAGATAGGCCGCAACTGTGCCGCGGTCGAGATCGACGATCAGATAGCGCTGGTCGACTGCGGCCTGATGTTCCCCGAGGAGGACATGCGGGGTGTGGATCTCGTCCTCCCGGACTGGCGGTGGCTGGTCGACCGCCGGGAGGACGTCCGGTGCGTGGTACTGACCCATGGCCATGAGGACCATATGGGCGGCCTCGGCTACTTCCTCGCGGAGCTGCCGGTCCCGGTCTTCGGCACCGAGCTGTCACTGGCCATCGCGGCCGGGCGGGTGGACGAGATGGGAGTCGAGAAGGACTTCCGTCCCACCCCTGACGGCCAATGGGTCACCGAGGGGCCGTTCAGGTTCCAGCTGATCCCAGTTTCCCACTCGGTTCCCCAGGGGAGCGGGGTGGTGTTCGACACGCCGGAGGGCCTCGTCCTTCACACGGGGGATTTCAAGCTGGACCCGACGCCAATCGACGGGCGCCGCGCCGACCTTCCCACCTTCGGACGGTTCGGGAATCAGGGCGTTCGCCTGCTGCTGTCGGACTCCACCAACGCCGAGCGGGCCGGATTCGTGCCCTCCGAGAAGTCCCTCGAGTCCCCCATCCTCTCCATCGTCCAGCAGGCGCCGGGACGGGTCATCAGCACCTGTTTCTCCAGCCACCTGCATCGCGTCCAGCAGCTGTCGGACGCCGGCCTGGCCGCCGGCCGCTACCTGAGCTTCATCGGCAGGTCGATGGAGCGCAACGTGACGATCGGGAGGGACCTGGGCGTTCTCCACATCCCCGGGGATCGGGTGATCAGGATCAGCGAGGCGATGGACCTGCCGGCCGAGGAGGTGATGATCATCACCACCGGTTCGCAGGGGGAGCCCTTCGCCGCGCTGTCGCTGATGGCCGTGGGACGCCACCGCTTCGTGACCCTGAACCAGACCGATACGGTCCTCATCTCGGCGACGCCGGTTCCGGGCAACGAGACCGCCGTCTCCAAGGTCATCTCCGACATGATCCGCCGGGGCGCCACGGTCTTCCACGGGGGGAACGCCAACGTGCACGTGTCCGGGCACGCGTCGTCCGAGGAGCTCAAGACGTTCATCAACCTGATCCGTCCCGATGCCTTCGTGCCCATCCATGGCGAGTACCGCCATCTGCGCGCGCACGCCGACCTCGCCATCGACATGGGTGTCCCGGACGTGCTGGTCCTCGAGGACGGCGATGCCGTGGTCCTGGACGGCGAGTCCACCCGGGTGGAACGTGATGTCGTCGATGCGGGATACGTGTACGTGGACGGCTCGGGGGTGGGGGATATCCAGCAGGGTCTCCTCCGGGAGCGGGCCCGGCTCAGCGATGACGGGGTGCTGGTGGTGGTGCTCCTGCTGGACGGGGAGGGCGAGGAGCTGGTGAGGGTTCCGCAGGTGATGAGTTACGGGCTGATGGCCGAGTCCCTGCGCGTCATGGACGACGTGGCCGAGGCGGTGATGGCCGCCGCCGATCGGGATCCTGAGCGGTTCTTCCGGGATGTCGACACCGCCGTCCGCCACGCGGCCCGCCGGGTGATCAGGAACGAGATCCGCCGCAAACCGGTGGTAGTGCCGGTGATCACCTACCTGGACTAGTGGCCGGTGGCCAGTGGCCAGTCGCCAGTAGCGACCCGGATGTGATCAAGTTTCTCTGGCCCCGGGCCTGATGACGTTGCCCCTATCGGTCCCGGGTTACAACGTTCATCGGCAACTGACCACTGACGATTGATCACTGACCACTGCAATAACCGCCGGTGTGGTCTCAGGTTGGTGTAGTCTGGTCGGCTACATGGCCAAGGCGACATCCACCCGTGGGGACACGGGGCGGAGACGGGTGTCACAGGTACATGCGAATCGTAAGAGGACGGAGCCGCGCAAGGCGCGCTCCGGACCGCGCCGGGGCGCCGCCCCCCGCCGGGCGTCTGCGCCCAGATCGGCCAAACCTCAAGCCTCCGGCCGTACCGCGCGGCAGGGTCGGCAGGCAGGCCCGTCCAAGCGGGCTCCGCAGGGCCGCCGAGCCGAGCCTCGCGTGTCGGTCTTCGCTCTGCTCTACGAGCGCCTCCGCTTCGGGATCGGACGCCAGGCCCACCACCTGATCGGCCTCGGGCTCGCGCTCGCCGGCGTAGTGGTGGCCCTCGCCTTCTTCCAGTCCGCAGGCCCGCTGGGCCAGCACATGCTGGATGGGCTCCGGTTGCTGCTGGGCATGTGGGTCTACCTGGCGCCCCTGGTCCTGCTGGGCCTGGGAGGTGCTCTCCTGCTCGGTCGCGCCACCGATGGCCACCGTAGGATGGTCTTCGGCGTTGTGGTCTGGCTGGTGGGGTTGGTGGGGCTGTTCCATCTCATGACCGGCAATCCGGCCCTGGCCGGCGGTACCGAGGGCGTGAAGCAGTCGGGCGGGGTGATCGGGTCGCTGGCCGCCTTCCCGCTGGAGCGGATGCTCGGGTTCTGGGGTGCTTTCGTAGTGCTCGTGGTGGTGGCGTCCGGCGGGGTGATGCTCGCCATGCGGGCCTCCATCGGTGAGGTCCTGGTCGCGTCGGGGGAGTTGAGCGTCTATGCGGTGAGGGTGATCCGATCACGGCTGAGCGCCGCTCGTGTCCGCTTCGCCGGCATCGCAGGGGGGTTGCAGCAGCGTCGCAGGGCCCGTCCCGCCGAGGTGTCGAGACCTCGCCGGCCGGTCCGTCCGCCGCAGGCCGCTCCCGCGAATGCCGCCGGATCGGACGAGGTCAAGGTTGCCAAGCGTCCCGATGCGGGCGCTTCGAAGGCAGGTAAGGCGAAGCCGGCCGGGCGCCGCAAGGCGCCGAAGAAGCCGGCCGCGGCCACGACCGCACCCGATGCGGGCGGGTACCGGTTGCCTCCTCTCAACCTGCTGGACACACCCAGAGCCGAGCAACGGAGCGGGAGGATGGTCCAGGAGACGGCCCGCCAGCTCGAAGCCACGCTCCACGATCACGAGGTCAACGCCCGGCTCACCAACGTGGTGTCGGGGCCGACCGTCACCCGCTACGAGATCGAGCTTGCCGCCGGGGTGAAGGTCGCTCGGGTCACCAACCTGGCCGGCGACATCGCTTATGCCCTGGCGACCCCTGATGTGCGGCTCCTGGCGCCGATTCCGGGCCGGTCGGCGATCGGGGTGGAGGTTCCGAACCGGCACCGCCGGCTGGTCACGCTCGGCCACGTGCTCTCCTCGGAGGAGTCGACCTCCAACCACCATCCGCTGACGGTCGGCTTGGGGGAGGACATCTCGGGGCGTCCCGTCCTGGTCAATCTGGCAGATCTACCCCATCTGCTCATCGCGGGCGCGACCGGTGCCGGCAAGTCCTCGTGCATCAACTCGATCGTGACGTCCATCCTGATGAGGGCCAGACCGGAGGATGTCCGGTTGATCATGGTCGACCCCAAGCGGGTGGAACTCGGCCAGTACAACGGGGTTCCCCACCTGCTCACCCGGGTGATCACCAAGCCGAAGAAGGCGCTGGAGGCCCTGCAGTGGGCGGTCGGCGAGATGGACCGGCGCTACGAGCTGCTCGCGGACAGCGGGGTGCGGGACATCACGGGCTACCACGAGAAACACGACGCAGGAGGCCTGGATCCGGCCAAGTTCGATCGCTTCCCGTACGTGGTGGTGGTCGTCGACGAGCTGAACGATCTGATGATGGTGGCGGGCCGTGACGTCGAGTCGGCCATCGTCCGCATCGCCCAGATGGCCCGGGCGGTGGGGATCCACCTGGTGATCGCCACCCAGAGGCCGTCGGTCAACGTGATCACCGGCGTGATCAAGGCCAACATTCCGAGCCGGTTCGCGTTCTCCGTGGCGTCGCAGGCCGATTCTCGGGTGATCATCGACGTGGTGGGCGCCGAGAAGCTGGTCGGGGTGGGGGACATGCTGGTCATCACCGCCCGCGAACCGCGCCCCCAGCGGGTGCAGGGAGCGTGGGTGAGCGAGGGTGAGGTCGCGGCCGTGGTCAAGTGGGTGCGGGACCAGAAGGCGGTCGAGTACCGCAAGATCGAGGAGGAGGTCCGCCAGTCGAGGCGCCAGGAGGCTGCCGATGAGGACGAGGGCGAGGATGCCGACCTCATCCGCCAGGCCACCGAACTCGTGGTGCGCTCGCAGCTGGGGTCGACCTCGATGTTGCAGCGAAAGCTCCGGATCGGGTTCGCCCGGGCGGGGCGGATCATGGACATCCTGGAGACCAGAGGGATCGTCGGGCCTTCCGAGGGCTCCAAGGCGCGCGAAGTGCTGGTCACCATGGAGGAACTCGAAGGGGAACGGAAGAAGGTGCCGGTCTGATCCGTCCCAACTGCGGGTGACGGCTCCCACCGGGCAGGCAGGCCGGCTTCCCGGTTCGCGTACCATGGACCCGATGCCCTACGTGTTCGAGCTACCCGATATCGGTGATGGTCTCACCGAGGCCGACATCGTTCGTTGGCACGTTCCCGTGGGCGGCCCGGTGGAGGCCGATCATGTTCTGGTCGAGGTCGAGACGGCCAAGGCAGTGGTGGAGATCCCGGCTCCCGCCGGTGGGACGGTCCTGCACCACGGCGCCCGCGAGGGGGAGACCCTGGCGGTGGGAGCGGTGCTGGCGGTCATCGGCCGAGCCGGTGAGGCCTGGCCGGATGGGGACCAGCCCGGTGACGCCGCGACCGTTTCGCGGCGGGCCACCGGCCAGGCCGGGGGCGGTCCGGGCGGCGGTCCATCGGCCGGGGACGCCTCCGTCAAGGCATTACCCGTCGTACGGCGGCTGGCCAGGGAGCACTGCATCGACCTGTCCTCCGTCCGGGGGACCGGTCCAGGCGGGAGGATCACCAGGGACGATGTGATGGCGGCCGTCGAGGGCGCGCCCCCGGAGGATGCCCCGGCGCCGGCCGAGGGTGAGCGGGTCCGTCTCTCGATGCTGCGCCGCACCATCGCCGCCAACATGACGGCCTCATGGCTCGAGATCCCCCACGTAACCGTCTTCCACGACATCGATGCCACCCGCCTCCTGGCGGCCCGGCAGGCGCTGGCGGCCCGCCACGGGCGGAGCATCCCGATGGAGGCCTTGGTGGTCAGGGCCCTCGTACCGGTCCTGGACGAGTTCCGGGCCTTCAACGCAACCCTGGAGGGTGACGAATTGGTGCTCCATCCCTCCCTGGATGTGGGGATCGCCGTGGATACCGATGAAGGCCTGCTGGTGCCGGTGGTCCGCGAGGCGGAGAACCTGGGCGTCATGGAGTTGGCGGCCACCATCGCCGACCTCGGGGTAAGGGGCAAGGCCCGGTCGCTCCGTCCGGGCGACCTGACCGGCGCCACCTTCACCCTCTCCAACATCGGCGCCCTGGGAGGGGCCAGGGGCACTCCCATCATTCCCAAGGGCACGACCGCCATCCTCGTCATAGGCCGGGCCGCCGACACCCCCGTGGTCCGGGACGGCGCCGTGACGGTGGCGCCCGTGATGCCGCTGTCGCTCGGCTTCGACCACCGGGTGATCGACGGAGGTCTCGGCCAGCGCTTCCTCAACAGGCTGGTCGAGAACCTGGAGGAACCGGCCCCGTTCCTGGCTGACTAGTGGTCTAGTCCTTGCGCAACCCGGATGTGAGCGAGACCGTTACCGATCCGGCGGTGGTGGACCGCCGCCACCGGTCGCTGCTGGCCGTTCGCGAGGCCGAGGTGCCGAGCAGGATGATGACCATCTCGGGATGCGAAGGCCGGATCGAGGCCCGTACCCTCTCGAAGGACATGTCCGGGCCGGGAACCCGTCTCGTCATGCTGAGCCGCGGCTGGGGATCGGGCGTGGCGGGGGCGTTCACCGCCGATGTCGAGCTGTTCGTCATACGCGGCGACCTGATGGTGGCGGGAGAGCGGGTGGGCCAGTACGACTACGCAGCCGTCCGATCGGGCGAGGTGATCCCCGGGATCCGGGCCCTCTCGCCAACCCTGGCGCTGTTGATGACCTCGGCGCCGGTCCGGTACGACAGCTCGGCCGGCGGGATGCTGTCCCAGCCCCGGATCGGGTGGGCGAGCGGGTCTCCGTGGATGCCCGTGAGCGAGCTCCCGGGCCGGTTCATCCGTCCACTCGCCGATGGTCCCTACGGGCAGGTGTGGCTGGCAGGGGCCCGTTCCTGGACCAACGAGGACGGTCCGTGGCACTCCCACGCCGGCGCGGAGGAGGTCTTCGTGCTGGACGGGGAGTTCACCATGGCCGAGCGCTTGCCCGGCCACGACGGCGGCGAGATACACGACTGGGAGGCCGGGACGTACACCTACCGGCTCCCGGGGCAGCTGCACGCCGGCCCGGGTTCGGGCTCATCGGAGCTGGCCCTCGCCTTCCACCGCATGCAGGGCCACAGGACCATCCGGTGGGAAGGACCGGATCGCATGGAAGAGTGATCTGACCACCCTTCCGGCCCGCGCCGTGGTTCCACCGGTACCCGGGCTAGCGATTGTTAAGTACAATCAGATATAAATTAGCAATTAGCAATTAGCAAAGGCCCATGACCTCCCGGGCGGCGGCCACGATCTCATCCTCTCCCGGGACGACCGCCCGCTCCAGCGGGGGGCTGAACGGGATGGGTGCTTGGGCGGCGCCCACCCGCACCGGCGCGGCTCGCAGCCGGTCGAAGGCCTGACCGGTGATGGCGGCCACCACCTCGGCCCCGAACCCGCCGAACTCCCAGGCTTCGTGCGCCACCACCACCCGACCGGTCCTGACCACGGAGGACAGCACGGTGTCCAGGTCGAGCGGCACCAGCGACCTGAGCTCGATCAGCTCCGCGTCGATGCCCATCTCGGCCAGCCGGGCGCAGGCCTTCTCGGCGTGAAGGGTCATCACCGAGTAGGTGACGATGGTCAGGTCCGCGCCGGTGCGGCGAACCGCGGCCGAGCCGAGCGGGACCACGTGGTCCCCCGCCGGGACCGGTCCTCGCTTGGCGGTGATCCGCTTGTTCTCGAGGTAGACCACCGGGTCGTCATCCGCGATGGCCGCCCGCAGGAGGCCCCTGGCGTCGGCCGGGTTGGACGGGGCCACCACCTTCAGGCCGGGCAGGTGGGTGAACAGGCCCTCCAGGCTGGACGAATGCTGGCCGGCCGATGAGCGGAGGACCCCGTCGGAGGCTCGGAGGACCAGCGGCACCGACACCTGCCCGCCGAACATGTAGCGGAACTTGGCGGCCTGGTTGACGATCTCGTCCATGGCCCCGAGGGTGAACTCGACGAAGCTCATCGAGGCCACCGGGCGCAGTCCGGTCACCGCCGCCCCGACGCCCACCGCCATGATGATGGCCTCCGATATGGGCATGTCGATGACCCGGTCGGGTCCGAACTCGTCCAGCAGGCCCCGGAACTGCCCGAAGTTGCCGCCCCAGCTGATGTCCTCTCCGAGCACCACCACGCGGTCGTCCTCTCGCATGGCGGACCTCATGGCGTCCACGGTCGCCTGGCCGAAGCTCATCCTTCGCGTCGTGCCGTCCCTCTGCGCCATCAGCGGACCCGGGTGAACACGTTCTCGAGGGCGGTGCCGCCCTCCGGATAAGGGCTCTCCTCGGCGAAGCTCACCGCGGCGGACACTTCCTCCCCGGCCTCCGCCCACACCGCGTCCCCGGCTCCGGCCGTCATGAGCCCTTCATCGGTGAGCGTCCGTTCCCAGCGGAGGATCGGATCCTCCTCACGCCGGGCCTGCACCTCGGCGGATGCCCGGTAGACCTCGGCATCGCCCACGTAATGGCCGCCGAAGCGGTAGGTCTCCATGTTCAGCAGGGTCGGCCCGACTCCCTCACGCGCCCGTGCCACCGCCTCGAGCGTCTGCCGGTAGGTCGCCGCGGGGTCGTTGCCGTCCACCGTCACTCCGGGGATTCCGTACGCGGCGGCCCGGACCGACAGGTCCTCCACCGATGTGGTGCGGAGCCGGGAGGTGAACTGGGCGTACTGGTTGTTCTCGCACACGAACACCACCCCGAGGCGGTGGGTGGCGGCGAAGTTGAGCGCCTCGTGGAAGGTCCCCTTGTTGATGCCTCCGTCCCCGAAGAAGCCCACCGCCACCTGGCCGGTGCCCCGGTAGCGGGCGGAGAGGGCGGCTCCGGCGGCGATACCGAGCCCGCCGGCCACGATCCCGTTGGCCCCCAGCATCCCGACCGAGAAGTCGGCCACGTGCATGGAACCGCCCCGGCCCCGGCAGGCCCCGGTCGCCTTGCCGTACAACTCCGCCATGATCGGACCGAGTTCCATGCCCTTGGCGATGGCGTGGCCGTGGCCGCGGTGGGTCGAGGTGATGTAGTCGTCACGGTTCAGGGCGGCGCACACGCCGGCGGCGATGGCCTCCTGGCCGATGTAGGTGTGGACGAAGCCGGGTAGCTCGCCCGCCTTGAACAACTCCTCGACCCGGGACTCGAACAGACGGATCCGCACCATGGCCTGGTGGATGCCGAGGGCCAGGCCGGGTGACATGGTCTCGGTGAGGCTCATTGCGCGGTATACCCCCCGTCGACGGTGATGACCTGGCCGGTGATCATCGCCGCGGCGTCACCCGCCAGGAACACCACCGGACCGGCCACGTCGGCCGGGGTTCCCAGCCTCCCCATCGGGGTACGGGTGAGGAAGAAATCCTTCAGGTGCGGCTCCACCTCCCATTGCCTCCGCACGAGGGCGGTTCCTATGTGACCGGGGGCGATCGCGTTGACCCGGACGCCCGAGGGCGCCCATTCGACCGCCAGGGTCCTGGTCATCTGGACCACCCCGCCCTTGCTGGTCTGGTAGCCGACGCTGCCGGGGAAGCCCACCAGCCCACCGATCGAGGCGATGTTGATGATCGAGCCGCCGCCCTGCTCGATCATGCGGCGGCCCACCGCCTGGCACATGTAGAGGCTGCCCTTGACGTTCACGTCGAGGACCCGCTCCAGCAGGTCCGGGGGGTAGTCGGCCGCAGAGCCGCGGCCCCCGATGCCGGCGCCGTTGACCAGCACGTCGATGGCGCCCAGGCGGGTGCTGATGTCCCCCACCGCCGCCTCGACGGCCTCCTTGTCGGAGACGTCCAGGGTCACGGCGGCACCCCCCACGGTGCCTGCCACCTGGCGGTTGGCCTCCGTGGCGATGTCCGCGCCCACCACTTCGGCGCCGGCTGCGTGCAGTGCCAGGGTGATCGCCTTGCCCAGGCCACCGGCAGATCCGGTAACCAGAGCCCTCCGGCCGTCGAGACGGAAGCCGGACAGGGTCACGGGTCGATGTAGGCGAGGGTCGCTCCCACCGGAATCTCGTCGTCGGAAGCGGCCGCCAGGATCTCGATGGCGCCGGCCGCCGGGGACTCCAGGGCGACCTCGGCCTTCTCGGTCTCCACGATGACCACCTCCTGGCCCTGTGCCACGGTTGCGCCCGGCTCGACCAGCCATTCGATCACGACCACTTCTTCGACCACCCCCATCTGTGGCACGGTCAGGGGCACTCGACGGGAAAGGTCAGGTGTGCTCATCGGGACGGAATCTCCGGGTGTTGTAGTGGTGGTCGGGCCGATTCTGCCAGGTTCGGACCATCCTCAGGTGGCATGGCCGGCGCGCGCCTGCTCTTGGGCGCGGGCGCGGAACCTCCACAGCAACATCATCGTTATGGCTACCGCGAAGTTGAGGGTTACCCCTGCCCAGGGGAGGTCATAGTTCCCGAGTGTGTCCACGCCCCATCCGAACACCACCGGTCCGATCGTCAGGCCCAGAGCGAACCCGAGCACGATCGACGCCGTGCTCTGGCCGGTCTGTCTGGGCTCCGACAGCATGATGGCGGCCATCATGCCGACCGACGTCCACGATCCTGTGCTCATCCCCACCAGTACCGCCCCGATCCAGATCAGGTAGGGCGTGGTATATGCTGCCACCCAGGTGGCAAGATACGCGCCCGCCGACAGGACTCCGATCGCCAGGAGCGGGGCGGACGGATGACCGGCTCGTTCCGCGATCCTTCCCCACAGCACCCGCCACAGCGCGCCGGACCCGCCCGATACGGCGAGGACCGTGCCGGCCAGGGCCACACCCATGCCCAGTTGTTCCTGGGCGTAGAGCGGAACGAAGGCCAGATAGGCGCCCACTCCGATCCCCATGGTGACGCCGTAGACGGCAAGCCAGCGGACCGCGTCGGGTAGACGGCCGCCGCGTTCCCCGGCGTTCCTCGCCGGAGCCCACGGGCCGGTTCCGGACGGCACGATGATGAGAGTGGCGGCGATCCCTACCAGTGCTACGAGAGAGGCCAGGACCAGCGCCATCCGCCATCCGAGGCGCGCGGCCGTCACCGGAAGGGTCAGCCCCGCGGCCAGGGTTCCGATCTGCACGCCGGACTGCTTGATCCCGGTTATCCACCCTCGGGATCCGGCCGGAACGTTGTCGACGATGATGTTGTTGGTGGCCGAGTTCGCCCCCGCGGCCGGGAGTGCGGCTATCCCGGCGAAGGCCAGCAGGGACCAGAAGTCCCAGGAGAAGGCCATGGTCAGCAGCCCGAGGAAGACGAACAGCAGCATCAGCACCTGGGTGTAGCGGCCGCTCACGCGGTCGGCCAGCACCCCGAGCGGGATGCTGGTGATCATCATGGCGAAGGCGTGGAAGGTGGCCACCGCCCCGATCTCGGTCCGGGTCAGGCCGAGGTCATCGATGAAGAAACGGGACAGTATCCCGATGATCGGCCCGGGTGCCATCGAAAGGGCCATCGCACCGGCGAGGACCGCGGAGAGCCCCACGAAGCCAACCCTCCGCGGTGTTATGGGGTTCGGGTCCAGTGGGTGGCCGATGTCGGAACTCTCCCTCGGTGGCTGCCGCCGGAGGGTACTCATCCGCCGGCGCGCGATCGTCCGCACCTGATGGTGTCGAGCCGCCCTCGACACCCGGATGGACCGGCTACCGGTTCCGCGCGGTCCTCAGCCCCGACACGGCGTCGTCCGGCGCCACCCCCAGTCCGGGGGCATCGTTCAGGAACAGGGTTCCGTCGATGAGCCGGGGGAAGGGTTGGGCCAGGCCCTCGCGGAGCGGATTGGGGTTGGAGTCGATTTCGAGGAGGCCGTCACCACCCGCCGCCGCCAGCAGGTGAGCGGACGCCAGGACCCCGATTCCCGCCCCGAGATGGTGGGGGCAGTAGCGGCGACCGGCTCCCAGGATCCGCCTGGCGACCGGCAGGCATCCCGTGATGCCGCCCCACTTGGTCACGTCCGGCTGGATGACGGCCAGCGCTCCGGCCTCGATTGCCTTGCGAAAGGCCTGCTCACCGTAGAGATTCTCGCCGCCCGCCAGCGGCACGGGGGAGTCGGACGCCAAACCCACCCAGTCCGACTCCGGCCGGTCGACCGCGATAGGCTCCTCGACCCACGCCGGGTGGTGGAATGCGATGGCTTGGATCATCCTCCGCGCCTCCTCCGGTGACCACGCCTGGTTGGCGTCCACGGCAATGGTTGCGTCCGAGCCGAGCTCTTCCCTCATAGCGGAGAGGTTGTCCAGGTCTCGTTCCAAGCCGAGTCCCACCTTCAGCTTGAAGGCGCGGTGGCCCTCCGTCCGGGCGGCCGCGGCCTGGGCGGCGGGATCCTCCGGCCCGATCCCGCTGGCATAGGCCGGTACGCGGCCGCTTCCCGAACCCCCCAGGAACCGCCAGAGCGGCAGGCGCGCCCGCCGGGCCGCCATGTCCCACAGGGCTATGTCGATGCCGGCGATGCACTGTGCGAAGGGCCCCGGCTCGCCCGCCTGGATGGCCAACAGCCTGAACCGCTCCGACAGGTGATCGAACACGGCCTCGGGTCCGGGCCATGGCCTGCCGACGATGGCCGGAGCGAGCACTCCGGCGATCAGGTCGGCCCGGTAGCCGGCGGCGGGATCCGGGAAGTTGCACCACACCTCCCCGTACCCCTGTATCCCGTCGGTGGACCGGACGGTGACCACCACCGCCGGGCGGTCTTGCATGCTCCCGAAGGAGGTTCGCACCGGACGGGTGACGGGGGCGCGGTACACCTCGACGGTCAGCGACTCGATGGTGAACGGGTCGACTGCGGGGAAGCCGGGGCGGTCGCCGGCCGTGTCGGTGGGAGTCATGGGCACGAGTATGGTTACCGCCGTCGGCAAAGGCCAGGAAGGTCGATGGGT
>JAPPGU010000063.1 GCA_028821265.1 bacterium | reverse complement strand
GCGCAGCGTGGCGTAGGTCGCAAACAGGATGCCCTCGGAAAGCGGGATCTCCATCCCCTGTCGGAAATTGCCGAGCGGGATGACGTCGCTTTCCAGCCCGCCCAGCGCGGTCCAGTCGCGGCGCGCGTCCTCCAGCAGCTTGTCGGACTGCGAGAGCCAGAGCGCCTTCGTCCGGTCGCGCAGGCGGTTGTCGAGGATGATCGCGGCGACCTGCCTGCCCTTGCCGCATCCGGTGCCGTCACCCAGCATCCAGCCCCGGCGGAAGCGCACCGGCTCCGACAGGGTCTCGCCTTCGGACGTAACCAACGAGGTGTCGATCTCTTCCTCGTTCCCGTCATCGTCGAGCTTGCGGCGGTGGACGGTCTCCCACTGGGAGCCGATGCGGTATTCCGCCGCCAGGTGCCGGGCATGGGCCTCCCCCGCCAGCACGACGCTCTCGAGTTGGGCGTCGGAGAGCAGGCCCTCCGTAACCACGCGCTCCGGCAGCATGGGCCGGTAGGCCGGCGCGGGATGCGGCACGGCGGCCATGGCGGCGGACTGGACCAGCGGCGTCGGATGTTCAACCGCGCCCGGCACCCGCACGGCGCCCGGCCGCCAGGGGGCGTAAGGGCCGGCGTCGTTGGCAGAGGGGTCGGGATCGGCGGCGGGTTCGACCGGGCCGGTCTCGACGGTGAGCTCGGAAATCGGCCCCCAGTCATGGGAGCGCCGCGTCTCGGGCGTCGATACGAGCTTCGGACCCCGGCGCGTTGCAGGCTTGGGCGCGACCGGCTTGCCGAACAGGTCGCGGGCGGGACCGGCGGGGACCGGTGCGGCGACCGGCTGGCGCTTCGGCACCTGAGCGATGACGGCGTCGAGCAGCTCGGCGGCGTTGGCGGCGCGGGCGGTCCCGTCCAGCTCGACAGCAGGTCCGGCGCCGCGCTCCAGCACGGTGAGGCGGGTGTCGAACCCGGTGCCGCGCCGTGCGTAGGCGCGGCCGTCGATGGCCATGGTGAAGACGCAGCGGGCCGGAGGATCGAGACGGCCGACGGCATCGCCCAGCACGCAATGGGCCGAGGTGATCGTCACCAGCCGGCCGCCGGTTGGCAGCATCGAGGCGGCCGAGCGGACATGGCGCAGGTCGGCGTCGTGCCGGCTGCGGTCGACCCCCGGCGTCGCCGAGAAGGGCGGGTTCATCAGCACGACGGTCGGCCGGACGTCGCGCAGCCGGTCGGCAATGGCCTCGGCGTTGAAGGCCGTCACCACCGCCCGCGGGAACAGCCGGGTCAGGAGTCGAGCCCGCGTCTGCGCGTATTCGTTGAGGTGGAGATTGCCGGCGGCACCTTCACCGAGGGCGCACTCCGCCATGACCGCCAGCATGCCGGTGCCGGCGCTGGGCTCCAGCACGACGTCGCCCGGCCGGATGGCGGCGGCCTGGAGCGCGGCGTAGGCGAGCGGCAGCGGCGTCGAGAACTGCTGGAGCCTGACCTGCTCCTCCGAGCGCCTGGTGTGGGAGGGCTCCAGCGCCGCGACCGCCTCCAGCATCGCCAGCATGCGGCGCGGCCCGTCCGCACCGGCGCCGCAGGTGCGGCGCATGCCCCGACCATAGCGCTGGAGGAACAGGACGCAGGCGGCTTCGGCGGCCTCGTAGGCGTCCTTCCAGACCCAGGCGCCCCCGGCGTCGGAGGCGCCGAAGGCCTCCGTCATGGCGTCCCGCAGCGTCGCGGCATCAAGCGCTCGGCCCGCCTCCAGCACCGGCAGCAGGGTTTGGGCCGCGGCGAAGATCGCGTCGCCCTGAACCGGGCGGGCCGGCGATGCGGGCGGATCGATGGCGGCGGAAGGAACGGGCGGACGCGCGAGGTCGTCCGGCGCCGGATGGGCGTCGAGCATGGCAGGCTCCGTGCTGAAGGGACCGGGTAGGCCGGCGGCGTGAAGCAGGACTCACGCCTCGCCCCGCCGGACCGCCCCAAGCCGGCTGACCGGACTCCTGCCGGGGTAACGCGCGCCGGCGGAACCGGACGCGCGGACGGGCTCAGGAAATCGGTGGGGAACTCAGTCGGGGCGGATCAGCCGAAGCGCCTGCCTTCGGCCGTGAACGTGAACGCATTCACATCCAGCGCCTCGTCGACGACCTCATCGGAGGTCTGGTGCTCGTATTCCGAGCGGAGCTGGCGGTAGAGCCAGCGCGCCAGATCGCGCAGCGCCTCGATCACGGTGTCCTCGGCGCCGTCGGTCGGCGGCTGCCAGGTCGGGCTGTCGCGCTCGACCTCGATCGCCATGGTGTATTCGTGGC
>JAPPGU010000085.1 GCA_028821265.1 bacterium | reverse complement strand
TCATCACCGACGCGTCCACCCCGGCCTCGTCCATACGAGCAACCGCCTTATCACCTTTGCCGTCGGCAGCCACACTCCAAGCCTTCGCGAAGTACTCGGGGTCGGACTTGGGCGGTTCGTACCAGCGCACCTGCCTCGCCCAGGACTCGGCCATACCCGAGGACACGTTCATCGGGTTCCAGTCGTGTTCCATGATGTGCATATGGCAATCCACCACCAAGGGCATGGTCATTCCTCTCTCGAACCGTTCCCCGTCAGGGGCGGATGCTTGGCGTTGTACACGGCCGCCGGCTCCAGCGGTGTCCGGGCCCACGGGCGGTAGAAGTCGAGGACGTAGGGGTCCACCTCCCATCCCAGGCGCACCGACTCGGGGTCGGGGTCGCTTCCCATGATGCGCGCAGCCGCTTCGGTGACGTAGTCGTGCACACGGCTGTGCGGAATGCGGGTGAACTCGCCGTCGTCGAACACGATCTCTCCGGCGACCATGACCGAGGCCACGTCGGCGGAAGAGGCTCGGTCGAGGATCACGTCCAACGGCGGGGTGGACGCGTAGCGTTCCTCTGGCCAGAACAGGCGGTCGCGACTCAGTACGGCCAAGTCGGCTTCCTTGCCCACGCCGAGCGAGCCGAGTTCCGACTCGAAGCGGATCGCCCGGGCACCGTTCTCCGCCGCGGCTCGCAGCACGGCCTCCGAATCGAGGCGTCCGACCTCGAGCAATCCCGGCGTTCTCTGCAGGTAGGCGGCGAGGCGCAGCTCCTGTAAGAAGTCGCCGGAGTCGGAGAAGGAGATGTTGTCGGTGCCGAAGCACACCCGCCCGCCGCGGTCCATGATGTCCCTCACCCGGGCTATCCCGGTGCTGAGCCGGAGGTTGGAGCCGGGATTGTTGACGGCCACCGCTCCCGTGTCGGCGAGTATCGAGATGTCCTCGTCGGTCGCCCAGACGAAATGGGAACACGACACGTCGGGCCCCAGCACCCCGAGATCCGCCAGGCGGCGCATAGCCGTCTTGCCGTCGCTCTCCAGCGCGTACATCATCTCGGAGCGGGTCTCGAGCACGTGCGTCATGATCCCCGTTCCGAACTCATCGGCGAGGCGCCGGTTCCGCACGTAGAGTTCGTCCGAGCACGCCGGCGTCCAGTCGGGGGCGAGCAGGACCCGGATCCGGCCCTCCCGGTGATCCCAGCGGGAGACCAGGTCCCGGTAGGTGGCGAACACCTCGCCGATCGGCCATGCGTAACCCATCGCCGAGGCGCGCACCCGAGCAGCCAGATCCTCGGGAAGCATGGCGAGGAACGACTCGTCGTCGGCATGGACCAGGGTGTTGCGGTCCCTGGTCACCACGCCGAGGGCCACCCGGACTCCGAGGTCCCGGTAGGCCGCCAGGATCGCGTCGTACCCGAAGTTGGGCAGACCCGACCGGCCGTAGTTGAGGTCGACGAACCCGGTCTGGCCACCTCGCACATCGTTCATGACGTTGGCCAGTACCGCGTGGTATAGGTCTTCCTCGGTAACGGGGGTCCACATGCCATGCAAGTGGACGTTGGCCCGCTCGAAGATGTACTGGGCCATGCCCCTGCTCAGGGCTGAACCCGAGTGGTAGTGACCGTTGATGAATCCCGGAAGGACGGTATGGCGGCGCGATCCGACCCGCCGGTCGAACGGACCGAGGCCCTCCAGCTCGCGCCTCTTTCCGATCCGGGAGACGGTCCGATCCTCGACGACGAGCGCGCCGTCCCGGATATACCCCGGGGAAGCATCGCCGAGGACGACGAGGGGATCTCCCATTACCAGCGTCCGGCTCACCGTGGTCCTCTCACCCTGGTCCTCCTTGGGTGACCTGACCATAATGCCACCGGAGTGAGGTTGCTGGAACACGAGTCCAAGGCCCGCCTGGCCAGGGCCGGGGTCAGGGTTCCGCGGGGTGCCGTCGCCACCACACCGGAACAGGCTGGGTCTGCCGCGCGGGCTCTGGACGGCGAGGTCTTCGTCAAGGCGTTGGTCCCGGCGAACCGGCGGTCCAAGAACAATGGCGTGATAGGCCCCATCGGACGGGACGCCGCGGCGCGAGCGGCGCATGAGTTGCTCGGTTCCCGGATCCTGGGCCATCGGTGCCGGTCGGTCTACGTGGAGGAGGCTGTCGCCGTCGCCGGAGAGCTCTATGCCGCCTTCTCATGGGGTTCTCGCGGTCCCCGGGTCACCGCATCCGGCGCAGGAGGTGTGGACATCGAGAGTTCGGGCGATGCGCTGGTCCATCTTGACTTAGGGGGGTCGGCAGACCTGCCCCAAGGCGGGGCGGAGCATCTCTGGCGCCGGGCGCTGGGCGACTCCCGGGTCCCGCCTGCACTAGTCGACCTGACCGTGTCCGCAGCCGGCGTCTTCTTCGACGATGCGCTGCTGGTGGAGCTGAACCCGCTGGCCAGGTCGGCCGACGGGTCCTTCACCGCGGTTGGAGCGCTGATCGAGATGGACGGCAACGCCCTCTTCAGGCATCCGGACCTCCGATGGCGTCCCGACGGGCTCAGCGAGCGGGAGGCCGTCGTGGCAGAGGCCGACCGCCGGCTTCCGGGCGCCTCGGTACGTTACGTGGAACTCGACGGCGATACGGGGCTGCTGGTGGGCGGGGGCGGCGCCGGGCTCTACCAGCACGATCTGCTGGTCCAAGCGGGTGTGCGACCGGCCAACCACAGCGACCTGGGTGCCGGGGTGTCGGCCGAGAAACTGGACGTGCTGATCGAGGCCGTGCTCGGGCACTCCAACCTCTCGCGCCTGCTGGTCAGCTTCAACATCCTCCAGTTGGCCCCGTGCGACCTCATCATGGAGAGACTCCTGGTCGGGCTGGACCGGATGGGCGACCGAGACGGCCCGATCCCGGTGGTGGTGCGGCTCGAGGGCCTCAACGCCGATAGGGCCCGGAGGCTGGCGGCAGGCCGCGCCGGTTTGCGGTACCTTCCGCCCGGAGCGAGCCTGGGAGAGGCCGTGGACACCCTGGTCAGGATCAGCCGGTGATCGTCCGAGCCGACATGGCGTCGATCGTCTGGCGCATCACGGTCGCCGAAGGCGAACGGGTCCGAGCCGGGCAGGAACTCCTCATCCTCGAGTCGATGAAGATGGAGATGCCCGTCCTTGCTCCGGTGGCCGGGATAGTGGCGGACATCCCGGTGGCGGAAGGCGACGTCATCGAGGCCGGTGACGCGCTGGTGCGGATCGAACGCGGCCGGTGAGCATCCTGGTCGACGAGCGGACCCGGATCCTGGTCCAGGGCATAACCGGCTCCGTGGGCCGGGTGGATACCCGGCTTTGCCTCGACTACGGATCCCGGATCGTGGCCGGCGTAACGCCCGGACGGGGTGGTGAATCGGTCTCGGGGGTGCCGGTCTTCGATACGGTGGCCGAAGCAGTCGAGCGGACCGGGGCCACCGCGGCCGTTCAATACGTGCCGGCCCGCCACGCAGCGGACGCGGTGGTCGAGGCGGCCGCCTCCGGCCTGTCGCCGATCGTGGCCATTGCCGAGAACCTGCCCCGGCAGGATGCCTGGCGGGCCGCCGTCGCCGCTCGGAACGCCGGTTCGGTCCTGATCGGGTTCAATACCAACGGCATCATCTCACCGGGAAGGACGAAGCTGGGGGGCATCGGCGGGCCGCGGCCCGACGACCTGTTCCGCCCCGGAACCGTGGGTGTCTGCTCCCGGTCGGGGGGAATGTCCGCCGAGATCGCGCGTTCGTTAGCCAGGGCCGGCAGCGGGGTCTCTACCTGCGTCTCGATGGGAGGGGAGTCGATCACCGGAAGAACCATGGCCGAGTACGCCCGCTGGTTCGAGGCGGACGAAGCCACCCGCAGCATCGTGGTCTTCGGCGAGCCCGGATCCGAACACGAGGCCCAACTGGCCGCCGCCATGGAGCGCGGCGAGGTCACCAAACCGGTCGTGGCGATGGTCGTGGGCCAGTTCCAGGACGCCTACCCGGCCGGATCCTCGTTCGGCCACCTCTCGGCGATGGTGCGGCTCGAGACCGACCGTGCGGTGGTGAAGCGTGACATGCTGGCGGCTGCCGGAGCTCTGATAGCGGAGCGTGTGGAGGACATCCCCGATCTGATAGAAGGGTGCTGAAAGAGACGGGGATTGGTTGGCCTGCGACCCCTTTACCTGGGGGTTTGTTCCGACTATCGGCCCAACCGGACACTTTTCAGTACCCTCCTAGCGTCAGGACCGGGATGGATGCGGGATGATCTGGGATCCAGAACTCGAGGAGATGGAGCGCCGGAAGGCGTTCGCGCTCTCGATGGGCGGGGACGAGGCGGTGGCTCGCCAGCACGACGCCGGCCGGCTCACCGCCAGGGAGAGGATCGCGCTCCTGCTCGACGAGGGCACCTGGCAGGAGATCGGGACCTTCACCGGTGCGGCCACCTATGACGCGGATGGCCGGCTCGTCAGCGTCAAGCCGGCCAACACCATCATCGGCACCGGCCGGGTCCGCAGCCGCCGGGTAGCCGTCGAAGCCGACGACTACACGATCAGGGGCGGCTCGACGGAAGCGCAGATCGCGGAGAAGTGGGAGTTCATCAACCGGTATGCGCTGGAGATGCGGATGCCGATGATCCGTCTCGTGGAGAACGTCGGGGGAAGTGTCCGCCTGCTCGAGAAGATGGGGAGGACCAAGATCCCCGGATACCGCATGTGGCCCCTCGCCGGGATGCTCGGCTACGTACCCGTGGTGGCCCTGGTGCTGGGTCCGTCAGCGGGTCTCGGTCCTATGAAGGCCGCCAGCAGCCACTTCTCGGTGATGGTCCGCGGTACCAGCCAGGTGTTCGCGGCCGGTCCTCCGGTGGCGCGGGTCGCCCTGGGCCGGGACATCGACAAGGAGGAACTCGGAGGCGCCCACATCCACACCGAGGAGAGCGGAGTCATCGACAACGCGGCCGACTCGGAGGAGGAGGCGATCTGCCAGGCGCGCCAGTTCCTCTCCTACCTTCCGCAGAGCGTGTTCGGGCTGCCTCCCCACCGACCCTCCGACGATGTGCCCGACCGGGCCGAGGAGGAGTTGGCTTCGATCATCCCGCGTAACCAGCGCCGGGTCTACGACTCGCGGAGGCTCCTCTCGCTGGTCTTCGACCGTGGCACGCTCTTCGAGATCGCCCCCGCCTACGGACCTTCGTCCATCACGATGCTGGCCCGCCTCAACGGTTACCCGGTCGGGGTGATCGCCAACGATCCCTACCGGTTCGGGGGCGGCCTGACCCGAGCCGCCGCCGAGAAGGTCGAGACGTTCGTGGATCTGTGCGACACCTTCCACGTTCCGATAGTGAACTTCGTGGACCAGCCCGGCACCGTGATCGGGCTGGAAGCCGAGCGCGAAGGGGCAGTGCGAGGGACCATCCGCCTCATCTCCGCCATCGAGCAGTCGCGGGTTCCGTGGTGCGGCATGATCGTGCGAAGGCTCTTCGGTCTGGCGGGCACCAGCTACGGTCGGCTGCAGGGCTTGAACCTTCACTACGCCTGGCCGTCTGCCCGGTGGGGTTCCATCCCGATCCAGGGCGGGGTACGAGCCGCTTTCCGCCGGGAACTCGACGCCCTGCCACCAGACGAAGCGGCGGAAAGGCTTGCCCGGCTGGAGGAGCAATACGACGGGCTGTCGTCGCCGTTCCGGACGGCAGAGGCTTTTGGAGTGCCGGAGATCATCGACCCCCGCCGGACCAGGCCCATCCTGTGCCAATGGATCGAGGACGCCTATGCCGTGCTACCCGAGCAACTGGGGCCGACAGCCCGTACCATGCGCAGGTAGCCAGGAGGAGACGGTTGTGGCGCCGGTGGCGCGATCCCACCTGCTTACCCGAGACCTGGAGAGGCCCACTGCGAAAGCGAGGAGATAGTGGCTGATCGGATCATCATCGAGAACGCTGCCATCGTGACGATGAACGAGGAGGACGATGTCATCTTCGACGGATCGATGGTCATCGAGGGCAACCGGTTAGTCGCCGTCGGAGGATCCGAGGCGGCGTCCGGATACGACCGCGCCACCGCGAAGGTCATCGACGCCGGCGGCAAAGCGGCGCTGCCGGGATTCGTCGACCTCCACTACCACACCGCCATCGGAAAGGGCTACTGCGACCATCTGGATCTGTGGGAGATCCTGCAGGGGTTCTGGTATCCCATGATCCGGGCGATCAATCCCGAAGAGGCCTACTGGGCGGCCATGGCCAGTTACAGCGAGTCTCTGAAGGCCGGTGTCACCACCGCCAACGACATGTTCCGCCAACTCCCGGCCCTGGCGCGGGCGGCAGTCGACAGCGGGATCCGGGTGGTTCTCTCCAACGACATAGCCGACCCGGAGCACGACCTCGACGTGATCGAGGACAACGAATCGGCCTACCACGAGTGCCACGGTATGGGTGACGGGCGGGTTGAGGTCTACGTGGGTATCGAGTGGTTACCCCTCGCTTCCGAGCAACTCCTGGTGGACTGCCGGGCGCTGGCCGACCAGTTGGGGACCGGTATCCACATCCACCTGAACGAGTCCCTAGGCGAGGTCGAGATCTCCAAGCAGGCCTTCGGCGGGCGCCGGCCCACCGAGGTGGCGTACGACACCGGGATCCTGGGACCGGATTGCGTGGCCGCGCACTGCGTCCATCTCTCGGACCGGGAGATCGGGCTCATGAGCGAGACAGGAACCCACATCTCCCACAACCCCACCTCCAACGCCAAGCTCGGCAACGGTATCGCCCGGCTTCCCGAGATGCTGGAGGCGGGACTCAACGTCGGCCTGGGTCACGACTCGGCGGAGGGCACCAATAGCTGCGACCTGTTCCAGGTGATGAAGTGGGCGTCGCTGGTGCATAGGGCCGAGCGCAAGGACGCCACGATCCTGCAAGCACCCGAGATCCTGCGGATGGCGACCAGGAACGGCGCGCGTGCCCTCGGCCATGAGACGGGGGAGTTGAGCGTAGGGAAGGTGGCGGACGTGATCCTGGTCAACATGCAGAACCACCACTTCACGCCATCGGTGCCGGGTAACAAGATCCATCTCATGTCACACCTGGTCTACAGCGCGGAGAGCGCTGCGGTCGACACCACCATCGTGGACGGCACGGTTGTGATGGAAGGGCGCGAGTTTCTGGCCTTCGACGAGGAGGAAGTGCTGGCGAAGGCGACCGAGAGCTTCTTCACCTGCACCGACCGGATGGAGGTTCCCGAGGAGTACGCCGGGCTCCTCGACCGGTAAGGGACGCGCTCCGACGATGCCGAGCAGGTCAACATCGCCCAGGCCGACCAGCAGTTCGCTCATGTGAGTAGGATCAGTTTTCGACAGGGGTTGTCCTGCCCCGGCAGTCTTTTCTCAACAACCGATTATGGAGAGTCCCTCCTCACTTTTGGTGGATTCCGACTTCCCCTCGTCACAGGTGCTACTCCCACTCATTTCCGACGAGCCATATCGATTCGCGAAACGTGATACAGGTGTGTCTATACCCAGTACTGTCTGTGGAAGGTTGACCGGTCCCTAGACCTATCCTACGCTGCGCACGTGACCAGGGTCCCCAGCCGGCAGGAATAGAGAGGTTCCATAGTGGATGCGACGAGTCTGAAGCCAGACACCCGTGCGGCACTGTGGATGGGCGTTTCGGTGTTCTCGATGTCCTGGGTTCCCCTCGTGGTGGCCCTCGTCGGGGCGAGCGTTGGTCCGTTTGTATTTCAATTCTGGCTCAATTTGGTAATATCTGTAGTCTGGTTCACCTATCTGATGTGGACTTGCCCGAGCCTGATCAGGCGAAAAGACATTTGGATTTGGATCATTCGCCGCCTTCTTACACGTGACGGCGTACGAGCAATGCTGAACGGATTCAATTCGGCGCTCTTTGTGTCGGCTACTCTGTTTCTCGACACTGCTTTAGTGACGGTAATTACCGGCGGTTGGCTTATCCTGTTCGTTGCTTATCAGAAACGACATGACACTCGGACGCGCTATAGAGTCATCGTCGTGCAAGACTGGTTGTTGATGGGTATGGCAATGGCAGGCATCGCGCTTGTTACGTTGTCACAGTCTGGCGGTATAACGACTGAGGGAGGTGGATGGAGGCTCTTATGGGGCCTTCTGTTGGCAGCGTCTACTGCCGTCTCCCTCTCTTGGATATCGTTTAGGTTCAGACTAGGAATAGACCTATACCACAGCAAGTATACAGGAACGTCGGAGATACGAGATGATCGAAAGGCCGAGCTAGCCTGCGTACTTGCTGTGTCTATAGTAACAAACTCCGCTGGTTTATTGAGTAGCCTTCTCATAGGCTTGACCTTCTTTCCTGGTTATAGGGGACCGGGTACCTATTTGGGAGGGTTTGTATCAGCCACAATCATCTGGATAGTCATTGTCGGGATAGTGAGTTCATTGGGAAATATCGCTTTCCGTTACGCGAACCTACAAACCAAGAATCTCGGTGTGAACACGATGCAGTATCTTCGTCCGGTTCTGTCATTAGTATGGTTGGGATCCTTTGCTACTGTGACCGTCTCCCGAACCGATTTCCTCTTGATCGGCGCCACTGCGGTGATCGCGGTCAACGCCCTCATCAACTTCCGGTCCGAGGAACGGACTGGTTTCAAGTGGCTCATCGTGAGTTTGCTCGGATTCGGGTTTGTCGTGTACATGCGCGACGAATGGTTCACTCACATTCCCGGATACGGATGGTTCCCAGCCTTCGGAGACTACTACGGGTTGTTGGGTGCGGGCGCAACTGTATTCGTTCTCATCCTGTCGTTTCGCACGTCACGTCTGAACCCTCGTACGATTGGAGAAGGACAGCAAACCGACGCACTTTGGCGACAACTGGCTGGGCTTCCGGCAGACGAAGAGAACCGTATGACCATGCTGAACCACATTCGTACCATCGACACCACCAACGACTTCACCAGACTGACTGAGGCATACGAATACGTAAGGCATCAGATAGAGACGGCCGGATTAGCTCGTTCTGAGACCGCGCGTCTGCAAACCAACCTCGACACGTTGGTGAATAGCAGACAACGTGGCCGGAATATCGCTGAACTGATAGTACTTGTCATGCTGGCGGTCGTAGTGGCGGGAATCGCAGTGTTCGCTCGCATCGAAGCGGAAGTATGGCCCACACTCCTAAACGATGTACTCTCAATGCTGCTCGCATCGGTCGTGACCTTCATGACAATTCACCTGTTCGACCGGCGCTCCGAACGTGACAATCCCGTAATCACAGAGACCGGGTCGGTTCTGTTCCGTGACACCGCTCGCAGCGCGGAGCAGAACCCCAAGGTGGAACAAACGATCTCAATCGGGATAGGTGTCGCGATTGTCGGTGTGTACATATACTTGATGACTATCAAGTGGCTACCGGTCTGATCCAATTGGGGCTGGGATATCCTGTCAGCCCTCGCAGGATGTCGTTGCCCTGCCGGAGCGGATCAGGGGTGAGGACGCTTGCATGATGTGTCCGTATTGGCCCCAGCGAGGCGGACGAGCCTGATGCAGCGACCAGAACGGACTAGCGACGGGTTTCCACCAACTCCACCAGCAGGCCGTCGAACTCGCGGGGATGGACGAATGCGATCATGGTGCCCATCCCGCCGGGGCGGGGCTGCTCGTCGATGAGTTGAACGCCCAGGCTGCGGAGCCGCCGGAGGTACTCCCCGATGTCCTCCACCTCGAAGGCGATGTGGTGTAAGGCCGAGCCCCGCTTGTCCACGAACTTGCCGACCACCCCGGGTCCGGTCGCTTCGAGGGTCTGGACGAAACCGTCCCCGACCGGGAGCATCCTCTCGGTGAATCCCGGTCCGCCCTCCTCGTGGCAGACCAGGACGCCCAGCAACTCGGCGAACCGGTCGTGCGGCGCGGAGGTCGGGGTGTGCGCGAAGGCGACGTGGTGGATCCTGAGCGGGGGTGGCCACGCGGAAGGGATCGGTTCGCGGGCCATTACAGACGGGAGAAGACCCTTGAGAACGCCTCGACCGTTTCCCGGCGGCGGGAACCGAGCGGGAACACGGTTACCGAATCCACTCCCAGATCGGCCAGGGTCCGGAGATGGCCCAGCGCCTGGTCGCTGTCGCCGGTGAAGGCCATCTTCTCCACGAACTCCCGGGGCATGATCGAAGCCGCGGCGAGTGCCTCCTGGAACTCGCCGCCCGCGTAACGAGCCTTGACCTCGGCCGAGATGGCGGGATCCAGGCCGGCCAGCTCGCAGTAGACCGGTGCGGTCTGGGGGAACCAGGCCGCGATCGAGCGGGCGGCCTCCAAGGCGCCGGCCGGATCATCGTCATCGATCGCTCCGTAGCCGAACACCGACACGTGGGGGCGGGACCGCCCTGCCCGCTCGGCGCCCCGGTCGATGTGCTCCAACCCGTAGGCGACTCCATCCCGGAACAGGCCGCCCAGGAAGATGACCCCGTCGGCTATCTCGCCGGCCAACTCGAGGGTCTTGGGCCCGCTCGCCGAGATGAACACCGGAATCCGGTAGGAGGCCTCGAACCGCAGGTGGGCGTCGTCCATCGTGAATCCCGCGCCCTCGTAGGTCACGTGTTCGCCGGCGAGGAGCTGGCGGATCACCTCGATCGACTGCCGCATCTCCAGGAGTCGGGCCGGCCGTAGGCCGAGCGAGCGGAGCGGGCGATCGCCGGCGCCGATACCGAGGATGGTCCTTCCCGGCGCCAACTCCTCGAGGCTGGCCGCGTTGACGGCGACGATGCCGGGATGGCGGGTCTGCGGGTTGGTCACCGCGGTTCCCAGCACCATGCGGGTGGTCAACCGGGCGGCCAGCGTGAGGTGCATGTAGGGATTCCGGGTGTGGAGGGATGAGTCGGTGAGCCAGAGGTAGTCGTACCCGCACCGGTCCACCACCCGGACCATGTCCTCGAAGACGTGTGGAGGGTAACGACCCTGTAGGGCTACACCGGTCTGCATACGATCATCCTGCCTTCCTGTCGTACCGGACGATGGTATCGGCCAGGGCGGCGAGCCCGGTCCCGATCGGTCCGGTCTCGATCCACTCCCCGGGGGTGTGCTCGCCGGATCCGAAGGTGATGCCGATGGTGACCGCCGGGATCCCGGCCGCGTAGGCCGCGTTGGCGTCGGTGCTGGCTGCAACGTGTTCCGGATCGATCCCGACGGCGGCCAGGGCCGCGTCGGCGGCCGCCACCAAGGGATGCGTCTCCGTGATCGATCCCGCCGGTCGCTTACCCAGTTCCTTGTAGGTGGTCGCCAGCTGTGTTCCAGAGTCCACCACGCGGCGCGCCGCGGAGTCGAGGTCGACCAGGACCGTCGGGTCGGCGGAGCGAATGTCCACCCGAAGGGCGGCGCGGCGGGCGCGGGCGTTGATCGACTCGCCGCCCTCGATCTGCCCGACGTTGAGAGAAGACCGCGCTCGGGCCCTGGCGCCCGGGAGTAGGCCTTCCAGACTCACGATGATCCTCGCCAGGTCGTGGATGGCGCTGGGGGCGTCGGCGGCCTCCCAGGAATGCCCTCCGGGACCCTCGAGTTCGAGCAGCCAGCGGATCGATCCGACACCCACCGTCGCCACGCGCCCGAGGTAGTTGCCCTCCAGGGCGATGAGAACGCCCATCCCGGCGGGAGGATGCCCCACGAGGTGAAGCGCTCCGGCGAGGTTGCCCAGGCCCTCCTCGGCGGTGGTGGCAGCTATCCACACGGGCCGCGACAAGTCCTTCGGAAGGAGGCGGTCGAGCAGAGATAGGGCTGCGACGGCCACGGTGTTGTCACCGACCCCGATGCCGTAGAGCCGGCCGTCCCGCTGCTCGGTTCCATGGGGGATGTCCCGGCCGAAGACCGTGTCGAGGTGGGCGGCTACGAACGTTGCCGGACCTTCGCCCATGCGGAGTCGCGCGACAACGTTCCCCACCCGGTCAACGCGCGGTCGCAGCCCGTCCGCGCGCCACCATCGGGCCACGACCTCCGCCCGGTCGGCCTCGTCGAGGGGAGGGGCCGGGACCGCCGCCAACTCGACGGTACGCGCGAGGACGACCGCAGCTGCATCGGTCATCCCGGCTCGGCCGCCATCCGGCCAGCGATGAGGGCATCGACGTAGGCGGGCTCCATTCCGGCCTGGAGGAGCGACTCCCGCGTGTGCTGGCCGAGGAGGGGCGCAGGCCCGGGGATCGGTAGCGGTTCGCGGTCGATCCGGAGCGGCAGGCCGATCGCAGGGTAGGCGCCCGCCAGGTCGTGCACCAGCGTCTGGACCGAGCCGAGCGCCCGCGCCTGGGACCCGTCCAGCACCCGGCCGATGTCGTTGATACGGTCCGCGGGCACCTGAGCCTCTGCGAACAGGGCCAGCCACTCCGCGACGTCCTTCCGGGTGGTGATCGACTCGATCTCGGCGGTCAGTTCATCACGAGCCGCCACCCGGGAGGCGTTGTCGGCGAAGCGGGGGTCTTCCACCAGGTGCGCGGCACCGAGCGTCTCGCAGAAGCGGCGCCACAGCGCCTCCGATCCGGCGCCGGCTGCCACGAAGTGTCCGTCGCGGGCACGGAATGCTCCGTAGGGAGCGAAGGTGGGGGAGTGGCTGCCCAGCAGGCCCGGCAGCTCGCCGTTCACGAGGTACGCCGTCGCAACCGTGGCCAGCGCGGCCAGCGAGAACTCGAGCAGCGACGTGGAGACCTGGCGCCCGAGGCCGGTTCGTTCCCGTTCCGCCAGCGCGGCGAGCACCCCGACGACGCAGGCGAGACCGGCGCCGACGTCGGTGACCGGGACCCCGATCTTGGCGGGGCCCGTGGATTGATGGCCGGTGACGCTCATCAGGCCGCCGGACGCCTGGAGAATGAGATCGAACCCACCCTTCCCGGCGTCGGGACCCACGTCCCCGAAGCCGGAGACCGACCCGTAGACGAGGGAGGGGAAACGGGCGTGGACAGATGGGTAGTCGAGCCCGTACTTGGCGAGGCTGCCGGGCCGTCCGTTTTCCAGCAGGACATCCGCGGAGGACAGCAGCGCATCCATGGCGGGGCGGGCATCCTCCGCCCGGAAGTCGAGAGCGATGCTCTTCTTGGCGCTGTTGAGGGTCATGAACAGCACCGACTCGTCCCCCACGCGCGCCGTTCCCTGGTTCCGGTAGGGGTCGCCTCCCGCCGGGCCCTCGATCTTGAGGACCTCCGCGCCCAGGGTCGCCAGGATGAAGGAGGCGTACGCCCCCGAGACGAACCTGGTCAGGTCCACCACCCGGAGGCCGTCCAGCATGCCCCCTCCGCTCACCAGGGACTCGGTTCCCGGAACTCGCCGAACTCGTCCCGCATCACGTCGCTCATCTCACCCAGCGTCACTCCGACCCTCGCGCAGTCCAGGATCGGGGGCATGACGTTGGCTCCGCTGCGAAGAGCCTCCCGCAGGGCCGCGAGCGTCGCGACGGCCGCCGGCTCGTCCCGGGCGGCCTTTCTCCGTTCCGTCCGAGCGATCTGGAGTTCCCCGATCTCGGGATTCAGCGTGAACAGGCGGGGCTCGTGCTGTGCCTGCGAGCCGTCCACGTAACGGTTCACGCCCACCCGAACCCTGGATCCGTCGGCGATCTCCCGCTCCGTCCGGTAGGCCTCCGCCGCTATCCACCGCTGGGGTGTACCCGACTCGAGTGCCTTGACCGCTCCTCCCAGTTCCTCCACGGCCTTCATGACCTCGCGCGCCCGGCGCTCCACCTCGCCGGTGAGCCACTCGACGTAATAGGAGCCCGCCAGGGCGTCGACCGTATCGGCGACCCCGGACTCGTGCGCCACGATCTGCTGCGTCCGCAGGGACAGCGTGACGGCCTCCTCGGTGGGTAGTTCGTAGGCCTCGTCATAGCCCATCACGTGTATGGACTGGGCGCCGCCCAGCACGGCGCCCAGGCACTGGATGGTCGAGCGGATGATGTTGTTGAGAGGCTGTGCGGCGGTGAGGGTGGTTCCGGAGTTCCCGGAGAAGAAGCGAAGCCGTGCGGAGCGGGGGTCCTGGGCGCCGAAGCGGGTGGTGGCCGTGTCGTGCCAGAGTCGCCGGGCCGCCCTCAGCTTGGCGACTTCCTCGAACAGGTTCATGGTGGTGGCGAAGTGGAATGAGAACCGGGGCGCGAAGGAGTCGAACGGGAGTCCTCGGGCCTGCAGTTCCTCGGCGTAGGCGATGGCGGATGACATGGTCAGGCCCAGCTCCTGGACGGCATTGCAACCGGCCTCCCTGGCGTGATACCCGGTTACGGAGATCGGGTTGAAGCGGGGCAGGTGTTCGGACGACCACTCGACGATGTCCGCCACCAGCCGCATGGACGCTGCCGGTGGAAAGATGAAGGCCTTGCGGGCCAGGAACTCCTTGAGCAGATCGTTCTGGAGCGTTCCCGACAGGTCCCCATAGGACGCGCCCTGACGCTCGGCCGTCACCAGGTAGAAGGCCAGGATGATCGGCGCCGTGGCGTTGATGGTGAAGTTCACCGAGAGCTTGTCGAGAGGCAGACCTTCGAACAACCCGGCCATGTCGTCGGCGGTGTCGATGGCCACCCCCACCCGGCCGACCTCGGCGCGGGCCATGGGATGTGAGGAGTCGTAGCCGAGTTGGGTCGGAAGGTCGAAGGCGACCGAGAGCGCGGTCTGGCCCTGTTCCAGCAGGAAGCGGAAGCGATCGTTGGCGTCCTCGGCGCTGCCGTACCCGGCGAACTGGCGCATCGTCCAGAGGCGCCCCCGGTACATCGTCTCGTAGGGCCCCCTGGTGAAGGGCGGGTGGCCGGGGAGCCCCAGATGTTCATCGGGCCGAAACCCCTCCAGATCGTCCTGCGTGTAGAGGGGAGCGACCGGGATGCCCGAGTCGGTACGGCGCTCGCCGGTCATGGCGCGACGGCGGCGGAGGCCTCGCGGAACATCCCGTCCACCACCTCATCCAGGGGGGATCCGACCGGAAATACCCGGGAGATCCCGGTCTCCCTCAGCGCGTTGGCGTCCGCCTCGGGAATAGTCCCGCCTATGACGATCGGAACGTCCGCAATACCGGCCTTGCCTCGTTCCTCGACCAGTTGACGACCCAGAGCAAGGTGGGCTCCGGAGAGCACCGAGATGCCGATCACGTCCGCGCTCTCTTCGATCGCCGCGGTGATGATCCGCTCCGGTGATTGCCGGAGGCCGAGAAAGATCACCTCGGCGCCGGCATCGCGGAGGGCCATCGCGATGACCTTCACGCCGCGGTCGTGGCCGTCGAGACCGGGCTTGGCCAGGAGGATCCGGGGCCTTTTCACTCCGTCAACTCCCCGTCGCTGATCACCACCTCGCCGTCGATCTCGAGGGTGGCGGCCGCCATCACGCAGTCGAGATGGGCGGTTGCGTCGACCGTCCCTCCGTAGGCGATGGAGTTGCCGAGGGCTATGTGGGCCGTCCCCAGCGCCGACTCGGTCTCCATGGGGACCCCGCAGATGGTTCCGAGCGGGTTTAGGCCCATGGAGACCTCGGCGAGGTTGCTCATCCGGTCGTCGTCACATCGAGCGATCATCTCGAGGAGCCGGTTCCGGTGGGTGCCCTCCACACCCACCATCCGTCCGTCCTCAAAGTGCATCACGACCGGCTCGGGAAGGGGTCCTCTGCCCATGAAGAGCAGGTCGCCGTCGATCACGGCAACTCCGGAGGTGGTTTCCTCGACCGGCGCGGTGCCGGCCTCGATGTCGGGTGGCGCCATGTACTGGCCGTCGGCCCGGGCGATCCCGTCCAGCACGCGTCCGGCCCTGTTCTCGATCGAGCCTCGCAGATCGGTCCCGGCGGGGCTGGTGAGCCTGAACCCGGACCCGCGATCCCAAGCGGTTCCCACCTTGACGGCGACGGCACGCTGGGAGTCGAAGTCGACCGTCAGGGGGCCTCCGGAGCGGAATGTGCCCAACTCGACGCCGGGCATCGCCAGGTACCTGACCCCGGCCGCCGAGGCGCGCTGACGGGCCCGGCTCGATCCGATGAACAGGCTGGTCAGCTCGATGGCGGCGCCGGCCGATAGGAGGGCGGCGGCCACCGCCGCGGGTGGCTCGGCACCCGGAATGAAGGGCATCCGCATGGCGGCAATGACAGGGACGGCCCTCCGGGACGACACCCCATCCACGAGCCCGGCCACGACCTGCGCGTCCGTGCCCTCGTCGGTCAGCAGCAGAACCTCCTCACCCGGCCGTATTCGCAGGCACGAGTCGAGCACGGTGTCGAAACCCGGGTACTTCATGCCGAGAGAGCCAATGCTGCGAACGCGGCGTAAACCTTGGCGGCGTCGTGTATGTCGGGGACGGAGAGGTTCTCGTCGGCCGCGTAGACGGGTTCCCCACCCGGACCGAAGATCACCGTCTCGACCAGCGGCCCGAAGCTGGAGGTGTCGCCCAGCCAGCCCTCGACCCGCAGCGACGGCTCCTGTCCCGGCCGCGCCGCCCGGACAGCCTCCATCATCAGGGTCACCACATCGGACTCCCGATCCACGAGATGGCCGGGCTTCTCGTCGGCGAGCACCACCTCGGCTCTGAACCGGGAGTCCTTTTCCGCCGCCGCGGCCAGGGCACGGTCGATCTCGGCCCGGACCGTCGCCTTGCTGACACCCGGCTGGGGGCGACAGTCGACCCTGATCACGCACTCGTCGGGGATCATGGACGGGCCGCCCGGCGGTAGCCCGCCGTAGATCCGCCCTGGTGACATGAACGTCTCGCTCCCGAACATCTCCGCCACCCAGGGCTCGAGGTGCGGCTCCAGCCGGGAGGCGTCCAACTCGATGACCGCCAGCGCGGCCAGATAGTTGGCGTTCACGGCGTCATACTTGTGGCAGGTATGCGCGGAGCGCCCGTAGACGTGGATGTCGAAGTAGTACCGCCCGCGGTGGCCCAGGCAGATGGTGCTCTCGCTCAACTCTCCCAGAACGCACAGGTCGGCCGGATGGGCCTCGAAGTAGGCGATCGACCCCCGCTGGTCCCCCATGTGGTCCGACACCGCCGCGAAGGCCGCTGTACCGGAGAGCGGGAGGCCGGCGTCCTTCAGTCCCGCCACCGCCGCGATCTGGCAGGCGAGGGCCCCCTTCATGTCCATGATCCCGTGGCCGTACACGCGGTCACTCACGAGATCGCCCGAGTACGGTTCGGCGACCGTCCAGCCGTGCGAGACCGGCTTGGTGTCCAGGTGGCCGGTGAGCACCACCCGCCGGCCCGGACCGAACGAGAGCTCCCCGATGGCGTTGGGCCGGCCGGCCAGCACGGGCTGGAGTTCCACCTGCTCGAACCCGAGATCCCCGAGCGTGCCGGCGATGAACTCCGCCAGGGGTCCCTCCTCGCCCAGGACGCTCGGGATGCGCGACACCTCCCGGCAGAGCTCGACGGCCAGATCGAGGTCCACTGATTTGATCGCCGTCCGCGCTATCGCGTCAGCGCCCACCCGTCTCCTCTCTCGCCGGCAGACCGCTTCGGATCATCCGGACGACGGGTCTTCGAGTGGCAAGGAAGGGTCATTCGCCCACTCGCCCATCGAGGCGTCGTAGATCGAAA
The DNA here is from genome assembly GCA_028821265.1 of bacterium. Lineage (GTDB taxonomy): Bacteria > Actinomycetota > Acidimicrobiia > Spongiisociales > Spongiisociaceae > Spongiisocius. Next base: position 97,782 of record JAPPGU010000085.1, on the reverse strand, counting down.
CCTGCTCGACACCGAGGAGGGAAAGAGCGAAGGCCGTGCTGGCGGCGGAGATGCCGCCTCCGCAGTAGGCGATCTTCCGGCTGGACCCGGTCTCGAGTGCGGGGGCGGCCCGGCTTCGCAGCTCGTCGATGCCGGCATAGGCGTGGGTGTCGGGATCGACGAGGGAACCGGCCGGCACGTTGACGGCGGTCGGGATGTGGCCGCGACGCCGGTAGAACTGGATCGTCCCGTTGTAGTGGGCCGCCGGCAGGGCGTCGACTAAGGCGACGTCATCGTCCTCGATAGCAGCGAGGACTTCCTCCTTGCCGACAAAGGTGCCCGGTCGGGGCCGGACAGTGAATGCGCCCCTCGGATGCCGCGGCGCAGGATCACTGGTCACACGCCGGCCCTCCGACTTCCAGCGCCTCAGCCCGCCATCGAGGATCCCTGCCTCGTCGAAGCCCATGGAGTGGAGCATCCACCACACCCTGGCGGCCCACATGTTGATGTCGAAGTCGTACAGGACGACCCTGGTTCCCTCGCCGACGCCGACCGACTCCATGACGGACACGAACTGATCGGTGGACGGCATCATGAACAGGGCTTCCGCGGTCTGGTCGGCCAGTTCGGTCATGAGATCGACATGGACACTTCCCGGTATGTGCTCCCGATCCCATCTGGGCCTGCCGCTCTCGATGTTGAGCACGCCGCCCGGCCTCTCGAAGACCACCGAGCAGTCGAGGATGCGTAGATCGGAGGCCGACCTGTTCTCTTCTAGCCAGCCTGGTTGTACGAGCTTCTCCACCCCGAGCCTCCTTGTCCGCGGTCGTCCGGAACGATAGATGATCACCCTGTCGGGTGTCCGCGCGTACTCAGCCCGCCGAGCCAACCGGCGGCGCGGCCTCGGGTCAGCGCGAGATGCCCTGTCCCTGGGTCGGGATCACCGCCTCCGTGTCTATCCAGATCGACTTGGGCTGGAGGTACGCGTCCAGCGCCTCCTCGCCCAGTTCACGTCCCCCGAAGCCCGACATCTTCTGGCCGCCGAACGGAACGGCGACGTCGAACATGCCGTAGGTGTTGATCCACACCGTGCCGGCGCGCACCGCGTTTGCGAACTTCAGCGCCTTGTTGACGTCGGATGTCCACACCCCGGCCGCGAGTCCATAGCTTACGTCGTTGGCCAGCGAGATGAGTTCGTCCCAATCGGAGAACCGCAGGATCGACACCACGGGTCCGAAGATCTCCTCCTGGGCCACTGTCATGTCGTTGGTCACCCGGTCGATCACCGTCGGCTCCAGGAAGTACCCGCCCTCTAGACCCTCCACGTTGGCGTCCCGCCCGCCCGCCACGACGTCGGCGCCTTCGTCGCCGGCGACGGTGACGAATCCTCTCACCGTCTCCCGGTGGGACGCCGAGACCAGCGGGCCCATCTGGGAGTCGGGGTTCAGACCCTGGCCGAGGCGCACGCCCTTGGCCTTCTCGGTCAGTTCCTCGGCGAACTCGTCGGCGATCGAGTCCTCCACGAACAGCCGGGATCCGGCCACGCAGGCCTGGCCCTGGTTGAAGAACGCTCCTCCGAACGCGCCCGCCATGGCGGCTTCCCGGTGGGCGTCCGCGAAGACCACGTTGGGGTTCTTCCCACCCAGCTCCAGCGAAACACGTTTGAGGGAGGGAATGGCCTGCCTGAGGATCTCCTGGCCGGTACTGGTCTGACCGGTGAAGGCCACCTTGTCGATCCCCGGATGGGACACGAGCGCTCCTCCGACCTCGGGACCGGGACCGGTCACGATGTTGATCACTCCCGGCGGGATCCCGGCCTCGTTCACCAGTTCCGCGAAGCGCAGTGTGGTGAGCGGCGTCCAGGTGGCAGGTTTCCCGACGACGGTGCAGCCGGCTGCCAGCGCCGGTCCGAGCTTGTAGATGATCTCGAGCAGCGGGAAGTTCCAGGGTGCTATGGCCGCCACGACGCCGATCGGCTCCCGCTTGCGAATGCTGACCAACCCGGGAATGCTGTTCGGGAGCAGGTCACCGTGGATCTTGGTGGCCCAACCCGCGTAGTAGCGGAGGATCTCGATCGACAGGGCGATGTCGACCAACTCCGCCTCCCACAGGGGCTTTCCGTTGTCGAGAACCTCGAGCACGGCGAACTCGTCCTTGTGCTCGTCCAGCAGGTCGCCCAGACCCCAGATGAGCCGCTGGCGCTCCGTGGGCGCCATGTCGCGCCAACCGTTCTCGAAGGCATGCGCCGCCGCCTCCACGGCCTGGTCGACCTGGTCCGGGCCGGCGACCGGTATCTCGGCCAGTACTTCGCCGGTGGCGGGGTCGGTCGTCTCGAAAGTATCGACTCCGTCCACCCATTCGCCGCCGATGAAGAGGCGCTTGGGTCGGGTCAGGAAGTCGAGGCTGGGGCGTTCTATCACGGTCATGTTCCGGTTGCTCCCCTCTCAGGCCAGGGTGAGGATCTGGCGGCCGAGCACCCGCCGTTGCCTCAGGTTCTCCAGTGCTTCGCCCGCTCCGTCGAGCGGGTAGGTGGCGGCCACCGGTACCGAGATGTGCCCGCCCGCGGCCAGGCGGATGGCGTCGTCCAGGTCGCGAACGGTGGCTGCGACGGTGGAGACCCAGACGGTCTCGGGCAGGATGAACTCGATCGGATGGACCTCCAGCGACTCGCCTGTGTACCCGGTGGAAACGAACCGGCCGTGCTTGGCCAGGGAGCGGAGGCCGGCCAGCATGGTCTTGGTGGTACCGACCAACTCGAAGAACAGGTCGGTACCGCGGCCTCCCGTCAACTCACGGATCCGGTCGGGCAGGTAGTCGTAGCCCGCGGCGTCGGGCACCACCACCCCTCCGGAGGCGCCGTACGACCTGGCCATCTCCAGCTTGTCCTCGGTGTCGGCGACGGCGAGGACCCGGGCGCCGGCCAGGACAGCGACCTGGAGGACCATCGAGCCGACGCCGCCGATGCCGTTCACCACGGCCGTCTCGCCGACGCTCATGTTCGAGAGCCGGGCCGCATGGACCGCGGTCATACCGGCGCATGCCAGGACGGAGGCGGTTCCGAAGTCCACGTTGTCGGGAAGCGCCACCAGGTTGCGGGCCGGAGCGGTGATGTACTCCGCATACCCTCCGTCCAGGTTGAAGCCGAACTGCCCGGGCTCGTTGTCGCAGATGTTCTGGCGACCGACCAGGCACTGCTCGCACGCGCCGCAGAAGATCTTGTTGTAGACAGCCACCCGGTCGCCGACCGACACGGTCGATCCGTCGCCGACCTCGACCACCACTCCGGCCGCCTCATGTCCCACGGTCATTGGGTACTCGTCTGGCTGGATCATCCCTTCGAGAACATGCAGGTCGGTGGCGCACACCCCCGCCGCATGGAGCCGGACCAGGGCCTCGCCGGGTCCCGGAGATCGTCTCTCCACATCGTTCACGTTCAGGTTCAGGTCTTCGTGAACCTGTGCGGCCTTCATGGTTGGCATTGCTGACCTCCGTACGTCCTGGTGGGGTGGATCCTCCACTGTCCCCGGAACCTGCCGTCCAAGCCGAGCGCGCCAAGGCTCGGCCACTGCCTCGATCACCTAAGTTAGCTGCATACAGGTGCGGCCCGCGGGCGGACCCGTTTCCGGACCCGGCGGTTCCAGACGGTACGGGAAGTCAGGGAGGCCGGAACGGGTCCGCCGCGACGATCAGTCGATCAGGCCAGTTCTATGTTCAGCGGTACCGGGTTGCTGAGCGTGTGCCCGACCGGGGAGCTGTTGACGACCTTGTCGTGAAGGTCGGCAAGTTGCTCGTCCGTGGCGTCGGAGTCCAGGTGGACCTTCACCGACAGGCCCCCGTAGCCGGCATGGCCGGGCTTCAGACCCAGGAAGGTATGCAGGTCCAGATCGCCGCTGACTTCGATCTTGAGGTCGTTGATCTCCACTCCGGCCGCCGTAGCGTTGGCGGCGTATCCGACCGCCAAGCAATTGCCGAGCGCTCCGAGCACCTGCTCCGCCGGATTGGGGGCGGTGTCGGTGCCGCCGAGTCCGGCCGGCTCGTCGGAGGGGATCGGGTCAAAGTCCCGGATCGAGACCTCTGAGCGGAAGGCGCCCGTCCAGTTCACGGTGGCCTGCCATTCGGTCTGGCCCTGCTCCGGGTCGTCCGCCACGGCGGCGACCAGGGCGCCGACCGCCTGCAGGTCTACGTCGTTGAGTTGCTGTTCGGTCTTGGTAGTCATGGATGTCCTTTCGTAGTCGTACCCGTCCGGGTGCGCGTTGCACTCCGGATGGGCATATTCCTGACGCCGGATCTTGCTCTCGGGTGCTGGCGATCAGCGGGACAGGCCGAGCCGTCCCGGGCTTCTCACCCGAGAGCACGAACACGCGTGCATGGCGCAAACGGGGAAGGCGCGGGCCGGCATCAGGCCGAAGGGGGTTCCGTGAAGGGACATGGTCAGCAGTTCTCCTTTGTCGTTACGCGCTCCGTAGTGAGCGCCGACAGCGGAGTCCGCCGCAGGCTGTCTCATCGATCAGGCATTGGCACCGAACGGATCGGTTGCCGCGGTTTCGCAGGGCCTGTCCCTCCACCGCTCTTGATAAGCGCGTTGTTGACGGGATGTTTGCAGCCACCTCCGTTGGTGTCAAGGTGGGGGCCGAATCTCTCTTAGTCCCGGAGGCCGGTCCTCATACCTTCAACTCGCGACGGAGCACGAACATCCATGTCAGGAGGCCCGAGAGCAGGATGAGGACCAACGACGTGATTCCGACCTCGGCGAAGAACCCGTCCTCAGCTGCACTCCAGATCCTCGTGGCCAGCGTCTCGAACCCGATCGGGGCGAGTAGCAGCGTGGCCGGCAGTTCCTTGAGGGTGGACAGCAGGACCAGGCCTCCTCCGGTGATCAGGCCCGGCATGACCAGCGGGAGATCGATGGTGAAGAAACGGCGGCGGGCGGAGACTCCGAGAGTGCGGGCGGCGTCTTCGTAGCGAGGGGGCACGTCGCTGATCGCCGCCTGGGAAGCCCTCATCGACTGGGCGCCGAAGTGGAGCACGTAGGCCAGCACCAGCAACGGGAACGTCTGGTAGACGGCCGCCAGCGGGCCGGGCGCCCGGATGGCCCAGAAGACGACCGCCAGCGCGACCACCAGCCCTGGTAGGGCGAACACGGAGGTCACCGAGGCGGCGGCTGAACTCGACACCCAATTCCGCCGTCTCGCGGCCGCGTACGCCACGGGCAGCGTGACGGCCACCGCGCAGGCACCGGCGGCGACCGATGCGACGGCCGAGTTGAGGATGGGCCGGATGAGAAATCCGAGCCCGTCCCCGATACCCGAGTAGCCGACCCCGACCGTGGTCGACCCCCGGATCACCCAGAGCAGGAACACCGCGATGGGAGCTACCAGGGCCACCCCGGTCACCCCGCCTGCAAACACTGTGGCCGGGGCCGCCGACCTGCGTAGCCGGTACCGCACCTGCTCCCTCCCGATCCCCTTCCCGGGTTGGCGGCCAGGAGCGGCTGCGCGCTCGATCAGCGCCACGATCAGTGCCAGGACGGCGATCACCAGCCCGAGCGTCAGAGAGGTCGCCCGGTCGAACAGGCGGGAGGAGAAGATGGCCCGGGTGATGGTGTCGTAGCGCATCAGCGCCACCGCACCGAAGTCGCTCAGTCCGTAGAGGAATACCAGCATGGTTCCGGCGGCCACCGTGTCGCGGATGTTCGGAAGGACCACCCGGATCAGCGTGCGTCCGGGATGGCTGCCCAGGAGCCGCGCCGCCTCCTCCAGCGTCGGGACCGTGGTGGAAAGCCGGGCCAGGACGGGCAGGTATACGTAGGGATAGCTGAGTGCCGTCAAGACGACGAATGCTCCCCAGAACCCTTCGATCCTGGGGAGGAAGGGCACCAATCCTCCCCGACCGAAGGCCGACAGCAGGGCGGTGGCGCCCACGAAGGAGGGGATCACCAGCGGCAGCGGCAGCACCACCCGCCAGAACCGCCGTGCGACCAGGTCGGTCCGGGCCACGAGCCAGGCAAGGGTGGTTCCCAGGAGCATGCACGATATGGCCGTGGATGACGCGATCAGCAGCGAGTTACGCAGGGGCCGCAGGGTGCGCTCGCTGGCGACCGTCGCCCAGAAGTCCCCCCCGAGGCTTAGGCTGCCCCACGCCAGGTAACCGATCGGGAAGAGGAAGAGAAGACCCAGTAGGGCCACCGCCACCAGTAGACCGGGGTGGTGGCGCTGACGACGGGCTATGGCCGGAGCCGTCGCATCAGGGAGACTCGAGCCCGCTTTCATCGATCAGTTCCTTGGTCCGCTCCAGCCCGCCTCCGAGCCGATCGAAATCGTAGGTGGCTACCTCGAGTTCGGCGAGCGGCGGCAGTGCTTGGGGCGGGCCGACACCCGAAGCCAGTGCATACTCGAAGGTCTGCTCGCGGTAGAACCGTTGGGCCTCTTCGCCGAGCATGAACTCGACGAGCTGATCGGCCAGTTCGGGCACGTCGGTGGTGGAGAGTACCCCGATCGCCGTGATGATCATCAGCGAGCCGATGTCGCGGTCGGGGAAGTAGTAGTTCTCCGAGGCAACACCCGGATCCTCGGCCTTGGCCCGAAGGTTGTAGTAGTGGTTCACGAGGCCCATGGGGACATCACCGCGGCCCACGGCCTGGACGATGGCCGTGTTGCCGGAGTAGGCACGGACGTCGTTGGCCTCCAACCCCTTCAGCCACTCCAGCGTCACATCGTCGCCGTGGATCTCCCGCATTGCCGTCACGAAGTCCTGGAACGAACTGTTGGCGGGCGCCACCCCGACTCTTCCCCGGAATCGCTCGTCGGTCAATTCGAAGACCGAGGCGGGAAGCTCGGCCGGATCCACGAGATCGCGGTTGTAGACGATGACGCGGACCCGTCCCGACATCCCCACCCACAGACCTCCGGCATTCCGGAACTCCCGGGGGACCGCCTCGAGCACGTCCTGGTCGATGGGCCGGAGGTGGCCCTCGCCGGCCAGGAAGCCCACCGCCCCCGGACTCTGGGATATGAACAGGTCCGCCGGGGTCCGTTCCCCTTCCTCGTCGATGAGCAGGGCCAGGTCGGCCGACTTGCCGTAGCGGACCTCGACCTCAATCCCGGTGGCTTCGGTGAAGTCCTCGAGGATCGGCCCGATCAGGTTCTCCGTCCGACCCGAGTACACCGTTATCGTCTCGTCCTCTCCCGCACAGGCGACCCCCACCAATCCAAGGACCACTGCCATGGCCACGAACACCGATCGTCTCACTTCGTTCCCTTCCGTCCCGTCATGGTTCTCGAGAACAGGTGACTCACCAACTAGCGAGAGGGTAGGCGGCCTATATGACAGATGTCAAGCTACCCGACGATAGAATATAAGGGCACCCTAATACACGGGAGGTGTCAGGTCGGTGTTCTCTGCCCACATCGGCACGGTGCGGAGGCGCCGACCTACTGCCACGCCACAACTGGGGACCCCTACCGAGAAGTCAAACGAGCAGCATCAGTCTTTTTCAACACGCTGGTCGAGGAGGCTAAGCAGCTTGGTGGTTGTCCTCCAGTTTCGGATGGTCATGTTCTGGTAGAGCGGGCTGCCGGCGATCCGGCTCATCCGGCTCTGCGATAACCGCTTGCTGAGGCGCGAGAAGTAGAGCACCCGTTCGCCTGGCCAGACTTGGTCAACGCCGTCGCGCGGGTCAACGGCTCGCATGGCTTCGCGGCTCGACAGCGGCGCCTTCAGGAAGATCACATCCGAGTGATAGATGTCGGGCGCGGTGCCGAACCCGTGCGGCGCCCTGTCGACCACGTCGCGGTACTGCCGATGCGAACGCACCACCACGACAACCGACAGCCCGAATCTGTCAGCTAGCAGGTTTTCGATGTCGGACTCCAGCGATGTCGGGGGGATGGCGGATTCGAACAGCACATTGCCGGACTGGATGTATGTCCCGACCGCCGAGTACCCGGCGTCTTCGAATGCGGCGCGCAAATCAGCCATGCGGACGACATTCCTGCCGCCCACATTGATCCCCCTCAGCAACGCCACATATCGGGCTCCCACCATGGCCGGGACCCTAGTAACCGTTCTCCGGGCCGAGTAGGGTCCGGCTTGTGTTCGAAGTCTCCGACCACCGGCGTACAGCCTGGTTATGCGCCCTCTCGCGAGGTCTTACCGGCTTCCTCGGGGACAGGCTCAGCCCATGATCGGATGGGTACTGGGAATCCTGCTGGCGCTGTGGATACTTGTTCTGCTAGGGGTGATTCTGCTGGGGGCATGGACGCTGATCCAGAAATGGCGTAGCAAGAGGCGACAGGAGTGAGACGCTGATCGCCGACCCTGCCTGGAGTTCCGGGTTCGGGCTACAGTGACGCGCCGAGGGCAGACCGGGTGAGGGCTGGATGGGCAAGAAGATGAAGATCGTGCGGATCAACGGCTTCCGCATCCCGGGTCTGAAGTACCCGAGCAAGCCGCTGCCCGACCTGCTGGAGTTGAAGAACGACGACACCGAGTTGGAGGTCCGGGACGCTCCCGATGCCTTCGTTCACTTCGTGGAGCAGAACTACGAGAACGAGATGGTGGCGGTCCTCCATGCCCGGGAGGCTTGGAAGGTCGAGAGCGAAGGCGACGCGGACGCCATGATCATCCGCTGCAACGGCGAGCCGGGCGTCAAGGCGGCCCGCGAGCTGTGCGACACGCTGGTGATGGGATCGGCGTGCGCGGTCCAGCACGTTGCCTCGATGTTGGGTCGCAAGTTCTCCTACGTGATTGCCGGCAAGGAGGAGGGCGACGACGGGATCGACATCGACCATACGAAGGACACGCTGATCACCGCCGCCCAGCACTACGGCCTGGAGCACAAGCTGGCGTCCATCCGCAACGTCAACGTGCCTCCCACCGGCTTCAACGAGCTGATCGCCACCGACGAGGAATTGGAGCCGGTTTTCACGGCCGCGCTGGAGGAGGCCAAGAAGGCGATCTTCGAGGACGGCGCCGACGTGATCATCGGATATGGAGGACCTCGCCTCCACGACTACCTGGTGAAGCACCTGGCTCCCTACGGGGTCCCGGTGCTCAGCACGGATCACACCCTGCTCAAGGTGACCGAGATGCTGGTGCAGCTGGGCCTGTCCCAGAGCAAGCGGACCTATCCGAAGCCGCGCCAGATCTACGACTTCCACGTGACAGCCGAGGTGGTCAGTCCCGACCTACCGGCCTGACAATCGCAGGAACCGGATGTGACTACGACGTTGTCGGAGGAGATTGCCTCCTGGGACGGTAAGTCCGCCGCCGTGTTGGAGTCGACATATGAGCGCCATGGCGCTCATGACGATTTCGTTGCGACGATCCTGGCCCATCTTTCGGATGTCGAATTGCAACGGGCGGCAACCTGGCTGCTGAAGAGACATCTAGAGGTGGGGAACTCACTATCCGTTGCCGAATGCCGTGCCGTCTTCGGCGGACTCTCCGTCCAGGAGCACTGGGAAAGCAAACTGCATATCCTCCAGTGCCTGCCCTATCTGGACATTCCCGAGGACGACATTGTGGGTCTCGAGCGGTTCCTGGATGCCTGCCTCGAGAGCGAGCGCAAGTTCGTCAGGGCGTGGGCCTACAACGGATTCAACGAGCTGGCGCTTCGCTTCCCTCGTTACCGGGAAGAGGTAGACGGCATGCTGGCCCGGGCCGGCGAATCGGAATCTGCGTCAGTTCGGGCAAGGATTCGCAACATGCGGAGAGGACGATGACTCATCCGGCTCATCTCACTTTGGTGGGGAGCGACGGCGGCGAGTAGGTCCCTGATGGGTTTGCCTGTGTAGGGGAGACTCGGTACGTCACTCCTCTAGGACGGCCGTCATAAGGACGTGGATGATCATCCCGAAGCCGAGGTCGACCAGGTGGGTATTCCGGGCCGGGCGGTCCCCATCGTCGGGGAACATCTTGAGCCACTCGTCGTTGACGAGTGAGCGGTAGGCGTTGTCCTTGATGTTGAAGATAACCAGGGCGATGTCGTCGGTTGTGCCTCCGGCGTTCTCGACGATGGTGCGCATGTGCTGGAAGACCAGCTCGACCTGGCGTCCCGGGTCGTCCGGGATGGTTCCGGTCTCGGGGTCCATGGCGTGGATGCCGCTTGAGAACACCATGTTGCCGACCTTGGTGGCCATGGGGATGGGCATGTTGCCGTGGCTGACCCCCGGCACCTCGATGTTGACTCTTCTAGCCATGGCGCTCCTTCCGGACCTTCGGTGTCAGACCGCGACCAGGTCCCGGCTGTAGGTGTTCAGGCACTCGGCCCCTCCGGGCCGGCAGACGAACATGTCCTCCACCCGAACCCCCACGGTGCCCGGCCAGAAGATCGAAGGCTCGATCGTGAAGGTCATGCCCTCCTCGAGGACGGTGGTGTCCTCCTCGGAGATGAAGGGCCGCTCGTGCGTGTCGAGGCCGATGCAGTGTCCCGTCCGGTGGCGGAACCAGTCGCCGTACCCGGCATCGTCGATGACCGCTCTGGTGGCCGCGTTGACCTCCGACGCGGTCGCTCCGGGTACGGCGGCCCGGCGGCCCGCCTCCTGGGCGGCCACCACCAGCCCGTAGGCCTCCCGGTAGCGGTCGTCGGGCTCGCCGATGTGAATGGTGCGGCCGAAGTCGGAGCAGTAGCCGTCCACCACGGTCCCGAAGTCGAAAGACACGCCCAACCCTTCCACGAGGGGCTCCGCGGTCAGGCGGGTGGACGCGTCCCGGTCCAGGGCAGGACCCATGGCGAACACGCCCGTGTCGAACGAGGGGTACTTCCCTCCGTGCTTCCTCATCAGGTACTCGACCCGGCTGGAGATCTGGAACTCGGTGACCCCCGCCGCCACGGATGAGGTGATCTGGCCCATTGTCAGGTCGCAGATCCGTCCCGACCGGCGCATGGCGTCCAGTTCCACCGGTTCCTTGACCCTCCGCAGGGCGTTGATCTCGTCGTCGAGGTCGACCAGTTCCGCCCCGCCGGTCAACTCCACCATGCGTACCGCGGTCCGTGAGAACGTTCGGGCCGACAGGCCGATCCGCCGGATGCGGCCGAACCGGGCCAGGGTGCGGGCGAACACCTCCACGCCGTCGTCCAGGTTGCGGACCTGCACCACGTCGCCCTCCACGCCGCCGGGCAGGTTGAAGGAGGAGTAGCCCTGCGGGACTACGAAGACCGGCTCGCCCTCGGGACGCAACAGGGCCCCCGTGGTCCACTGGTGCGCGTACTCGATGTTGCCGAACGAGGGCGCCCGGCGGGGGAAGCCGGTCAGGTATTCCAGGTCACCGGAAGGAAGGCACATGGCGACATCGACAGACAGCTCAGCGAGCCGAGCCTGGAAGAGGGCCCGCCGGGACTCGTGATCGAAGCCGCTCACGCAGGACCGGCGGCGCCGGTTCCCTCCCAACGGGTGAAGACCTTCTCGGCGTTGCGGTAGAAGACGGCGTCCTTCTGGTCCTGGGTCAGGAAGTCGATGCTGTCGATCACCGGGCCCAGATCGTCCATGTACTTGCCGGTCTTGCGGTCGATCCCCGACCCGATGCCGGGGGTCTCGGTGCCGAACAGGCAGTGGTCGGGACCGACGATCTTGAACAGCAATTCCAGCGAGTCCTTGTTGTAGAGCACCGTGTCGAACCACAGCTTCCGGAGGTCCTCCTCGAAGTCCACCTTGCCCTTCTGGACCCGCTGAGCCTGCCAGCGCCCGTACTGGTAGGGGACCGAGCCACCCCCGTGGGAGATGATCAGCTTCAGGCTCGGGAAGTCCTCGAACACGTGGGAGTCCATCAGCGACATGACCGCGATGCCCTCCTCGGTGATGAAGTGGTTTGAGTAGGACTCCCGCGGGTTCTGGCACGAAGTGGCGTGGACCAGGCCGGGCACGTCTAGCTCCACCATCTTCTCCCACAGCGGGTACCACCACTCGTCGCCGAGTCCCGGGGTGGCGTTGTCACCCTCGCCGGGATCGGGGTTGACCACGCACCCCACGAAACCGAGTTCGGTCACGCAGCGTTCCAGTTCCTCCACCGCGTTGGCCGGGCTGACCCCGGCGCTCTGCGGGAGGCCGGCGACCCCCACGAAGGCCTCGGGGTACTCGGCCACCTGGGCGGCGATGATGTCATTGACCGTCTCGATGAACCAGTGCACGATGATCTCCGGCTTGCGCGAGTGCATCATCGAGTAGGGCCGCGGCGAGATGAACTGCTGGTCGATACCGTGGCCCCGGAGGCGGTCGATGTGCCAGAGGCACGACTCGAGGATCTCCTCCTTCGTTGCCCGGATCTTGCCCTTGCCGTGGAACTTCCCGGCGGCGATCAAGCCCGCCTGGTAGGCGTATAGGGCTAGTGGTGCTGTTACGTGGCCGTGGACGTCTATGAAAGGCATAGGCCGCAAGATACGACGGGTATCGCCCGACCGTCAAACCGGATTCGGGATCGAGACGCGCCGGTAGATGTTCTATCGGTGGAGCCGATGGATCGGTTCGGAAATCATCGTTGGACACCTGCTCGCATTTCCCGTACTTTCGGGTGGCAGACCACTAAACAGGAGCAGGCTCACCAGCCTGGCAGTTGACGATCAGGAGGCCGTAGAAACCGTGATCCGCACCGGCGCCCAGTACATCGAGGGTCTCGAAGCCCCGCGCGAAGCCTACGTCGACGGCGAGCGCGTCGAGGACGTGACCAAGTTCCCCGCGTTCCGCCGTCCCATCGAGTCGTACGCCCGGGTCTACGACATGAAGCACATGGACGAGTTCCAAGACCGCATGACCTACGTGGAGGACGGGGAGCGGTTCGATCTCAGCTTCCTCGTTCCCAGGACCCACGACGAGCTCCGCGCCAAGGGCCTGGCATACAAGACCTTCTCGGAGGCCTCCTACGGGTGCCTAGGCCGTGGGCCGGAGTCGATGGCGGCCCTGGTGGCGGGCCTGAGCGTCAGCGCCGACTGGTTCGACCAGTTCGAGAAGGGCGGGTCGCAGCGGATCACCGACTACTACAACCACGTCAAGGACAATGACCTCTTCGTCACCCACGCCCTCGGCAATCCCCAGTCGGACCGCTCCAAGCCCTCCCACCAGCAGGAGAACCCCTACCTGCACCTGCGCATCAAGGAGAAGACCTCCAAGGGCCTGGTGGTCCGGGGCGCCAAGCAGCTGGCCACCGCGGCGCCGTTCGCCGACGAGGTGCTCGTGTTCCCCAACGGGCGCCAGTTCGTACCCGGCGATGAGGCCTACTGCCTGTGCTTCAGCATCCCCACCACCACCCCCGGCCTCAAGCTGCTCTGCCGGGAACCGCTGGTGAAGGACGACCGGCTCAACGTCTACGACTCGCCCCTCAGCTCGCGCTACGAGGAGATCGACGCGCTCCTGGTCTTCGACGACGTGCTGGTCCCGTGGGACCGGGTCTTCTTCCACAGCAGCAAGGAGGCGGCCAACAACATGCGGTTCATGACCGCGGTCGCCGCCTTCTCGGGCCACCTGTCGATCCAGAGGGCCATCGTGCGCTCCGGTCTGACGGTGGCGGTGGCCATGGCCCAGTGCGCCTCCGTCAAGACCAACGTGTTCCCCAACGTGGGCGAGCTGCTGGGGCGGATCGCCGCCATGCACAAGGCCGCCGAGGCATTGCTGTTCAGGGCTGAGGAGGAGCCACGGGTCGGGGACGACGGGGTCTACTACCTCAACGCCGACGCCCTCACCGCCCACGGCCTGCTCTTCCCCGACTTCTACAACACCATGCTGGAGACCATCAAGCGGACCGGTGCGGCCGGTTTGATGCTCACCCCCACGGCAGGTGAGTTCCGCGGCGAGGTGGCCGAGTTCGCCAACACCTACTTCGCAGGGGCCGACAACATGCCCGGCGAGGAGCGCGTGCAGATCGCCAAGCTGGCCTGGGAACTGGCCGGGGGTCCTATCGGCCAGCGCCTCGCCCACTACGAGCGCTTCTACATCGGCGAGCCCATGTTCGTGGCCTCCTTCTTCGCCCGGGCGGTCCAGATGGGCGACGGCCAGGCCCTGCTCGACCGCCTGATCGAGGAAGGCCGCCGGTACCTGGACGAGGGTCCCTTCGGGCTGTGAGCCCGTCGGTCGGTCCATGAGCGGCATGAATCCGGCCCTGCAGACGGACGGCCGGCTCACGGCGCTCGACGCCGCTGACCCGCGGGCCTACCGGGACACGATGGGCCTGTTCGCCACCGGCGTGACGGTCATCACCATGGCGTCAGGCAACGAGTACCACGGGATGACCGCCAACGCGGTCATGTCCGTGTCGCTGACGCCGCCGCTGGTGGCCGTTTCGATCGCCCTCGACACTTTCAGCAACCGGTTCATCAGGAAGGCGCGGGGGTTCTCGCTGAACATCCTCGGAAAGGATGACGTGGGCGTGGCGCTCGGATTCGCCCGCCCGGCGGCCCGAGGAGCGGAGCTGTTCGGCGGGGAAGTGGTGCTCGGGCCCACGGGCGACCCCGTTCTCGACGGATCCATCGGCCACGTCGGGTGCTCGCTCAGGTCGGTCCACGAGGAGGGGGACCACGCGATAGTCGTCGGTCACGTCGACGCCCTGCTCAGGGACGAACGGTCGCCTCGCCCGCTCGTGTTCTTCGGGGGTCGCTTCTCGTCCACGACCTGCCACGCGTGCCTGGTGGACGGCGATCTGACCGAAGTACTCCACTCCCTGCACCTGGTCTGAAGGGGGTGTGATGGTCACAGCTGAGACGATCGGTGGCAGGCGTTCCACCGGGTGTCTACCGATAAGATCATCCGGCGGCGTAGCGGCACGACAGGAGAGCTAGAGATGGCGGAACTGGTACTGGGGCTCGGTGTCTCGCACACTCCCCAGATGAGCATGTCCAGCGACCACTGGGCGGAGTACGCGTCGAGGGACGCCACCGCCTTCCCCCTGATCTGGAAGCGCAAGCGGTGGGACTACCAGGATCTGGTGGAGGCGCGGGCCGCAGAAGGTGTCGCCGATCAGGTCAACGACGAGGTCTGGGCCGAGAAGTACGAGCGGATCAACGCCGGGGTGGCTCGCCTGGCGGCCGCCCTGGCCGAGGCCCGGCCCGACGTGGTGGTGATCGTGGGGGACGACCACCACGAGCTCTTCTCCCCCCAAAGCATGCCCACCATCGCCGTCTACTGGGGGGAGACCATCGACGCCTTCCCGCCCGAGTGGATCTTCCCGGCGGTGGAACCCGCCGCGTGGGCATTGTTCGGGGAGCAGCCCGAGACCTACCCGTGCGACTCCGAGCTGGGAAAGTTCCTGATCACCGACCTCAACCGC
Source organism: bacterium (assembly GCA_028821265.1). Classification (GTDB taxonomy): domain Bacteria; phylum Actinomycetota; class Acidimicrobiia; order Spongiisociales; family Spongiisociaceae; genus Spongiisocius. The sequence continues at coordinate 82,551 of JAPPGU010000085.1, read as the reverse complement.
CGTGGCTTCGACGTGGCCCAGGTGAACGCGGCGCCCGAGGGGCAGTCGGCGGGCCATCCCTTCATCGCCATCCGCAACCGCCTGATGGACCGTGACCGCGATCCGATCCCGATGGTCCCGGTGGTCCTGAACACCTATTTCCCGCCCAACACCCCCACGCCGGTCCGGTGCTGGGAGCTCGGCAAGGCGTTGGCGGCGTCCATCGCCGCCTACCCGGAGGACATCCGGGTGGCGGTGGTCGCCTCGGGGGGGCTGAGCCACTTCGTGATCGACGAGTCGATAGACCGCCGCATGCTCGAGGCCGTGGCGTCGGGGGACGACCGCCGGATCGCCGAGCTCGAGGCGGAGGACTTCGTGTCCGGGACGTCCGAGGGTCTGTGTTGGATCGCGGTCGGCGGCGCCTGCGAGAGCCTTGACATGGAACTGGTGGCCTACGTACCCGGCTACCGCACCGAGGCGGGCACCGGCACCGCCATGTGCGCCACCATCTGGAGTTGACCCGTGGCCCGGTCGATGCTGGTGATCAGTGCCCACGCCGCCGATTTCGTCTGGCGGGCCTCGGGGGCTGTCGCCATGCACACCGGCGCCGGCGGGAGTGCCACCGTGGTATCCCTCTCCTACGGGGAGCGCGGTGAGTCCGGCGCCCTGTGGAGCCGGCCCGGCCAGACGCTGGAGGCGGTGCGGCGGATACGGAGGGAGGAGGCCGTCGCGGCGGCGTCCATCCTCGATGCCGACTTCGTGGCTCTCGACCTGGGCGACTACCCGCTGGTGATCGACGAGCAGGCCACGCAGCGCCTGGTGGACCTCTTCATCGAGACCGTGCCCGACGTGGTGCTGATCCATGCGCCGAACGATCCCTTCAATCCGGACCACCCGGTCGCCTCCCAGGCGTCGCAGCGGGTCCGGCTGCTCGCCATGGGCGCGGGCGGGGTCCCGGCCGCGTTCCCGACCATCCCGCCGCCGGCCATGTACGCGTTCGAGCCCCATCAGCCCGACCTGTGCGACTTCAAGCCCGACACCTTCGTCGACATCACCCCGGTGTGGCCCGTCAAGGCCAAGGCCCTCGAGGCGATGGGCGCCCAGACCTACCTGCGGGACCACTACACGGAGCGGGCCCGGCAGCGGGCGTTCCAGGCTCGCTACATCGGCGCCGGTCCGGAGGTGGAGTACGTGGAGGCCTTCCAGCGCCTGACGCCCGAGATGAGGGGCGCTCTGTGAGCGGGCCCGCCGCCGATCCGGGCGTGCGCGTCGCCGTCGACATAGGCGGCACCTTCACCGACGCCGTCGCCACCTGGCCCGACGGCAGGACCGAGAGTGCCAAGGCGCTGTCCATCGCCGGCGCCCAGGATGCCGGAGTCATGCAGGCCGTCTCGCTCATGGAGGTGTCCCTTCCCGAGGTGAGGGACTTCATCCACGGGACCACCACCGCCCTGAACGCACTGCTCCAGCGCAACGGCGCGTCGATGGCCCTGGTGGTCACAGGCGGGTTCCGCGACGTGTACGAGATCGGCCGGGCCAGCCGGCCCGAGATGTACAACATCCACTACCGGCGCCCCGAGATGCTCCTCCGGCGCCGTGACATCTTCGAGGTCGAGGAGCGGACCCTGGCCGACGGGACGGTCCGCGCCTCGCTGGACAGCACCGGGATCCGTGAACTGGCCGAGCGGTTGCGGGGGCGCTACGAGTCGGTGGCGGTCTGCTTCATCCACTCGTTCCGGTGGCCCGCTCACGAGCAGGAGGCCGCCGCCATCCTGCGGGAAGCCCTTCCCGGCGCCAGTGTGGTGGCCTCCCACGAGGTCACGGCCGAGTGGAGGGAGTACGAGCGCTGGTCCACCACCCTGGTGTCCGCCTACGTGACCCCCAGGATCAGGGACTACCTGGAGGCCCTGGAGTTGCGCCTGGCCGAGGGCGGGCTCGGGTCGCCGCTCCATGTGATGCAGTCGAACGGCGGGGTCATGACCGCCCAGACCGGGCTCCGTAGAGCCGCCCAGACCCTGTTCTCCGGTCCGGTGGGCGGCACGGTGGCCTCGGAGGCCATCGGCGGGGCCATCGAAGCGGACCAGCTGATCTGCGTCGACATGGGCGGGACCTCCTTCGATGTCTCGCTGGTGGTCGACGGCCGCGCCGACATCGAGAGCGAGGTGGAGATAGAGGGCCACCCGGTGCTCACCCCCTCGGTCGCCATCCACTCCCTGGGCGCCGGCGGGGGATCCATCATCTGGGTCGAGGCGGGGGGTCTCCGGGTGGGACCGGCGTCGGCCGGCGCGATGCCCGGCCCGGCCTGCTACGGGCACGGCGGTGTGAGCGCGACCATCACCGACGCCAATGCACTGCTCGGGCGGATTCCCGAGATCGCCAGGTTCGCCGGTGCGCTCGAGTTGGACCTCGAGGCGGCCGAGGCCGCGCTGGAGAAGGTCGCGGCCGAGCTGGGGCTCGATGCCCGGGAGCTGGCGCTGGGCGCCATAGACGTCGTCAACGCCATGATGGCCGACGGCATCCGCGAGCTCACCGTGGGCCGGGGTATCGACCCGCGTGACTTCGACCTGCTGGCCTTCGGAGGGGCCGGACCGCTCCACGCCGCCGCCCTGGCCGAGGAGATGGGCATGTCCCGGGTGATCGTGCCCCATGCTCCGGGGGTCCTGTCGGCGTGGGGGATGCTCCAGGCGGACGTGCGCCACGACCTGGCGCGGTCCCTCTACGGACGCTTCGACTCCCTTGATCACGCGGCGGTCGGGTCCGCCTTCGAGGATCTGCGGACCGAAGGCCGGGAGTTGCTCGCCGAGGACGGGGTCGAGGTGTCCGACATGGACTTCCGCCCCTCCGTGGACCTCCGCTATTTCGGGCAGGAGTACACGCTGACCGTGCCGATCAACGATGCGCCGGGGCTCGATGATCCGGCCCGGGTGGCGGCCGACTTCCATGCCGCCTACCAGGCCAGATACGGGCACTCCAACCCGGGGGAGACCGTGGAGCTCGTGAGCGTCCGGATCTCGGCGGTCGGCCTGCGCCGCCGCACCGACCTTCCCCTCCTGCCGGGGTCGTCTCCTGCCCGGGCTCTGACCACCCTCCCGGCCGACTTCGGCGACGGACCGGAGCCGACAGACGTGTACCGGCGGGCCGGCATCGGCCGCAGCCAGGAGATCGACGGTCCCGCCATCGTGCTGGAATCGGGTTGCACCACGCTGATACCGCCCGGATGGCGAGCCGCCACTTCAGAAAGGGGCCACCTGGTGATGGAGAGGACCGGTAGTTGATGGAACACCGGACGGATCTGCTAGGCGGCCCGGTCGGCTCTCCCGATCGCGAGTTGGTCGATCCGGTGACCACCGAGGTCATCCGCAACGCCTTCCTGTCGATCGCCCGCCAGATGAACAAGAACCTGTTCCGGTCCGCCTACACCCCGATCATCTACGAGATGAAGGACTGCTCGGTGGGCATCTTCGACCGCCGCGGCCGCCTGCTGGGCCAGTCGCCGGGCCTCCCGATGTTCCTGGGCAACCTGGAACTCGGCATCAAGGTCACCACGGAGTTCCTCGGCGGGCCGGAGGGTTACGTGCCCGGCGACGTGTACATGGTCAACGATCCGTATCTGGTGGGTAGCCACACCTACGACGTCAACATCTTCTCCCCGGTATTCCTCGAAGACAGGCTCATCGGTTTCGGGGCGACCAAGGCCCACTGGCTGGACATCGGGGCCAAGGAGGCCGGCCGGCCGGTGGACACCACCGAGATCTACCAGGAGGGCTACCGCTTCGGACCCACCGCCGTCTACCGGGCCGGCGAGCCCGTGCGGGAGGTCATCGACTACATAACCCGCAACAGCCGCCTGCCCCGTTCGGTCTGGGGCGACCTCCATGCCCAGATCGCCGCCTGCCGCACCGGTGAGCGCCAGTTGGTGGCCCTGCACGAGCGCTTCGGGACCGATACCGTGGAGCGGGCCGCCGACCAGATCTTCGCCCAGTGCGAACACCTGGACCGGGAGGCGGTACGGGCCATCCCGGACGGTGTCTACCGGGCCGCCGCCCACATGGACTCCGGAGGACCCGGTCTCCCGCCGGTCGACGTGTGCGTGGAGGTGCGGATCGAGGGTGACCGGATGACCATCGACCTCGACGGGTCGAGCGGTCCGACCCACGGTCCGGTCAACTCGCCGATGCCCGGGACCCTCGCGGGGGCGCGTCTCGCCTACAAGTGCCTCATCAACCCTTCCGTGCCGGTGACCGGCGGGACCTTCCGGAATCTGGAGGTCGTGGCGCCCGAGAACACCGTGTTCAACGTCTCCGAGCCCCACGGGACCATCTATTACTACCCGCCCCTGGGCCTGATGATCGACCTCGTCATCAGGGCGCTCGGCGACGTGCTTCCCGACGAGGTGGTGGCGGGCCAGACGGCCGACCCGATGAACGTCACCTTCGTGGGGCGCCGCGAGGACGGCTCGCAGTTCGTCACCGCCGACGCCACCGCGGTCGGTTGGGGCGCGTCATCCCGGTCCGACGGTGCCAACGGGATGATCAACTACGGCGCCGGGGACCTCAAGAACATCCCCGTGGAGGTGGTGGAGACCAAGTACCCCCTGATGGTCCGGCGCTACGGCCTCAGGGAGGATTCGGGCGGCATGGGCAAGCACCGGGGAGGGCTCGGGATCGTCCGCGAGTACGAGACCCTGGCTGACGGGATGAACCTGACCTTGTGGCTGGAGCGGTCGCAGGTGCCGGCCTGGGGACTGCACGGAGGGCGCCCCGGCCAGGCCACCACGGGCACGCTGACGATCGGCGGCACGTCCGAGACGGTCCTCAAGACGCCGCCGCGCCGGCTTCCGGTTCACAGCGTGCTGGTGGTGGAGACCGGTGGGGGCGGGGGCTACGGGGATCCGTCCGAGCGCGATCCGGAGGCGGTGGCGGACGACCTCACCGACGGCTATTTCTCATCCTGGATGGATGTGCAAGAATGAGCAGGCCGGACAGCTCGATGCGGCACCGACCCTGCCCGGATCCCTAGCAGGATCAAGAAAGCGGTACAGGACACCCCGCCGCGTCATTCGCGTCGGGCAATCGAACAGGGAGGACAGAACATGAAGATAGGCACTTACCGGCTCAGGCCTCTCAAGTGGGTGGCGATCCTGGCCGTGCTCGCCATGGTCGCCACGGCATGCGGCGGCGATGACGGGGACGAGGCGCCGGCTACCCAGGCGACCCAGGCACCCGCCACCGAGGCCACCCAGGCCGCCACCACCACCGAAGCCATGATGGAAGAGCCCGACGAGGAGATGGCCGAGGAGGACGCCACCGAGGAGATGACCGAGGAGATGGACGAGGAGGAACCGGAGTCCACTCTCGCTACCGAGGGCACCACCACCACCGTGGCGCCCGGACTGGTGCGGCCCCAGGTTCTCGAGGACATACCGTTCGTGTTCTCGAACATCGCCCAGACCGCCAGCCTCGACCCGGCCGTCGCCTGGTCGTCCGACGGGATGCTGTTCGTCCGCAGTGCCTACGACACGCTGCTTGAGTACCCGCCCGGCTCCCAGCCGGCCATCGTCCAGCCTGCGCTGGCCAGCGAGTGGTCGACGGAGGACGGTCTCACCTATACCTTCACCCTGCGTGACGACGTGAACTTCCACGACGGCAACCCCTTCGACTCCACCGACGTGGTGAAGAGCCTGGAGCGGATCCAGGCCATCGGTCAGGGTCCATCCACCCCGCTGCGGAACGTGGTCAGCTACGAGGCGACCGGGCCCTACGAGGTCCAGATCACCCTCGGCCAGCCCGACACGTTCTTCACCGGCCTGTTGCCGAAGGTGCCGATCGTCTCGGCCGAGGCCATCGAGGCCAACGCCACCGCCGACGACCCGTGGGCCGAAGCATGGTTCGCCGAGAACGAGGCGGGCTCCGGCCCGTACGTGCTCGACACGCTCGCCGCGGACATGATCACCCTCAACGGGTTCACCGACTACTGGCGGCCGTTCGAGCCGGGCACGCCCACGAGGGTGACGCTCCGGACCGACCCGGACGCCTCGACAGCCGTGCTCCTCATGTGCCAGGGCGAAGTGGACTCGATCGGTGGTATAGGACCGGACCTCGTGGACCAAGCGGTCGCCTGCGATGGCGTCAAGGCGCTGATCCAGCCCCGCTTCGGTCTGGGGACGGTGGTCTTCAACCAGCTGGCGGACGGGCCGATCTCCGACGTGCGGGTTCGCAAGGCCATCGCGCTGGCCATCGACTATGACGGGTGGATCGCCTACCTCAACGGAAGGGCCGAGCCCACCACCGGGCCCCTGCCCCCCAACGCCGAGATCGGACCGGTACCCGACGTGATCCGCCAGGATCTCGACCAGGCCAAGGCACTGCTGGCTGAGGCCGGGTATGGGGGCGGCGGTCCCGACAACATCCTGTTCACCATCAGCTACGCAGGCCTCGCGTTCCTGTCCTACGAGGCGTTTTTCGGGACGCTGCTCACGGAGAACCTGAAGGAACTCGGCATCGGCGTGGACGTGCAGCTGGTCGGATGGCCGGAGCTGGTCCAGCTGACCAAGAGCCCCGAGACGACCACCGACCTGGCGTACCTGATCCTCAACATGACGTCGACGGATCCGTCCACGGTGCTCAAGTCGGCGTACGTGACCGAGTCCTGGGCTGACCAGGGCGGCTACAACTGGGCCTACTACTCGAACGAGATGGTGGACGAGTTGACTGCCGGCGTGTCGGGCATCACCGACGATGAGGAGCGGGGTCTCGTCCTGCGTCAGATCTCGGACCAGATCATCGCCGACCAGGTGGCCATCTGGATGCCGCAGCCGATCATCTACCAGCCGGTTCTCGAGAAGTGGGACCTGCTCTTCGAGCCGCTCGACTTCGTGGTCCAGACCCGGTTCTTCCACGCTCGCAACACTGAAATGGGCGGGTGACGCAAGGGCGTTACCCCGAGGTAACAGGACCGGCGCCGGGGCTTCGCTTCGGCGCCGGTCGCTTGGCGCGGTTCGCCAAGGGGGTCGTCTGGCTGCTCGTGGTCGTCCTCGTGGCGGTCTCCATCACCTTTGCCCTCTCCAGGATCGTGCCCGCCGATCCCGCCCGGTTGGCGGCGGGGCTCGAGGCGGGTCCGGAGCAGGTGGAGCGGGTGCGCCAGGACATGGGCCTGGACGATCCGGTGATGGTGCAGTACGTGCGCTACATAACCGGTCTGGTCAGGGGGGACTTCGGCGACTCCATCCGGACCCGGGGGCCGATCCTCGATGACGTAGTCGAGGCCCTACCCGCCTCGATCGAGCTCATCGTGGTGTCCTTCACCATCTTCGCCGCGCTGGGCATCCTGGCGGGCGCCGCATGGGCCTACTGGCCGAGGGGCGTTCACGCCGTCCTGCTGCGGGTCGTTGCGGTGGCCGGTTCCGCCGTGCCCGTCTTCTGGGTCGGGCTGTTGCTGCAGATATTTCTCGCCGCCCGGCCCGACTGGTTCCCGCTCGTCGCGCGCCTCGACTTCCCGGTGGCCGGGAACCTCAACCATGAGGCGGCCGGGATCGCCGAGGTCACCGGCGCCGGCCTGCTGGACGCCTTGATCGCCCGGAGCCCTTCGGCCATGTGGGAGGCGGCCCGGGTGCTGTTCCTCCCGGTTATGACCATCGTGATCCACAACATCGCCCTCACCATCGCGCTCACGCGTTCGTCCCTCGCCGACCAACTCGACCGGGAGTACGTGCGGGCGGCGCGGGCCCGGGGCCTGTCCGAGTGGCGGGTGGTGGTGGTCGACGCCCTGCGCAATGCTCTCAACCCGGTGGTGACCATGCTCGGTCTGCAGCTGGGATGGTTGCTCGGTGGGGTGGTGATCGTGGAGGTGATCTTCTCGTGGCCGGGGATCGGTCTCTACGCCTTCAGCTCCTTCCAGTCGTTCGACTACAACGCCATCATGGCCATAACCGTGCTGGCCACGGCCGGGTTCGTCCTGGTCAACGCGCTGGTCGGCCAGATCTACCCGCTGCTCGATCCCCGCATAAAGGAAGCCCGATGACCGTCGCCGAGCTTCCGGCCGCACCCGAAGCGGCATCCCGGACCCGAAAGGCGGGGCGAGGTGTCATGTGGTGGTCGGTGGCCACTGTCGCGGTCCTGGCAGCCCTGGTGCTCATCCCCGGCCTGCTGGCCCCCGCGGACCCGTACAAGCTGGACATCATCAACCGCTTCACCCCTCCGAATGCCGGCAACCTGTTCGGCACCGACGACTCCGGTCGTGACATCCTGTCCCGGGTCATCCACGGAGCCCGTTACTCGATCGGCTCCGCCGTGCTGATCATCACGGTCGCGGCGCTGGTGGGGACGATCTACGGGTCGCTGGCCGCCTGGTACGGGGGCATCCTCGACCGCCTGTTGATGAGGACCGTGGACGTTTTCCTGGCCTTCCCCTACCTGGTGTTCGCCATGGCGGTGGCGGCATCGATGGGGCGAGGTCTCACTTCCACGATCGTGGCCCTGTCGCTGCTGTGGTGGCCGAGCTATGCCCGGATGATCCGGGGTCAGGTCAAGTCGATCCTCAACGACTACCACATAAGGGCGGCCATCACGCTGGGTGCGAGACGTGGCCAGATACTGCGCTGGCACGTCATCCCCCACACCTACAACCAGCTTCTGGTCCGTTTCACCCTCGACATCGGCAACGCGCTGGTGGCGCTGACCGGGCTGGCCTTCCTCGGGTTGGGCGCCACCCCGCCCCTGCCGGAGTGGGGACGCATGGTGGCCGACTCCAAGCAGTTCGCCCTGCTGGCCTGGTGGTACGCGGTGTTCCCGGGCATTGTCATCTTCGTTACCGTGCTCAACTTCGTGCTGCTGGGCGAGGCGCTGCGGAAGCGGTCGACGTCGTGAGCCTGCTCGCGGTCGAGGACCTCACCGTCACCTATCCGGGCGGCCGGCGCCCGGCGGTCAAAGGCGTGTCGCTGGAGATCGAGTCCGGTCGCACCCTGGCGGTGGTGGGGGAGTCGGGAAGCGGCAAGACCACCCTCGCCCTTGCCCTGGCCGGGTTGCTCGACCGCCGAGCCCGGAGACACGCGTCCCGGCTGGAGATCAACGGCGAGGACCTGCTCGCAGCGGGAAGGCGGAGGTGGCGGCAGCTGCGGCGTACCGACATCTCGTTCATCTTCCAGTCCCCGATCAACTCCTGGAATCCCACCCGCACCATGATCGCCCAGGTTCGGGACGCGATGTCGGCGGCGGGTCATGCCGGACGGATGCCCGAGCTGATGGACTTGCTGGCCCGGGTGGGCTTCGAGGATCCCGAGAGGCGCCTGGCGGACCTACCCCACCAGCTCAGCGGGGGGATGTTGCAGAGGGTCTCCATCGCCGTCGCGGTCATCATCGAGCCGGCCCTGCTCATCGCCGACGAGCCGACCAGCGCCCTCGACAGCACCGTCCAGTCCGAGATTCTGGCGATCCTGGGGGAACTGCGGTCCGAAGCGGACCTGGCGATGCTGATCATCAGCCACGACCTGAGCGTGGTGGCGAGGGTGGCCGACGATGTGATGGTTCTCTACGGGGGGAAGGTGGTGGAGCAGGGCGCCCGCGCCGCCGTCCTCGGCTCGGCTGTCCACCCCTACACGCGGGGTTTGCTGGACTCGGTGCCCCGTCTCGACGGGGATCGCAAGATCCTGCTTCCGTCGATGGAGCCGGGGCATCTCCCTGCCTCCGGATGTCCCTTCGCTCCCAGGTGCCGCCTGGTCGTGGACGACTGCCGCCGGGTCGAACCGGATCTGATACCGATCAATGACACCCTGGCGGCCTGCCCTCCCGCCGCATCCTCTGCGTTGATAACGACATGACCTCCCTGCTCGAACTGACCGGAGTGGACAAGACGTTCGTGACCGACCGCGGCCCGGTCCGCGCCGTTCGGAGGATGTCGATGACGATCGGTGAGGGCGAGGTGGTCGGCCTCGTAGGGGAGTCGGGGTCCGGGAAGTCCACGATCGCCAACCTGGTGCTCGGTCTGGAGCAGGCCGACGGGGGCCGGATCCGTTTCCGGGGCCGCGACGTGGGGGAGTGGCTGGACGACGAGGAGGCCGGCTACCGGCAGGCCGTGCAGGCGGTCTTCCAGCATCCCTTCCAGGCGCTCGACAGCCGCAAGCGGGTGGGGTGGCTGGTTGCCGAGCCCCTGGTGATCCACCGCAGGGGGAATTCCAGGGAGCGCGGCGAGCGGGTGCGGGAGCTGATGGCGGATGTCCACCTCGACCCCTCCCTGGTGGACCGCTACCCCCACCAGTTGTCGGGCGGCCAGGCGCAGCGGGTGAACATCGCCCGGGCCCTCGCGCTTGAACCCTCCCTGCTGGTCTGTGACGAACCCGTGTCGGCCCTCGACGTGTCGGTCCAGGCCCAGATACTCAACCTCTTGCTCGAGATCAACCGGGAGCGGTCGATGGCGATGCTGTTCATCAGCCACTCGCTACCCGTGGTGCGCCACCTCTCCGACCGGATCGTGGTCATGTACGCGGGTACGGCGGTCGAGGAGGGTCCGGGCGGCGAGGTTTCCGACCGGCCCACCCATCCCTACACGCAGCTGCTTGTATCGGCGGCGTCGGTGATCACCGGTGACCGCGGGCCGGGGCGAGGCACGATGCGGGAGGCAATCCCTTCGGAGGGTTGCCGCTTCGTCCCCCGGTGTCCGGTGGCCATCGACCGGTGCTCGGCCGAGGAGCCGTCCCTGGATGAGCTACAGGAGGGCCACTCCTCGCGCTGCTGGCTGGCCTCGGATCTGTCGCGGCGCGGGGTAGGGGGATGAAAGACGGACCGTCCCGAGGCCTCCGGAGACGGGGGCATCGATGGACCGGAGGCCTGAGCGCCGTCGCGCTGGCGGTGGTCCTCACTCTGGTGATACCGCCCGCCGCGGCGTACGGCGCGCCTGCGGATGGGTCGGCGCCGGTGGCCCAGGAGGAGCGGGATCGCCTGGCGAGGGAGTTCTCGGCCGTGCTCTCTCTTCGGGAGGCTCCCGACTCGATGTGCCTGTCGGTGATGCTCGATGGCGAGTCGATCTTCGAGTCACGATCCGGTACGGCCTTCACTCCCGCTTCCTTGATGAAGGTGGCCACTGCCGCGGCCGCGTTCGAGGTGATGAGCCCGGACGAGGTCTTCACCACGGAAGTATTTGCTCGTACCGAGGACCTCGAATCGGTGACCGACGGCGTGCTGAAGGGCGACGTGTACCTCGTTGGGCAGGGTGACCCCGTGCTGTCCACACCCAACTACGTCAATCGATACGCGGAGCCCGTGGCGCATACCGACATCACGGGCCTGGCAAACCAGGTGATGGCCGCCCTCTCCGCCCGTGGCATCAGGAGGATCGAAGGCCGGATCGTGGGAGACGAGTCCTGGTATCCCGACAAGGAACGCGAATATTCGGGGGAGGTCCTGGCCGGAGAGACGGACCCGGTGTGGAGACGCTCCTTCGTGACCGCCAACCACTCCGGACCGCTGTCGGCCCTGCTCCTCAACAGCGGGTTCTCGCGGTATTCCAGCTCGGTATTCTCCGCGGGCCGCCGCCAGAGCGTGCGGGCGGCGCAGCCCGCGCAGCACGCCGCTTCGGTATTCGACGACTTCCTCGAGGCGCGACGGATGGTGATCACGCGGCGGCCGGTGGCGGGCGTGGCGCCGGCTCCGAGCGAGCGGACCATGCTCGGGGCGGTCGAATCCCCGCCTCTGTCCGAGATCGTGGCTCGCATGCTGACCCGTTCCGACAACACCATCGCCGAGATGCTGCTGAAGGAGATCGGCCGCCGGGGCGGGGGCTCGGACCGCGCCTCTGCGGTGGCCGATGTTCAGACCATCCTCCGGGACAAGTTGGGGCGGGCGGCGGACGGGTTGCTGATCGCCGATGGCTCGGGCCTGTCCTACTCCAACCGCCTCACCTGCGGCGCGGTCGCCGGACTGCTGGAGGAGGCCGGCCCCGGTTCGCCGCTGGTGGAGGGTCTGGCCGTGGCGGGCGAGACGGGCACTCTGAGAAACTGCCACCCCGTCCGGTCTAGGGGAAACCAGGACCAGCTCCTTACCGTCAAGGGCAAGACGGGCTCGCTGGACCATGTGATCTCCCTGGCGGGGACGGCTGTGGCGGCCGGCGGCGAGGCGATCACGTTCTCGATGATCGCGAACCAGCCAAACATCATCCTCCTCGGATCCTGCAACCGTCTCCGCAGGACGCTCCTGAACGCCGCCGCCAACTACACGTACGGTCCCGCCGGGCCGGGTATTCCTGTCCATGCGGGAGATCGCGCCGCGCTCGTGGCGTTGTTCAACGGCACGGGCGGGGAAGGCTGGTTCAACACGTGGGGCTGGAAGACCGGCGCGCACCCGAGCAGGTGGCACGGCGTGGTCACGGACTCTGAGGGACGGGTAACCGGCATCGACCTGAGCGGACCGTTCGGTAACGGCCTGACGGGATCGATACCGGAGGAGCTCGGCCGGTTGAGCGAACTCGCCCGGCTCGATCTCTCGGGCAACGACCTGTGCGTGCCCCGGTCCATCGTCGACAACTTGCCGAGTACTGGTCTCGGGACCTGTGCCGTGTTCGCAGACACGCTGGGTAGCGTTCATGAGGCTGCGCTGGAGGCCCTGGCCGGAAGGGGGATACTGGACGGCACCGAGTGCGCGGCCGGCATCTGTCCGAACGAACCGATCAAGCGATGGACCATGGCGGTGTGGCTGGTGCGGGCGATCGACGGCCCGGAGCCGCCCGCGGTCTCCGCGTCGAGGTTCGCCGACGTGGACACGGATGAGTGGTGGCTTCCCTACGTCGAGCAGCTGGCGGGACTCCGCATCACCTCGGGATGCGCACTCCAGCCGCTACGTTTCTGCCCTGACCGCCCGGTTACACGGGACGAGATGGCGTCGTTCCTGGTGCGCGCCCGCCACCTCGACCCCGGATCCGCTCCGCCGGCAGGATTCGGCGATACCGGCGGCAATACCCATGAGGCGGAGATCAACGCCCTATGGGCGGCCGGAATCACCGCCGGATGCCAGGCGAACCCGCCGCTCTACTGCCCCCGCCGTCTGGTTACCCGAGCCGAGATGGCAACGTTCCTCGCCCGAGCTCTCGGCCTCGACTGAGCACCGACCCGGCCCGTGGGCTGGGACGCCACAAGGCTCGCGGCCGAGTCCATGGCTTGCGTGGCGGGACCGCGAACGTTCGGTACCCTCCTGTCAGCCCGGACGACGAACAACCCAGGGAGGGCGGATGACCGGACCAACCGGCTACGGCAAGGTCGGACGATGGCGGGGGTGAGGGACATCGTGCCCGGGGGAATCATCGACGCCCGGTCCCGGCCGCCCATCAGAGCGTTCATAGAGGACCGGACCTATACCAACCTCCCCCGGACCCTGGGCAACGTGGCTGCCCGGGGCTGGACGATCACTCCAGCCATGCGGGAGGCCGACCTCGACGGCTACCTGGCCGAGGTCCGGGAGTCGGGCATCGTGCGGGCCGGCGTACCTGCCCGGGTTCCCAACAGATGGTGGGGAGGCAAGGGCAACGACCCGGTCTTCGAGGCCGAGGAGCAGAACCCCGACCTCTTCTACGTATACGCGGCGGTCGATCCGATGAAGGACGACGCCGCCGGATCGGTTCAGCCGTTGGTCGACCGGGGCGCCCGGGGCATAGTGCTCGAGCCAGGGATCTGCGACACGCCCACCTACGTGGACGATCCCATCATCAACCCCGTCTACGAGGCCTGCGTCGCCGCCAACGTACCCGCCCTGGTCATGGGAGGCGGCGAGACCGGCCCCGACCTGAGCTTCTCGGACCCGGCGAGGATCGACCGGGTGGCCGTTCGTTTCCCCGAACTGACCGTGGTCAACGTCCACGGAGGCTGGCCCCACGCGCAGGCGGCGCTCGGGGTGGCGTTCCGCCGCGCCAACGTCTGGATGCTCCCAGACGTGTACTTCCCAGGCCTGCCGGGTGAGGCGGACTACGTGAAGGGGATCGCCACCTTCCTGCAGGACCGGTTCCTTTTCGCCACCGGATACCCGTTCTGCCCGATCCAGGAGACCATCCACCGCTATCTCGGGTTCGGGCTCTCCGACGAGGTGCTGGTAAAGGTCATGCGCCGCAACGCCGTGCGCCTGTTCCGTCTGGACGAATCGTGACCGGCAAACCCTCGGGAGTGGTGGTGGTCACGGGGGCTGCCAGCGGGATCGGGCGCGCTACCGCGGCGGCGTTCCACCGCCGGGGAGCCACGGTGGTGGCCACGGACGTGAATCCGGCCGGACTGAGCGATCTGCGCTCCGAGTTGGAGGAATCCACCCGATGCGTGACGGCCGTTGCCGACATAGCCTCGGGCCCCGATGTCGTGTCCTTGTTCTCTCAGGTGGAACGGATGGGGGGATGCGACGTGCTGGTCAACGCGGCGGGCATCGGCGTCTCCCTGCCCTTGATCGATCACGCCGACGAGGACTGGGACCGGGTCCTGAACATCAACACCCGGGGAAGTTTCCTTTGCCTACGGGAGGCGGCACGGCAGATGACGGAGCGGGGTGGGGGAGCGATCGTCAACGTCGCTTCGGTAGTGGGTATCTACCCGTCACCGATACCCGAGATCGCCTACGACACCAGCAAGGGGGCAGTGATCCAGATGACCCGGTCCGCGGCCCGGGAACTGGCGCCCCATGGTGTGCGGGTGAACGGCGTGGCGCCCGGGCCGGTGCCGACCAACCTCTACGGCACCCCGCCGGAGCAGCCCGAAGTGCCGATGCCGCTCGGTCATGGCACAGTGGAAGACGTGGTGAATGCCATCCTGTTCCTAGCGTCCGGAAAGGCGCGCTGGATAACCGGCCAGACGCTGGTCGTGGATGGGGGATGGTTGCTCAGATGAGCGGGGTCGCCATCGTCTCCGGGGGAGGACGCGGTATCGGGGCCGCGATCTGCCTGAAGCTCGCCGAACGGTTCCGCGCCGTGGGGATCATCGACCGTGATAGGGATCCGGCCGAGCAGGTCGCGGCGGAACTGCGGGCCGTAGGGAGCGTCTCGGAGGTGCGCGCCGTCGATGTCACCGACGTGGAGGCCGTCGGGCACGCGGTGGACAGCCTGGTCGCCGCGATGGGAGGCCTGGACACCGTGGTGGCAGCGGCCGGGAACATGGTGGGCGCCGACCTGGCGGACATGTCCGTTGCGGCCTGGTCCTCCGTCCTGGATGTCCACCTCACCGGATCGTTCGCCCTGGCCAAAGCCTCGCTGCCCGCCTTGCGGAGGTCGTCGAACCCGAGCGTGGTGCTCGTCTCCTCGATCGCCGCCCGCGGGATAGCCGGACATGCCAACTACGGAGCGGCCAAGGCCGGCATCATGGGTCTCACCCGTTCCCTCGCCAGGGAGCTAGGGCCCGAGGGAATCCGGGTCAACGCTGTGGCGCCGGGTTTCATCGACACCCGCATGACCCGGGACGGCGCGGTGGAGAGAGGTCTCGGCTGGGAGGAGTTCGCGGGGCGGGCGGCGGCCGCCTCGGCCCTGGGTCGGATCGGCCAGCCGGAGGAGATCGCAGCGGTCGTCGACTTCCTGGCAGGCCCTGACAGCAGCTACATGACCGGCCAGATCGTGTACGCCACCGGTGGGACGTGAGCGGAACCCGAGTGCCCGCCCGGAGCCCCTCTATCCAGCCGGCGAGCGGGTCGGCTTGTTTACAGCCCGGTCGCATCGGGTTCCGGTGGCTGCGAGTCCGGCAGGACGGGGCAGAAGTCGAGGCCGACCAGCAACAGGTCCTCGCCGACGAGTTCCAGCGATCGCCAACCGGCGGGTAGGCATCCGCTCAGCTGGTTACCCGCGAGGTAGAGATGGGTGAGGCCGGTCAGATCACCCAACCCGGCGGGAACCTCACCCGTCAGACGGTTGCGGCTGAGGTCCAACTCCTCGAGTCCGGCCAGCTGACCCAACTCGGCAGGGATCCTGCCCCTGAAGCCGTTGCCGCCCAGGTGCAGGCGCACCAGGTTGGTCAGTTCCCCGAGTTCTTCGGGTATCTCACCCCATAGGGCATTGTGCTCGAGGTTGAGCGTCGTGAGCCTGACGAGCCCGCCGAGTTCTTCCGGTATCCGTCTATCCAGCCGGTTGCTGCCGAGGTTCAGCTCGATCAGGTTGGTGAGGTTGCCCAGCTGGCCGGGTATGTGTTCGGTCAGTTCGTTGTGGTAAAGGTCCAGGTACTCGAGATTGGTGAGCCGACCGAATTCGGTGGGTATCTCACCCCACAACCAGTTGTTGGAGAGGTCCAGGTGTACGAGGCTGGTGAGCCGGCCGAGCTCGGCGGGGATTTCGCCGGCCAGGTAATTGTTTCCTAGCGACAGGGTGGCCAGCTTCGAGAGGTTCCCCAACTCGGCGGGTATCTCACCGGACAACCGGTTGCCGTCGAGGCGGAGATGAACCAGGTTTTCCAACCGGCCGATGGCGGCCGGTATAGGCCCGGATAGCTCATTGCCGGCGAGACTCAGCCGGCTCAGGTTGGGCAGGTTGCCACGGTCCGGGATCGGACCCGACAGCCGGTTGTTGCCGAGATCGACGTCTTCCAGCCGGCTCAGGGAGGCCAATTCAAACGGTATCTTCCCAGAGAGGCGGTTGTCGTTCAGATGGAGCCGCTCCAGCCTGGTGAGGTCGGCCAGCGATGCGGGTATCTCACCCGAGATTCGGTTGCCCCCGAGCAACAACCGTTCCAGACTCACCAGCCCCGCCAGTTCGTCGGGCATTGTTCCCGACAGATCGTTGCCGCCCAGATCCAACTGCTCGAGGGCTTCCAGGCTCCCCAACTCTCGGGGAATCCGACCCGTGAGGTTGTTGTTCCCCAGGTTGAGCACCCAGAGCTTGGTGAGGCTGCCGAGTTCATGCGGGATCCCCCCGGAGAACTCGTTGGTCCCCAGGTTGAGTTGTGTCAGGTTGTCGAGAGCACCCAGCCAGGCAGGTATTTCACCGGAAAGCCGGTTGTTGGAGAGCCACAGCCGCTCCAGCCTGGTGAGGTTGCGGAGCTCGGACGGTATCTCCCCCGAGAACAGGTTGTTCTGGAGGTAGACCCTCTCCAGTTCGGAGAGTTCACCCAGCCAGGCGGGTATCTCACCGGAAAGCCGGTTGCCCTGAAGCCATAGCACTCTCAGGTCGGTGAGGTCGGCGAGCTCGGAGGGTATCTCCCCGTAGAGATCGTTCTGATCGAGGTCCAGTCGCCTCAAGTTGGTGAGCCGACCCAGCTCAGGTGGTATCTCTCCGGACAGACCGTTTCTCCAGAGATTCAGTATCCGCAGTTTCCTCAGGTCACCGAGTTCGGATGGGATCTCCCCTCCCAATTGGTTGAGTCGCAGGTTCAGGATCCTCAGGTTGTCCAGCTTCCCGAGCTCGGACGGAATCTCGCCTGACAGTTCGTTGGCGCTCAGGTACAGCACGGTGAGATCTTTCAGCTCTCCGAGTTCGGCGGGTATGCCGCCCGAGAGTCGGTTGAAGCTGAGATCCAGCCATGTGAGGCTTCCGAGTTCGCCGAGTACCGGCGGGACAGGTCCCGATAATCCGTTGCTGCGCAACAACAGATGGGTCAGGTCGCTCAGCCTTCCTAGCTCGACCGGAACCGCGCCGGAGAGTTCGTTGTTTCGCAGGTCCACGACCCTGAGCTTGCTGAGCGAGCCCAAGAAGGCCGGCACCGGTCCCGAGAGCCTGTTGAAATGCAGGTTCAGGTCGGTCAGCTCGGTCAGCTGTGCGAACTCGACCGGAAGCGGGCCGGACAGCAGATTGTCCCCCAAGTTCAACACTTGTAACCCGGCGAGGTTGCCGATTCCTGGCGGGAGGCCGCCGGACAGGTAGTTGTCCTCGAGATCGAGCACCTGCAGCTCGCTCAGAAGGCCCAGTTCGGTCGGAAGCTCGCCCGTCAGCCCGTTCGATGGAAGAACCAGCCCGATGACCCGACCTGCATCGTCGGTCCTTACACCCTCCCACTCGCCGATCGGCGTGTCCTCCAGCCAGTTGCGAGCCTTCGCCCATCCCTGGCCGTGGGTCGCGTGGTAAAGCGTCACCAGGACGTGACGATCCATGGACGCATCTGCCAAAGCCTCCGCTGCGGTCCCGGATGCCGCGTGGGCCCACGGCGAGCCACCGGGCGACGAAACGACTAGGAACAGCGCCAGGGTCGCAGCCACCGGAGCGATCCGGGGGCGTACCCGCCCGGGACCTCCCGTGGAGTGACACAGCGGCATCTGACGGAATGGCATCTCTAGGTGCTCCTTGAATCAGGCGACGGTTTCGTGCCGGGAAGAGGTTGAAGCCCTTTGCGAGGTTGGCGACACAACCCGCATGGCCAGCGATCAGCGCGAGGTGTCGTGTGGATCAGCGCCCCCTTGTCGTGTGGATCAACCCCGATCGGGGAGCATAGGCAAGGTGACTCGGATAAACGGACCAATCCGGTACCCGGCCGCCATCCCGAGATAGCGCGCAAGGGTGTCCGGAAGAGCCCGCGTAGCCGGTTGGGCCAGGTTTGATTTATGGAGGGCGCCCATAGCCCCCTGCCGGACCGAGGTGGGCTGCTGAGCCGCCGGCAATGAAGGGCTGGGCGCACCGTCCTAAGCTCGGCCCAGCTTCGGATAGCGAGGGGAGGCGACCCTGCCGGCCCGAATCTTGTTCATCCATCCGATGGGCACGGACATGTACAACCAGTGGACGCTCGAGGTTCTCGGGCCTGCTGCGGGTCCTGGTACCGAGATCGGGGTGCGCCACCTGCCCGGTCTGCCCGAGACGCCGTTCGTCCCGGAGACCGACGTGTGGCGGGACGAGTTCTTCCAGGCCGTGGTTGCAGCCGAGAGGGACGGGTTCGACGTGGTCGCCACGGCGTGCACCTCCGATCCGCTGGTCCGGGAGGCCAAGCGTCTGGTCGGCATCCCGGTCACCGGGCCGTTCGAGGCGCTATCCCACACCGCTCCGGCGATGGGGCCGTTGACCATCATCGCCAGCGGGTACAAGATCGACACCTGGGCGCCGCGGGCCGTTGCCCACGGTTTCGCCCCCGGCGCGGTGAACGTCCGGATGGCGGACTTCTCCCACCCGGATCCCGAGACCGCCGAGAGGCTGTTCTCCACCGACGTCGGGAAGCTGTTCGATATCGTCATGGCGGAGATGGAGCGGGCGCTCGTCGAGGACGGAGTCGAGCAGGCCAGGCGAGCGGTGGCGGAGGATGGGGCGGCCTCGGTGTTCTTCGCCTGCTCCCTGTGGTCCGGGATGCTCGGCCGGGTAGCCGATCAGGTCCCTGCCTTGGCGGTACTGGATCCGCTGGTGATGCCTCTGAAGTACGCCGAGTACCTGGCCGGCACATACAAGCTGTTCCGTTAAACATTTCCGCGCCGACAACCAGAAACTCTCCAACAAGCCATCACCTATCCATCCGATTAGCCTATACTCTATATCGTGGTAACCGATGGAAAGGAGGTTCCGATGACACGCAAGAAGATCCTGACGGCGACCTTGGTCGCTGCGTTGGTTGGCAGTGCGGTGGCGGTCGCGGCCAGCAGCCGGCGCGAACGGAGCGAGTGATCATGCGGGCCGGCGTAGTCGGCCCGTCGGTCGGTGGGGAACTCCCCAGCTTCTTCGACGGTCACCCCCGAGGGGTCACCTACACGCTGCAGCCGGACGGTTCGTCGGTGGTCCTGTGGGCATCGTCGGTGGACGGTCTCGAAGAGGGTGACACTGCTCTGTGGGTTGGCCCGCTCACGGCTGATGAGCCGGCCGCAGCTTCCTGGCAGGTTCCGGGGGTGGGACTACGGCGCCATCCTCGGATCCTGTCGTTTGCGCAGTGTGGGCTGATCCGCCCGTATTCGATGTCGCATACGACGTGATCGAGGGCACCGGCTATCACGGGTGCCCCGGCCTGTGACAGCGGCCTAGCTGATCGGCCCTGACCTGTTCACAAACCGCTAACTACCGAACGGTGGGTGGCGTTGCAGCAGGGCAAGGAACCGTTCGATCAGGTCGGCACGGACCGAGTCGGAGCGGTAGAGGGCGATCAGTACCCGCCTCGGTATCACCGGCTCGTCGATGTCGAGCACCGCGATACCGGCTTCCTGCGCCATCGTCACGGCTCTCGGGACGAGGCTGATCCCCAGGCCCAGTTCCACGCAGCGGACGGCGGTAGCGAGCCAGCCGGTCTCGATGGTGGGTTCGACGCTGATCCCGGCTCGGGCGAAGGCCTCGTCGATGACCGTCCGGAGGGCGTACGGCCTGGGGAACAGGATCAGGGGCTCGTTGCGGATCCGATCCAGCGGCACAGCACTGTGCCCGGCCAGTTCGTGGTCGGTCGGAGCGAGTATCACCCAGTCTTCCTCGGCGAGGACCACGGACTCGATACCGGTCCCGAGAGCGCTGTGGAAGGACCGGTCGAGGACGCTCAGTATGCCCAGGTCGAGTTCCCCGAGTCCGATCTGGAGGAGGGCCTCGGCGGTCGGAATGTCCCGGAGCAGAACCGTCAGTCCGGCTTCCTCCTGCTGGAGCGAGTGCACCACCTCGGGTAGGTGTACGAACAGGGGTCCCATCGTGGCGCCGACCCGCAGGACGGGTCCTCCCTCCTCGCCCATCGGGGCCTGCCGCTCGATGTCTGCGGCCATCCTGAGGAGCCGCTGGGCGGGTTCGAGCAGGCGCCGGCCGGAATCCGTCAGATGGGCGCCGTGGCGGCCCCGCTCGAACAGGCGCGTGCCGAGTTCCTTCTCGAGGGCGGCGATCTGTTCGCTGATGGTGGACTGGGTGAGGCGCAGCGCGTCGGCGCCGGCCGTGAAGCTACCCCTGGCGGCGATCTCCACGAAGGCACGGAAGTGACGGAACTCTGCCATACCGTCCATGCTGGCCGAACCCCGGCGTGGATGCAATCGGCGCCCGGAGGCCTACCTTGGCGGTCGAGAGATCGGATTCCCCTCCCGTCACTCCGTTCAGAGGTCGGGAACGGCGAAGATCGCTCCCCCGAACAGGATGGTGGCCACCAGCAGCGTCCAGATGATGTTGGCGCCCTGTCCGAGCAGGAAGGCGGCGGCCGGGCGGCCCTGGTCCATCGACACCAGGTCGCGGAAGCGGGTCTCGAGACCGATGCACAGGAAGGCGAGCGCGAACCACCAGGTGCGTATCTCTTTCATGAGCGCGCCGGTCGAGTCCACCAGATCGGCGCCGAGGACGAACGAGAACAGCAGCGACGCGGTGATGAATCCCAGTACGAACTTGGGGAACCGATCCCAGATCACCCGGGCCGTCGGTCTCGTACCACTCTCCTCACTGCCCCGGAATGCCCACCAGAGCGAGATGGCGAAGGCTGCCACGCCCAGCAGGGCGTTCTGGGAGAACTTGACGATCACAGCGGCGTTCAGAGCTGAGTCCCCGAGTATCTCGCCGGCCGCGACAACCGCTCCCGATGTGTCGATGGTCCCGCCCAGCCAGGCGCCTCCCACGATGGCGGGGATGCCGAGAAGCTCCACGACCCAGGGCATGAGAACCGTCATCGGCACCGCCACGATGAGGACCAGCGAAGTTACGTAGGAGAGCTTCTTCCGGTCTCCGGCGATGGCGCCGCACGTGGCGATGGCCGCCGACACCCCGCAGATCGAAACCGCCGAAGCCAGCATGGTCGAGAACTCGTCGTCCACCCGAAGGCGCCTCGCGATGCGGTAACAGAGGTACCACACCACCACGACTACGAGCAGGGCCTGGGCCACGCCGAGCAGGCCGGCCTGGAGTATCTCTCCGAAGACGATGCTGGTCCCGAGGATCACCAGTCCCGTCTTGATGTAGTACTCGGTGCGGATTGCCTCGCGCATCCAGGCCGGGACGGTCCCCAGGTTGGAGATGACCAGACCGGCGGCCAGCGCCACGATCACGTAGCTGATGCCCCATTGCTTCAGAGCGCCGTTCCCGGCCACCAGCCGGGCTGCCCAGGCGAGGACGAACACGGCCGGGAAGCCGATCAGATACTCCCGCGTGCTCTTTCCCATCACGCGGATCCCTGCGGCCGATACCGCCAGCAGCAGGAGCCCGGTCAGCACGGCGGCGGCTATGTCGCCCCACGAGAAGGCACCCGCTATCCGCCCGGCGTTCCATGAGAAGTCCGGGATGGCCGGTCTGACCCCCACCAGGACCAGGAGTATGAGAACCCAGCCCTGCCAGACCGACACCCAATCCTCCGAAGCGAGCCCGGCCGAGCCGTCCCGGGAATCGGTCATCGGGCGTTGCCTCCTAACTGCACGCGGCCGCCGCAGGCGGCGCCGGAAAGCAAGGCTACCCTCGCTCCTCGATGCCCTCCTCTCCCGGCCGATCGGGCCGGCCTCCCATCTTCTCCACGGCGCGGGGATCGCAGCCCGGCGCCTTCGGACCGGTCGAGTGGGCTCTGCTCACCGGTGTGGCCCTCATCTGGGGATCGTCATACCTGCTCATCGAGATCGGGCTCGACTCCCTGGCGCCGGCAGTGGTCACCTGGGTCAGGTTGACCCTGGGCTTCCTGGTGATGACCTGCCTCCCTGCCGCCCGCCGCCCCGTCGACCGGGCGGATTGGCCGAGGATCACGGCTCTCGCGCTGGTGTGGACCAGCTTTCCGTTCCTGCTCAGTCCGATCTCGCAGCAGCACATCGACTCCGCCCTGGCGGGAATGATCAATTCCCTCATCCCGATCTTCGCCGCTTCCATCGCCATGGTGTTCCTGCGGACGCTACCCGGCATGCGCCAGGTGTCGGGACTCCTGCTCGGGCTGGTGGGGGCGATCAGCCTCGGGCTTCCCGCCGCGTCGGAATCGCCGGCGGCCGCGTGGGGAGTCTGGTTGGCCGTGGTGGCTGCGGCCTTCTACGGACTGGGACTCACCCAGGCGGTGCCCCTGCAGCAGCGGTACGGGGCTGCGGCGCTGATGTCGCGTGCCATGGGTATATCGTCGGTCGTGGTCGCTCCCTTCGCCATCGCCGGCTTGGGGGACTCAGCCTGGGAGACGGGGCCGGTGGTGGCGGTCACGGTGCTGGGAGTCGTGAACACCGGGGTGGGTTTCCTGCTCATGGTGCTGTTCGCCGGGCGGGTGGGTCCGACCCGTGGGGGCGTGGCGATCTACTTCATACCGATCGTCGCCATCCTGCTCGGCACGGTTTTCCGCTCCGAGATCGTGCTCCCGATCCAGTGGATCGGAACGGCGGTGGTGCTGTCGGGCGCCTGGTTGACCAGCCGGCGCGAGTCCTGACCGGGATCGCTGCACAGTAGCGGGCGGGATCCCGCCCAGGCCCGGCCCGGTACCCTCGTTCCTCTCATGCCCTCCCGTTCCCACAGTTCCGGTCGTAGACCCTTGTCGTTCACCACCCATGGATCGCAGCTCGGACCGTTCGGACCGGTCGAGTGGGCACTGCTTACCGGGGTGGCCCTCATCTGGGGTTCGTCATACCTGCTCATCGAGATCGGACTGGAGTCGCTGGCGCCGCCGACCATCAGCTGGGTGAGGGTGACGCTGGGCTTCCTGGTGCTGGTGGCCCTACCGGTGGCCCGGAGGAGGATCGAACGGAGGGACTATCCCCGCGTGGTGATACTGGGGTTCACCTGGGTCGCCGTGCCCTTCCTCCTGTTCCCGATCGCCCAGCAGCACATAGATTCGGCTCTCGCGGGCATGCTGAACGCCCTGGTGCCGATCTTCAGCACCTGCACCGCGATCGTGCTGATGCGTTCCCTGCCGCGGCGCCGTATTGCGGTCGGCGTCATCCTCGGCTTCGCCGGCGCGATCATCATCAGCATCCCTGCTATCCGTGACTCGACCGTAGGCGCGTGGGGGGTCTTCCTGGTGGTCCTCGCCACCTTCCTGTACGGCATATCCCTCAACCTGGCGGTACCGCTCCAGCAGCGCTACGGGGCTCCCGCCGTGATGATGAGGGCGATCGGAGTGGGGGCAGTCGCCACCGCGCCCTTCGGCCTGGCCGGCCTGGCCGGCTCGCAATGGAGGATCGGGCCGGCGCTCGCGGTGATCGTGCTGGGAGTGCTGAACACCGGTGTGGCGTACGTGATCATGGCCTCCTTCGTGGGACGGGTGGGTCCCACCCGTGGGGGGGTGGCGATCTACTTCCTGCCGCTCGTCGCCATAGTGCTGGGAGTGGCCTTCCGTTCGGAGGTGGTGGTCCCGCTCCAATGGGCCGGTACGGGGGTGGTGCTGTTCGGCGCGTGGCTAGCCAGCCGCCGCGAGGCCTAACAGGGGTTATGGCCACGTTGCTGGTGGCTAGTCGTCCCGTCCTTGCCAGCCATCCCAGTGGGTGAACTCCGCGGCCGGGATCCTGGTGACGGGCTTGAAGTCGTCGGCGGGATACCCGAGCGGGATCAGGGCGATGATCTGGGTCTCCTCCGGCATCCCGAGCGCGATCTTGGCGTCCTCCTCGAGGATGTTGAGGGCCGTGGTGAGGCAGGTACCGAGGCCGAGGTCACGGGCCGCCAGCATCAGGTTCTGGACGCAGGGCATGATGGATGTGTAGACCGCCTCGGTGCGGATGGCCTTGAGGACCCCGTATCGGGGCAGGTTGTGCTTGTCGAGGTTCATGGCCACGACGATGAGCACCGGACTCTTCTCGAGGTGGTCGCGCAGGTAGACCGACTTCCTGATCATGGTCTTCTCGAAGGTGCGCTCGTCGACCTCCGTACGACCTTGGCGGAGAGGGTGGTCCAGCAGGAACTGCAGGCCCTCCCGGTAGAGGTCGGCGAGTCGCTTCTTGAGTTCCGCGTCCTTGACCACGATGAACTCCCATGGCTGAGCGTTGTGGCCGTTGGGTGCCCAGGTGGCCGCGGTCAGGATGGTGCGGATGTCGTGGTCGGACACCGGGTCCGGCTTGAAACGCTTGACGCTGCGCTGCGTCCGCATCGCCTCTAATACGTCCACGTCTTCCTCCTCTCGGTCGCTCTACGCCCCCAGCACCCGCAACCTTAGGTTGAGAGCGAGGTCCAGCGCGCCAGGAGCCTTGGGTTGGGAGGTGGCCGGGTGAAGATCCGTAGAGACGGCTACCGAGCCTCATCGAGAACCGCGGTGAGGTATTCGTGCATCCTGTCCCGGGCGGCATTCCCGTAGGCGTTGTCGTACAGGTCGAAGGCGTGCAGGCCGCCGGGCCAGAGGTCGAGCCGGGCGGGGTTGCCGGCGGCCTTCCAGCGGGCGGCCATGAACAGCGAGTCGTCCAGCAGCGGGTCGAGGGTGCCCACGGTGAACAGCGCCGGCGGCATTCCACCGAGATCGGCCCAGATGGGGGAGATGTCGGGGTCCTCGAGGTCCCGGTCTCCGGTGAACAACTCCACGAACCAGTCGATGGAGGACGTGTTCAGGATCAGTGGCTGGTCGCCGAAGGCTCTCATCGACGGTGTCCCGCGCAGGTCGAAGGCCCCGTAGGTGAGCAGCGCCGCCCGGAAGGGGGTCAGGCCGTAGCGGTCCCGCAGCCGCAGGCAGGTGACGGCGGTGAGGTGCCCGCCCGCCGACTCCCCGCCGATCGCGACCAGCTCGTGCCCGAATGCGTCGACAGCATTCCGGTGGAGCCAGAGGGCCGCGGCCTCGCAGTCGTCGGGACCGGCCGGGTGGGGATGCTCGGGCGCCAGGCGGTAGGAGGTGGACACCGAGATCAGACCGGTTGCGTCCGCGAGAGCCGTCATCTGAGGGTCGTGATGGTGGGGTCCGCCCCACACCCATCCTCCCCCGTGGATGTGCAGGAATACCCCCCGGGCCGCCCTTCCCTCCGGGTGGATGACCCGCAGCCGGATGGGCCCGCCGGGCCCGTCGATGGTGCGGACCGAGGCTCGCGGCGAGAGACGGGGAGGACCGATCAATGACCTGCCCTCCTCCCTGGCCTGGCGGCCCGCCGCGGCGCCCACTTCCCACACAGGTGGCGCGTGCCGCGTCTGGTCGGCCACCCATTCGTTGAAGGCCAGTACCTCGGCGGGTGCTTCTGAAGGTATATCGGTCATCGGCCAAAGGCTCCCGGTACGCGGTCACATCCAGGGATTCAAGACCGCAACGTTACCGCGATGGGCGGGGGTGCGGCACCCACCACGACGGGCCTTTGGTATGGGACCTGGCCCAGGGCTAGACGATCCTCCTCCGGCTCGCCCAGTTGGCGAGCTCGTAGCGGTTGCTTAGCTGGAGTTTCCTGAGCACCGCCGAAACGTGGGACTCGACCGTCTTGTGGCTGATGTACAGCCGGTGCGCCACCTGCTTGTAGGAGAAGCCGCGGGCGATCAGGCGCAGTACCTCCTGCTCACGGGTGGTCAGCTGATCCAGTTCGGGATCCTCCGGAACGGGGATGGTGGCGGCGAAGGTGTCCAGCACGAATCCGGCCAGCATGGGGGAGAAGACCGCATCGCCCGCATGGACCCGCCTGATCGCGTCGACCAGAGCCTCCGGGCGGATCGACTTGGTGACGTATCCACGGGCCCCGGCCCTGATCATGGCGATGACGTCCTCGGCCGCGTCCGACACGGACAGGGCGAGGAACTTCACCTGCGGATGGGTCTGGAGCACGTTCTCCAGGATCGCGAGGCCTCCGCCTCCCGGCATGTGGACATCCACCAGCGCCACGTCGGGAGGATCGAGCCGCAGGGCGTCGATGGCATCGTCCACATCGCCGGCGGAGCCGATGAGTTCGATGTCGCGCGGATCGGACAGTTCCGTCCTGACTCCGGAGAGGAAAAGCCGGTGGTCATCCACCAGAAAGACGCGGATCATCGTGGCTCTCCTCCCAGATACAGATGGACCTCGGTGCCTTCACCCGGCGCCGACGAGATGGTGGCGGTGCCGCCCTTGCCTTCCATCCGCCCGATAATGGACGCGGTGATTCCGTGCCGGTCTCCGGCCACCGCGGTGGGGTCGAAACCGACGCCGTGGTCGGAGATCCAGACGTCCGTTGCGTCCGTACCCACCTCGGAGTAGACGGAGATCCGATCGGTGCCCGAGTGCCGGGCGGCGTTGTTCAGCGACTCGCCTGTGGCCGCGATGATCGCCCTGACGTCATCATCCACGGGGCGGTCCCCCACCGTGACCAGTTGGACCCGAACGTCG
Source organism: bacterium (assembly GCA_028821265.1). GTDB lineage: Bacteria > Actinomycetota > Acidimicrobiia > Spongiisociales > Spongiisociaceae > Spongiisocius. Next base: position 55,580 of record JAPPGU010000085.1, on the reverse strand, counting down.
AACGTGTGCTCGACACGATCGGCTTCCTCCTGCAGCGCGGCCGAGAGCAGCTCCGGGCCGTCGGCCGGGCTCGTGTCGTAGAGCCAGCGTCGTAGCTCCCTCTCCTGGACCCGGGCCAGCGTCACCATCCTTCGCGAGTCGTCGGTCCGCTGGATGAGGGCCAGCGTCTGGAGTACCGAGTCGTGGAGGTGGGCGGCCATGTCGGCCCGTTCCTCCTGGCGGATACGCTTCCGGCGTTCGGCCCCCAGATCTGCTCCTAGTTTCCATACCCACGGTCCGAAGAGCACGACCATGCCGACTCCGGTGATCAGCACCGCCAGCAGTACGGTTCCGACGGCAGGAGCCGCCACGTTGGCGAGGATCGACACCCCGGCAAGCGCCAGCACGATCCCGATCACCGTGCGCGCCCGGAACCTTCCGCTCTGCGGATCGAACAGTCCCAGGATGGCCGAGCGGGGATCGATGTCACCCCTGTCCATCAGGAAGGCGATGCCGAAGCTCAGTGCCAGTCCGGGCCAGACCCAACCGTCTCCGCTCCAGATCCCCAGGCTGCGGAGCAGCAGCAGCGAGCCGATGAACATCAGGACGTAAGCCGCCCGCCGCTCCCCGTCCGCCTCCGGAGCAGGATCCTGGCGGGCGGTCTTGTCCAGGGTCAGCGCCCACAGCACCAGGTAGAGGAGTATTCCCAGTCCCCATACGAGCGCGAGAACCAGGAAGGCGGCGCGGACATAGAGATCGGGGATGCCTAGTTGGTCGGCGATCCCTCCGGCCACGCCGGCCACCAGGCGGTTCCGTTCCCGCCGTGCCGGCATTGCCGTGGCCTCTCGTGCGGTATGGCTTCGCATGAGGCTTATGTTGGCATCGTCCGGTTGCCGTTCGGGCCCGGAACCGGAGATATACCCCCGGCCGGCGGCCGGTCTGGGGGATGTTTCAGGGTGATACCCCACAGACTCAGGGTCCGGAATGATGGATGATATGGGTATGACGAACAGCAGCCACCCATCGCTCCGCAGACCCGGCGAGGGTCGCTGGATTGCAGGGGTGGCGCTCGGAATCGCCCACCGCCTCGGCATCGAGGCTTGGATCGTCCGGGTGGCCTTCATCGTCCTCGTGACCGTCGGTGGCGTCGGCATCTTCCTCTACGCGGCAGGCTGGATCCTGATCCCGGATGAAGGCGAGACCGAGTCGATCGTCCGGGGATGGTCCGGCCGACCCTCGGCGCGCCGGTGGGTGGGCGTCATCCTCATCGGGCTCGCGGCGATCGTGCTGCTCGCCGAGACCAGGTGGGTGAGGGGCGAGCTTGTGTTTGCCCTCGTCCTCCTGGGGATCGGAGTATTGCTGTACCGCGGCGACCTGAGCGCGCCGGAACAGCAGAGCCCGGATTCCGCAAGTGTCCCGCAGGCGGCGCCTGCCGACCAGGTCGAAGAGCCTGGGGCCGGCCCTCCCTCCTCCTTGCCCGCCGGTCCCGTGCCGGCGCCGCCGCGGGATAAGTCCCACCTCGGTCGCGTGACGGTCGGAGCCGCCTTGATCTCGCTGGGATTACTCGGGTTCCTCGACGGCGTGGTACCCGGGTTCAATCCGGCTTTCCGCCACTACATGGCGTTGCTGGTAGCGGTGGTGGGTCTCGGGCTGGTGGTAGGCGCCTGGTTCGGGCGGATCGGCGGTCTGGTTGCCCTGGGCATCGTGCTCGTGCCCGTGGTGCTGGTGTCGCTCGTGTCCGACAAGGTCGAGTTCAGGACGACCGATAACGGACCGGTGGTGCTGGTGTCGTTGTCATCGGACACGGCTGAGTTCAGCACGTCCGCCGGAGACGGATACCACCGTCCGGCCGGAGTGGAGCAGATCCCCGATGCCTACCGTCTCGGTGTCGGGAGTCTGCTGGTCGACATGAGGCAGGTCGACTTCACGGGCAGGGTGGTCCGAGTCAAGGCCGAGGTCGGCATCGGTGAACTGATCGTCTACCTGCCCCAGGATGTCGCGGCCGACGTGTCCGGACGGGTAGGGATCGGGTCGATACGCACCTGGGACCATCTTGGCAGCACCTCCAGGCAAGGGATCGGAATAACGTCCGACTATGTCTGGGAGGGCGCCCACGGAATGATCATCCTCGATGCCAGCGTGGGGCTGGGTGAGATCGAGGTCCGGACGTTGCCCGGAGCGCCAAGGCCATCGACAACGGTGACCGTGGGGGACAGCCGATGAAACGCCACCCTTTCAACGTGTTCTCGCTCGGGTTCGGGGTGGTGCTGATCCTGCTCGCGGTCGGGTTGGTGGTCCCCGCCGAGCTCAGCGATGAGTTCAGCCGATTCGCCACTGTCCGGTGGCTCCTACCCCTGGCGATGGTGCTGGTGGGGGTCTCGATGCTGAGCTCTCTCTTCCGCCGCCGCGAGAGCGGGGCCGAGCCCGATCCGGTAGAGGCCGCAACCGAAACGCACGGCGAGTCTGAGATCGAAGCAGAAGCCGAGACGGAGTCCGCTTCCGGCTGAACCGGCCGGCTCCTGCCTGGCTAATCCGGTCCGGGTCTCACAACTGCTCCCGCTGCCAGCCGAGGTTGGAGAGGAGCACGATCCCGGTCCCGACCAGGAGGGCCTGGGGGTTGGCTATGGAGACATCGGCGAACAGCCACAGCCAGAGCATCTGGAAGACCGGCGAGAAGAACATGATCCTCTGGACGCTCAGGCTCGAGGTCACGTAAAGGGAGTACCGGTGGCTGAGGGCGCCGGCCGCATTGAACACTCCGGTCGCGGTCAGGAGGCCCACCATGTTCCACGTGACGTCGAAACTGTCGCCGGACGGCGGGAAGAACAGGAAGCTTCCCACCAGGGTCAGTGGTAGGGCGAGTGCCCGTCCGGCTACCGCCGCGAATGTGGCGTTCCAGACCAGGTCGTGGGGATTGCGGGTCGGCCACCCCATCATGCGTCCGATCGAAACGGTTCCCCATAGGCTTCCGACTGCGGTCGCGGTGCCCATGAACGCCACGGCTATACCCAGCCAGTTGAGGGTGCTTACCGCGGCCGTCTCCGACCAGATGACCAGCGCGGCGCCCAGGAACGAGAAGAACATGAGCGTCCAGTGCTTGCCACCGATGACGTGCGGGGACGATCGCTGCCCGCCGGAGATCTTCCTGCCCAGCCGGGCCGCCATCCAGACCATCCCGATCAGCATCAGCTGGAAGATGATGGTCACCACCAGCGGATCGATCAGCGTGGCGGCCCATACCCAGAAGGCCAGGTCGAGGGCGAAGCAGATCGCCATCCACAGGACCGGGGCTCGAAGCATGTCCTGCGCGTTCCGCACCTTGACGGGCTCCCCGCCGTCTCCCCAGTAGAACAGCAGCCGCCGGGTGTTCTCTATCCAGCGCTTGTTCTCGGCCGGGACCAGGAAGAACACCGGGATGAGCATGACGACCTGGAAGACCAGCAGCCACGATCGCCACACGAATGGGTCGTTGCTGACGTGGGTGTAGAGGTAGAACAGAGGTAACCAGGAGCCGGTCAGGACCGCGGACACAGCCCACAACATCCCCTTGGTGTTCGGGTTCACCGGTCGAACGATCCTGTTCCGTGTGCCTGGTTTCGCAGGGGTCGCCGAGGCGGATGACCCTGGAGCGGCGATCGGCGGCGAGGCCGGGCCGTACCCCGGAGGCTACCCGCCCGTGGCAGCACGGGATGACCCGTGGCTCAGGCGGACTCGATCCGGGCCGCGCCCTCCAGTCCGAGTTCGGCGATGGATGCCTCGCGCATCTCGACCTTGCGGATCTTGCCGGTAACCGTCATCGGGAAGCTGTCAACGAACTTCACGTATTGCGGGACCTTGAAGTGGGCGATCCGGCCCCGGCAGAAGTCTCTGATGTCCTGTGCGGTCGCCTCGGCGCCCTCCCGCAGTTTCACCCACGCCATGACCTGCTCGCCGTACTTGACGTCCGGTACGCCGATCACCTGCACGTCCTCGATGGCGGGATGGCCGTACAGGTACTCCTCGATCTCCCTCGGGTAGATGTTCTCGCCGCCGCGGATGATCATGTCCTTGATCCGGCCCACGATGTTCATGTAACCGTCCGGGTCCATCGTGGCGAGGTCACCGGAGTGCATCCACCCGTCGGCGTCGATGGACTCCTCGGTTCGCTGCGGGTCGTTCCAGTACCCCAACATGATCGAGTAACCGCGGGTACAGAGCTCGCCGTCCTGTCCCCGCTCCACGGTCTCGCCGGTCTCGGGGTCGATGATCTTGATCTCGACGTGGGGATGCACCCGGCCCACGGTGGACACCCGTCTCTCTATCGAGTCGGTGGTCTTCGTCTGGGTGGACGTAGGGGAGGTCTCGGTCATGCCGTAGGCGATCGTGACGTCGGTCATGTTCATGTCGGATATCACCTGCTTCATCACCTCCACCGGGCAGGGGGATCCGGCCATGATCCCGGTGCGGAGCGAGGACAGGTCGAAGGTCTCCAGGTCGGGATGGGCGAGTTCTGCGATGAACATCGTCGGGACTCCGTAGACGCTGGTGCAGTGCTCCTGCTGGATCGCGGTGAGGACCTGGTCCGGATCGAAACCGGCGCCCGGCAGCACGATGGCGGCGCCGTGGGTAGTGCATGCCAGCGTTCCGAGCACCATCCCGAAGCAGTGATAGAGGGGGACGGGGATGCAGACCCGGTCCTCTTCCGTGTAGGCGCAGGATTGGCCCACGAAGAAACCGTTGTTGAGGATGTTGGCGTGGCTGAGCGTGGCGCCCTTCGGGAACCCGGTGGTGCCCGACGTGTACTGGATGTTGATGGCGTCGTCATGATGCAGCCCGGCCTTCCGATCGGCCAGGGCGCCGTCCATACCGTCCTCCGACGGGGCCATGAGGTCGTCCCATTCGGGCGTGCCGAAGAAGATCACCCGCTCCAGGTCGGGCAACTCGTCCTCCACCTTGGCCACCATCTCCCGGTAATTCGAGGACTGATGGGTCTGCGCGGCGACCAGCACCCGGCAGCCGGACTGGGCCAGTGCGTAGCGGAGTTCGTGGGTCCGGTAGGCGGGGTTGATGTTGACGAGGATCACCCCGGCCTTCGCGGTGGCGTACTGGAGCCATACCCACTCCGCGCAGTTGGGACTCCAGATGCCGACCCGGTCGCCGGTTTCCAGTCCGAGCCGGAGCAACCCCATGGCAAGCAGATCCACCGAGTCGTTGAAGGCTCGGTAGGTCTGGCGGATGCCCTGGTGCGCCGAGATGAGGGCATCCCGGTCGGGGAACCGGGCAACGGTCGATTCCAGGTTCCGGCCGATGGTCTCCTGTAACAAGGGTGTCGACCGGTCGCCGCTCGCATACGCCGGATCGGGCATTCGGGCTCCTTGCATTACACGAATTCGTCGCGGTTTCACTGTATCAGCCTGCACATGGCGTCCACATGCCTATGCCTCGACAGTGGTCCCGAATAGTCCGGACCGGCCGCGCTCCTCTTGGGAACGTGCTGACAAGTACGGGGATTGCCGGCCCGACATTCCCAAGACCGGATTCTGGCACCACGTGTCGGGCCTTCGGGACGTTGCTCCGTACTTCCTAGGATGGCGAGGTGAGCCTGCGGATCACCAACCAACGGATCTGGGTGATCATCGGGATCATCAGCCTGGGATGGGGCACCGCTCCGATCGCCGGAAGGGTCGGTATCGCCGAGGGAATCGGCCCCTCGACGATGGCTGCCGGGGGGTCTATGGTCGCCGCCGTGTCGGTCTGGCTGATGATCGGCCTCATGCGCCGCCGGAACCTGGTGGGTCCGGCCGAGCTTCGGATCGGTCTGGTGCTGGCCCTTTTGGCGGTGCTGCTGCCCCAGCAGGCCAGGTACCTAGCGCTGGCCAACGCTTCCGCCGGGTTCGTCACCCTGGTGAACTCCCTGATCCCGCTGGGAACCGCCCTGGTGGCTCACTTCATGCTGGCCGAAGAGCGCCTCAACGTGGGAACCACGTTCGGCCTGTTGCTCGGCTTATTTGGAATAGCGGCTCTCATCCTCATCGGGGACTCGGGGATCACCGATGGCGGCGATCCGGTCATGGCGGGCGTGATGGCCCTGACCAGCGTGGTCTGCATCTCGTTCGCCGGCGTCTATGCCAAGCGCTATGCCGGGCAATACTCGGTGCTCGGTGTCACCGGGGTTCAGCTGGCGGTGGGGAGCGTCGCCCAGTGGGCGGTGGGGCTGGCGGTCGATGGTGCTCCGTTCGGCCATAGCACCACGGGCCTTCTGGCGATTCTCTACACCGGCACCGTCGGGATGTTCCTTCCGCTCAGCCTCTACTACTTCCTGATCCGCCATGTCCCGGTGGTCTTCTCGTCGGTCATCTCCTATCTGATCCCACTGGTGGCTGTCAGTGCCGGAGTCCTGCTCCTGGACGAGCAGGTCCAACCGGGCATCCTGCTGGGCGGGGTGCTGGTGCTTTCCGGCGTGGTGGTGACCGACCTGGTCCGCATCCGGGAAGCTCGCCGGCGCGGGGCGTGAATCCCGGTCCCGCCGGTTAGCCCCGATTGTTCGTGGATGGGGGTTTGTGCGGGTGATGCCCATAGGTGCTCCGTGCTCCTGACCTGGGGCTATAGCCATTTGACAGCCCCATCGTGCGGTCGGGCGTGAAGTCAACCGCCGGGCGATGGTGGCCGCTTCGCAGATCATGTGGTTGAAGCGGCGTGATCCGCGCCCGTGTGCTGGGGACATGAACAATCAGGGCTACCATCCGGTCGGTATCCCGTCCCGGCGCCGATAAGGCGTCCCGTCCCAGCGACCGGAAAGGTCCCGGTGAAAGCCGCAGTCATCACAGGACCCGGCCAGGTGGAGCTTCGCAACGAGCCATGCCCAGCCCCCGGTCCCGATCAGGTGCTGGTCGAGTTGGCCGCCTGCGGTGTCTGCACCTTCGAGAGGAGACTGTTCGCCGGCGACAAGCGTTGGTACCCCGTCTCCCCCGGTCACGAGATATCCGGGGTGGTGGTGGAGGTGGGCTCCGCCGTGGACGCCCTGGAGGGTTCCCCGCAGATCGGGGAGGCCGTGACGGTCGATCTGCTGACGCGATGCCTGACCTGCGGACCGTGCCGGCGGGGCCGGACCGCCCTCTGCCGGTACCGCCAGGGTCGCTCCCTGTCGGACGGGACGTTCAGCTTCGGGGGGTTGGTCGAGACCATCTCGGTCGACGCCAAGTCGACCTACCCGGTCGGGAACGCCCCCATACTCCATGCCGCCATGGGCGAGCCCATCGCCTGCACGGTTCACTCCTTGCGTAGGGCCGGTTTCATGGCCGGGGAGCGGGTGGCCATCATCGGTGGGGGGTTCATGGGCCGGCTCCATATGGCTCTGGTCCGCATCGAGGGCGCCTCGGCCGTCGGTGTGGTGGACATATCGGAGGAGAGGCGCCGGGAAGCCGATGAGGCCGGCGCCGACTGGGTGGCGCGGCCGGGTGCAGCCCGCCAGGTCGGTGGCCTCCAGGACGTGGTGTTCGTGACCGCCATGGGGGGTCTAGACCTCGCGGTCGAGATGGTGGCGCCGGGCGGTTCGGTCGTCCTGTATAGCACCTTCGACCCGGAGGCCACGGTCGGCGTGGCCGCTGAGCGGGCTCACCGCGACGAGATATCGATCGTGGGCGTGTACAGCCAGGAGCCCGAGGATTGGAAGCGGGCGGCGGCCGTCATCCGCTCGGGCGTCATCGCCGATGACCTCAACCGCCTGGTAACGGCCCGGTTCCCGTTGACCCGGGCGCACGACGCCCTCACCCTCGTAACCTCACAGCCCACCTACCGGGTGTTTGTAGAGAACGGGCCGGGCTGATGGCAGGCCAGGTTGTCGTCGGTGTGGACATCGGGACCGGCGCGGTTAGAGCGGTAGCCCTCGACCGAGCCGGGAGGGTCCTGGCCGGCTCCGAGGCATGGTTCGCTCCGATGCATCTCCCCCGGGGCGAGGCGGACCCCTTCCGGTGGCTGGAGGGGCTGGTTCGAGCCGTTGAGCAACTGGATGCCGGTCCGCCTGTGGCGCTCGGGATCGGCGGCCAGGGGCCCACCACCGTGATGGCGTCGGCGCGGCGGGCACTTACCTACCAGCACCCGGCCGGCGCTTCTTCCGACTTTGCCGGCCAGCATCTGGCGCAGGCGGAGGAGATGTCGAGGCTGTTCGGAGGCGCCGACCGGCCCCGCCAGATGTGGGATTACCTGGTGGCCGAACTCGGTGGTTCACCCGGCACCCAGGCGGTTTGGCCGGGCCAGCAACCGCTGGAGGGGTTCGGAGATCCGATCCCGGTCGGGTCGGCCGCAGGGGTCACGGCGGGGGAATCCGGGTTGCCTGGGGGGATCGTGCTGGCTCCCGGCGCCAACGACGCCTTCCTCACCGCCTGGGCCGCTGCCATCGACCGGCCCGGCAAGGGCTTCGACCCGGGTGGCCGGACAGGGGGTCTCGGCGTTGCCGCCACCCGAGGCGACGACCCGTCGGTCTCCGAGCACGGTATCCCCGGTCACGTCCCCGGTGTCTACCTGGTCGGTGGCCCGGCGGCCTCCCACGGCGCCATGCTGGATTGGTGGTCCTCGATGACCGGCCGGACGGTTCCCGACCTGATCGAGGCGGCCGCCGCGGTCAAACCGGGCTCGGGCGGGGTGATGGTCCTACCGTTTCTCGAGGGGGAGAGGGCGCCCCGCTGGGTACCGGAACTGCGGGCCGAGATCCACGGGCTCGGTGCGGCCTCCGACCAGGGCGTGGTGGCGCGCGCCGTCATGGAGGCCTCCGCGTACGGCTTGGCTCACATCGCCCGTGACCTTGCCCGGCACGGCATTACCATGAACCGGATGGTGAGTTCGGGTGCCCCGTCGCGTAGCAGTCTGTGGGTTTCCATCAAGGCATCGGTGCTGGGCGTGCCGGTCGATGTCCCGAGTTGTCCCGAGATGGCGGCCTACGGAGCGGCCCTGGCTGCAGGATCCGCCGTCGGGTGGTGGCCCCGGCCGGGCGAGGGGCAAGCAGGAGACTGGCCGGCGCCGGCGTTCACCACGTTCGAGCCGGACATCGTCACAGCCTACGAAGAGGGGCTGGAGCGCTTCATCGCGCTGGGTGATGCGGCCGCCCGCCGGCTCCGGCAGGGGGTCTGAGGCATGGCGTCCGTGGCCTCGGCGGTAGGCGCCGGCAAGACCCGGCGTACCCGCCGCTTCGTCGGCGGGGACGGGCGCGCGCTGCTGGTCGCCATCGACATGCAGCTGGCCACGGGAGCCGGCCCGGCCCTGGACGTGGTCGAGGCGGTGGCCGAGGGGCGACCCGACGGCATCCTGGTCACCTGGCAGATTGCCCGCCGCTACCCCGCGACCTTCGCGGAGTGCGGTCTGATTCTCCGCATGGACGGTGCGGCTACCCACCTCGACCGGAACACGGACGGTGACGGCCTCTCGCTCATGTATCGAGCCGAGCAGGCGGCGATGATCGGAGCGGACGCGGTCATCCTGATGGTCTACCCGGGTTCGCGAGAGGAGAAGCGTTCGCTGCGCCGGCTGGCTGCTCTGGTGGGGGAGTGCGAGCGGATCGGCATGCCGGTACTGGCCGAGTCCATCCCCGGAGGGTGGAGTCAGGAGGTGCCATGGGACACGGAGAACATCGCTCGAAGCGCCCGCATCTGCGTGGAGATCGGGGCCGATGGCATCAAGACCATGGCTCCGGCGCAGGTGGAGGATCTCGGCGAGGTGGTGGAAGGATGCGAGGCGCCGCTGTTCGTGCTGGGCGGTCCCAAGAGGGACAGCGAGGACGAGGTGGTCGCGTACGCGGCGGGCGTGGTGGCGGCGGGAGCGTCGGGCGTCTGCTTCGGGCGCAACGTCTGGGGAGCGTCCGACCCCGGGGAGATGGTCCGGCGCCTCGGCCGAGCCGTCCACGGTTCCGGGCGGGGCTCATGAAGGGCTTCCGGGCCTGGCCCGTGCTCGGCTTCCTGGCGCTCATAGCGGTTGCGTCGGCCTGCGCTGACAACGGGGACGGCTCCGGAGAGACGCCTTCGACCGAGTGGGGTGCGGCCGACTTCAACGGCGACGGATCGGTCCGCATCGCGGTGGTCACCGAGGGCTCCCGAGACGATGGCGCCTACTACCAGGCCCTGGTCGAGCGGGTGGAGGAGATCTCGGCGGCGGCGGGGTACGAGGCGCCGCTCATCGTGGATCAGGTCGCCCCGGCCGACGCGCGGGCCGAGTTGAACAACGTGGTTGCCCAGGGGGCGGACATCATCGCCATCGGCTCGAGCAACCTGGCGGATGGCAACGAGGACCTGTTCCTGGAGCATGAGGAGATCTTCTGGTACTGCAACTGCGGGTCCGGTTACCAGGACACTCCCGGCCTGCTGCGGAGTGCCGACAGCGGGGCCGAACTGGGCATCTCGGCCGGATACGCGACCGGTTTGCTGCTGGATGCTCGTGACGCCGACCTGGCGGTGTTCCTTGGATGCTGCGATCTCAACTTCGAGGTGGAGTCCTTCCTGGCCTTCCGGCTCGGTCTTCATCTGGTGGACGAGTCGTTCGACGCCATCTACGTGCCCACCGGCAACTTCCCCTTCGACTTCAACAACACCGCCGGAGCCACCGAGGCCTACAACGCCGCGGCTGCCGAGGGCGTGGGGGCGGTCTACCCGTTCCTGGGCGGCGCCCACGAGCCGATCACCCGTCTCGCCAACGAGGACGGGCTGATCGTCATGACCGCCGGTTCGTCCAGAGGATGCGAGCGACAAGACCTGGACTACGACATAGAGGTGATGTTCGACGCCGGCGACTTCCTGACGCCGATCTTCGACGAGATCATCGCAGGCACCGCGGTGGAAGGGGGCGCACGGCGCTTCACAGTGGGAGTCGATCCCGAGGTGGGGGCCAACCTGTGCGACGGAACGCCCGAGCAGGATCAGGCGCTCGCCGATCTGAATGCCCGGATCGGGGCCGGCCAGTTCGAGGAGGAGATCTCAAGGATCCTCGCCGAGGCATACGGCTTCTGAGTGCCGGCTCCGGTCCACCTGTTCTGTACGGCGCGTGGCCTGATCCAACCGCTGGCCGGTTCCATCCGAGAACGCGAAAATCGCGGACAACGCCGCCACCCGCTGGGCCCACCCCCGCCTCCACCACGCCGGTTTCGGGGCGCGCTCCACCAGTCGGGCCGGTGGCGTCAACTCCGAAGTCTTGACCTGCTGCCGCGCCGACGTCATAGCTCCCGGCAGCGCAGGTGTTTAGCGATTCGAGTATGCCGAGGGGGTGTGACAAGTTCCGCCGCTCCGGGTTGTCGCCGTCTCCGCCGGGAGGCCGGATGATCGAAGACTTCGGGTTCGAGCACCCGGTACTCGAGGTGGACGGCCTCACCAAGCACTTCGGTTCGGTGGTCGCCTGTGAGGAGGTCGATCTGGCCCTCCGGGCGGGCGAGATACACGGCATTCTCGGGGAGAACGGCGCCGGCAAGTCCACCCTCATGCGCATGATCTTCGGCCTGGTGGATCCCGACCAGGGGGTGATCAGGATCGACGGCCAGGCGACCCGCATCGCGGATCCGTCCGATGCGGTCCGGCTCGGGATCGGCATGGTGCACCAGCACTACAGCCTGGTCGACGCGCTCACGGTGTGGGAGAACGTCGCCCTCGGCGAGGTCGGGCCCCTGGATCCCGGCCGGACCAGGGCCCGGGTCCGCAGGATTTCCTGGCGCTACGGCCTGTCGGTCGATCCCGACGCCACCGTGCGCGACCTGTCGGCCGGAATCCGCCAGAGGGTCGAGATAATCAAGTGCCTGGGGCGCCGGCCCCGCACGATCATCCTTGACGAGCCGACGTCGGCGCTGACGCCGGCCGAATCCCAGTACCTGTTCGACGTCCTACTGACCGGCGTGCGGACCCAGGGCTGGGCGGTGGCGCTGGTCAGCCACAAGCTCGACGAGATACTGCGGGCCACCGACCGGATCACGGTGATGCGGGAGGGGAGGGTGGTGGATCGCCTGCTGACCGCCGAGGCGCGGGTTCCCTCGCTGGCCCGGGCGATGGTGGGTCGTCCCGTACCGCTCCGTACGGTCACGGCCGCTTTCGAGCGGGATCAGGTTGCCCGGGATCTGCTCGAGGCCGACCCGATGGACGGCGAAGGACCCGACCGGGCCGTCGAGACGGGCGCGCGGACGGTTCCGGTCCTGCAAGTTGAGAGAGCGTCGGTGAAGGGCGCTGACGGGCGAGTGCTGCTGGACGGCCTGTCGCTCACCGTGGGCGCGGGCGAGATAGTCGGGGTGGCGGGCGTGGAGGGAAACGGCCAGACCGCCCTCGCCGATCTGCTGGGCGGTCTACTGCGCCTCGATGACGGAACGGTCCACGTCAATGGCCGGACGGTTCCGACCGGTGTGGCCGGGGCCATGACCAGGGCCGGCATAGCGGTCGTGCCGGCCGATCGCCATCGGGCCGGATGCGTGCTGGACATGACCGTGGCCGAGAACCTGATGATCCCTTCCATGCGCAGGATGCGACGCTGGGGCTTGCTCCGCCTGGACGCCATCAGGCGCCACGCCCTCCGGCTGATCGACGAGTACGACATCCGGACGTCCGGACCCGATGCCTCGCTCGGTGACCTGTCGGGCGGGAACCAGCAGCGGACGGTGATCGCTCGTGCCCTGTCCGCCTCCCCTGAGGTCATGGTGGCCCACCAGCCCACCAGAGGCCTCGATGTCGGGGCGATCGAATACGTGGCCGATCGGATCAGGCAGGCTGCGGACCGGGGAATCGGGGTGCTGCTGCTCTCGACCGACCTCCGCGAGATACTGTCGCTGGCCGACCGGCTGGTGGTGCTCCATCGCGGAAGCATCGTGGGCGAGATGTCGCGTGATGAGTTCGACCTGTCCCGGTTGGGCTTGCTGATGGGGGGGACGGACGAGGAGGAGAAGGCCTCTTGAGCACCGATCCTGGGGCACCACCCACCGACGATCCCGGTCTCGGGGGACAGGACGGGGGTCTGTACATGCTGTTGCTGTACGTGGTGAGCGTCGGGTTCGCGCTGGTGATCTCGGCGGGGCTGGTTGCGGTCTCCGGGAACGCCTGGGGCAGCGTTGCCGGCGCACTGGCGGAAGGCGCCTTCCTGGCCCCCGGACGGTGGGGAGAGACGCTGGCGGTCGCCACGCCCATCCTGCTGGTTTCCCTCGGCATGGTGGTGGGGGTCAGGGCGGGCTTCTTCAACATCGGGCAGGAGGGCCAGCTTCTGATGGGTGCGCTGGCGATGGCCCTCATCGGCACCAGGGTGGCCGGAACGGGCCCTCTCCTTCTCGTGGGCGGGCTGGCCCTCGGGGCGGTGGCCGGGGGTCTCTACGCCGGCGTGGCGGCCCTGATGAGGTTCCGCCGGGGGGTCCCGGAGGTCATCTCCACTCTGCTCCTGGTGTTCGTGGCCTTCCAGATAGTCGGTTTCGCCATCACCACCGACTGGTTCCTGCGGGATCTCGACCCGAACCGGCCCAGCCAGGCCGTGACGAGCGCCGCTCTGCCCGGCTCCGTACGCCTGCCGGTCCTGACGGTCTGGGGCAACGAGGTCACTATCGGATTCTTCCTGGCCCTGCTGGGCGCCGGGCTGGCGGCATTCGTCCTGACCCGAACCGTGTTCGGGTTCAAGCTCAGGATGCTGGGAAGCAATCCGAGGGTGGCTCAGCAGGCGGGAGTGTCCTTCGGGCGGGCCGGGGCCACGGCTCTCTTCATCTCCGGCGCCGCGGCCGGCCTGGCAGGGGCCCTGATGCTGGCGGCCGGGGCGTCGAGCGCCCGGCTGACCGCGGGATTCTCCAACGAGATCGGATGGCAGGGACTGCTCGTTGCCCTGCTGGCGCGCAACCGACCACTCCTCTGCATCCCGGTGGCGATCCTGTTCGCCGCTCTCCGAACCGGGTCCGGGTTTCTGGCCGCCACCGGGGTGGACCGCACCGTGGTCGACGTGGTGCAGGCCCTGCTGGTGCTGGCCCTGCTGGTCCCTCCGGCCGTGGAGTTCATGCGGGATCGCCGCCGGGTCTCGATCGCGGCCCAGGTAACGGAGCCGGTATGAACGACATACTCGGCGCCCTGGGGGACATCTTCACCAGTCCCGCCATGTACGGGAGCGCGGTGAGGCTCGGGGTGTTCCTGGCCTTCGCCGCGCTGGGCGAGTTGGTGGCCGAGAAGGCGGGAACCATCAACATCTCGGTGGAAGGCTCACTGCTGGCGGGCGCGTTGGGCGGGACGATGGCCTACGACCTGTCCGGATCACCCGTCCTCGGCCTGGCGGCGGGAGCGGTGGCCGGGGCGACGGTGGCGATGGTGGCGGCCAACATGAGCCACCGGCTCACCGCCGATCAGTTCGTGGTGGGAATCACGGTCAACGTTCTCGTGCTGGGCCTGGCCGGGTTCCTGGACGCGACGGTCGGCCCCCTCGGAGGGCGGGCCGGGGTGGTCACCATCCCGCTCCTGTCGCGCATACCCGTGATCGGTCAGGCGCTGTTCAGCCAGACCTGGCCCACGTACCTGCTGTACGGGCTGATTCCGCTGACCTGGTGGCTGCTCTACCGGACTCGGTGGGGTTTGGAGGTGAGGTCCGCGGGCGAGAATCCCCAGGCCGCCGACGTCTCCGGGGTGGACGTCAACGGCCGCCGCCGCCAAGCCATCTACTACGGCGGAGTCCTTTCCGGCCTGGGAGGAGCGTTCCTGATCCTGGGTCAGGTGGGAAGCTTCGACGTCGGCGTGGTCGGCGGCCGGGGCTTCATCGCCATCGCCGCCGTCTACTTCGGTGGGTGGACGCTGCGGGGCACGCTGATAGGCGCGCTCCTGTTCGGGATGGCGGATGCCTTCCGCCTGGCCGTGCCGGTGCTGGGCTACCAGGTGAACGCCCAGCTCCTGGCGGCTCTTCCCTATCTCCTCACGCTGGTCGTCATGTACTTCATCACCAAACGGTTCGTCCAGCCGGCCGCACTCGCCAGACCATTCGTGCGCGGCCTGCGCTAGCTGATCCGTCGGCGGCCCCATCCCGTCTCGTATCCTCCAAAGCGATGTTCTCGTACGACCATGAGGTGCCGGCCAGGTTCCCGACCATCCGAGCCGGCGTCGTCCATGCCGACGGGTTGGTCAACGGCCCGAGTCCCGACGCTCTCCGGAAGGCTTTCCAGCAGCAGCAGGCTGTCTCGCTGGACCGATTCCGCGGTACGCCCATTTCGGAGGTCCCCTCGATCGTCGCCTGGAGGAGGACCTTCTCGGCCTTCGGTGTGCAGCCGACCCGGTACCGCAACGCCGCCGAAGCGTTGATCCGGCGCCTCACCAAGGCGGGTGACATCCCGTCGATCAACTGCCTGGTGGACATCGCCAACCTGGTGTCGATCCGGTACGGGTTGCCGGTCGCGGCGATGGATCAGGAACGGGTTGCGGGGTCGACCACCGTTCGCTTTGCCCAGGGAGACGAGCGTTTCAACGATCTGGGCAGTTCCAGGACCACCTCGCCCGAGGTGGGAGAGGTCATCTTCGTAGACCGGGTGGGCACGGTGTCGGCGCGCCGCTGGTGCTGGCGGCAGAGCGCTCAGAGCGCCACCGGTCCGGACACGGTGGAGGCCCTGTACACCGTGGAGGGTCATCACGAGGGCGCCGAGGAGGACGTTGCTTCCGCCACCCGCGATCTGGTGGCACTCCTCGAGGCCCACCAGCCGCAGGCCCGGATCGAGTCGGCACGGCTCTCGCCATCCCGGCCACGGTACGAGCCTGACCACTAGGAAGCGTGTACCGCCCGAGCAGGCCGGTGCGTCCTCAAGCGCCGCCTCACTCGGTAGCATTCGGTGTACACCAGCATCGAACGGAGCGCACGATGGCACTAGCCGAACGGATGGAGAGGGCACTCAACGATCAGATCACCTGCGAGCTCAGCGCGTCTCTCGCCTACCTCCAGATGGCTGCCTACTTCGAGGCGGACGAACGTCCCGGCATGGCCTCGTGGATGGCCGCGCAGTCCGAGGAGGAGGCCGGCCACGCCCGGATGTTCATCGACTACGTCGTGGACCGGGACGGGCGGGTGGAGATAGGCGCCATCGACGCTCCTGTCTCCAAGTTCGACAGCCCTCTACACGTGTTCGAGGAGGCCCTGCGGCACGAACAGTTCGTAACCGGGAGGATACGGAACCTCTACCGGCTGGCGACCGAGTTGGGCGACCTGGAGAGCCTGCCGTTTCTGCAGGGCTTCCTGGTGGAGCAGGTGGAGGAGGAGGCGTTGGTCTCCGGGATACGCGAGCGTATCGGTCGCCTGGAGGGCAACGAGGTCGGCCTGGCGCTGATCGAGGCCGAGCTGGGCGGACGCGCCGGAGCGGACGAGGAGTGAAGCGGGCCGGATAGCCCGGCTCCCGTACTACTCTCGCCTGTTGGTGGTCGTAGAAGGCATTTGGGCTCGTCGTCCGTGCTGCCAGTGGTCTGTCCATTTCACAGACACACCACCGAGAATCAAGGGCCGGGCCTGATGCCGCGCGGTCTCGCCGGTAGTCGACAGGACATTGAGCGATGAAAGAGATCATCCACGCGACCGGACTGGTCAAGCGTTACGGGGAGGTGGTGGCCCTCGACGGCCTGGACCTGTCGGTGCGGGAGGGGACCATCGTCGCCCTGCTCGGGCCGAACGGGGCCGGCAAGACCACCGCGGTATCGGTCCTCACCACCCTGATCGAGCCCGACGAGGGCGCCGCCACGGTGGCGGGTATCGACGTGCTGAGCGATCCGGCGGAGGTCCGCAAGCTGATCGGCCTCTCCGGCCAGTACGCCGCGGTCGACCAGGACCTGACCGGCTTCGAGAACCTGGACATGATCGGGTGTCTCTACCACCTCGGCCGGAAGAAGGCGAGGTCCCGGGCCCGGGAGCTCCTGGACAGGTTCGATCTGGCCGACGCAGCCGACCGGCCCGTCAAGACCTACTCGGGAGGCATGAGGCGGCGACTCGACCTGGCCGGGGCGCTGGTGGCGGAGTCGCCGGTGCTGTTCCTGGACGAGCCCACAACCGGCCTGGACCTCATCAGCCGCAGGGAGCTGTGGGGGCTGATCCGCACCCTGGTCGATCAGGGAGCCACGCTGCTCCTCACCACCCAGTACCTGGAGGAAGCCGACCGGCTGGCCGATGACGTCCTGGTCATCGACAAGGGCAAGACCATTGCCCATGGCACGGTTGACGAATTGAAAGACATGGTGGGCGGCGAGCGAATCGCGGTCAAGGTGACCAACCGGGATGACCTACCTGCGGCCCACGAGATACTGGGTCGGGCGGCGGTTGGAGAGCTGCAGGGCGACGAACGGTCCCGCACGGTGGTCGCGCCCGTGTCGGGCGGCACCAGAGAGCTGGCCGGGGTGCTGGAGGCCTTCGAGAGTCACCGGGTCCGGATCAGCGAGGTGGTGCTCCGCCGTCCGACTCTCGACGACGTGTTCCTGGCGCTGACCGGTGCTTCCGCGGAGTCCGGCGAGGAAACGCCGCCGCCTGCCAAGCCGGGCCGGAGGGGAAGGGGATCGCGATGAACTTCCTGTCAGCCCTCGGCGACGGCCTGGTCATCGCCCGCCGCAACCTCATCAAGCTCAAGCGGGTGCCCGACGTGCTGGTGTTCGTGCTGCTCTCACCGATCATGTTCGTCCTGCTGTTCGCCTACGTGTTCGGAAGCGCCATCGACATCCCGGGCGGGTCCTACCGGGAGTTCCTCATGGCCGGGATCTTCGGACAGACCGTGGTGTTCGGCGCCACCTTCACCGGCGCCGGCCTCGCCGAGGACATGCAGAAGGGCATCATCGACAGGTTCCGTTCACTGCCCATGTCGCGGGCGGCGGTGGTGTTCGGACGGACCGCCAGCGATGTGGTCTACAACATCATCACGCTGACCGTCATGGCGACAGCCGGACTCATCGTGGGATGGCGCGTCAGGGGAAGCCTGCTCGACGCTCTGGCCGGCTTCCTGCTGCTGCTCCTGTTCGCCTACTCCGTCTCCTGGATAATGGCCCTGCTCGGCCTGTCGGTGCCCAGCCCGGAGGTGCTCAACAACGCCTCCTTCATCGTGATCTTCCCGATGACGTTCATCGCCAACACCTTCGTGCCGGCCGAGAGCCTCCCTTCGGTGCTGAGGGTGTTCGCCGAGTGGAACCCGATCTCGTCCCTGGTCCAGGCGGTCAGGGAGTTGTTCGGGAACATCCCGCCGGGAGCCCCCGAACCGGCGTCCTGGCCCCTGCAGAACCCGGTTGTCTACACCGTGTTCTGGGCCTGCCTGATCATCGCCGTCTTCGCGCCCCTGGCGGTACGCCGCTACGTCCGGGTGGCCAAGAAGAGCTGAACGGTCCGCCCGGCCTCCGGTGGGACCGTCCAAGCGCGGCACGACCGATCCCTCCCGGATGGCGGTTTGGTGTGATGCCGTCCGCTGGTGATACTGGCCACTGATTGCGGGACTCGACGCCTCCGGCCCTGCCGCTGTTCTAAGAGACCCGGCATGTCCACGGCTCCGGGTGGTAGGGCGGGGGCCAAGCAACGCCATACGTCGGCGTCTGCCGCGGGAGGAACGAGTTAGCCCGATTCCCCGCGGTCCGGGGCCGATGGGTCGGCGCTAATACCCGCCCAGCCGTCTGATCCCGTCCAGAGCCGCGGTGGTGTATGCCTCGGCAAGGGTGGGATAGCCGATGACCGACTCCACGAAGTAGTCGATGGTTCCGTCGTAGGCGATGACAGCCTGGCCGATGTGGATCAGTTCGGCGGCGTTCTCGCCCACGATGTGCACCCCGAGGATCTGCCGGGTCTTCAGATGGAACAGCAGCTTGAGGAATCCGACGTCGTCGCCTCGCATCAGGCTGCTCTCCGTCTCTCGGTAGCGAGCCTTGCCCACCTCGAAGGGGACGCCTTCCTCGTTGAGCTGGTCCTCGGTCTTGCCCACCATGGCCACCTCGGGAATGGTCTTGATGGTGTAGGGGAGGAGGTCCTGGAAGTCCTCGCGCTCGATCCCGAACGCATGGCGGGCGGCCAGGCGCCCCTGCATGCGGGAGGTCGAGACCAGGTCGGGGAACCCGATCACCCCACCCACCGCGTAGACGCCCTCGACGCTGGTCTGGTAGTTCTCGTCGACGCTGAGGCGGCCGCGTGCGTCCGCTTCCAGCCCGATCGCCTCGAGGTTGAGCGAAGCCGTACAGCCCGTCCGTCCCACGCAGTACATGACGGCGTCGCTGATGATCTGCTTGCCGCTCTCGAGCTGTACCCGCACCCGGTCACCCACCTCGTCCCTCATGTAGTCGATGTCGAACACCACCTCGGTCAGGCGCAGGGTCACGCCCGTCTGTCGCATGTGGTAGGCGAGCGTGTCGGCGAGTTCCTCGTCGGCGAAGGTGAGCAGGCGGTGGTTCCGGTCCACGAGGGTCACCCGGATGCCGAGGGCGGCGAAGGTGCTGGTGTATTCCAAGCCGATGGCGCCCGCGCCGACGATGGTCAGCGTCCGGGGCAGCTTCGGCAAGCTGAGCATGTGATCGCTCACGAAGACCAGCCTCCCGTCGGCGTAGACGACCGGGGGCTCGGTGGAGTAGGAACCGACCGCGATCACCACCTTGTCGGCGGTGATGGTCCGTTCGGTCCGGTTCTCCTCGGATCGTACCTTCAGGGTGTGGCTGTCGACGAAAGAGCCCTCGCCGATGATCGTCTCCACCCGGTTGGTGGCGAGTTGGCTCTGCAGGATGTCCGACTGCTGCTGGATCACGTAGCGGGTCCGAACCATCAGGTCGTCCATCGTGATGTTCTGCTTCACGGCGTAGGACTGGCCGTAGATGTTGCGCTCCCGGTAGCCCGTGAGGTAGAGGACCGCATCCCGCATGGTCTTGCTCACCGTGCCGGCGTAGATGTTGATGCCGCCGACGCGGGGCTCCTTCTCGAGGATGACGGTGCGTTTGCCGAGCTCGGCCGCCTGGATGGCGGTCCGCTGACCTGCCGGCCCCGATCCGATGATCGCTAGGTCGTAGTCATAGCCCGGCATTGCCGATCCTTTCGCTCACCCGAGCCCGCGGGACCAGGTTCGCCATCTGCTTGTGAGGTCTGAGGCTCCGAGATCATGAGCCTCGACCGATGAGGGTAGCGCGCCGACCCTGGGCGATGCCGACCCGGCCCCGGACCCGCACGAGTGGAGGTGGGGCCGGCACTCCCTGACATTCCACCCTAGAGCTCGAGGAGTGCTTGCTCCACCACCTCCGGTAGGGCCGGGTGGATGTAGTACTGGTCCCGGGCCATCTGGTCGACGGTCAGGTCGAAGTGCATTCCCTGGATCAGCTGCTGGATGAGGGTGGAGGCCTGGGGGCCGATGATATGGCCCCCGAGCAGCCGGCGCGTGTCGCGGTGGGCGATGACTTTGGCGACGCTCTCGGTGTCCTCCAGGGCCCATCCGTAGCCGGCAGCCGAATAGGGCTGGACATGAGACACGTATGGGAGGCCCTGTTCCCGGCACTCGCGTTCGGTCAACCCCACCGCGGCGATCTGCGGATGGCCGAACACGGCATGGGGGATGAAGCGGTGATCCACGGCTATCGGGGAGTCCGAATTGGTCAGGTTGTGGCGCACCACCCTGGCTTCGTGGTTGGCCACGTGCTTGAGCTGGATGGGGTTGGTGATGTCGCCCAGTGCCCACACACCGTCCACGTTGGTCCGGAGGTGGTCGTCGGTGATCACCTGGCCCCGGTCTGCCACGGCGAGCCCGCCGGCGGCCGCGTCCACCAGGTCCGAATTGGGCTTCCGCCCTGTCGCCACCAGCAGCTCGTCACCCCGCAGGTCCCTGGTGACCCCATCGCGGTCCGCTATCTGCAACACCACCTCGTCACCTTCCCGGCGAGCCCCGAGAATCCGGGTGTGGGTACGCACGTCGAAACGGCGCGTGTAGGACTCGGTGAAGCGGCGACTGATCTCCTCGTCCTCCCTTCGTAGGAAGCTGTCTCCCCGCAGCAGGAACGTCACCCTGGACCCAAGCGCCCCCATGACACCCCCCAGTTCGGCGGCGATGTAGCCGGCGCCGATCACCACCAGGCGCTCGGGTAGCCGCTCCAGGCGCATGATCGTGTCGGAGGTGTGGTAGCCGACGCCTTCCAGGCCGGGCACGGGCGGAACCACGGCTCGGGCGCCCGCCGCCAGCACGACCCGGTCGGCCGTTATCACCTCGTCGCCGACCGCCAGTTGCCTGGGGGCGACGAAGCGTCCGGTGACGGGGTAGACGGTGACGTTGGGCAGCCCGTCCCGGTAGTCACGGCCCGCCTGGGCGATCGGGTCGATTCGCCCGAAGACACGATCCCTCACGGCGGGCCAGTCGGCGCCGTTGAAGCTGGTGTGAAGGCCCAGCCGCTCGCCATCCGCGGCTAGCTCGGCGACCTCGGCCGTGTAGACGAACATCTTGGACGGGAGGCATCCCACGTTGAGACAGGTCCCGCCGAACGGGCCGTGCTCCACCATGGCGATGTCCCAGTGGTCGTGTTCGGGTCCGATCACCGAATTGCCCGAGCCTGCGCCGATTACCAGTAGGTCGAAACTGCGCACGTTGTCCTCATCTCTCCGGGTAGATGCCAATGTAGACGCGGCGACCCGGCAGCACGGCCGGATTCACTCGAACTCGGCCGGCGAGGCGCGGGCGGTCACGGTGACCGGTATCCCACCGGCGGGAGCGAACACTCGCATGAGCGTCAGCGGGACCGTCTCGGTCAACTCCACCACTATCTCCGACTCGCTCGCTTCGGGGGAGAGGTTCATCGAGTCGTCCCAGTCCGGCTGGTCCTCGGCGAACCGGCGAGCAGCCTCCTCGGCGAGATCCGGATCCAGCACCACCCTGTTCTGGTACAGGTCGGACTCGACCACCTGGGCGGCCCCCGCTACGGCCGACTTGTAGGCGATGCCGGCCAGGGTGCCGTGCCGGGAGAGCACCCGCCACAGGTCGAGGGCCAGACCGCCCGCGAACAACAGCATCAGCAGCAGTCCCAGGCTCCACAGCACGACGGCGCCTCGATCGCCGGCCGGTCCGGGCCGGCCGGCCTTCGCCACGCGCCTCATGGGCGCGGGATGCTCCGGTAGGGCTCCATCTGCTCCCGGTAGCTACTGGTGACGGTCCACGATCCCACCGTCCAGGTTCCCATCACGTCGATAGCCGGCACGTTCAGCGACACGCGGGCGCTCACCACGCCTCCCGGAGCCCAGGAGGTCCGGCAGTCGATCGAGAGGTCGGTCTCACCCGGACCCAGGCTCCGCTCGGCCAGGATCTGGCGGGCCACAGCCTCGGCCCGGTCCTGTCCCGTCTCCGGGTCGAAGGCGGTGGCGCAGGCTCGTACCGCTTCCCTGGCGGCGGCGTCGGCCATGGCCCGGTATTCCATCCGGATGGGGAAGCTGAGCAGCAGCATGGCGAACGGGATCAGGATGAAGGCCGACACCAGCACCAGGTCGATGGCGCCAGTGCCGCGTTCGTCCACCATCCGCGAAGGGAGGCGCGTGACGTGGATCACGGGACCGGCTCGGTGACGCTGGTGGCCTGCATGGTGAAGCTCCAGGAGGGTCCTAGGGATGGGAAGACGGGCCGGAGCCGGGCGGTGATCGCGGCTGTGGTGAGGGCCTCCCCGCGGTCGCAGTCCACGTCGGTGGAGTCCTGGTAGAGATTGGCCAGGCCGGAGATGATGCCTTCGGCGGTGTCCTCGCAGATCGGCCCGGTTCCGCCGGAGAGGGCACCGGCCCGAGCTCCCGAATCGGCGGCGTGCTGGATCACCGCGCGGGTGTAGAGCATCAGCAGGCCGTTCATCAGGAAGGCAGCCGTGATCAGGGCCATGCCCATCGCCATGAGGGTCTCGATGACAGCGGCGCCGGACTGGTCGCCGAGCAACCGGGCGTTAGAACGCCTCCGGTGCCGGCGGCCGGTCGCAAAGCAGCGGTAGTTACGATTTGGCATCTTGAACGACATGGATCGGCGGTCAACCTAGCGCAAAACAATGCTGACCTGCCGGAGTAATCCGAGACCTTTTTTCTCATTCTGAACCATATAGGGCTGTCCGGCTGGAGATGTCCCGGAATTCCGGGCCACCATTAGGCTGGCCGCGATGACTCCAGTAGTGGTGGATACCAGGCGGCGTCCCGTTCGTGACCTGCGGCTCTCGGTGACCGACAGATGCAATTTCCGGTGCCGCTATTGCATGCCGGCCGAGATCTTCAACCGGGAGTACGTGTTCCTGAAGCGAGACCTGCTGCTCAGCTTCGAGGAGATAGTCACCCTGGCCCGTGCTTTCGAGCGGCTGGGGGTGGAGAAGATACGGCTCACCGGCGGCGAGCCCCTCCTGCGCAGGGGCATCGAGCGGCTGATCGCCATGCTCGCCGGCGCCACCGGATGCGAGGTGACCCTCACCACCAACGGCTCGCTGCTGGCCCGCAAGGCCGAGGCGTTGGTATCGGCCGGGTTGGCCCGGGTCACGGTCTCGCTCGACTCCCTGGACGATGCCACCTTCATGGCGATGAACGACGTGGGCTTCCCGGTGGCGGCCGTGCTGGACGGGATCGAGACGGCATCCCGGGCGGGCCTGCCCGTCAAGGTGAATGCGGTGGTGAAAAGGGGAGTGAACGACGGTGGGGTGGTGGACATGGCGCGCCACTTCCGGGGCACCGGTCACATTCTCCGCTTCATCGAGTACATGGACGTGGGCGCTACCAACGGCTGGCGGATGGACGACGTGGTACCGGCCGCCGAACTGGTCCGGGCCATCGACGCCGAGTTCCCGATCGAGCCGGTGGCTCCCAACTACCGGGGCGAGGTGGCCAACCGCTGGCGGTACGTGGACGGCGCCGGCGAAGTCGGCTTCATCGCTTCGGTCACCCAGCCCTTCTGCGCAACGTGTACGAGAGCCCGGATCTCGGCGGAGGGAATGCTCTACACCTGCCTCTTCGCCGTCAAGGGCACCGACTTCCGCAAGGTCCTGCGATCGGGAGCGGACGAGGAGGAGATAATCCGCACCATCCACGGGATCTGGGAGGCCCGGGACGATCGCTACTCGGAGATCCGCTCCGAAGCCACCGTAGACCTACCCAAGATAGAAATGAGCTACATAGGCGGCTAGAGGCATCTGATGGATCCATCTCGATGTCGACAGCCCGAGGGTGTGCCTTGATGAAGACCTTCCGGGCTCTCGGGGTAGCTCGGAGGACAGGGCGGTTCATGCGTCAACGCATGGGAGAACGGTTTCTGATCAGTTGGTTGGTAGCTCTCAGCTCGGTAGCGCTCGTGGTCTGTGGTGATGGGGGTGTCCGCGATGAGGCGCCTGGAGAGGTGGCCGGATCTGCCGGGACCGTGGATGGGATCGCCCCGGACGCGCCTCCGTTCTTTGTGGCGGTGGGGTCTGGAGTCGTGACGAGTGGCGACGGCATTAGGTGGACGGAGCGGGAGAACACTCTCGCTCTCACCAGCGTGGCCTACGGAGGTGGTAGGGCTGTCGCATTGGGACCCGAAGGTCACGCCGTTGTTACCACCGACGGCGCCGAATGGATGGTGGTCAATCCTGGCGACGGACTCCTCAAGGGTGCATATGACGTGGCGTACGGTGATGGTGTGTTTGTGGCTGTGGGGGAGGTATTTGATCCCGTTTCCGGCTTGGGGGCGGTAGTAGCGACGAGCCGCGATGGTGTGAATTGGTCTCCCGTAGACCGAAGGCCTCCGGGAGGATTACGAGCGATTACCTATGGCGATGGACGGTTCGTCGTCGCGGGAACCAATCTGGTCGCCACGAGCCGAGACGGTATTGGCTGGGAGCGTGGCGCGTTTGAGGCGCCAAGGCAGTTGTTCGGTATTGGCTACGGTGATGGCTTGTTTGTGATTACCGGAGGGATCAGCTCCATATTCTTTAGTTCCGATGGTATTGAATGGACGTCAGCAGTATCCAATGCTCCTCGGCCGACCTTCTTGAGGGGAGTAGCCCACGGCAGTGGAGTGTTTGTTGCCGTCGGTGATAGATACAGCGCTGCGGAGAAAAGGAATCAAAGTTCGATCATCACGAGCCCGGATGGTATCAACTGGACCCTTGCATACTCGGGTGAGGCTCAATCTCTGTCGGATGTCACGTATGGCAACGGGACCTTCGTCGTGGTCGGCCAGAGCGAGACATACCATGAGTACGGGGTGGATTACACGACAGCAATAGCCCTCACCAGCCAGGACGGGAACGAGTGGGAAATCATCGAGATTGCCGGCGAAGGGAAGTGGCTCAGCGGTGTGACGTTCTGGCCGGCGACGGAGTAGAGCCACTGGTGACCGCTGTTTTCGCGACCCCGGCACGAGGTGGCCGATGAGGCTACGGGAGTTCGATCAGTAATGACCCGAGGGGACCGCTGGGCGATCGCCGGGTTCGTCTGTTCGATTTCCGTCTTGCTGGTCGAGGTGCTGTTGATCCTCACCATGACAGTGCCGGCTCTGCTCAACACCGCCGGTGACATCGTCGTCCCGCTGCTGGTGACCGGGGCGATACTCTGGGTGACAGGCCTGCTCCTGTCCATTCGGGCCGGAAAAACGCGCCGAGACACCACAGGTTGGCCAGGGCCGGCACCATCGTTTCGGTAATCACGGCAGTGCTGTTCGTCGTGGGAGTGGTCGTCTGGCTCGTGCTGGTGGTCGTGTGGTTCTTGAACGACCCCTTCGCGGTCTGATTCGAGGGGTGGGGCGGGACTCCAACTACGGGACTCCAGCTAGTTGAGGTAGTCCCCCTCGGTCGGTTTGCGAGCACCGGATCCGCCTGCTGGGCCGGTCATCTGTCGAACAACTGAGGTCGGTGCGTGGGTCCCGTCCGATCCATCTATCCTTGCCGGTCGGAATACCCCCGCCGAACCACCGGAGACTCCGCATGCCCGGGCTGCTCGCCTTCCATGCCCATCCAGACGATGAGGCCACTTCGACGGGAGGCGTCCTGGCGCGGTATGCGGAGGCCGGAGAGCATGCGGTGGTGGTCACCGCCACCGACGGGTGCGAGGGTGAAGTGCACAACTACGACAATCCGGATGAAATACGTCCCCGCCTGGCCGAGGTGCGGGCTCGGGAGATGGCAGAGTCGGTTGCCGTTCTGGGAATCGCCCAGCACCACTTCCTCGGATACCGGGACTCGGGAATGATGGGATCCGATCCCAACGAGCACCCGGACTGCTTCTGGCAGGCAGACTTCCCGGAGGCCACCGGCCGCCTTATCCATCTGATCCGTCGGCACCGGCCGGAGGTGATGACCATCTACGACCCGTTCGGCGGCTACGGGCATCCTGATCACATCCAGGTTCACCGGGTCGGCATGGCCGCCTACTTCGGGGCCGAGGACACCCGCCGGTTCCCGCTCGAGGAGGATGACGATGTCTGGAGTCCGTCCAAGCTCTACATGAGCACCTGGCCCCGCTCCCGCGTGCACGCGATGATCCAGGCCCGGCTCGAGGCGGGTCTGATCACCGAAGAGGAAGCAAAGGAATCGGAGGGTTGGGGCACCCCTGACGAGGACATCACCACCCTGGTCGACGTCAGGCCCTGGATAGAACGGAAGGTCGCCGCGCTGCGAGCCCACCGTACCCAGATTCCCGAAGACTGGTTCATGCTCCAGGTTCCCGAGAAGGACGTACCGAACGTGCTGGGCGTCGAAGCCTTCCAGCGGCTCCACTCCAGGGTGGACGCACCCTTCCGGGAGGTCGACCTCTTCGACGGTCTCCGCTAAGCGGAGGTCGGATGACGGCCGGTTAGCCTGGCCTGGTATGGCTTACCGGGCTGCCATGGTGGCTGCATTCGCCACCATCCTGATCTGGTCGTTCTCATACCCGGTCGCCAGGGTGGGTCTACGCCACTTCGACCCGTTCCATCTTTCGGGGCTCCGCTTGGTGGCCGCCGCCTTGGCCCTGTCGGTCATCGCCCTGCCCCGCCGAGTCGGCCTTCCCGAGCGCGGGGACCGGCTGCGGGTCGTCATCGCCGGGTTGGTCGGCATGACCTTCTATCTGGCCATCCTCTATGTCGGCCTCCAGGTCGTGGAGGCGGCCTCGGCCGCCATCCTGATCGCGCTGACCCCGATATTCGTAGCGTTGCTGTCGGGCCCGATGATCGGGGAGCGCCTGACGGCTTGGGGATGGTCGGGCCTCCTGCTCGCGTGTGCCGGGGCGGCGCTGGTGATCCTCGGTCAGGGCGGCGGCCTCGATCTCGGCATCTCCAGCCTCCTGCTGCTGGTCGCCGCCCTCGCCCACGCGCTGTACAACGTTCTCGCCAAGTCCCTGGTCGCCCGCTACACCCCGCTTCAGGTGGCCACCTGGTCGATGTGGGTAGGCGCCGTCACCTCGCTGCCGCTGCTGCTCAGCGCTCCGGGCCGGGTCGCCGGCGCCCCGTGGGATGCGTTGCTCTCCTTCATCTTCCTGGGCGTGTGCGGCTCGGCCCTGGGCTTCGTCCTGTGGGCGCGGGCGATGGTGGGCGCTCCGGCCGCCGTCGTGTCGTCGGCCCTCTACGCCACGCCGCCCCTCTCCGCGCTCATCGGCTGGCTCCTGCTGGACGAACGACCGACCATCTGGGTGGTGGTCGGCGGGATCGTGGTCCTGGGCGCGGTGACGATGGTGATCCGGCGAGGGGTGGCACCGGCTCTCGAAAGGTCCTGAACCACGGAAGGCTCAGTCCGGCGACCGCCGGTCTGCTTTTGTCAGCGAGGCCTACGGTTACCGCCTCAGCACTTGCCCAATTCCGTGGCGACGGCCTCGACCAGCCGCTCGAGATCCTCTAACGAGTTGTACTGCTGGGTGGAGATGCGAAGCAGGCTGGCGGAGGGATCCGGCCAACTCATCACCATCACCTCGATGTTCCAGCGATCTCGCAGGGTCATCATCAAAGGGTTGAAGATGGTTCCGCCCTGCGGAAGGGTGCGGGGAAGCGGTACCGAGGCGATCGCTCCGATCATCGAATCCGGCGCGGGCGCCTCGGTACCCAGAAACTCGACCAGCATGTCCCGCCCTGTGAGGCACAACTCCCGGTTGGAGCGCCTGATGCCGGCCCAGCCGTCCGGGTGGAGCCCCGCCATCGCCTCCAGAGCGACCGGAGTGGCAAGCCAGGAAGTCGGGTCGTCGGTGCCGGTCCAATCGAACTGGGTGTGGAGATGCCCGCCTTCCGCCGGCCAGCCCCCGTTGTAGCCGTGGCTGATCACCGCCGGGTAGATGCGTTCCCGGCGGTCCTCCCGCACGTACAGGATGGCGGAGCCCTTGGGGGCGCACATCCACTTATGGCAGTTGGCGGTGACGTAGGAGGCGCCCAGCGCGGTCACGTCGAAGTCGATCATGCCGGGCGCGTGCGCCGCATCCACCAACACCTGGACGTCCGGTTCCAGCGCCGCCACGATCTCCTCCAACGGGAACACCAGGGCGGTAGGAGAAGTGACCGCGTCGACCATCAGAAGGCGGGTCCGCTCGGTGACCATCGCGAGGATGCTGTCGGTTACCTCCCGGGCCGACTGGAGCGGGAAGGGGATGGCGGCGGGCACCACCCGGGCCCCCGTGCGGGCCGCCGTCACCACAGCCGCGTTGCGGCAGGCGTTGTACTCGTGGTCGGTCACCACGATCTCGTCGCCGGGCTTCAGGTCGGCCTCCAGCGACCGGAGCACGGAGTTCACTCCTTCCGTGGCGTTGTTGACGAACCCCAGCCCGGCCGGGTCCGCTCCCACGAAGTCAGCCACCTTCGATCGGGCCTCGTCCAGAGCAGGCTGGTAGTCCGCCAGGAACCATCTGGTGGGGTTGGACTCCATGGCGTCCCGGAGGCGCTGTTGCTCCTCCAGGGCGGGCGCGGGTGTGGCCCCGAAGGACCCGTGATTGAGGTGGATCACATCGGGATCCAGACGCCAGAAACTCATGGTCGGCACGCTACCCGCCCCTTCGGGACGCCTCCAAGACGGCCACGTCCCGCTCCGGAGCCCGGATACCGGTCCATACATCGCTCCGACCCCGATAGAGTTGGAGGAGTCGCGGGACGGTGAAGGGAGCGTGAACGTTTGAAGATCGACGGGTTCTTCCGACAGCTACCCGACATAGATCCGGAGGAGACCCAGGAGTGGATCGACTCCCTGGAAGCGGTAGTCCAGTTCCGGGGGGAGGCTCGGGCCCGCTTCCTGGTTCGTGCCCTGCTCAACCGTGCCCGCCATATGGGAGTCAGGTACCCACCCACCGTCTCCACGCCCTACGTCAACACCATCCCGGCCGAGGAGCAGGCCTGGTTCCCCGGCGACGAGTACCTGGAGAAGCGGATCAGGCGTTTCATCCGCTGGAACGCGGCGGTGATGGTGGTCAAGGCCAACAAGGCTGTCGAGGGGATCGGTGGGCACCTCTCCACGTTCGCATCGTCGGCGGCGCAGTACGAGGTCGGCTTCAACCACTTCTTCCGGGGCAAGGCGGAGGGGCAGCCGGGTGACCACGTGTACATACAAGGCCATGCCGCACCCGGCATCTATGCCCGGGCCTTCCTGGAGCGGCGCCTCGATGAGGAGCATCTGGACAACTTCCGCCGCGAGCTCTCGCCGAAGGGCCTGTCGTCCTACCCGCACCCCCGGCTCATGCCCGACTTCTGGGAGTACCCGACCGTCTCGATGGGTCTCGGACCGATCGCCTCCATCTACCAGGCCCGTTTCAACCGCTACCTCCACAACCGGGGTCTCGACGACACCGGCGAGTCACGGGTGTGGTGCTTCCTCGGCGACGGGGAATGCGACGAGCCGGAGACGCTCGGTTCCATCTCGCTAGCCGCCCGGGAGCAGCTGGACAACCTGATCTGGGTGGTCAACTGCAACCTGCAGCGCTTGGACGGTCCGGTGCGCGGCAACGGCAAGATCATCCAGGAACTCGAGGCGGTGTTCCGGGGCGCGGGCTGGAACGTGATCAAGGTGATCTGGGGGTGGGGCTGGGACGGGCTCATCGCCAACGACGTGGACGGCGTGCTCGTCAAGAGGATGAACGAGACCGTCGACGGCGCCTACCAGCGGCTGAAGTCGCTACCCGGCGCCAGTATCCGGGAGGAGTTCTTCGGGCCCGATCCCCGGTTGCGGCGCATGGTGGAGCACCTGACCGACCGCCAGCTCGAGAAGCTGCCCCGGGGGGGCCACGACTACAAGAAGCTCTACGCCGCCTACAAGGCCGCCACCGAGCAGACCGGCGCCCCCACCGTGATCCTCGCCAAGACCATCAAGGGCTGGACGCTCGGACCGGACATCGAGGGGCGCAACGCCACCCACCAGATCAAGAAGATGTCCAACGAGCAGTTCCGCCGGCTCCGAGAGCGCATCAACCTCCAGGAGGACATCCCGGCGGAGTTGCTGGAGGACGGCCGGGAGCTCCCGTACTGCCGGTTCGCGAGGGATGCTCCCGAGTACCAGTACATGATGGACCGGCGGAAAGCGCTCAACGGGATGCTGCCCTACCGGACGGTGCGCGCCAGGCGGCGGATCGAGTTGCCCGACCCCTCCATCTACGACGAGTTCCATGCGGGAACGGGCGCCCACGAGGCATCCACCACCATGGCCTTCGTGCGGTTGCTCAGGGGCCTGGCCAGGGATGAGAGGTTCGGGGAGCGGGTGGTGCCCATCGTCCCGGACGAGGCCCGCACCTTCGGCATGGACGGGCTGTTCCGGGAACTGAAGATCTACGCGTCCGGAGGGCAGAAGTACGAGCCGATCGACGCCGCCCTGCTCCTTTCCTACAAGGAGTCCCAGGACGGCCAGATCCTGGAGGAAGGCATCACCGAGGCGGGGTCGATGTGCAGCTTCATCGCTTCGGGCACCTCCTACGCCGACCGCGGGGTGATGACCGTTCCCTTCTTCACCTTCTACTCGATGTTCGGGTTCCAGCGGGTGGGGGATCTCATCTGGCAGGCTGCCGACGCCCGGGCTCGGGGCTTTTTGATGGGCGGGACCGCCGGCCGGACGACCCTGGCGGGGGAGGGCCTCCAGCATCAGGACGGGCACAGCCTGATCCTGGCCTCCACCAACCCGGCGGTGGTCAGCTACGACCCGGCGTTCGCCTACGAGTTAGCGGTCATCGTCGAACACGGCCTCCACCGCATGTGCATCGATCAGGACGACGTCATCTTCTACATCACCATCTACAACGAGAACTACGCCCAGCCGCCCATGCCCGACGGCGCGAGGGAAGGGATCGTCGACGGGATGTACCGGTTTACCGGAGTGCCCGAGGGGACGGCGCACCAGGCGACGATCCTGTTCTCCGGGCCGAGCCACAGCGCCGCCCGGTGGGCCCGCGAGGAGTTGGCGGAGCGCTACGGGGTGGGGGCAGAGCTATGGAGCGTGACCTCCTACGGCCGGCTGCGGGACGATGCGATCGCGGTGGAGCGGTGGAACCGTCTCCATCCCGACCGGACGCCCCGAACCCCGCTGGTCACCGAGCGGCTCAACGGGCCGGTGGTGGCGGTGACAGACTACATGCGGGCGGTTCCCGATCAGGTCTCCCGCTGGATTCCCGGTCCCTACACATCGCTGGGAACGGACGGTTTCGGACGCTCGGATGCCCGCCAGGACCTCCGTCGGTTCTACGAGGTGAACGGCCCGAACGTGGTAGTAGCAGTCCTTTCACAGCTGGCAGGGGAGGGAGGGGTCGATCCTGGGACGGTGGCGGAAGCGATCGACCGCTACGGCGTCGACCCGGATGCGGTCGAGCCCTGGCGCGCAGACCACTAGAGAGACCCAGGTTGGCCAATCAGGAAGCCCTGGAGTGGCATGGCGGCGCGGCCGATGTGCTACTCCTGCTGGCCCACGCCACCGGATTCTGCAAGGAGATCTGGCGACCCGTGGTGTCGAGCCTCCGCGATCTAGGCGTTCAGACTCCTGCGCTGGCATGGGACGTCCGCGGCCACGGACGGGCGCCGGCACTGGAGTTGCCGGCGTCGTGGTGGACGCTCGGGAGAGACCTGGTCGAACTGGTCGGTGACCTGGACCGCGCCGGACGGCTGCCGGAATCGCTGGTGGGCGTGGGCCATTCGATGGGCGGGACCGTGCTGGTGATGACGGAATTCCTGCGCCCCGGTACCTTCACCGGGCTGGTGCTGGTCGAGCCGATCCTCATCCCGCCGCCCTTCGTGCGCACCCCGGAACTATCGCTGGCGCAGGGAGCGGCCCGAAGGCGTTCGGTCTTCGGCTCCCGGGACGAGCTCATCGAGAGCTACCTGGCCAAGCCGCTGTTCCAGCGCTGGCACCCTGACGCGTTCGGGGCCTACGTGGACCACGGCTTCCGTGAAGTACCCGAAGGGGTCGCGCTGCGCTGCCGCCGAGAGGTCGAGGCGGACGTGTTTGCCGCCGGCTCCGAATGCGGGGCGTTCGCCCGCCTCGACGAACTGACCACTCCGGTGCGGCTCGTAATCACCGACGGGGCCGGCGAGTTGGGACCCGCCCTGGCGCTGCTGCCCGAGGCGCTTCCCAACGCCACCACCACCTACCTGGCGGGCCAGAACCACCTGGTCCCGATGGAACGCCCCGATCTGGTCGCGTCCGAGATAGCAGACGCGCTCACGACTTTCTCGTAACGGTGGACGTGGTCATACCCGCGCTGTTTCATATAACTTGGATTCAATGACAGCGCAAGAGAACGAGACGACGAGCACGCGCCGGGTTCGTGACTACCGCAAGGGGATACGTGAGCAGGGCATGCGCCGGATCCAGATGTCGGTGATGGACGTACGCGCTCCGTCCTTCGCGCCAGATGCGCACCGGCAGTCGGCGGCGGTGGCCGCCAGCGACCGTGCTGAGGACGACCAAGCGTTCATAGACGCTCTCTGTCTGGACGGCTGAACTCCCACGGGTTCAGGACCTCGAGCCCACGGAACCGCCCGAAGTCCCTGGTGTTGCGGGTCGCCAGGACCATGTTGTTTGCTATGGCGGTGGCGCCGATGAGAGCGTCGCTCACGGGCGCCGGATCCGGTACATGTAGCGAAGCGGCCGCGCGTGCCACCGTGGCATCCACCGGCAGAATGCGGCCGTCGAAGGCCTCGTACACATCGTTGTCGAGCCAGTGCCGCAGGACTGCGCCCGACGTCGGGTCGCGACGTTCGGCCAGCAACACACCGAGTTCGAGTTCCTGGATGGTGATGGCCGAAATGTAGGCCAGGTCGTGGTCGACGCGGGCCACCCAGGACGCAACACCGGGATCGGCTCTGCCGGAGCGGATCTTGCGGGTCTCGGAGACGACAACCGTGTCGAGTAGGTACATCATTCGAAGGTGGCTGGCCTCGCCAGATCGTCAAGTCTCGGGAACTCCACCTCGACCTCCCCGATGCCTGACGTTCGGCACAGTATGTCGGCGAAGTGAGGTCGGTCCAGGGTCAGTTCCCGGTAGAGCTCGTAACTCAACAACACATGGGATGGGCGCCCGCGATCCGTGACATATACGGGGCCGCTCCGGGCCGCTCGCTTCGCCTCGCCGGTTGCCTGATTGAACTCCCGACTGCTCATGCTGCGCGCAGGTGCCGACACCTCGACCCACCTTTCCCTGGTGTATCAACGTTCCTACATATTACCACGGCGCCGACCGCTATGCCTTGGTCGGATGGAGGGGCCGTGTTGGTTACGATTCCGGGTCGGTTCAGGAGGTCGTCCTCATCGACATCGATTACATACTCGAGCGAAACCGCGCCTGGGCGGAACGGCAGATCCGGGCAGACCCGGGACTGTTCCGGCTCTTGGCCAAGGGGCAGCAGCCGGAGATGCTTTGGATCGGTTGCTCGGACAGCCGGGTGTCGCCCAACCTGATCATGGACCTCTCGCCGGGGGACATGCTCGTTCACCGCAATGTCGCCAACCTGGTCATCCCTTCAGACCGCAGCCTTCTGTCCGTGCTCCAGTTCGCGGTGGAGGTCCTCAGCGTCCGACGCGTGGTCGTCTGCGGCCATTACGGTTGCGCCGGAGTGGATGCCTTCTTGAACGGGAAACTTGGCGGCCCTGCCGGGGACTGGCTCGATAATCTCTACCCGGTGACGCGTGCATACCGATCAGACCTGGCTGACCTGCAGGGTGAGCCACTGGCACAGCGGTTGTGCG
Source organism: bacterium (assembly GCA_028821265.1). Classification (GTDB taxonomy): domain Bacteria; phylum Actinomycetota; class Acidimicrobiia; order Spongiisociales; family Spongiisociaceae; genus Spongiisocius. The sequence goes on along the minus strand of JAPPGU010000085.1, from coordinate 21,609 downwards.
AGTTGAGCGTGGTCGATCAGGTGCGCAAGGTCGCCGCCATCGACGTCGTGCGCGACGCCTGGCGCGCCGGTTCGGACCTGGAGATCCATGGCTTGGTCTACCGCATCGACAGTGGCCGGCTGAGGCCGCTGTGCCGCCAGACCGCCGGCGGCCCCTTGCGACTCGACAGCGCGCAATGACAGTGAAATACGATATCGACACCCTCCGGGGGGACTTCTTCGGCGGTCTCACCTCCATGGTGGTGGCCCTGCCGGTGTCGCTGGGTTTCGGTATCGCCTCGGGCATGGGAGCTGCCGCCGGGCTCTACGGCGCGATCGCGGTGGGCTTCTTCGCCGCGGTCTTCGGAGGGACGCCGTCCCAGATCTCCGGCCCGACCGCGCCGATGGCGGTGGCGATGGCCGTGGTCCTCACCACCCATGCCGACACCCTCCCTGAAGCGCTGACGGTGGTCCTGATGGCGGGTCTGTTCCAGATACTGCTGGGTCTGTCGAGGATCGGCCGGTTCGTCGCCTACACGCCCCATGTGGTCGTGTCCGGCTTCATGTCGGGCATCGGCGTCATCGTCATCATCCTGCAGTTGATGCCGTTTCTGGGTGCGGACTCGGCCTCGGGAGGCGCCATCGGTGCTGTCCGGGCCCTGCCGGATGCCCTTAGCAACGTCAACCCCAGCGCGGTGGTCATCGCGGTCGTGACGCTCGCGGTCGGGTTCCTCTGGCCCGGGCGTTTGTCCCGGTACGCGCCCGGTCCCCTCGTGGCGCTGATCACCGGCACCCTCCTGGGCGTCCTGTGGCTCTCGGACGCGCCGGTGATAGGGGAGATCCCCACCGGACTGCCGGGTCTGGCGTGGGAGATGCCGGCGGCCGCATTCCTGGTGACCGCCCTCCAGCCGGCGCTGATCCTGGCCCTGCTGGGCTCGGTGGACAGCCTGCTGACGTCGCTGGTGGCGGACTCCCTCACCGGCCGGAAGCACAACCCCGACCGGGAGATGATCGGCCAGGGAATCGGCAACATGGTGGCGGGGCTGTTCGGAGCGCTGCCCGGCGCCGGGGCCACCATGGGGACGGTCATCAACATCCGCTCCGGCGGGTCGACCCGGGTGTCCGGCGCGCTGAGGGCACTGTTCGTGCTGGCCGTGGTCCTCGGGCTGGGGCGGTTCGCCGAGCCCATCCCGCTGGCCGCCCTCGCGGGCGTGCTGGCGAAGGTCGGCTGGGACATCATGGACCGCCGGCTGCTGCTCCGGATCCACCGCCTGCGTTCCCAACACCTGGTGGTGATGTTGGTGACCCTGGTCCTCACGGTCTCGGTGGACCTGATCACGGCGGTGGCGATCGGACTGATCGCCGGCGGCCTGGCGCACGCCCGCCAGCTGGAGCGCCTGGAACTGGACAGCGTCATCTCGGTGCCGCTGCTCGACCGGACCTTCTTCGGCGAGGACAGCGATGTGGTGCGAACCTCCGATCGGTTCGAAGCCCGGGTCGGGATGGTGGCCCTCAGGGGCAGCTTCACCGTCTCGTCCGCCAACAGGCTGGTGAGCGTGATCGGGTCCGAGATCGGGGACCATGAGGTCGTCATCTTCGACTTCTCGGACACGACCTACATCGACGACAGCGCCGCCATGATGATCGCACAGCTCATCGACGTTGCCACGAGGTCCGACACTTCGTGCGTGATCATGGCGCAGCCTGATTCGGTGGCCAAGACCTTGGAGGCGCTGGACGTCCTGCGGGAAGTACCTGGCGATCGGATAGTCACAACCCTGGATGAGGCGCGTAGCGTGGCCCGGGAGTGCCTACTCGCCTGACTCGGGGTGCGCCGGGCTGATCAGCCGATGGCGGCGCCGATGGCGAGACCGACCCCTACGAATAGATGGAGCCGGGCGGTTCCCTCGAGCACCCGGATGAGGGCGGGGCCGTCGGAGGCGGATCGGATGGTGCGGATCAACGGCACGGCCAGGGGAGCGGCCAGCAGTGCCAGGGCGGTCCAACGGGGGGTCATACCGACTAGGGCCCCTACGGCTGCCACCGCGAAGGCGCCGCCTACCAGCGCCATGAAGAACACCTCGGCTCGGCGCCGGCCGAGGATGACCGCCATGGTCCGTTTGCCGACCATCGAGTCGGTATCGATGTCGCGGATGTTGTTGGCCACCAGGATGGCGGAACACGTGAAGCCGACCGGGACGGCCAGCCACCACGCCTCGGCGGGCATGGTGGCGTCGTGGGCGTAGCGGCTTCCGACCGTGGCGACCAGCCCGAAGAACACGAACACCGATACCTCCCCCATGCCGCGGTACCCATAAGGGGACGGACCACCCGTGTAGGTCACGGTGGCGACGAGGGCGACGACACCCACCACTATCACGCCCCAACTGGTGATGGCGGCGATGTAGACGCCGCACAGCGCGGCGATGCCGAACATGACCGCCACGCCGGCCCACACCCGGCGGACCGGGAGCAGGCCCGCGGCCACCACCCGGGTCGGCCCGATCCGGGTCTCGGGATCCGCGCCCCGGTGGGCGTCGGAGGCGTCGTTGGCGAAGTTGGCGGCGATCTGGAGGGCGAGAGCGCAGACGAGGGTGGCCGCCAGGGCATCCAGGCGGAAGACCCGGTCACCTGCGGCCAACCCGCTACCCACCATCACCGGCGCCACGGCGGCCCACAGCGTCCGGGGCCGAGCGGCCATCACCCAAGGTTTGGGAGGTACGGCGTCCATGCGGGTAGTTTCGTGCAGCATGGCGGCGGAATCCAAACGTGACCTGCGGCTCCGGCACGGTCCGGTCGTGCCGGCCCGGGAGTTCCGATGGGACTTCGGTCCGGCTTCGGGTCCCGGAGGCCAGCACGCCAACCGCTCGAACACGAGGGTCGGTCTCACCCTGTCCATCACCGGATCCCCCTCCTTCACCGACGGAGAAAAACGGCGGATCGAGGGTCGCCTGGGGGCGAGGATGGTATCGGGAACGCTACGGGTGGTGGCGGATGAGCACCGTTCGCAGTGGCGGAACCGCCAGGAGGCACTGCGCCGGATGGCTGCGTTGCTCGACAGCGCCCTGGCGCCGGAGCCACCGGTCCGGCGAGCCACCAAGCCCGGCCGGTCAGCCCACCGGAAGCGGCTCGAGGCCAAGCGGCGCCGGTCCGTGACCAAACGCCTCAGACGTCCTCCTCGCGAGGACGGGTAGCTCCGGCTTACCGCGGTTGGCAGCTAGGGGGCCGGTTCGGCGGGTGGGCCGGGAACGGAGCCGGCGTCGAGCAACCTCCGGCCTGATCGGCTGAGAAGGGCGGCCGCCACACCGACCACCGTGACGCCGCCGCCGAGGAGGTGGCTCAGGGTCATCATCTCTCCCAGGAACACCCACGCGATCGCACCGGCGAAGAACGGGATCGGCAGGTGGATGAGGGGAGGGATGTTGGCGGGGAGCCAGCGGAGGGACCACGTCAGGAGCAAGGCGCTCGTGGTGCTTGGCAGGGCCACCACGCCGAGCACGCAAAGGAAGTCGGTCCGGGTCATCTCGCCGAAGTCGTGACCGGTGACGAGACCGAACATGGTCACGAAGACCGCGCCGGAAAAGACCGTGGCAACGTGCAGGGGGACGGTGTCGAGCGTCCTCCGGCCCACCTTGGTCACCACGAACTGCGTGGACAGAAGCAGTACCGAGAGGATCGCCAGAGCTACGCCCACCGGGTCCCCGCTCGGTCCTGACGAGCCGCCCAGAACGACCACGGAAGCTCCGATCACGGCCACCAGCGTCCAGAGGCGGAACCGGATCCCGGGCCGCTCGCCGAACAGGGGGATCGCCCAGAGCGCGATGAGCACCGGATTGAGCAGGAGGATGAGCGATGTGCCGGCCACCGATGTCAACTTGACGGCCTGGATGAAGGCCATCGTCGATGCGCCGTTCAGGCAGCCCGCCACCACGGGTGGCCACCACTCCCGCCCCTTGGGCCAGCGCAAGCTGAAGCGCCGCAGCACAGCCGACCCGGCCACGATGGCCAGGATCGTGAGCCAGCCCCGCCAGAACGCGAAAACCGGCGCCGCCGCGCCCGAAACCTGGACCAGCACGGGACCGATGCTGTATCCCACGATGGATGCCGTGGCGGCGTAGAGCGGGCGACGGTCCACGGACCGTTCAACCGGAGGTCGGGATCGGTGGCGAAGTCGGCTGCTCGAGGTTGGCGAGGCGGGTTCTGGCCAACTCCACATAGGCCGGATCGGTGTCGTAGCCGACGCCCCGGCGGTTGGAGGCGGCTGCGGCCACCAGGGTGGTTCCCGAACCCATGAACGGGTCGAGCACCAGGTCGTCCTCGTAGGTATAGAGCTGGATCAGCCGGGCCGGAAGCTTCTCGGGGAAGGGAGCGGGATGGCCGATCCGGCCGGCGTGGGCGGGCGGGATCTCCCAGACGTCCAGCGTCGCCTCCATGAATTCCTCGGGGGTGATCGTGGGTCGGTGGGGAAGGCATGCGGCCTGCCGTTGAGCACGTGATAGGGCACGGTCGAACCGGCCCTTGCTGGCCACCACCACCCGCTCGGTCAGGTCCCTGAGCACCGGGTTGGCGGGGCTGCACCACGATCCCCACGCGCAGGATCCGCCCGCGCCCCTGGCCTTGGTCCAGATGATCTCGCCTCTCAGCAGGAGGCCCAGATCGTCCTGGAGGATGCCGGTCACGTCCGCGCTGAGGCTCCGGTAGGGCTTGCGTCCCAGGTTCGCCACGTTGACGGCCATCCGCCCCCCCGGTTCCAGTACCCGCACGCATTCGGCGAACACCTCCCGCAGTAGGCCCAGGTAGTCCATGTACGACTCGGGCACCCGGCGTCCGGCCACCGCCTGCTCGTACTCCTTCCCCACGAAGTAGGGAGGTGACGTGACCACGAGGGCCACGCAATTCTCGGGGAGGTGGTGCATGTCGCGGCTGTCGCCCAGGATGGCCCGGGGCTGGTCGAAGCCTGGCGCAGGCTCCACCCGGTCGTCATCGGAGATGCCGGGCGCCGGGAAGCGATCGTAGAAGGCCGAGGAGTCGTGACCCTCGCGCCGGCCCGAACCGAAGGCCGAGGTAGCTGTGCCCTTTCGCGGTCGCTCCATCCTGCCTGACATTCCCCGGTTCGGTCCCCGTCGAGTGTACCGCTCGGCCTCTATCGTGATAACCGGCATCGAAGCGTTGGGTCCGCAGAAGGAGGTCCAGGTGGAAGCATTGATACTGATCGGTCGGATCCTCTTCTCGCTGATCTTCATCGGGGCCGGCATCGGACACCTGGCCGACGCGGAGGGGTCTTCCGGGTATGCGGAGTCGAGGGACGCACCCTCCAGCGGGATAGTCATCCGGCTCTCGGGTGTGCTGATCGCCGCGGGCGGGCTGGGCGTCATGTTGGGCGTCTGGATGGATCTGGCCGCGCTCGGGCTGGCCGTCTACTGCCTGCTCACCGCGTTGCTGGTCCACCACTTCTGGACGGACGAGGGGAGCGACCTGCAGCGCGAGATGGCCATGTTCATGAAGAACGTCTCCATGGCCGGCGCCGGCCTGATGATCTTCGCGCTGTCGGCGGCGGGCGTCGGTATGGGTTGGCAACTCGGTTCGCCACTCTTCAGCCTGTAGGACGGTCCTGTGGCCGGATGCTCCGGTCGCGTCAGTCGTCGGGAGGCGGATGCTGGACCGCCGTGCATCCGACCACGATCTGGCCGAAGTCGACCGCCGCTCCGGTCATCATGCCCGACTCGTCGGATGCGAGGAACGCCACCGCCCCGGCAACCTCGGCGGTCTTGAGAAGCCTCCCGAAGGGCTGGTCGGCCTCGGCTTTCTCGAGCCATCGCTGGTCGTCGCCATGGAAGCTGGTCCTGACGGCGTGCTCGCCGGGGGTGTCCGTCCAACCGATGTTCAGCACGTTGACCCGGATCCGGTCCCAGAGCACCGAGTTGGCGACGTTCTTGGTGAGGGTCACCAGGGCGCCTTTGGTGGTGGAGTAGATCGTCAGGTAGGGACCACCGCCGTGGGCCGCCACCGAGGCGATGTTCACGATCGAACCTTCGATGCCCTCGCGGCGCATCAGGCGGATAGCGCCCTGCATCAGCAGGAACGGGGCTCGGAGGTTGACCGCCATGAGGTGATCGAACAGCTCGACGGTGGTGTCCTCGACCGTGCCGCGTTGCGTGTCGCCGGCCGCGTTGACCAGAACGTCGATCCGCCCGAACTCCCGGTCGGTCATGTCGATCAGGTTGCCGACCTCGGCAGGATCGGCCAGGTCGGTGGCCGCGAACACCGTGCGGCACCCGGCGCCGTTCAGGCGGGCGGCAACCGCGGCACCTCTCTCCTCGTTCCGACCGGTCACCACCAGCCCCGCCAGGCCTTCGTCCACCAACCGGACAGCGATCGCCTCGCCCAGGCCCTGGGTGCTACCGGTAACCAGCGCGACCTTGCCGCCGAATCGTCCCACTACGCCTCCTGGTTTCGCTTCATCGGGTGCCGCCGAGACGGCTGAGTACGCCGGGCCAGGCGTCCGGATTGAGGAGATGGGGCGGTCGTTGCCCGTCCAGCACCATGAGAGCCTGGCGTACGGCCATGCTGAACATGCGCTCCCGGGCCTCAGGGGTAGCCGAGGCCACGTGGGGCGTCACTATCACGTCTGTGCGGTGGAGCAACGGATGGTCGGGGTGGAGGGGCTCGGGATCGGTGACGTCCAGCCCGGCACCCGACAGGTGCCCGCTGTCAAGTGCCTCGATCAGGGCATCGTGGTCGACCAGTCCTCCGCGGGCGGCGTTCACGAACAAGGCCCCTTTCTTCATGGCAGCGAAGGTACCGGCGTTGAACATCCTGTGGTTGCCGGCGCTCATCGGGATATGGACCGAGACGGCATCGCTCCGGCCCAGGAGTTCCTCCAGCGTCCTCGCCCGCTCCACACCAGGCGGAAACGCATCGTCCGGTAAGTAAGGGTCGTGGGCCAGGACTCTCATTCCCAGGGCAAGCCCGACAGTCCCGACCCTTTGGGCGATCCGCCCGTATCCCACCAGGCCCAGGGTCTTCCCGTCCAGTTCCATCGCTCTGTGCCTTGAGTAGTAGTTGCCCGTGCTCTCCCTGAGCCGGCCGCTCGACCGTACGAGCTCCTTGGCGGTGGCCAGGAGGAGTGCCACGGAGTGCTCGGCAGTGGGCACGGTCGGGCCCTGCGGGACGTTGCAGGCCGCGATGCCACGGCGGGTGGCGGCTTCCAGGTCGACGGCGTCGTAGCCGATACCGGTGCGTAACACCCCCAGCAGTTCGGGAGCCCGATCGAAGAGGGTGTCGTCGTAATCGAGCCGGGCGGCGATGGCGGCCTGGGCGGTCGAGATTCCCGCCTGAGGGTCGTCAACTCGTCCCGGACCCAGCATGTCGACGGAGTGGGGCACGAACGGCATCAGTGCCGGCGTCACCCTCCGCTCGAACCAGATCCGGTAACCCAAGTCTTCCTTCCTCGACGCGCAGGCACTTGCCAGGAGGGTACTGAAAAATGTCCAGTCGCCCGATGGTCGGCAACGAAACCCCAGTTCAAAGCCATTGAGGGCCAACCAACCCCCGTCTCTTTCAGCACCCTCCTCGAACAGAAGCGGGGAGGATACCGCACCGCCTGTGCCCGGTTGTCAGAAGGCGTTCCTCCACTTGGACCGGCGCAGGAACACCGCCAGCGGGGTGAGCGCCACGGCGGCCGTGGTTATCAGGAAGAGGGACCTCGGGCCGCCGGCCTCGTATATAGGTGCGGCGGCGAATGCCCCGATCGCGGCCAGGACGAACCCGTACGCCTCAACGAGGCCCTGCGCTTCGGCGGCCTGGCTGGATGGCGCGGCCCTGGCCACGGCGGCCTGACCGGGGAGGGTCACGAAGGCCCAGCAGGCCGAGTGAAGTGCGCCTACCACAAGGAGGGTGAGCACTGCCGACACCAACCCGTAGCCGGCCAGGAGGGGGAGTCCGACTACCGCCGCCACCAGGGCGAGGCGGATCGGGTTCACACGGTCCGAGAGCCGGCCGCTGATGGGGGTGAGCACGATGGCGGGCAGGGCGATCACCAGGTATCCGAGTCCTATCAGCCAGGGGCGGGCACCGAGGTCGGTCATGTACCGGGACCAGATGGCGTCGATGACGCCTATGTAGAGCCAGTTGGAGGCCGCCAGCAGCAGCCCGGAGAGGAAGCCCGGCAGGGCGGTCAGGCTGCGTCGGGATAGCCTCACGGTCGGTCGTTCGAACTCTCCGGGCCGGACCGCCGGCAGGGCCAGCAGCACTACCACTGCCGCCCCGGCGGGTACCAGGAACGGCAGAGCTGGGCCGAACTCGTTCAGCACCCCCCCGAGCACGGGCCCGATCAGGATCCCGGCCAGCATCGCCACCATCAGCGAGCTCAGTGCCTGTCCGTGGCGGTCCGGAGTCCAGCTCAGCATCACCCGGCGCGCCGCTCCCACCGAGATACCCTCCGCGACGCCCATGAGCGCCCGCGCCGCAACCCACTGCCAGAGCTCCACCGCGAAGACCATCCAGAGCAGAGACATAACTAGGAGAAGGCATCCCAGCATGATGAGCCGCCGCTCCCAGCCCCGGTCGGCCAGTGGGGTCAGCCAGATGTTGCCGAACAGGGTCATCGCGAAGGGTATGCCGGCGAGCAGGCCCAAGGACCAGGTGGGAAACCCGAACCGGTCCTGGATGACGGCCAGGAGCGAGAAGATGACGCCGATGCCCGTAGCCAGAGAAGCGATGTAGCAGAGAAGGATTAACCGGGGGAGCCGGTAGGCGGAGGGGAGGCGGGTGGACACGCGCCGACCATCCTAACGGTCGGCCCCCGGACCGGCCCGCGGGCAGCGTCCCGAGGGGGATTCGGTGGTGGAGTCGATCGCCTCGAGGAAGATGTCGATTTCCTGCGAAGCGGTGGCGTAGGTCATCTCATCGAGCCGGGCGGAGGCATAGACCACTCCGATCATCTCGTTGTGATCGTTGAGCAGCGGCCCACCCGAGTAACCGGCCCCCGAGTGGGCGCGAACCCGGACGTTGTCCCGGCGTACGGAGGTCTCTTCGTCGTAGATGTTGCGGCCCACGGCGACGATCAGGTCGGCGTCGGCGAACAGGACCTCGGCGCGTTCCTGACCGGCGCGGAGCCGGATCAGGCGTCCATCCTCTCCGGCGACGGCTCGGGCCACGGTGAGGATGGGCCGGTCCACGGAGGGCGCTCGCAGCAGGGCCAGGTCTCGATCGAAGTCGATGCCGACCAGCGTGGCGGCATGCTCCGAGCCGTCCTCGAAGGTCACGGTCAGGCCGCCTTCCGAGCCGGCCACGTTGTGCGCCGCCGTCACCAGGTAGTGGCGGTCGATGACCACCGCTGAGCCGACCATGTCCTGATGGCAGACCCGACCGCGCAGCTGGGCGATCGCATCGAACGGGTCGGTAGCGATGGACGGTTCCGGCGCTCCACACGCGACCATGAGCAGTATCAGACCGAGGGCGAGGCGGCTCACGACCAGGAGGAGCACTCCCGTCGGAATCCGGCCGGCGAGGTGTGAACGGGTATCTGGTGCGAGAGTTGTGGACCGGCTGGCAAACCTATTTGTACGGACCTCTTGAGCACCGTTCTAGAGTAGAAGGCGATGGATTCGTTGGAGGCGTCGCTCGATCCCAAGCCGACTGTGGAGTTCGCCATGGTGGCCGACGCGGTCCAGGCGGTTGGTGGCAAGCTCTACATCCTGGGTGGGGGTTGGGAGTTGCTCTACGTGGAGTCCTTTCCGGCTCGCCATCCCTCGATAGGAGTAGGAATCCGGCTGCGCGTCCCCTGGCCCTTCGCGGACTCCTTCAAGCTGTCGGTGGACCTCATGAACGAGGACGGCCGGAGCCTCCTCGGTAACACCCGGTTCTCCCGCACGGTCCAGGTCCGTCCACCGGTCAGGCGTCTGCCCGGAGCCGAAATGGGGATGACCCGGGCCTTCACGTTCAACAACCTGGTGTTCCCCAGGCCCGGCGGCTACTCCTTTCCGATCTATGTCGAGGATGACGAGGTCTTCCGGATCCCCTTCCGGGTCCTGGAGCGGGCCCGCCGGGCGCCGCGGGCGCGCGGTAGCTGAGATCGTCTGCCGGAGCGGGGATCAGAACTGCTCGATCCCTCCGTCGGTGCTGATTCGAGTGGTGCGGCCCGAGACCAGCAGGTCGTAGCCTGCGCGGGCCACCACCAGCGGGCAACTCCGGTCCGGATATAGCTCCCCGGCCACTATCAGCCCCACCACCAGGATGGGGTCGACATCCCCGAGCACCAGCCCGGCGGGCGCGGTCATGAGGCGCACGGACTCGGCCAGTACCGCGGAACCGCCAGATGATCCCCGCCCGCCGGGAAGGATCAGAACCCGGCCGGCTGTCGGCTGCCCGTGCTGGGGATGGTGGGCGTCGATGATGGTTCCGTCGCGGGGATCGATCCCTCCCCACCAGCTCAGGGGTTGGTCGAGAACCAGGCTCGGGCCCTCGGCAATACCCGGAACGAGGGGTGTCGCTGCGATGCTCACCACGGCGGCCGCCCCCTGATCACCCGGCCGGCGACCGCCGACGCCACGCAGTCGGAGGCTGAACCGAACACCACGTCGACGCCGAGGTTGCCGGGCGCGTAGTAGGCCCACTTGGCGGAGTCGGTCATGGCGACGCCGGCACCGGCGGGGAGGATCGAGGTCACGTACGTGCAGGTGTCCACCACGAACACCGCACCGGCCTCCTCCAGGCGCTTCACGATGTCGGAGGACGAAGCCAGCACGTCCCTTCCCGTGTTCACGTAGAGCGTCACGTCCGGGTGGATCCGGCGGCCGGCGAGCAGGTCCTGGAGCCGGGCGATCTGGCGGGCCGAGTAGTGGGGTGTCCCCAGGTTCACCGTGCGCAGGTTCTCCGCACCGGTGTTCGACAGGTCCTGGTAGGCGCGGGTGATCGTGTCCGTGGTGACCCTCACCCGGCGTGGTGAGACACCACCGGTGGCGCTCGCCAGTGTGGGAGCTTCGGGCGTGACCCCGACCACGTGCAACATGCCGACCGCTCCCGAGGTAGCCGCCCCCGCGCCCAGTACCTTGAGCTGGTCCTCCGTGGCCGTCTCGATGCCGGTGACGGCTGGAACCTCGGATCCGGCCTCCCGTCCCACCAGTATTCCCAGCACGGCGAAGAACTCGTCGGTGAGCCGCGCCCTCTCTGCAATCCCCGAGACATCGATCCGGACGCGGGCGCGGCGGTGCCTGTCCAGGTAGAGGCCGAACTCCGGGGCCCGTCCGGTGACGGCGGCGGCCATGTCGGCGAAGTCACCGAACCTGGGTGTCCGGGCGCCGAGCACCGAGTTGGCGAACACGATGGCGTTCGACTCGCCCCAGGCCACGCGATCGCCGTAGCCGGGGCGATCCGCCAGCTGGTAGGGGGCGCATGTCCAGGTGGGGGAGGCGCCCATGTCGAGGTAGGCCTTCGTCATGGCCAGGGCGGCTTCCCGGGTCGGGTCGTCCCCGCGGAAGAGATCGGGATGGAGCAGATCCAGCGAGGAGACGTTGAGGGTGGTGGGTACGGCCACCCGTCCACCCCCGTCCCGCAGCCGGGTGGCGAAGTCGAGGCTGGCCCGACCGAGGTACAGCGTGCCGTCGATGTGGGCGCCCGAGATGTCGATCATCCGGCGGGCGCCGGTGGCGCGCGCCAGGCCCACCAGGACCCGCATGGCGAGAGCCTGGGCCTCGCTGCCCTCGCCCCGCAGCATGGCCTGGTCCTTGTCGGTCAGGAAGGGATCCATGTCGTCCGTATGGTCGGCGCCGGCTGCGGATTGTATTGGTCGGGACGTGGCCGGGCACCGTCGGATGCCCCGGCCGGCACTACCCTCGGCAATCGATGGCGCTCCCGCAGTCTTTTCTCGACCAGTTCGACGAGCCGTTCGGTTTCATGGACTTCGCCTCGATCGGCGCTATGTCGATCCCTGCCCGGGCCGGCCTCGCGCAGATGGCCGACGCCATGTCGGGCAGCCGGGGAAAGCTGGTGCCGATGGTGATGGATCGGGTCGAGACGACCCGCGGCCTCGGCGCCCGGTTGATGGGCGTCCCTCCCGAGCAGGTGACCCTGGTTCCCAGCACTTCCGCCGGCCTGTTCGCGGTCGCATACGGTCTGGCCGGCGGGACGGTGGTGGTGCCGGAGACCGAGTTCCCGGCCAACCTGTATCCCTGGGTGCGGGCCGCCGAGGCAGGACGCATCGACCTGAGGACGTTTCCGGTTCCGGGTGGCCGGTTGACGGCCGACCTGGTGGCGCAGGCGGTCGATTCGGGCACTACGGCGGTGGCGCTCAGCCATGTTGACTACCGGACCGGCTACCGATGCGACCTGCCGGCCATCCGGGAGGCCGCCGGCCCGGCGCTGCTGGTGGTCGACGCGGTCCAGGGCTTGGGCGCCCTCACGTTCTCCATGGAGGGCGTGGATGTGATGGTGGCGGGCGGTCACAAGTGGCTCCGAGCCGGGGGAGGAGCCGGGCTGCTGGCCGTATCCGAGCGGGCTCTGGGACGGCTCCGCCCTGCCCTGACGGGGTGGCTCGGGGTGGTCGATCCCTTCGACACCGCCGCTCCGCTCCCGCATCCCCCGCTGGAGGGTGCCGACCGGTTCGTCATGGGGAGCGGGAGCTTCACTGCGGTCGCAGCCCTCTGCGAGTCGCTGCGAACGCTGCTGACCGTCTCGATGGAGGACGTGGAGGCGGCAGTCCTGGCCCGATCCATTGCCGTGGAGGAAGAAGCTCGCCGGGCGGGCGCCCGAGTAATGAGTCCCTGGCGCAAGGATGCCGAGCGCAGCGGCATCGTCAGCTTCAGCCCCGCCCGGGAGTCGTCAGAGGCCGCCTACGCCCGTCTGGTCGAGGAGGGTTTCTCGCTGACCGAGCGGAACGGGATGCTGCGGTGCGCGCCGCATGCCAGCACCCATCCCGACGCCCCGGCGGCAGTGGGGGAAATACTGGCTGGATGATGCCACTCGTTGGGTTGCTGGTTGCTCGTCCATAGTGAACTAGAACTAACCAGTGAAGATAGTATTACACGGGATTGTGTAGCTGGACCACGGAGGATGGCGACATGACTAGAGTAGGTGTTGACTCGGTGAGGTCGCCTGCGGCGGTAGTAGCAGAGTCAATCGGGAGTGGCGGCACGCTGGTTCGGCAGAGCATCCCTTGGGTAGCTCACCAGCAGTGCCGCCGTTCCATATCCTATACGATGTGTGATCAACAACTAACAACTAGCAACTAAGACTCTCCGTCTCCTCGAGTTCGCCCACTGCTCGGGCCGCGTCCTCCAGGTCGCCTTCCACGATCACCGTGGCCACCTCGCCCACGGACTCCGGATACGGTTCCTCACGGTGTTCCGCCGCCACCCAGATCACCCGCCGCACCCCGGCGTTGCGGGCTGCCTCGGCCCATCCGGCCAGGACGTCATCCGGGTGCTCGGCGAAGGCCCGGTCGCGGTCGTCGTGGGCCGCTTCGGTCACCAGCACCGCGCAGAAGCAATAGAGCGCCGCCGCTTCCACGTGCGAGCTGTCGGAAACGTCCCCCATGGCGACCTTCACACCGCGTTCCTTGAGGCGGTCGGCGGCGGCATCATGGGTGATGAACGCCCGGACCTCGGCGGCCGAACGGCAGACTGTAGAGACGATGGCATGGCCGATTGGTGTGTCGGCGCCCACGACTATCACTGGCATGACCCCCAAACTATCAGTCCAGGAGATCCCGGCCGTACCCGGCCCGGTGTAGCGGGTGCTGAAAAGACGGGGAAGGCCGGTCCGCGATGCCCCAACTATAGGGTTCCGTTACCGTGGGCTAACTGGACATTTATTGGTACCCGCCTAGCATGACGGATTCGGTCGTCCCCCGAGGACGCCGTCCCGGTCGGCCTCCGACCGACCAACACCCTCCGACACTGCCGGAGGATTCGTTATCAGGATGAGACGGGGGAGAAGGGGTTTGATGCCCGGCCTGTACCGGCGCGAATTCGAGCACGACGCCTGCGGTGTCAACTTCGTCGCGGACCTGAAGGGGAGGCGCAGCCACCATCTCGTAGCCCTGGCGATGGGGGCGGCGGAGAGCATGACACATCGCGGTGCGACGGGGTCCGATCCCGACACCGGCGACGGCGCCGGCATCCTGCTGCAGGTTCCCGATCGTTTTCTGAGGGCCGCGGTTCCCTTCGATCTGCCGCCAGCCGGTCGCTACGCCACGGGCATCGCCTTCTTCCCCGATAGCGAGGATCTGACCCGAGCGGGGATCCGGGAAGTCGAGCGGATCGTGGCCGACGAAGGTCTCGAGGTGCTCGGGTGGCGGGCGGTGCAGACCGATCCGTCGGTGATAGGGAGTGATGCCCGCAAGACCATGCCGGCCATGAGGCAGGTGTTCATCGACGGGCGGGGCGCTTCCGGGATGGCGCTGGAACGGCGAGCCTACGTGGTGCGCAAGCGGATCGAGCACGAGGTGCGCCTGCGCCCGGGCGACCTGGGGCCGCGGGAGGCGATCGGCGGGGCCCCCACGATGCATGAGGGTGTCTACTTCGCCAGCCTGTCCGGCAAGACCCTCATCTACAAGGGCATGCTCACCGGGTTGCAGCTGCCCGACTTCTTCATCGACCTGCACGACGACCGGGTCGAGAGCGCCATCGCTCTCGTCCACGCCCGGTTCTCGACCAACACATTCCCGATGTGGCCTCTGGCCCATCCCTACCGGATGATCGCCCACAACGGCGAGATCAACACCATCCAGGGCAACCGCAACTTCATGAGAGCGCGCGAGAGCCTGCTGGCCACCGACCTGATTCCGGACCTCGAACGGGTATTCCCGGTCTGCACCCCGGGAGTCTCCGACACGGCCGGTTTCGACGAGGTGCTGGAGCTGCTCTACATGGGCGGGTACTCGCTGCCCGAGGCGGTCCTGATGATGATCCCCGAGCCGTGGGAGAAGCACGAGACCATGGACCCGGCGGTGCGGGACTTCTACCGCTATCACGCTTCGCTGATGGAACCCTGGGACGGTCCGGCGTCTATCGCATTCACCGATGGGCGGCAGATCGGCGCGGTGCTCGATCGCAACGGGCTGCGTCCCTCCCGCTACTGGGTCAGCGATGACGATCTGGTGGTGATGGCCTCGGAGGTGGGCGTCACCGACGTTCCCCAATCCCGCATCGTGGAGAAGGGCCGGCTCCGCCCCGGGAGGATGTTCCTGGTGGACACCGCCAGGGGCCGCATCGTCCGCGACGTGGAGATAAAGAGCGAGCTGGCGACGGCCCGGCCCTACGCCGCCTGGCTGGGGGAGGGCCTGGTCCGGCTCCGGGAGCTTCCCGAGGCGATCGCCGATGAGAGCGACGACCTTCCGGTACTGGAGCGGCTCCGAGCCTTCGGTTACACCCACGAAGACCTGAGGATGCTGATCGCTCCCATGGCCGCCGGAGGAGAGGAGGCGCTCGGATCGATGGGCACCGACACGCCGCCCGCGGTGCTGTCCGAGCGGAGCCGCCTCCTGTTCGACTACTTCAAGCAGCTTTTCGCCCAGGTGACCAACCCACCGCTGGACGCCATCCGGGAGGAGTTGGTGACCTCGATGCGGACGACCATCGGACCGGAGTCCAACCTGTTCCGCCCGGGGCCCCGCTCTTGCAACATGATCGAGCTCGACAGTCCCGTGATCGACAACGGGCAGCTCGCCTCCCTCCTCCGGATGGACGAGGTTCCCGCGGTCGGGGGGAAGGCCGCCGTGGTGAGCTGCCACTTCAGCCCCGACGGTGGGGCCGACTCCCTGCGCCAAGCCCTCGAACGGGTGTGCGCGGAGGTCGACGGGCTGATCGAGTCCGGCGTGTGGGCGATAGTGCTGTCCGACCGGGACGTGGGCCCGGACCGGGTCCCGATTCCGTCGCTCCTCGCGACGGCCGCCGTTCACCACCACCTGATCCGCACCAGGAACCGCACTCGGATCGGCCTGATCATCGAGACCGGGGACGCCAGGGAGGTCCACCACCTGTGCCTCCTGCTGGGGTACGGCGCCACGGCAGTCAACCCCTACATGGCATTCGCCGCCATCGACCACATGATCGAGGGTGGAAGTCACGGCCTGGCCGGGATGGACCTCGCCAAGGCCCATGCCAATTACGTGAAGGCGGCCAGCAAGGGAATTCTGAAGGTGATGTCGAAGATGGGTATCTCGACCGTCGCCTCGTACATCGGGGCACAGATCTTCGAGGCGGTGGGAGTCGGGGCCGAGGTCATCGACCCCTACTTCACGGGGACCGTGAGCCGCATCGGGGGTATCGGCCTCGATGTGATCGCGGCCGAGGCCGTCCACCGGCACCGCAGCGCGTTCGCGGACAACCCCGGCGAGACCGCCCACCGCGACCTGGACGGAGGGGGCGAGTACCAGTGGCGGCGGGAGGGGGAGTACCACCTGTTCAACCCGGAGGTGGTCTACAAGCTCCAGCACTCGACGCGGGCCGGTCGCTACGACGTGTTCAACGAGTACGCCCGTCTCGTGGACGAGCAGGCGGAACGGCTGGGCACCCTCCGGGGACTCTTCCGGTTCAAGACCGGGGAAGGCACTCCCGTACCCATCGACGAGGTGGAGCCGGCGTCGGAGATCATGAAGCGGTTCACCACCGGCGCCATGTCCTACGGGTCCATCTCGAAGGAGGCGCACGAGACGCTGGCCATCGCCATGAACAGGATCGGCGGGAAGTCCAACACCGGGGAGGGCGGTGAGGACCCGGTCCGCAACATCCCCGACCCCAACGGTGACCTGCGGCGCAGCGCGGTCAAGCAGGTGGCTTCGGGCCGGTTCGGCGTCACCTCCGAGTACCTCGTGAACGCCGACGACCTCCAGATCAAGATGGCCCAGGGAGCCAAGCCGGGGGAGGGGGGCCAGCTCCCCGGCTACAAGGTCTATCCCTGGATCGCGGAGACCCGGATGTCCACACCTGGGGTGGGGCTGATATCGCCCCCGCCCCACCACGACATCTACTCGATCGAGGACATCAAGCAGCTCATCCACGACCTGAAGAACTCCAACCCGGAGGCCAGGATCCACGTCAAGCTGGTGGCCCAGATGGGCGTCGGAACCGTGGCGGCCGGGGTGGCCAAGGCGAAGGCCGACGTGGTTCTCATCTCAGGGCACGACGGCGGGACCGGAGCCTCCCCACTGACCTCCATCAAGCACGCCGGTGGTCCCTGGGAGATCGGGCTCGCCGAGACGCAGCAGACCTTGCTGCTCAACGGGCTCAGGGACCGGATCGTGGTGCAGGCCGACGGGCAGCTGAAGACCGGCCGGGACGTGATGATCGCCGCGCTGCTGGGCGCCGACGAGTACGGCTTCGCCACCGCGCCCCTGGTGGTCTCCGGTTGCATCATGATGCGGGTCTGCCACCTCGACACCTGCCCGGTGGGGGTAGCCACCCAGAACCCGGACTTGCGCAAACGTTTCAACGGCAGGGCTCGCTTCATCGTCAACTTCATGCGCTTCGTAGCCGAGCAGGTGAGGGAACTGCTCGCCGAGTTGGGCTTCCGCAGCCTGGAGGAGGCGATCGGCCATGCCGAGTTGCTCGACGTGCGCGACGCCGTGGACCACTGGAAAAGCGACGGTCTCGATCTCACCCCGATCTTCCACGTACCCGAACTGGCCGCCGGCCAGGCGAGGAGGCAGACCACCGAGCAGGATCACGGCCTCGCCCACGCCCTCGACCAGACCCTTATCCAGCTGGCGGAGGGGACCCTGGCGGGCGGTCCCCCGGTGACCCTGGACCTGCCGGTCCGCAACGTGAACCGCGCGGTGGGAACCCTGCTCGGCTACCACGTCACCAGCCGCTACGGAGCTGCCGGGCTCCCGGACGACTCCATCACGGTCAACTTCACCGGCATGGGCGGCATGAGCTTCGGCGCCTTCCTCACCAGGGGCATCACCCTGCGGCTCGTCGGGAGCGCCAACGACTATGTCGGCAAGGGCCTGTCCGGAGGTCGTATCGTGGTCACGCCCCCGCCGGAGGCCCCTCTGGTGGCCGAGGAGAACATCATCGCCGGTAACGTGATCCTCTACGGCGCGACCTCAGGAGAGATGTTCCTGCGGGGCGTGGTGGGGGAGCGTTTCTGCGTCCGTAACTCCGGAGCGGTGGCCGTGGTGGAAGGGGTCGGGGACCACGGATGCGAGTACATGACCGGCGGGCGGGCGGTGATCCTGGGCCGTACGGGCCGCAACTTCGCCGCAGGCATGTCGGGCGGGATCGCCTACGTCTACGACCGGGACGGCTCCTTCCCCGGCCAGGTCAACACCGAGATGGTGTCGCTCGACCCGCTGGGTGAGGACGATCTGGCCTTCCTGCGCAGCACGCTGACCGCCCATCTCCGGGAAACGGACTCCGCTGTCGCCGCCCGGATACTGGACCGATGGGAGCGCGAGGTGCGGCGCTTCGTCAAGGTGATGCCGGATGACTACAAGCGGGTGCGTGAAGCGGTCCGGCAGGCCGAGGATGCCGGGGAGCCGGTGCTCGATGCGATCATGGCAGCGGCTCATGGGTGATGTCCGGGGCTTCCTCACACACGGGCGCAGGATGCCGGTGCGCCGCCCGGTGGGGCTCCGGGTGCTCGACTGGAACGAGGTCTACGAGGACTTCCCGGTCACGCAGGTCCGGGATCAGGCCTCCCGGTGCATGGACTGCGGTATCCCCTTCTGCAGCGGCGGCTGCCCGCTCGGCAACCTGATTCCCGACTGGAACGATCTCGTTTACCGAGACGACTGGCGCCAGGCCATCGATCGGCTGCACGCCACCAACAACTTCCCGGAGTTCACCGGGCGGTTGTGTCCGGCGCCCTGCGAGGCGGCCTGCGTGCTCGGCATCAACTCCGACCCGGTGACCATCGAGCAGATCGAACTTGAGATCGTCGAGAAGGCCTGGGCCGAGGGGTGGGTCACTCCGGTGATGCCCACCACGGTGACCGGCCACAGCGTGGCGGTGGTCGGATCCGGACCGGCCGGGCTCGCTGCGGCGCAGCAGCTCACCCGGGCCGGTCATGCCGTCACCGTGTTCGAGCGGGACGACCGCATCGGCGGCCTGCTCCGCTACGGCATTCCCGATTTCAAGATGGAGAAACAGTTCCTGGATCGGCGCGTGGCCCAGATGGAAGCCGAGGGCACCCGGTTCCGGGTGAACGCCGATGTCGGGGCCGACCCGCCCGCAGACCGGCTCCGGGACGAGTTCGACGCCGTGATCCTGGCCGGTGGCGCCACCCTGGCCCGTGACCTGCCGATCGCCGGCCGGGACCTGGAGGGCATTCACCAGGCGATGGAGTACCTGACCCCGTCCAACCGGATACAGGCGGGTGACCTGTCCGCAACCCCGATCTCCGCTCGTGACAAGCGGGTCATCATCATCGGGGGCGGCGACACCGGCGCCGACTGCCTGGGAACCGCCCACCGCCAGGGAGCCGCATCGGTGCACCAGTTCGAGATCATGCCCCGGCCTCCCGATCAACGGGCCGATGCGACGCCGTGGCCGACCTGGCCGCTCATGTACCGCGTGTCGGCCGCCCACGAGGAGGGCGGGCAGCGCGAGTTCGCCATCAATACGGAGGAGTTCGTGGGCGACCCCGCCGGACACGTGACCGCGCTCAGGACTCATCGGGTCGACATGAGGTCGGTTGACGGCCGGTTGTCGTTCGAGCAGGTGGACGACTCAGCCGAGGAGTATCGCGCGGACCTGGTGCTGCTGGCGCTGGGTTTCGCCGGCCCGGATCGATCGCCGATGCTGGAGCAGCTGGGCGTGGAGATGACCGACCGGGGGAACGTGGCCCGCGACCACCGATGGGCCACGAATGTCGAAGGGGTCTTCGTGGCCGGTGACATGGGCCGCGGCCAGTCGCTGATCGTGTGGGCCATCGCCGAGGGCAGGAGCTGCGCGGCGGCGGTGGACCACTTTCTCATGGGCGAGACCATGCTTCCGGAGCCGGTCACGCCGACCGACACCCCCTGGCGGTAGCCCTGGTTTCTTCGGATTCCAGCGCGCCTAGCGCGCTTCAGGCGCTTCAGCCTCCTTCGTCGTGGGGCGGATCGGATTCCCCACTCCGAAGCCGGGCGGGCTCCACGGCGTGGCGACCGAAACGGACTCTCAGGTCGTCCACTGTCTCCGCCAGGTTTTCCCAGCGCTCCTCTTGGCCTGCCATCAGCTGACGCGGCGCCTCGGTGGGTTGCAGGCCACGGACCGCGACGCCGAGCAGCCGGACGGGCCGGCCTCCCACGCCGGCACGGTCCAGCAGGCGGCAGCAGGACCGGTACAGATCCCTGGACACATCGGTCGCGGACGGCAGTGTCTCGGCGCGGGTGATGGTCCTGAAGTCGGGAAACCGGAGTTTGAGAGACACCGTGCGTCCCGAGAGTCCCGCCCGACGTAACCTCCACGCCACCTGATCGGCCTGCCGCAACAGGTGGGAGCGCAGCGCCTCGGTACCCGAGATGTCATGCTCGAAGGTCTGCTCGACCGAGACCGACTTGGCGTCGCTGCGGGGTTCTACGACCCGCTCGTCGATTCCGTTGGCCAGGCGGTGGAGGTGAGCCCCTGTCGCCTCGCCCAGGTGGCGGCGGAGGAGGGGAAGGGGCACGCGGGCCAGTTGACCCACGGTGCCTATCCCCATCGAGGCGAGCTTGCCCCGGGTGGACTTGCCGACCCCCCACAACTCCCGCACGTCCAGGTGTTCCAGGAACGCCTTCTCGCTTCCCTCGGTGACGATTAGGACGCCGTCCGGCTTGGCGTATCCGGACGCCATCTTGGCCAGGTACAGGGAGGTGGCCGCGCCCACCGATGCCGGAAGGAGCAGTTCACTCCTGATCCGAGCCCGGATGGCCTCGGCCACCGTGCGGCTGTTCGGGTAATGCCGGCGCAGGCCGCGTACATCGAGGAAGGCCTCATCGACCGACAACCCCTGCACGAGGGGAGTGAAGTCCCGGAAAATCGAGAAGACCCGCTCCGAGATCTCGCCGTAGCGTAGGTGGCGGGGCGGCACGATCACCAGTCCCGGACACGTCCGTCGGGCGGTGCTCATCGGCATCGCCGAGCGAACGCCGGTTGCTCTGGCCTCGTAGGAAGCGGACGCGACCACTCCTCTCGGCCCCTCGCCACCGACGACCACCGGCTGTCCCACAAGCCCGGGGTTGTCGAGCCTCTCCACCTCCACGTAGAAGGCGTCCATGTCCACATGGAGAATGGGCTCGGCGATGCGCGGCTCGTCCATGTGCGGCCAACACTAGGCTCTTCAACCTCGCGAAGTTTTTCATGCCCAGGTTCCGGCCGGGCCTTGGTATCATCAGGACATATCCATCTGAACGACCGGGCCTTGTTCACCGGTGGCGGAGGCCTCACCATGACGACCACAGTTGATATCGACCTCGGCGCCTACAAGCTGGGCTGGAGCGACCCCGAGGACGACTACGTTTTCAAGCCCGAGAAGGGCCTCTCCGAGGACATCATCCGCGAGATGTCGTTCATCAAGGGTGAGCCGGACTGGATGCTCAACTTCCGTCTCAAGGCCTACCGCCGGTTCCAGGCGCGACCCATGCCCACGTGGGGAGGCGGCGGTCTGCTGGACGAGATCGACTTCGACGACATCTACTACTACGTCAAGCCGGCCGAGGAACAGGCCA
>JAPPGU010000076.1 GCA_028821265.1 bacterium | reverse complement strand
GGCACATCATCGGCCATTTCCTGCCCGGGGTCGTGTTCGGGGCGCTGGCGGAGGCCCTGCCCGACCGGCTCATGGCGCCCGGCTCCGACCCGATCTGGATCTCGATCTGGCGGGGGAGGCCCCGGCGGTCGGACGACCGGTTCACCTTCAGCCTTTTCCAGTGCGGCGGTGCCGGGGCGCGGGCGTCCAAGGACGGCCTCAACACGACAGGCTTCCCCAGCGGGGTGGCGGGGGTGCTGGCCGAGTCCGTGGAGACCCTCACGTCCATGGTCCAGCACCGGCGGGAACTACGCACCGACTCCGGCGGGGCGGGCAGGTTCCGAGGCGGGCTGGGGCAGTGGACCGAGATGAGCTGTCGTACCGACGAGCCTTGGACGGTCTCTGGCATGGTCGATCGCATCTCCTACCCGCCCGAGGGGCTGCTGGGAGGAGGGTACGGAGCGGCCGGCGAGTTCCGGATCGACGGCGCCAAGGAGGCTCAACCGAAACGCCTGCTAGTACTCGACCCCGCCAGCCGGGTCCAGCTCAACCTGCCGGGCGGCGGCGGTTACGGAGATCCGTTCAAACGGGACCCCGAAGCGGTTCTGTGGGACGTGATCGAGGGGTATGTCTCGCTGGAGGGGGCAAGACGGGACTACGGAGTGGTGGTTGAGTACCTCGGCGAGGACGATCAGTTGGTGCGCCTCCCCGACCACTACCGCCTCGATCTGGGAGCCACAGAGTTACTGCGTACGTCCTGACGCCCCCCGGTAGGCGGACAGAGACCCATCAGCAGTCGGACAAGGCTTCGAGCGCGGAGCAGATCTCATGTCGGCGATACCAGATAGAGCCGAGCCTTCCCGTCAGTAAGGACTTGGGAAGAGGCTGCAGGTTGTCGAAGGAAGCGACACAGGGCTCCGGAAGCCCGTCCTCGCTGCCGAGCCGGACCTCGGTCGGGATCTCTCTGATCGTACGGGTCACCGGCGCTACGAGGATCCTGTTCAACACGGGGATTGCCTCGCTACGGGTGACCACGAGTACCGGCCGGCGTTGACCCTCTGACTCCGCCCACCAGATGTCTCCCTGCACGGGAGTCACCAAGGTTCCTCGGCGATCATGGCTCTGGCGATCTCGTCGCTCCATCCCGCCTCGTCCTCGGCCTGAGGTAGGCGGCGGTAGCCGTCGACGATCGACGCAGCTACCGAGCGCCGGCGCTCGGTGTCAACCACCGCTCGAAGGCCTTTACGGACCGCGTCAGATCTCGACGACACCGCGCCACTTTCGACGAGCCGGTCCACTTGCCGAACCAACTCGACGTCTACGCGCGTAACCAGTTGTGTCATGCGAAAAGCATAGCATTCTGTACTACGACCAAGGCAGAGCGGCTACCGGCATCTTGGCAACTCTTGGTCTTCTATGAGAGGTCCGGCCCATGGCCGCTGTGTTGATCTCCGGCCTTGAAACGACCCGCATGACCTGCGTTCCCATAATCGAGGTGTATATGAACCGCGCCAGCGGCGAGGGCGGGCGCCCCTGGCTGGCGCCGGGGTTCAGCCGCCCTAACGGGAACGGTTGAATCCAGGAAGTCCGAGGCCCATCCAGGGACGGCGTGACGGCTGGGGCCGCATCACGTCCCACTTCTTCATCTCGGACACGTGCCTTCGTGTCATCGGTTCCACGTGTGCGAGAACTCTCTTGCGGATCATCGGTCTCCAAGCCTTGTCACAGAGGCGGAACGTGCCTGGATGGATCCTCATGGGCCAGTCCAACTCAATCGGTGGAAGGCCCCCGAGTCTCGATGTCATGAAGTGTGGCAGGGTATTCACACGATCGCGGGCGAAGGAGAAGATGTAGCCTTGGTACAGGGGCTCGCGCTCGAGGAACTCATGTACGTCCTTGCGGTCGTACCGTCCCCAGTCGGCGTGGTGTCCTTCATCGACCACGGTACGGATCACATCCCTTCGCATGCACTTCGTGCATCGGTGGCAAGCGCTGCCGTCCCGCTCCATGCAGTAGACCACTCTTCCCGACCGGACAAGGTGGAGCGAGAGTGCCATGGTGAGGTACTCGCTCGCGCCGGATACGGGTGAGAAGAGGGGTATTCCGATGTCGTCGAATGCCGATTGCCAGAAGTTCCCGGTCGGTCCGTGCCACTTTCTGGCTTTGAAACGGTTGTAGTAGCGAGTCCCTTTGTGAAGGAGGGTGCCCCCGAGGTTCGACCCCATGAGGATGATTCCGAACCGGTAGTCCGTTGCCATCAGTAAGGAAGTGGCGAACGCGCAAGTCCACCCGTGCCACCCACCCGGATGCGAGACGTACCGTTGATTCGTGGTCACTACCCGGCCCCGGTCCGGACCGAGGTCTCGAACGACGTCATGGGCATCCGAAGGAACGACTTGACCATTCCTGATGTGAGCTTCGTGGACGACGAAGGCCTCGGGGAACATCTTGCGGACGGCGCTGGAGTCTATGCCGCCTCCAAACGAGAGAACCATTCTCGAGCCTTCATACTTTCGAATTCCTCGATCTACGTTGTCGAATCGGAACTGACGCTTGAACGAGCCTCTTCTGAACGCCTTCTCGAGTCTGGGTGATACCGGGCTAGGGAAGACCACTCGTTGCCCTATGAACGGATAGAAGATTGTCAAGCAGAGAAGACCCAACAGGTCCGGATGAATGGAGCGCACGGCGTAGTCGAAGGATATCTCTTGCCCCGAATAGGTGATCGGCTGGCCCCATCCTTCTTGGCGCTCTCCGGCGTATTGTTCGTCGAAATCGAATATGGCGCGTAACGTAGAAGAGTCCTTGCCGGATTCGAACTCGAACCTCATGTCGCCGACAGCGTAGTGATAGGGCGGCAAGTCCTAGGCAAGGCGCACCGCCGCGCCGGTCGAGGATCGCCGGGTCTCAGCCGGTGGCTATGTAGACGTTCTTGAGTTCGGTGTAGTAGTCGAGGGCGTCGGGGCCGAGAGCCCGGCCGATGCCCGATTGCTTGAAGCCGCCGTAGGGTGTGGCGACCCGCACCGACCAGTTGGAGTTGACCGACAGGGTGCCGGCCTCCAGCGCCCGGGCGACCCGGAGCGCCCTGGCGCCGTTCTCCGTCCAGATCGATCCGGACAGGCCGTAGACGGTGTCGTTGGCGATGGAGATGGCCTCTTCCTCGCCGTCGAACGGCAGGACGCAGGCGATGGGGCCGAAGATCTCCTCGGTGACCGCGCGGGCGCCGGGCGAGTTCGGAGTCACGACGGTGGGCGCGAACCAGAATCCGGGACCGTCGGGGGCGGTCCCGCGGGCCACCACGGTGGTGTCATCGTCCATGAACGAGGCCACCTTGGATCGGTGTTCCGCCGTGATCAGGGGTCCCATCTCGGTGGCCTTGTCCATGGGATCGCCCACCTTCATGGCGGCAACGTTGGCGGAGAACAGGCCGAGGAAGTCGTCCATGGCGCTGCGTTCCACCAGGATCCGGGACCGCGCGCAACAGTCCTGGCCGGCATTGCCGAATACCGCGCCGGGAGCGGCGGCGGCCGCCTGCTCGAGATCGGCGTCGGCGAACACGATATTGGCCGACTTCCCACCGAGTTCGAGCGTCACCCGCTTGATGGTCTCGGAGGCGCGGATGCTGATCCGTTTGCCGACTTCGGTCGAGCCCGTGAAGCCGATCTTGGCCACGTCCGGATGCTCGACGAGACGCTCGCCCACCAGGCTGCCCGGCCCGGCCAGTACCTGGAACACGCCTTCGGGAAGGCCCGCTTCCAGCGCGATGCGTTCGAGTTCGATGGCCGTGAGCGGCGTGAGTTGCGCGGGCTTGAGAACCACGGTATTGCCGGCTGCCAGGGCGGGCGCTACCCCCCAGGAGGCGATGGCGAGAGGGAAGTTCCATGGCGTGATCAGGCCGACCACGCCCATCGGCTCCTTGAAGGTCACGTTCACGCCGCCGGGCACGGGGATCGTCTTTCCGGTGAGGCGCTCGGGCGATCCGGCGTAGTAGGCGAAGGTGGCCGCCACCATTCCCACCTCTCCCAAGGCATCGCTGATCGGCTTACCCACGTTGCGCGACTCCAGTTGCGCCAGCGACACCGCCTGCTCCTCTACGGCTACGCCGACGCGTCGCAAGATGGTGGCCCGGTCGCCGGCCGTGACGTTACGCCATGTTGCGAAGGCTGCCTTAGCCCTGGCGACGGCCCGGTCTGCGTGTTCCACCCCCGCAGCGGGAAGCCGGGTGATGACCTGTTCGGTCGACGGGTCGATGACCTCGATGGAATCTGCGACCGGATCCATCCCTCACTCCAATCTCATAGGCTGGTTGCTTGCGGTGGTAACCGCGACACCGGGCCGGGATGACACCCGGTGGGCCGTCGGCGGTTGGTATCCTGCCGGCGGGCCACAGGCAGCGTTCCGGCGGGCGCGCCACTTCCGCTCCAAGAGTACAGGGGACCGCCGGCACGCCGGCGAGGACCGATTGGAGGTCGATTGCAGTCGAGAGCACCGTTCGTAGCGCCGGGGGCCGGGGCCGTGCTCCAACTCGAGTTGGCCAGGCCGTATCGGATCATCGTGGCCGGGGATGGCGCCCGCGTGGAGGACTCCACCGGCAAGCGCTACCTGGACGCCATGAGTGGTGGTTCCATGGCGGCCACCCTGGGCCACGGCCGCCGCGATCTCATCGATCTGGTCTGGGAGCAATCCCGCCGGGTCGGATACCTGGACAACAACCATCTGACCAATCCATGGCAGGAGTCCCTGGCCGCAAAGCTGGTGGATGTGGCGCCGCCGGGGTTCACCAGGGCGCGGTTCGTGACGGGAGGCTCCGAGGCCAACGAGGCCGCCATCCGGGCCGCCCGCATGTACCACGTCGCCCGGGGAGAGCCACAACGCTGGCAGATCATCTCGCCCGCCCAGGCCTATCACGGTCCCACAATGCAGACCCTCGCCCTCACCGGAAGGCCCGGCTTGCAGGGGGCCTTCGGTCCGTATCTCAGCCGTCACCGGCACATACCGCCCTCCACCGCCCGCTTCGACGCGACCGGGCAGCAGGCTCTCGACGCGCTGGACGAGGCGATCGAACAGGTCGGTCCGGAAAACGTGTCCGCCTTCTTCTGCGAGCCCGTGAGTGCCGCCTCGCTGCCCGCCTACTCGCCGCCGTCCCGGTTCTGGGAGGGGCTGGCCGAGCGCAGGGAGCGCCACGGTTTCCTGATCTGCTTCGACGAGGTGGTGACGGGGATCGGCCGGACCGGTAACTGGTTCGCGGCCAACGACCTCCCGATCGTTCCCGATGTGATCGCCACTGCCAAGGGTCTGGGGGCCGGTTACACCGCCATCGGGGCCGTCCTCTACCGCAATTCTGTGTACGAGGCGATCGCCTCCGAGGTGCGCTCGTTCTCGCTGGGTCACACCTGGGACGGCTCGCCGCTGCCGTGCGCGGTGGGTCTGGCGGTGCTCGGAATCCTCGAGTCCGAAGGCTGGGTCGACCACGTGGCGACGCGGGGTCCGTCTCTCCGCCGGGAGCTGGAGGAAGCCCTCTCGGGCAACGATCTCTTGGGGGAGGTCCGCGGTCGGGGCTACCTACTCGGGATCGACTACGTGGATCCTCGGGACGGCCGGTCCTTCCTTCCCCCGGAACTGGGCGTGGCGGGGCGGATCGAGCGGGCCGCCGCCCGTCACGGTCTCCTGGTCCTGGGCACCATGCCCACCCGGGACGGATTCGCAGGCGACCAGCATCTGTTCGCGCCGCCCTTCCCGACCCCGGACGGCGATCTCGAGGAGATGGTGGATCGGATGGCCGCCGCCGTAGAGGAGGTCGCCGCCGAGGTGAGGGGCGAGCTCGGCTCGAATCTGTCCCCCGGAGGCGGTCCGTCCGCGGGGCTTCGCGTTCTGATCGTCCAGCACGAGGACCCGACACCGGCCGGGTTCGTCCACGAGTGGTTGGAGGACCAGGGCGCCGACGTGGAGATCTACCGCATCGACCTCGAGGACCGCTGCGTCGATCCCACCCGCTACGACCTGATCGTCTCGCTCGGCTCCGAGCTGGCGGCCTTCGACGACTCGATCCCCTGGATCGACCGGGAGAAGGACCTGCTGGTGGAGGCCTACGGCGCCGACGTTCCGATCCTCGGCCTATGTTTCGGCGGCCAGCTGCTGGCGAGGGTCCTCGGCGGTGATTCCTACCGTGGGGAGCTGTCCGAGGTCGGCTGGTTACCGGTACGTAGCACCAACGAGGACCTGGTGCCTGCCGGACCCTGGTTCCAATGGCACTTCGACACCTTCTCGGTTCCACCCGGAGGCGAGCTCATCGCGGACAGCGAAGCCGGCCCACAGGCGTTCGTGGTGGGACGCAGCCTCGGGGTGCAGTTCCATCCGGAGGTCACCAACGAGATCAT
This sequence comes from bacterium, assembly GCA_028821265.1. Lineage (GTDB taxonomy): Bacteria > Actinomycetota > Acidimicrobiia > Spongiisociales > Spongiisociaceae > Spongiisocius. Next base: position 18,482 of record JAPPGU010000076.1, on the reverse strand, counting down.
GGACGGCTGGGTCGAGGCCTACCGCCACGAACTCGACGACGAGGGGGTCGATCCCGACGCCCTGCTGGAGGAGACCCGGCGGATTGAGCCCAGAGCGAGAGCCGTCGCGGCGCAGTTGCTGGAGCGCTACGCCGAGGACATAGCCGGCCTGGCCCTGCCAGGACGGGGAAAGGGCCGATCATGACCGGCTCGGGGGATGGCCTGGTGACCATCGACGCCGCCTCCACCAGCGTCTTCCACAAGTACCTCGACCGGGTCTATCCGAGTATCGATCGGGGCGAGGGCGTGTGGCTGTACACCATCGGCGGCAGGAGCATCCTCGACGCCTGCTCGGGCGGCGCGATGACGGCCGGTCTCGGTCACGGGGTGGGGGAAATAGCAGACGCCGCCAAGACCGCCATGGGCGATATTGCCTACTACTACGCCCACCACTTCACCAACGGGCCCCAGGAGCGGCTGGCGGCTCGCCTGGTGGAGATCGCCCCCGAGATGGCCAAGGTCCGTTTCCTGAGCGGCGGCTCCGAGGCCAACGAGACCGCTCTCCGGCTGGCCCGCCAGTATCACGTGGATCGCGGGGAGGGCACGCGGTGGCGGGTCATCTCCCCGGCCCAGGCCTACCACGGCGGCACCATGGCTACGGTGTCGCTCACCGGCCGCCCCACCTTTCGGACGCCGTTGGATCCCTACCTGTCCGAGCATCTCCATATCCCTCCGTCCACCCCGAGGTTCGACCCGACCGGCGCTGCCGCTCTGGACGCACTCGACGAGGCGATCGAGCAGGCGGGCCCCGAGACCGTGTCCGCCTTCTTCTGCGAGCCGGTGAGCGGTGCCTCCCTACCCGGCTACTCACCACCGGATCGGTTCTGGGAGGGGCTGGCGGAGCGGCGCGACCGGTACGGCTTCCTGGTGTGCTTCGACGAGGTGGTCACCGGCATGGGGCGCACGGGAGGCTGGTTCGCGTACCAGGGCCTGCCGATCACCCCCGACATCGTGACCATCGGCAAGATGCTCGGCGGGGGCTACATGCCGCTGGCGGCCACCATGTGCCGCCAACCCGTCTACGACGTGTTGGCGAGCGGTTCGAAGGAGTTCGATCTGGGCCACACCTGGGACGGCGCGCCTCTGAGCTGCGCGGTCGGTCTGGCAGTGCTCGACTACCTGGAACGGCACGACCTGGCGGGTCTGGCTGCGGAGCGCGGGCCGGCGCTTCTCGACCGGCTTCGGGCGGCGCTCGAGGACTATGCGATCGTGGGGGAGGTCCGGGGCCGCGGGTTCCTGCTGGGCGTGGAGTACGTGGATCCCCGGGATGGCGTCTCCATACCGCCGGACCGGCTGGAGATCGCCGAACGGATCGACGCCTGCGCCCTGGAGAACGACCTGCTCGTGATGTCCACCCACCCGAACGCCGATGGCTTTGCCGGGGATCAGACGGTCTTCGCCCCGGCCCTCACGAGCACGGACGAGGAACTGGACGAGATGATCGAGCGGTTGGCCCGGGTGGTGGGGGAGGTTGACCGGACGGTGACGGACCGCTTGGCGAACGGAGGAACGACATGACCTGGAATCCTTCCGACGACGGCTTCGTCCTCCTGGGTATGCCGGATGTTCACGGCTCGGTACGGGGCAAGGCCTTCCGACCCGGCGCCTTCCGGTCGGCGGTGGAGAAGGGCACGGTGATGACCGACCTGTGGCTGGGTCTGGACCCGGTCGACATGCCGATCGCCGACTATCGGGAGTACGGGATCAACACCGGCGCGCCCGACCTGCTGCTGCAGCCGGACCCCGATACCCTCCGGCCGCTGGCGTGGAGGCCGGGTTGGGGGATATGCCTGGCCGATCCGAGCTGGCCGGACGGGTCCCGATGCCGGTTGGCCTCACGCGAGGTGCTGCGCGATGTGTTGGCGGACCTGGCTGACATGGGCTACGAGGTGATGGCGGGTTTCGAGTACGAGGTCAGGATCTTCGACGGCGCCGGCGAGCCGCTTTCGTCGGGTATCAGCTACAGCCTCGGGGAGATCGGCCGTTTCGACCGGCTGCTCGAGGTGCTGGTCCCAGCCCTCGAGGGTCTCGGCGTGAACCTCGAAGCGGTTCACACGGAGGCGGGTCCTGGCCTGCTGGAGCTGAATATCTCCGCCCGGCGGGGCCTCCGGGCCGCCGACGACGCCGCGCTGCTCAAGTTCGCGGTCAAGGAGGTGGCGGCCTCCCTGGGCCTCACCGCCAGCTTCCTGGCCAAGACCATGCCGCTCGAGGAGGGTTCGAGCGGACACATCCACGTCTCGTTCTGGCGAGGCGAGCACAACGCCTTCGCCCCCACCGCGGAAGGTGAGTTTCCCGCGACGTGCATGTCGGCCATAGGGGGCATCCTCGACCATCTCCCGGCTGCTTCCCTCCTGGTCAACCCCACCGTCAACTCCTACAAGCGGCTGGTTCCCGGCTACTTCGCGCCGGTGAACGTGAGCTGGGGTTACGAGAACCGCTCCACCTCGGTGCGGGCCATCCGGGGCAACCGCCCGGCCCGTTCCCGGCTCGAGTGTCGCCGTCCCGGCGCTGACGCCAACCCCTACCTGGCGCTGGCGGCTCTGCTGGCCTCGGCGATGATCGGGATCAGGGAGGGAGCGTCGCCCCCGGCGCCCGAGACCAAGGATGTCTCCGAGCGGGCGGACCTGCCGCCGCTACCCAACTCGCTGGAGAGCGCCTTGAGGGCCTTCCGGGCCGATACTGCCTTGCAGGAGGCGATGGGCGCGGAGTTCAGCGACTACTACGCCATATCGAGGGCGTGGGAGCTGCGCGCCTGGCAGGAGAGCGTCAGCGACTGGGAGCGGGAACGCTACACCAGGGCCGTATAGGCGCTCCGCCTGCGATCCTTGCCGCTTCCCGTTGTGATCTCCACGTAAAACAATCTTCTATCCCTCATTTATGTCATACACTCTTTTTATGATGGCAGTTACCGTAAGCACCAGCGGTCCTGGCTCAGGCGTCGACCGGACCGCGGGAGGGAACATTCAGTCGAGGCAACCCCGTCCGGGGTGGGGCTGAACGCGCTCGACACCAAGGTGGCGGCGGTGGGGGAGGGCCCGGCGGGCGAAGCCCGCTCGCCGCGATTTTCGCGTTCTTGCCCCGGCTTCTGGCTCCGGGTGGTAACAGGTGGTCAGCCCCGGGATGGAGGGGCCAGCACTCTCTCGGGGGTTAGGGGTAGCCGGCTCGCGAGGCCGGGCCGGCCCAGGGCATGTTCTATCGCCGTGGCAATGGCGGCGGCCACTCCCGGGACGCCTCCCTCGCCCGCTCCCTTGATTCCGAGCGGGTTGGTGGCGGTCGGGTCCTGCTCGCCGATGAGAGCGGTCATGTTCGGCGCCTCGGCGAGCGTGGGCAGCAGGTAGTCCATGAACGATCCGCACAAGGGGTTGCCGTCCCCGTCGTAGGCGAACTGCTCGTACAGCGTGCCGCCTACCGCCTGGATGGCGCCCCCCTCCATCTGTCCCGCCACCAGCATCGGGTTGATCGCCCTCCCGATGTCGTAGTACAGGATCAACTGCTCGACCACCACCTCGCCCGTCTCGCCATCCACCCGGACCACTGCCAGGTTGGCGCCGCACGGGTAGACCACCCGTTCCGCCTCGAACACCGAGTCCACGGCTAGGCCTGGCTCGGACCTTCCGTACTTCGGGGCCGTCACAGGATGGAGCCGGGCTGCGGCCTCGAAGATGGAGAGGCTGAACTCGGGCGATCCGGATACAAAAACGGAGCCGTCCCGGTAGTCCAGGTCGCCTGCGTCCACCTCGAAGTCCACGGCCGCCACCTGCTTGGCGATCCGCACCACTTCGTCGGCGGCCTGCACCAGGGCGCTGCCGGCGGTCACCGTCGATCGGCTGGCGTAGCTACCGATTCCGTAGGGCGTCCGGTCAGTGTCGAGTAGTTCCACCCGTACCCGGGTGTGATCCAGTTGGAGCCTTTCGGCCACGATCTGAGCCAGCACCGTGCGGATGCCCTGGCCGACCGAGGAGCATCCCGACCGGACCCGGACCAGACCGTCGGGATCGACTTCGACCGCGCCGGTCTCCCACGGACCCAAGCCCGACTTCTCCATGAACATCGCCACACCGACCCCGATCTGCTCCCCTGCCTCCCGGCGCTGCTCGAGCCCCTTCCAGTCGAACGAGCCGACCAGTCGGTCGAGGATGCTCGGGAAGTCGCCGTCGCTGAACAGCATCGGCTCGCCGGTTGACGACAGCGGGCGGGAGTAGGGGATGCGATCGGGTTTGATCAGGTTGCGGCGCCGCACCTCGACCGGTTCCATGCCGATCTCGTTGGCGTACAGGTCGATGAGCCGCTCCCGCACGAAGCTGGATTCGAACCTGCCGGGAGCCCGGTAGGTGCCTGTGGGGGTCTTGTTCGTGACCACGCACCGGGCCGTTCCCCGGTATGCCTCCATGTCGTAGGGGCCGGGGATCATCGACAGGGTCAGGTCCGCCACGCGGATGCTGTGGGTGCGGGCGTAGGCGCCCATGTCCATGTCGAAGTCCGAGGCGATGGCGGAGATCCGGCCTTCCCAGTCACCCGCGATGCGCGCCCGATGGAACTGCTCGCGGGAGTGGTTTGCCGTTAGGAGGTGTTCCCTGCGGTCCTCGATCCAAGCCACGGATCGGCCCAGCCGGTCGGCCGCCCACACCGCCAGCACATCCTCGGGATATAGCTCGCCGCGCACCCCGAAGCCTCCCCCCACCGCCGTCTCGCGCATACGTAGACGGCCGGGAGGCATGCCCAGGAGCGCGGCGGTGGTAGCCAGGTTCCAATGCGGCACCTTGGTCGCGCCATGGACGGTGAGCCGTTCGCCGGACGGGTCGAACTCGACCGCTATGCCCCGCGTCTCCATCGGCACTCCGCTGTGGCGGCCGATGGCAAGCTCGGCCTCGACCACCACCTCCGCCTCCGCGAACACCCGTCCCGCGTCGCCGAAGCCGGCTTCGAGGGTGGTGACTAGGTTCTCCGGCTCGAACAGACGCCCGTCTTGCCGGTCCTCGGCGCCTGCATCCATCATCACCGCTCGGGTGTCGATGTCGGCGAACACCAGATCGGCGGCGTCCTCCGCCACGTACCGATCCCGGGCCACCACAACGGCCATCGGCTCGCCGACAAAGCGCACCCGGTCGTGGGCGATGATCGGCTGCAGGTACGGGGTCACGGTCTCGTCGAACGAGACCCGGGGCGGGATACTGGGGATGCCTCCGAGCGACTCGCTCACCTCTTCGGCGGTGAACACCGCCTCCACGCCCGGCAGCCGGCGCGCCTCTGAGCAGTCGATTCGCCTTAACGTGCCGTGAGCGACGGGCGCCCTCACCACCACCATGGTGAGCATGCCCGGGAGGCGAATATCGGCTACGTAGCGGGCCCGTCCTGCCAGCAGCGGAGGGTCTTCATGGCGCCGGATGGAGCTTCCGATACCACCGACAGGCGCCGGCCGCTGGTGTGGGGTCATGGGTCGGTAAGGCCTCGGGTTGGCGCCCGGATACTACACTCCGGCCCTCATGAAGCCGGCTCCGTTCGACTACCACCAGGCCCGATCCGTGGCCGAAGCGGTGACCCACCTCGGTGAGTACGGCTACGAGGCAAAGGTCCTGGCCGGCGGCCAGAGCCTGGTGCCGGCCATGAACTTCCGTCTGGCCCGCCCCGCGGTCCTGGTCGACATTAACCCGCTGGACGAACTCGACTATCTCGAGGAGGACGGCGACACCCTCCGGATCGGAGCGATGGTCCGCCACGTGACCTTCGAGCGACCGGTCACGGAAGGCCCCACCGGCCGCCTCCTGACCATGGCCGCCCACCACGTCGGACACTTACCGATCAGGATCAGGGGTACTTTCGGGGGCAGCCTGGCCCATGCCGACCCCGCCGCGGAGTGGTGCGTGATCGCCCTGCTGCTCGATGCCGAACTGTCGACCCGGAGCCCGTCCGGTGGTCGTGACATCCCCGTGGAGGGTTTCTTCCAGACCGTCTTCACCACCGCTCTCGAACCCGAGGAGCTCTTGGTCGAGGCCCGCCTGCCCAAACTCTCCACGCGCACCCGGGTCGGCTTCCAGCAGTTCAGCCGCCGAGCCGGTGACTTCGCCCTGGCCATGGCCGCAGTCGCGTTCGAGTCCGATGAAGGGCAGGTCGGGAACGCCCGCATCGCGCTCGGTGGAGTGAGCGATCGCCCGCTCCGGGCCGGCGAGGCGGAGCAGGCGCTGGAGGGCCAAGCCGCCACCGAGGAGTCATTCCGCGCCGCCGCCGAGATCGCGGCTCTCGAGATCGACGCCGTCGGCGACATCCACGGGTCTGCCGACTACCGGCGGGACCTGGTGCGTGCCCTGACCCGACGAGCCCTTGAGCAGGCGATCGCCGCGTGATCCCGTGGATCGGGCAGCCGCTCCCGCGCTTCGAGGATCCGCCCCTGCTCACCGGCGAGGGCCGGTTCGTAGCCGACCTCACCGGGGATGCCTCCTTCCTGAGGTTTGTCCGTAGCCCGGTCGCCCACGGCCGGATCGTCTCCATCGAGGCACCCGAGGGGATCACTGCCTTCACCGCCGAGGACCTGAGGGAGGTGCGTCCCATCCGGCCGCTGCTTCACCGTCCGGACTTCCGCCCCATCGAGCAGCCGGTGCTGGCTTCCCGCAAGGTCCGCTTCGTGGGTGAGCCCGTGGCTGTGGTGGTGGCGGGCACGCCCGAGGAGGCGGAGGATGCCGCAGAGCAGGTCTTCGTGGACATCGAGCCTACGGACCGGGTGGTCAGCGCCCCCGAAGCCATCCGCCCCGGCGCGCCGGCTGTTCACGACCACTTGGAGGACAACGTGGTTGTCGACGCCCGCTTCGAGACCGAGCGGGTGGACGAGGTCTTCTCCGCCGCCGCGGTGGTGGTGGACTTCGATCTGCGCTCCCGGCGCCAGAACGCCCTCCCTCTGGAGGCTCGAGGCTCCGTCGCCGCGTACGACCCGCGCTCAGGGCGGACCACCCTCACGGCTTCCGTCCAGTCGCCTCACGTGGTCCGCACCGTCCTGGCGGACCTGCTCGGCATGCCCGAGTCGGACCTGAGGGTGGTGGTCCCCGATGTGGGAGGAGCGTTCGGGCAGAAGTTCTGCCTGGCGCCCGAGGACGTGGTGACGGCCTGGGTGGCGAGACGGCTCCGTACCACGGTGTCGTGGGTGGAGGATCGGCGCGAGAACCTGATGTCCTCCTTCCACAGCCGCGACCACCACTACCGGGTACGGGGCGCCTTCGACGCCGACGCCCGGTTGCTGGCGGTGGATGCCGACCTGCTGTGCAACATCGGCGCCTACTCCTGCTACCCGGTGACCTGCGGGGTGGAGCCGCTGATGGCGCTGGCCGAGTTCCCTGGCCCCTACGACTTCCGCACCTACCGGGTCCGGTCCCGCGGCGTCACCACCAACACCTGCCCGATGGCGCCCTACCGTGGGGTGTCGAGACCGGTGATCACCCTGGCCATGGAGCGCCTCATGGATCTGGCCGCGGTCCGCTTCGGGATCGAGCCCGCCGAGATCAGGCGGCGCAACCTGATAACGGAGTTCCCCTACGCCTCGGCCACCGGCCTGGTCTACGACGAGGGCTCCTACGTGGAGTCCCTTGACCGGGCCGTCGACGCGATCGGTCTGGAGGACTTCCGGGCCCGCCAGGCGGCGGCGCGGTCCGAGGGCCGCTACCTCGGGATCGGCTTCTCCGTGTTCTCGGAACGCACCGGCTACGGGACCTCGGCCTTCGCCGCCCGGAGCATGGACGTGACGCCCGGATACGAGACCGTGGACCTGGCCATGGACCCGTCCGGCAACGTAGAGGCCCGGCTAGGGGCCTCGCCGCACGGCCAGGGTCTGGAGACCACCCTCGCCCAGTTGATCGGTGACCGACTGGGTGTGGAGCCGGCTCGGGTCCGGATCGTTCACGGCGACACCGACCGCACGCCGTACGGCTGGGGTACGTTCGCCAGCCGGTCACTGGTCATTGCCGGGGGAGCGGCCCGCCTGGCGTCCGACCGTCTACGGGCCAAGCTGGCCGCCATCGCATCCGCGGAGTTGGAGGCGGCGCCGGAGGACATCGTCATCATGGCCGGCCGGGCGACCGTGGCGGGTACGGATGCCGGGATCGAGGTGGCGGAGCTCGCCCGCCTCGCCTACCACTCCAGCCACCGCCTGGCCGCCGGCATGGACCCGGGCCTCACCGCTACGGCCACCTACGATCCGGCCGGGACCTTCTCCAACGCCTGCCATGTCGCGACGGTGGAGGTGGATCCGGAGACGGGCGGGGTGCGCGTGGACCGGTTCGTGGTGGTGGAGGACGCCGGGCGCCTCATCAACCCGATGATCGTGGACGGGCAGCTCCACGGTGGAGTCACCCAGGGCATCGCCGGCGCCCTGTACGAGGAGATCCTCTACGACCGAGATGGCAACATCCTCACCACCTCGCTCATGGACTTCCTGCCTCCCACTCTGGCCGAGGTTCCCACCATCGAGATTCACCACCTCGAGACCATCTCCGAAGCCACCATCACGGGCGCCAAGGGCCTGGGAGAGGGGGGCACCATCGGCGCCCCGGCCGCCGTCATCAACGCGGTCGCCGATGCGCTCCGTCCCCTCGGGGTCGAGATCGCCGAAGTGCCCGCGACCCCGTCCCGGCTGCGTAGGCTGGTAAGCGAGAGCGAGAGGATTCCCGCATGAGCGAGCGAACCAAGGTCGACGTCACCCTGGCGGTCAACGGCCGGCCCTACCGCGTCCGGGTGGAGCCCCGGCGCACGCTGGCCGACACCCTCCGAGACGATTGCGGCCTCACCGGAACCCACCTGGGATGCGAGCACGGCGTGTGCGGCGCCTGCACGATCCTGGCCGACGGCCAACCGGTCCGGGCCTGCCTGATGTTCGCCGTCCAGTGCGAGGGCATGGACCTCCGCACTGTGGAGGACCTGGCCGACGGCGACCGGCTCCATCCGATCCAGCAGGCCTTCTGGGACAACCACGGGCTCCAGTGCGGCTTCTGCACTCCGGGGTTCCTGATGCTGGCGGCCGGGTACCTGGAGCAGAATCCCGATCCCGACGAGGACGAGTTGCGAGCGGTGCTGTCCTCCAACCTGTGCCGCTGCACCGGGTACCAGAACATACTGAAGTCGGTGCGCCAGGCCGCCGAGGTCATGCGGGCATGAGCTATGTCGGTAGCTCGGTCAGAAGGATCGAGGACCGACCTCTACTGACAGGAAAGGCCCGGTTCGCCGCCGACCTGTGCCTTCCCGACCAGCTGCACATGAGGGTGGTGCGCTCACCCGTGGCCCATGGCCGACTGCTCGACATCGACACTTCGGAGGCGCTCGCCATGGACGGCGTGGAGGCGGTCTGGACCCGGGAGGACATCCGGGAAGTGCCGCCGATCGACTTCCGTATGCCCTGGGTGGAGGGTCTGGAGCGGTTCCGCCAACCCATGCTCGCCGGCGACCACGTCCGCTACGTGGGGGAGCCGGTCGCGATCGTGCTGGCCGAGGACCCCTACCTGGCCGAGGACGCCGCCGAGCTGGTCTTCGCCGGTATCGACGAACTCGATCCGGTGGTGGATCCGGTGGCGGCCGGGCCCGGGGCCATCGAGACGACGGTGGTGGAGAAGGCCTACGGGGACCTCGAGGAAGCGTTCGGGGACGCTCCGGTCGTGGTGGAGATGGAACTGGCGGTGGGGAGGCACTCCGGCGTGCCCATGGAGACCAGGGGAGCGCTGGCTCACTATGACGCGACAAGGTCGGTGCTGGAGATGTTCGGCGCTGCCAAGGTACCCCACCACAACCGGGCCGCCATCGCCTCCATGCTCGGCCTGCCGCTCGGCGCCGTCGTTCTCCGGGAGGGTCATGTGGGAGGGGGGTTCGGGATCAGGGGAGAGCTCTATCCCGAGGACGTGCTGGTGTGCCTGGCCGCCCTCCGCCTGGGGCGCCCCATCCGCTGGGTGGAGGATCGCCGGGAGCACATGCTGGCCGCCAACCACTCCCGGGATCAGGTCCACCGGATAAGGGCGGCGGTGGAGCCCGACGGCTGGATCAGGGGCGTGATCGACGAGTTCTGGGTGGACCAGGGGGCCTACCTGCGGACCCATCAGGTGACGGTCACGGAGCTGACCACCTCCATGCTCCCGGGACCGTACGCCTGGCCCGCGTACCGGAGCCGCGGCCATGTGATGCTCAGCAACAAGACCCCGTGCGGCACCTACCGGGCCCCCGGCCGGTACGAGAGCACCTTCGTCCGCGAGCGCCTGATCGACGTCATAGCCCACCGGATCGGTCTCGACTCGGCCGAGGTTCGCCGCCGCAACCTGGTCCTGCCGGAGCGCATGCCCTTCAAGCGGGGGATCACCGCGCTCGGTACCGAGCTGACCTACGACTCCGGCGACTACCCGGGTCTCCTGGATCGCACCCTCGAGTACCTGGACTACGAGCTTCTGACCGCCGATCTCTCGCGGAGGCGGTCGGATGGCGAGTCGGTGGGCCTCGGCATGGGCTTCTTCGTGGAGAAGAGCGGTCTGGGTCCGTTCGACGGGGTCAAGGTCACCGTGGACGAGGCGGGGCACGTGCTGGTGATCACCGGCGCGGCTTCGATCGGCCAGGGCGTCGAGACGGTGCTCGCGCAGGTGTGCGCCGACACGCTGGGTGTGGGAATCGAATCGGTCCGGGTGCGTCACGGCCAGACCGATGACCTCGCCTACGGGATGGGCGCTTTCGCCAGCCGGGTCACCGTCATGTCCGGCTCCGCCACCTTGATCGCTGCCCGCCGCGTGCGACGCAAGGCCTTGGAGGTGGCGGCCGCGGTGCTGGAGGCGGATCCGGGTGACCTCACCATCGACCGCGGGCGGGTGTTCGTCCGGGGCTCGGCGGGCGGGCCGGCCATCACCCTGGGTGAGGTGGCGCAGAGGCTCCGTCCCGGCCTGACCGGCGGCGAGCCCGGCCTCACCGCCGAGGGCTGGTTCCGGGCGGACCACATGGTCTATCCCTACGGCGTCCACGCCGCGGTCGTCCGGGTGGATCCCGACTCCGGCCTGGTCGAGGTGGAACGGCTCGTGGTGTGCTACGAGGTCGGCAAGGCGGTCAACCCGGAACTGGTCAACGGCCAGATCGCCGGTGGCGCCGCCCAGGGCATCGGGGGCGCCCTGCTCGAGGACTTCGCCTACGACGAGTCCGGCCAACCCCTCGCGGCCACGTTCATGGACTACCTGATGCCGACCATCGCCGAGATGCCGGAGGTGGAGGTGCTGCTGCTCGAGGAAGCGCCCAGCCCGCTCAACCCGCTGGGCGTGAAGGGAGCAGGTGAGGGGGGTATCACCGCGGTGGGGGCGGCCATCGCCAACGGCGTGGCCGACGCGCTGGGATGTCCGGAGGAGGTCACCCGCCTGCCGCTGGGTCCAGAACGGGTCCGCCGGATCGTACGGGCGTCGCTTAAAGGAGTGTCCGGCGTTCGGCCAGACCCGCGTTTCGACCCGGTCTCCTAGCGGGCCGATGGCGAGGCGTATTCAGGCGCGGCGGTTGCCGTTAGCCAGTGCTATTGCTGCGTGCAGGGCAGTTCCGGTGATCATCGCCTCCTCGTCGAAGACGGCCTGGTCGGAGTGCAACCCGGGCGTCCGGCCCGGTTCCAGCGCGGGAGGGCAGGCCCCGAGGAACGACATGGTTCCCGGGACTTCCCGGAGCACGTAACCCCAGTCCTCGGCGGCCATGATCGGCGAGTCCATCCACGCTACGCGGTCGTCGCCCAGGGTGTCTCGGGCCACCGTGTTCACCCAGGTTGTGTGATCGGGGTCGTTGACGGTCACCGGATATCCCAGATTGATCTCGACCTCCGCCTCCATGCCGTGGGCTGCGGCGATGCTGGGGACCACCCGGTTGAGCAGGGCGTGTAGCTGCTCGCGGGTGTCTTCGGAGACGGCTCGGATCGTTGCGACCATTGAGGCGGTCTCCGGGATCACGTTGTGGGTGGTCCCGGCGACGACGTGGGCAAACGTGATCACGCCCGGATCGAAGACGTTGATCCGCCGGGTGATTGCGGTCTGCGTGGCCAGGACGATCTCCGCAGCCACCGGAATCGGGTCGTAGGCGAGGTAGGGGGCCGAGGCATGGCCTCCCTTGCCCCGTATCGTGACCCGCGCCTCATCGGCGGAAGCGAGTTGCGGGCCCCCGCGGTGGAGCACCATTCCGGTGGGCGTCCAGGTGTTCACATGAATGGCGAAGGCGCTGGAGGGCCGGTCCGTGACCGTGGACAGCAGGCCCTCTTCGAGCATGAAACGCGCCCCGGCGAAGCCTTCCTCACCGGGCTGGAACATGAACAGCACCGTGCCCGCCAGGTCGGACCTCATCGAGGACAGCAACCGGGCCGCCCCCACCAGCATGGCGGTGTGCAGATCATGGCCGCAGGCGTGCATGAACCCGTCATGGTGGCTGGCGAACTCCAGGCCGGTCGCCTCCGTCACCGGCAGGGCGTCCATGTCGGCGCGGAGCAGGGTTACGGGGCCGGGATCGTCACCCTCCAGGACCGCCACGATCCCGCTGGTGGTCTCGTGTGCCACGATGTCGAGAGGCAGGCCTTCCAGTGCTTCCAGCACGATCCGGCGGGTCTCGGGGAGGTGGTTGCCCTCCTCGGGGAACCGATGGAGTGACCGCCGCAGGTCGACCAGGTCCGGAAATAGGTGCTGGGCGGCTGCTCGGAGGTCGGGCACGGCACCCGATGCTACCTGCTCCGCGGTGGTCCTCCAGGCGATTGCTATATGGCTGTCCAGCCGCCGTCGTGGGTCATGACGGCGCCGCTGACGAACCGGGAGGCGTCGCCGGCCAGGTAGAGGACCAGGGGAGCGAGCTCCTCGGCGGTGGAGGCGCGCTGGAGCGGTATCCGCTCGTGGATGGTGCGCTGGAGTTGGGCCTCCTGCTCGGGGGTGGCGAAGTTGCCGGCCCGCTTGCTCAGGTTGGTGCCGAGGTGCCAGCCGGGAGCCACGGCGTTGGCGCGCAACCCGAACTCGCCGTAGTCGGCCGCGGTCTGGAGGGTGAGCCCGATCATGCCTGCCTTGGAGGCGGCGTATCCGGCCTGGGAGATGACGTCGGGATGGAAGCCCCGCATCCCGAGCACCGAGGCGATGTTCACGATGGACGGGCTCTCGGTGGCCAGCATCATCGGTATCAGCGCTCGGGTGCACAGGAACGCGCTCCGCAGGTTGACCGCGATCACGTCGTCCCACTCCTGGACGGGGATGTCGGCCACCCGCCTGGACGGAGGGGAGTTGCCGGCGTTGTTGATCAGCACGTCCACGCCCGGGCCGGCTTCCTCCAGCCGTTCGGCCATCGCCTCGACAGCGGTCGCATCCGCCACGTCGCACTCGATCGCCCATGCCCGGTCGCCGGTATCGCTCACCAGCGAGGCGGTCTCCTCGGCGGCGGCCAGATCTATGTCCACGGGAACGACCTCGGCTCCCGCCTCCGCCAGGATCCGGCAAAAAGCCCGACCGAACCCCCCACCGCCACCGGTCACCACGGCCCTACGCCCGGCCATAGAGAATCGCTCTTCGATCATGGTGAACACCTTATTGCCCGTGCCGAGGCCGATCCTAGGAGGCCAGCGAGGAACGGATGGAGTTCACTCTCTCCCACGTTCGTCAGGCGTTGCGCAGGGCGCGCTGCCGAGGACCGGGCGAGGGTGACGTCGCCACAACATTCACTTCCGCCAATAGCGAGGCAACTCGATGCTCCCGCGTCCGGTGGTCATCGCGGTCGGGACGGCGCTCCCAGATGTGGTATCCTCGTCCGCGATCCGGCTACTAGGCCGGTTGGTGGGTTCGCAGACGGGTCTTGGTTCTTCCAGTCATCGTGAACCAATCCTGAGAAGACCGCTCTTCTTTACCGCCCCATCGAGGCATCGCCGCATCGAGGCGCCACCGAACCCATGAGAAGCCCGCGTCACGCGGGTCAAGGAGACCAATGCCCCCCACATTCGCCCAACTGGGCGTACCCAAACCCATAGGCCAGGCTCTTGCCCGGCGCGGTATCACCCGACCGTTCGAGATCCAGACAGCCACTCTGGCCGACGCAATTAGGGGCCGCGACGTGTGCGGTCGCGCTCCCACCGGCTCGGGCAAGACTCTGGCCTTCGGGATTCCCCTCGTGGCCAGAGTAGGCCGTGCCGAACCGCGCAGGCCCAAAGGGCTCGTGCTGGCCCCTACCCGCGAACTCGCCGATCAGATAGCAACCGAGCTTCGTTCCTTCTCTGGGAAGGTCCGCGTGGCAGTCGTCTATGGCGGCGTGGGTTACGGCCCCCAGGTCAGGGCCCTCCGCAGCGGCGTAGACATACTGGTGGCGTGCCCCGGGCGCCTCGAAGACCTGATCCATCAAGGTGTGGCCGAGCTCTCCGCGGTCGAGATCATCGTCATAGACGAGGCCGACCGCATGGCCGATATGGGGTTCATCCCCGCTGTCCGGCGCTTGCTCGACCAGACCGCGGCCAAGCGGCAGACGATGTTGTTCTCCGCCACGCTGGACCGCGAAGTCGCCTCACTAACCCGCGACTACCAGCACCGCCCTGTACGGCACGAAATAGGACAGGGGACGCCCGACGTCGTCGATGCGGACCATGTGTTCTGGCATGTGGACAGGACGAACCGTATCGAGGTCAGTGCCCGCACGATCGATGCCGCGGGACCCACGATCGTCTTCTGCCGAACCCGCCGCGGCTCTGATCGGGTAGCCCGTCAACTCAGTCGGACAGGCATCCTGACCGCGGCGATCCACGGCGGGCGGAACCAGAACCAGCGCACCAGAGCGCTGAAGGATTTCGCTTCCGGAAGGGTGCAGGCGCTGGTCGCTACCGATGTCGTCGCACGAGGCATCCATGTCGAGGATGTCAGCGCCATCATCCACTACGACCTTCCCGCCGATCACAAGGCCTACCTCCACAGGTCAGGCCGCACCGCCCGAGCCGGCAAGGACGGCATCGTGGTCTCGCTCGTCCCACCCGATCAGATCAGAGACCTCCGACACATGCAACGCCGGCTGGGACTGCGGCAGCCAGTCACCGAAGTGGACCTCACCGCCATCCAGCCGCTCGATGGGAAAGTACGCCGTCGCGAACCCCGCAGGGCTCCCGTCGATCCAAGCCGGCAACCTACGGTCCGCAGGAGGCAACACGGAGGTCGGGGACGTCCGACCAGAAAGAATCGGTCTCGGCATCCGCGCAGCACCCACAAACGGCAAGCATCCAAGAGTCGCAACAAGCGGGCACCGGCCAGAGCGAGAAGCTGATCTCAGCCCGGCCAACGTTGCTGCGTTTGAAGGAGGCCGGGAGCGGGACCGTCGATTCGGCGACGTTTAGGACGGGGAGAGCTTCTGGGGGCAGGCAAGGATTCAGGTCGGTCCTCCCCGGCGGGTGGCGATGGTTCTTGCTCGTTCTCTTCGTCGGTGATGGAGATGTTGCCGGTCGCCTCAGGTCAGGTCGAAGAGAGCCGACGCGTTGTCGGCGAAGATCGAGTGGCGGGTGGTGTCGTCGACGGTTTCCATGGCGTCCATCGTGGCGCCGGCATCCTCGATCGAGAAGGGATGGTCGGTGCCGAACATGACTTGGTCGTTCCCGACCATGGCAATCGAGGCTTGGAACGGGCCGGCGGCGTACGTGATGGCGTCCACGTACAGCCGGGCGATCGACTTGGACGGGAGTTCCGGAAGTCTGGAACGGCCGATCTCGTCCGAGCGCCAGGCGGCGTCGAGGCGTCCCACCAGGGCCGACAACGTCCCACCGCCGTGAGAGACGATGATCTTGAGATCGGGGTGGTTGTGGAGCACGCCGCCGAACACGAGCCGGCTCACCACCGCCGTGGTTTCCATCGGGAAACCCACCCCCACCGGGAGCACGTGCCCGTACCCCTCCAGGAGGTCGAGGGCGATGCCGTCCTGGGGGTGCAGCAGCAAGGGGAGCTGCCGGGACTCCAGTTCCGTCCAGACCGGCTCCAGTTCCGGATCGTCAAGCCGGAAGTGGGCGATCCTCGGGCCTGTCACGATCCCGCGCAGGCTGGGGTGGGCGTCTATGGCCTCGATCTCGTCCACCACGTCAGCTACACCCGTGGCGGGGAGGGCGCCCAGGCCCACTAACCGGCCCTCCGTCCGCTCCTCCAGAGTTCCCAGCTCGTCGTTGACCACCCTTGTGAGCTCGACTCCGTGCTGTCCTTCGAAGGGCTCCATCCAGGGATTGCCGAGCGAGATGACCGAACGTGAGATGGCGTTCTCGTCCATGAAGCCGAGTTTGCCGGCGATGGTCCACCAGCCGTCCTCGATGGGGCGACCGATGCGCGGGTCGGCTTCCTCCTCCGGGAAGATCACGAAACGCCGGATCTCGCCGTCCCGGTAGACGCGCGGCATCTCGCGTCGCTTCTCCAGGCCGGCCAGGTAGGACGTGGGGTAGAAGTGGGTGTGGACATCGATTCGTGTGGTCATCGAGTGCTGCCTCCCGTGGCGTTCGATTCGTCGAGGACCAGGGCGTCGAGCGCGGCTGTCACCACCTTCTCGACCAAGCGTTCCGATTCTTCGGGGGTCAGCCGGGTGGACGCGTCCTGCGAGCTGGCCACCAGGCAGATGGATCCGGTCCTGACCCGGAGCATGGATCCGAGAACGAAGAGCGTGGACGTCTCCATCTCCGAAGCCAGGGCGCCTCCCGCCGTCCAGGCCGCCCGCTTGCCCCTCATCTCCTGGGCCACCGGGAGCCGGTCCGGGTCACGGTGGGAGTAGAAGGAGTCCTTCGAGTGGAGCACCCCCACCCGAACCGGAAGCCCGAGCGCCTCGGCCGCCGCCCGCAGGCAGTAGGTCAGATCGAGGTCGGCCACGGCCGGGAACTCGATCGGGAGGTAGGACGTTCCGGTTCCTTCCTCCCGGATCGCGGCCGTACCGACGATCACCTCACCCGGCCCCACGTCGGGACTCATCGACCCGCTGGTCCCGGTTCGTATGAGGGTCTTGGCGCCCACGCTGGTGAGTTCTTCGATCGCGATGGCCGCAGACGGGCAGCCGATACCGGTAGACGTGACGGACACCGGCATGCCCCCGTACGTCCCCGTATAGGTGGTGTACTCGCGATTGGTGGCGACGTGGCGGGCATCGTCGAGAAGGCCCGCGATCAACTCGGCTCGCTTGGGATCGCCCGGCAGGAGCACCCGTTCGGCGACGTCACCGGGCAGGCAACGGATGTGGTGCTGAGGCCTGTCGGTGCTCAGCGGATCATGCTTCATGGGGTCCGACCTCCTGCGCCTTCGAGATATTCTTCCAGCTCATCAACCCCGCGCGCCGGCGGGTCCAACCCGATGCCACCGGAGATCTGATGCATGGTGGAGGGTTCTACCCCCGCCAAGTGGAGGAGCGGGTCTCCGAGCACCGACATCGGACTGCCTTCCAGATGGATCTTGCCGTCGCGGAGCACGACGACCCGGTCGGCGCAGTCGAAGGCCAGATCAACGTCATGGGTGACCACGACGCAGCCGTGGCCGCGGCGGCGCGTGTCGGAGATGAGGTCGGTGAGGACACGGGTCCCGTCTGCGTCCTGCCCGCCGGTTGGTTCGTCGAGCACCAGGACGGGAGTCCCCATGGCCACCACTGACGCGATGGCAACCCGCTTTCGCCACGAGAGCGTCAGGTCGTAGGGATTGTGGTCCGCGACCGACTCGAGGTCGAGCAGGGCCATCGCTCGCTCGTGGCGCTCGGTGGCGTCGTCGTCTCCCGAGCCGTTCTCGGCGCCGAAGGACACCTCTTCGGAGACCCGGTCCCGGAACAGCTGCGCGTCAGGATTCTGGAACACCAGCCCCACGGTTCGCGAGAGTTGGGCGGGCCTCACCTCCCTCGTGTCGGTCCCGTCTACGGTGACCGTCCCCGAACCGGGCTTGAGCAGCCCGTTGAACAAGCGGAGCATCGTCGACTTGCCGGCCCCGTTATGGCCCAGGACGAACAGGGTCTCGCCCAAGGACACGTCCAGACTGATTCCCCGGATCGCCTCTGCTCCACCTTTCGGGTACGTGTAGCGGACTTCGCTCAGGTGGATCACGGAGTCGGCTCCCGCTCCCTACCGAGGTTCTGGATGGAGCCGACCAGCTGGTCGGTGGTCAGCGGGGGAGTGTCGTTCAGGGCGATCCCGCGCCGGCGCAGGTCGGCCCAGACGGTGACGCAGCGGGGAACCAGGATCGTTCCGTCGAGGAGGCGAGGGTCGGCAAGCAGCGTTGCCGGATCGCCGTCGGCGGTCACTCGGCCACCATCCAGGATGACCAGCCGATCCGCCATCTCGAGCCAGTGGCCGAGGTCCTGCGCTACCAGGACGACTGTGGTGCCCGCATCTCGGAGCATCCTGACCATGGTGACGACCTCCTCCCGACCGGTGGGGTCGAGTTGTGAAGTCGGGTCGTCGAGAACCAGGATCGGCTTTCTCTGGGCCAGAGCACAGGCAATGGCCAGCCGCTGTGATTGGCCACCCGACAGGC
>JAPPGU010000077.1 GCA_028821265.1 bacterium | reverse complement strand
GCGTCATCGAGCCCCGAGAGACCAGGGTGCTTCTCATCAAGGCGTTCGACATGCTGCGCGACAAGCGTGACTCGCTGCCGCCCAAGAAGCACGGCAACATCCCGCTCTAGGAAAGTACTGAAAATGTCCCGTTGGCCCGATGTCCGGCAATAGACCCCTGGTGACAGGATCGCGGGCCAAGCTATCCCCGTCTCTTTCAGCACCCTCCTGAGACCCTCGTGCCGAAGCAGAGCCTGAGCATGGACTCCCTCCTGGTCGCCAACCGGGGGGAGATCGCGGTACGGGTGATCCGGACCGCGGCCGAGCTGGGGTTGCGGACGATCGCGGTGTACTCGGAACTCGACCGCGACGCCCTGCATGTCGAGCTGGCCGACGAGGCGTGGAACATCGGCGGGCCTCCGGCCTCGGAGTCCTACCTGAACGCCCGGCGCATCATCGACGTCGCCCGGCGCTCCGGCGCTGCCGCGATCCATCCCGGATACGGATTCCTCTCGGAGAACGCCGGATTCGCGCGCCTGGTGGAGGATGCGGGCATCACCTGGGTGGGGCCGCCGGCCCGCGCCATCGAGTTGATGGGCGACAAGATCCGGTCCCGCCAGACCGCGGAGCAGGCCGGGGTGGCTCCGGTGCCGGGAACCACAGACGCTGTCCTCAGCCTGAAGGAGGCCGCCCCGATCGCGTCGCGGATCGGCTACCCGATCGCGGTGAAGGCCTCTCACGGCGGCGGGGGCAAGGGTCTGCGGGTCGCCGCCAACCGCAAGGAACTCGGCAACGCCATCGAGGGCGCCCGGAGGGAGGCGGAGGCGTACTTCGGCAACCCGGCGGTCTACCTCGAGGCATACCTCGATCGGGCCCGCCATATCGAGGCCCAGATCATCGTCGACCGGCACGGCAACGCCCGCTTCCTCGGTGAGCGGGACTGCTCCGTGCAGCGCCGTCACCAGAAGCTCATCGAGGAGGCGCCCTCCACGCTGCTCACCCCTGAAGGCCGGAGGGGACTCGGCGAGGCCGCCCTCGCCATCGCAGAGGCCTGCGACTACACCAACGCCGGCACCGTCGAGTTCCTGGTCCGGCCCGACGGGACGTTCTACTTCCTCGAGATGAACACCCGCCTCCAGGTCGAGCACACGGTGACCGAGATGGTGACCGGACTCGACCTCGTGGCCGAGCAGCTGGCGATATCCGACGGCCGCCCGCTCTCGTTCGACGAGATCCCGGTGGTCGGGCATGCCATCGAGCTCCGCATCAACGCCGAGGACCCGGCCAACCGGTTCCGCCCCTCGCCGGGGACCGTGACCGAGTACCAGGAGCCCGGGGGTCCGGGCGTGCGGGTGGATTCGTGGATCACCCCGGGCACCACGGTCAGCCAGTACTACGACAACCTGCTGGCCAAGCTGGTCGTCTGGGGCCGGACCCGGGAAGCCGCCATAGCCCGGGCCGAACGTGCTCTGGACGAGTACCGCGTGGCGGGCGTGGCCACCACCCTCCCGGCCCATCGAGCGGTCCTGTCCCACCCGGTGTTCGTCAGCGGGGAGGCCCACACGCGGTTCGTGGAAGAGGATCTGCTGCTCGACCCCGAGCCGTTCGACCGGGGCGAGGCCCGGCCCGCAGAGGACCGGGGACCGGGCCGCGACATGACGGTGGAGGTGGGCGGGCGGAAGTTCGACGTCACCTTCTGGCCTCCGGCAGCGCCGGACCCGGCCGGGGATCGCCCCATGCGGCGGCCGCCCCGGCGGCGTGCCACCGGAGGGCCGGTGTCCACCGAGCCCGGAATGGTGCTGTCCCCCATGCAGGGAACCATCGTCAAGGTGTCGGTCAAGGCAGGAGACCGGGTGACGGCCGATCAGCAGATCTGTGTCCTCGAGGCCATGAAGATGGAGAACGAGATCCGGAGCCCAATGGACGGGGAGCTGGTGGAGTTGAAGGTCCAACCGGGCGACACCGTCCGCACCAACGAGCTCATAGCCATTATCCGTTAGTTTCTAGTTGCTAGTTGCTAAGTCGTTAGTGATCAGTAGATATCTGATACTAGAAACTAGTAACTAGAGACTAGAAACTAATCTCCGGCGTCGGAGATCGACTCCGAGAGGGTGGGATGCACCATGAGTGTCTCCCTCAGGGTCTCGACCTTGATCCTCCCCCTGGTGGCCAGAGCCAGTATCCCGATCAGCTCCGATGCCCGGTGGCCGACGATGGTCCCGCCCAGCACCACCCGGGTGGCGGGATCGGACACCACCTTGGCGAAGCCTCCGGTGCTCCCGTGGATGAGGCTGCGGGGATTGGCGGTGAACGGCACCTTGGTGATACGAACCTTGCGGCCCTCCGCCGCGGCGTCGGCTTCCTCCAAGCCGACGGAAGCGATCTCCGGCTCGGTGAAGATGGCCTGGGCCACGTGCGAGTAGTCGATGGACTGGCCGGGATGGCCCGTGACATGCCGGCCCAGGTTCCGCCCCTGCTGGTTGGCCACCGACGACAGGAGCATCTGGCCGGTGACGTCACCCGCGGCGTAGATGTGCGGAGCCGAGGTACGCTGGTACTCGTCCACCACGATGAAGCCCTGGTCGGTCTTGACCCCGGCCTCGTCCAGGCCCAGCCCCTCGGTCATCGGCATCGCCCCCACCGCCAGCAGGGCGTGGCTCCCGTCGACCCGGCGACCGTCCTCGACATGCACTGCCACTCCGTCCCCGGTACGTTCGATTCCCACCGCCCGGGCACCCTTCAGGAGCCCGACGCCCCGCTCCAGGAAGTTGACCTCCAAGGCCGCGGCCACCTCGGCGTCCCGGTGCGGGAGGACGTGGTGGCGGCTCACCAGGAGCGACACCTTGCATCCGAGGCTCTCGAAGATATGGACCATCTCCACCCCGGTCACGCCCGATCCGATCACCACCACGTGCTCGGGAGGGGCGGGCAGGTCGTAGACATGGCGCGTCGTCAGGATCCGCTCCCCGTCCACCTGGGCCCACTCGGGGACGCGCGGCCGCGATCCGGTGGAGACCAGGGCGGCATCGAAGGGGATGGTCGTCTCGATCCCGTCGACTGTCACACTCGCCAGGTTGGGGCCCACGAACCGGCCCCGGCCACGGACTATCTCGACTCCCTGGCTCTCCAGCAGATCGACCGAACGGTTCGAGATGGCCATCGCTATCGCCTGGATGCGATCAGCCAGACGGCCGAGGTCCACCCCTGCGCCCGGGCCCACAATCCCCAGGTCCGCCGCGTTGTGAATCGCCTTCATCCGGACGGACGTGGCCACCATCGCCTTCGAGGGTATGCAGTCCCGGAGATGGGCGGCGCCGCCCACCACGGAGTCCTCGACCAGGGTGACATCGGCGCCCAGCGCAGCCGCAGTCGAGGCTGCCGCGCTGCCCGCAGGCCCGGCGCCGACAATCAGGAACCGCAGAGACGAGTCCTCGCGATTCATCCGCCTGCCTCCATCCTTCCGGTCGGAACCCGAACCCCGTTACCGGGCACGGTGCACGCCGAAGACCCGCCGCAGGGCATCGGAGACTTCGCCCAGCGTGGCGCCTTCGGCCAGAGCATCTTTCATCGGGTACATGATATTGCCCGCTCCTCGGGCTGTCTCGGCCAGCCGTTCCAGTGATCGATCCACCGCATCCTGGTCGCGATCGGCGCGCCACTCCCTCACCCTCGACCGCTGGTCGGCTTCGAGGGCCGGGTCGACGCTCAGGGCTTGGACCGCCGGACCGGCATCGTCGGTGAACCGGTTCACCCCGACCACCGTGTCCTGCCCGCTCTCGACCCGTATCGAGGCCCGGTAGGAGGCCTCCTCGATCTCCCTCTGCGGGAAGCCCTGCTCGATGGCGGCCACCGCCCCACCCAGCCGATCGATCTTCTCGATGATCCCCCCGGCAGCCTCCTCCAGGCGGTCCGTGAGGCTCTCCACGTAGTAGGAACCCGCCAGGGGATCGGCCGTGTCCGCGAGACCCGACTCCGCCGAGAGGATCTGCTGGGTGCGCAGGGCGATGGTGGCGGAGCGTTCGGTGGGCAGGCCGAGCGCCTCGTCGAACGCGTTGGTGTGGAGCGACTGGGTTCCCCCCAACGTGGCCGCCAGCGCCTGGACGGTGGTGCGGACGATGTTGTTCTCGGGTTGCTGGGCGGTGAGGGTGGACCCGGCCGTCTGGGTGTGGAACCGCATTCGCTGCGCGGCCGGACCGGTGGCGCCGAAGCGATCTCGCATGATGTAGGCCCACATGCGGCGGGCGGCCCGGAACTTGGCCGCCTCCTCGAACAGGTGGTTGTGCGAGTTCCAGAAGAACGACAGGCGGGGGGCGAACTGCTCCACGTTGAGGCCGGCCTCGACGGCGGCCACAACGTAGGCGATGCCGTTGGCAAGGGTGAAAGCGATCTCCTGGGCGGCTGTGGAACCGGCCTCACGGATGTGATAGCCGCTTATGGAGATGGTGTTCCAGCCGGGAAGCTCCTTGCCGCAGTAGGCGAACAGGTCGGTGACCAGCCGCATGGACGCCCTCGGCGGGTAGATGTAGGTTCCCCGGGCGATGTACTCCTTCAGGATGTCGTTCTGCACGGTTCCACGGATCCGCTCGGGCGGGGTGCCCTGCTCCTCGGCCACCAGCTGGTAGAGCAACAGCAGCACGGGCGCCGTGGCGTTGATGGTCATCGAGGTCGTCACCTCGCCGAGCGGCAACCCGTCGAGAAGAACCCGCATGTCGGCCAGGCTGTCGATGGCCACCCCCACCTTGCCGACCTCGCCCTCCGCCAGCGGGAAGTCCGAGTCGAACCCCATCTGGGTTGGGAGGTCGAAGGCGGTGGAGATACCGGTCTGTCCGGCGGCCAGGAGGGCCTTGAAACGCTGGTTGGTCTGGCGGGCGGTGCCGAAACCGGCGTACTGGCGGATGGTCCAGGGCCGGCCCCGGTACATGGTCGGATAGGGACCGCGCGTGAAGGGGAAGCTCCCGGGCTCACCGAGATCGCCGTGGGGCACCGGGCCGTAGACCGCGTCGATCTCCAGGTCGCTGGAGGTGACGCGTCGCCGCGGTGCCGGAGAATTGGACACGGGCGGGGGTATCCTGGCTAGCCGATGACCAGGCATCATAACGGTCTGTCGTGACCGGCCCGAACATCCACGACGTCGAGCGGGGCGAACTGAAGCGCCGGTGGTCGCTCGCTCTGGTGCTGAGCGTGGCCATCGCGATGATCGTCGCCACCTGGATCGGGCTCTTCGGCTTCCTCGGAGTCAACGCCGCATACGCGACATTCGACCGGCTCCTGGACCGGTGGCTTCCCCAGGTCGAGATCGAACCCACCCTGCTGGCTCTGCCCGACCTGTCCCGGGTGTCACGCGTCTACACCGAGGACGGGACCCTGCTCGCCGAGCTGCACGCCGGGCGCATCTCCGAGCCTGCCCGCTTCGTAGATGTTCCCAGACACCTCGTCTCCGCCATACTGGCCGCCGAGGACGGGGACTACTTCGAACACCAGGGTGTCGACTTCACCGCCATCGCCAGTGCGGTGCGCGACCACGTGACCGGCGTGGACCGGCGGGGCGGGTCGACCATCACCCAGCAGGTGGTCAAGAACAACATCGTCGGCGACGAGCAGACCATCCAGCGCAAGATCCTCGAGGCGCTGTACGCCATCGAACTCGAACAGCGGTTCCCAAAGCAGCGGATCCTCGAGTTCTACATGAACTCGGTCTACTTCGGCTGGTCGGCATACGGGGTGGCGGCCGCCGCCCGGGAGTACTTCGACAAGGACCTGGCCGAGCTCACCATCGCCGAGTCGGCCACCCTGGCCGTCACCATCCGCAACCCCACCCTCTACGACCCCCGCCGCCAGCCGGAGCGGGCCGAGGACCGGCGCAACGATGTGATCGACGCCATGGCGGCGTCCGGGTTCATCAGCTACGAGGCGGCCGCCGAGGCCAAGGAGGAGCCTTTCCTCATCAAGCAGCCGGAGCCGTTCCAGAGCCGGGCCGAACACGTGGTGGCCGAGGTGCGCCGCCAGATCCTCAACGACAGCGAGTTCGACGAGTACCTGGGCCTTACCAATGAGGAGCGCCGCCAGGCGCTATTCGGATGCCCGGCCCACGAAGAGGACTGCGAGGGAGGCGGCGGGCTCAAGATCTACGTGACGGTGGACCTCGACCTCCAGGATGCGGCCAACCGGATCCTGCAGTCATGGCTTCCTCTACCGGACGAGGAGAGCACCGACAGCAGGGGCGCTCCGACGGGGGCCATCGCCATGGTCGAGAATCACACCGGAGCCGTCCTGGCGATGTCGTCCGGGCTGCCGTTCGAGCAGGAGCAGTTCGATCTGGTCATCCAGGGCCGCCGCAATCCGGGCTCCGCCTTCAAGCCCTTCGTGCTGGTCGCCTACCTCGAGGCCGGCGGGAGCCTCCAGTCGTACTGGGATGCCCGCAGTCCCTTGGAGATCGAGTGCGAGGATCCGTGCGGTCCCGACGGCGGTTACGTCTGGACCGTGCGCAATGCGGGCTCGGTCGACGACCTGCTCACGGTGGCACAGGCCACCGAGCGCTCGGTGAACACGGTCTACGCGCAACTCTCCGTCCTGGTGGGGCCCAGGGCGATCATCCGCACCGCCCACACGATGGGCATCACATCGGATCTGGAGGAGGTCTATTCCCTGGCGCTGGGCGCAGGCGTGGTGAGCCCGCTCGAGATGGCCTCCGCCTACAGCACCTTCGCGACCAACGGCGTTCACGCCGAGCCGTACCTGATCTCCCTGATCACCACCGACGAAGGAGACGTGATCTACCAGCGTGGCGTCAAGACCTCTCAGGCAATCGATCCGGTGCTGGCGGCCGCAGTGCGCAGGCCGATGGAACGGGTGGTCTGCTGCGGCACCGCCAGGCGGGCGGACATCGAGGGTGTGCCCCAGGCCGGCAAGACCGGAACCCACCAGGCCTACCGGGACGCCTGGTTCGTGGGATACGTACCCAACTTCACCACGGCGGTCTGGGTGGGCTACCCGGACGAGCAGATCTCGCTGGAGGACGTGGTGATCAACGGGGAGACCTACTCCCGCGTCTTCGGCGGTTCGGTTCCGGCTCCGATCTGGAAGGAGTTCATGGAGGTGGTCCTTGCCCAGTACCCGGCGGGCGAGTTCCCGAGCAGTCTGGGCATCGGCTACTACAACGAGCTCCCCTTCACCGTGGTACCGGATCTGGCCGGGTTGACCGCCCCCGAAGCTCGCGACGCAGTCCTCGGCGCCCACCTCATGGCGGAGGTGGAGGAGGTGCTGTCGCCCGAGCCTCAGGGCACCGTGCTGGCGTCGAATCCCGCAGCCGGGCTCGAGGTGGACCAGGGATCGACCGTGACCATCCAGGTGGCCGGCGCGACCAGCGTTCTGGTCGTGCCGGTGCTGGAGGGGCTCAGCTCGGAGGAGGCGCTGGAGGCCATACAGCTCGCCCAGGAGGAAGCCGGAACGGCGGTCGCCATCGAGATCCTCTACCAGCCGGCCGACGATGCCGAGTCGGTGGACCGCGTCCTGCTGACGGTACCGTCCACCGGCGAACTGGTGCCTACGGACGGCGTTCTCTCCTTGGTGATCGGCAGCTAGCTTTTGCTAGTTGATGTTATCAAACATTGCCCACTGACCACTGACTACTATCACTGACGAACGACAACAGATATAACCTACGTTCCGATAGTCCGATATCTTTCGACTCTTGAACAAGAGTGGGAAAAAATTCTGAGAACGCTAAAAATAGCCTATTGATCGAATACGCGTTCGGCGGCATATTGGGGTCATGCGGTTCGCAGCGCCCGGTACTGTCCGTCAAGACGAACGTCCTCCCGTCGCCACGGGCATCGCGCCATTACCGGGCGCCGCGCTCCGCGTGTCGGCGCAGGAGCGCTACCGGATCACCCCCCGGCTCTGGCCCGAGCGCCTCTGCTCCGGGGTGGAACCGTCCCATCCGTACGTGCTGACCTACTGGACGGCCGCCCTGGGACCCAATGCCGTATCTGAGCTCCTGCGGCTGATCATGGCGGCCAAGCGCCGGTCGGAGATCCCGCACCCGGTCTTCCTATCGGTGTTCTGCCGGGAGGGCCTGGTCCATTTCCACAGCCGGGCGGTGTGGGTCCGGCCGCTGCTCCCCCCGCTCGGACGCCATCACGTCGGCCGTCTCGCCCCGCGACTGCGCCAGCAGCATCGCCGCGACCTGCTTTCGGTTCACTATCCGAGGCCTATCGGCAAGTACTAGAAGGGGTTACCCGATGCATTAGTTGTTAGTCATCGGTTGGATCTATCCACTGTCCACCAGCATCCGGCAGGCCTCCTAGCATCCTGACGATGACAGCCGACCCGATCGAACGGGCCGCCGACCTGCTGCGCGGTTCGAGCCGCCTGCTGGTCTTCACCGGCGCCGGGATCTCGACCGAGTCCGGGATCCCGGACTTCCGCGGCCCCGACGGCCTGTGGAACACCGTCGACCCCGAAGACTTCACGTTCGAGCGGTACCTGGAGTCCGCAGCCGCCCGCCGCAGGAGCTGGATCAGGTGGTCCACATCACCGCTGCGCCAGGCCAGACCCAACCAGGGGCACCTGGCGACAACCGAGGTGGCGCGGCTGGGCCGGCTGGCGGGCTGCGTGACGCAGAACATCGACGGCCTCCACCGGGCGGCCGGCCTGGCGGATGAGCTGCTGGTCGAGGTGCACGGCAACGTCTGGACCGTCCGCTGCCTGAGGTGCCCGGCCGAATGGCCCACCGAGAAGGTCTTCGACCGGGTGGAAGCCGGTGAGGAGGACCCGCACTGCCCCCGCTGCGGCGGCATCATCAAGCTGACCGTGATCTCGTTCGGCCAGGCCATGCCGGCCGCTGAGATGCACCGCGGGTACGCCATGGCGCAGGCCGCGGACGCGGTCCTGGCGGTGGGCACCACCCTTTCGGTCTGGCCGGCCGCCGACATTCCGCTCGCCGCCGCCCGCCGCGGTGTGCCGTTCGTGATCGTGAACCTCGGCCCGACAGACTGTGACGGGATCGCCGACCTCAAGCTGGAGACTCCCGCCGGCCCCACCATGAGCAGGCTGATCGACCTCCTCGGCCGTTAGGTGCCAGCTGTTGGTCACTAGCACATCGTGTGGCCGGTGTTCAATGAATGTTGTGCCACACGGGGGTTGACACGTACACCCGACAGGCTTGCGGGCACAAGGAACTTGATTACCTCCCGGTCGCCCACTGGCCTCTGGATACCCGTCACCGGCCGCTGATACAGGCCATGTGCCACTAGCCTGCCGGGCATGGGCGCTTCCTACATGGACCTCGTCGCCGAGGCACGCAGCCGGATCAGGGAGATCTCGGCCGATCAGCTGGCCGCGCTCGACCCCTCCCAGATCATCCTGATCGACGTCCGGGAGGACCCCGAACTGGAGCAGGGCAAGATACCCGGCGCCTACCACATCCCCCGGGGGGTCCTGGAGGGGAGCATCCACATGGTGTCCCCGCCCACCGATCAGCCCTTGGTGATCTACTGCTCGGCGGGAGTCCGCTCGGCGCTGGCGGCATCCACACTCCAGACGATGGGCTATACCAATGCCTCTTCGCTGGCGGGTGGATTCCAGGAGTGGAAGGCCCGCGGCGGTCCCTGGGAATTGCCCAGCCGCCTACCCGACGATCAGATGCAGCGGTACGACCGCCATATCCGGCTTCCGGAGATCGGGGAGGCCGGCCAGCGCAAGCTGCTCGAGTCCCGGGTCTTGATCGTGGGCGCCGGCGGCCTGGGCTCGCCGGCCGCCCTCTACCTGGCCGCCGCGGGCGTGGGAACCCTCGGCCTCGTCGACCATGACAGGGTGGACATCAGCAACCTGCAGCGCCAGGTCCTCCACAGCACCCGGACGGTGGGCAACCCCAAGGTGGAGTCGGCCCGTGACACTATCCGCGCCCTCAACCCGGACGTGTCGGTCGAGACCCTGGACCTGCGCCTGAGCGCCTCCAACGCGCTGGACATCCTGGACGGTTACGACATCATCATCGACGGCGCCGACAACTTCCCCACCCGGTACCTGATCAACGACGTTTCCATCCACCTGCAGATCCCGGTGGTGCACGGATCGGTTTTCCGCTTCGAGGGACAGGTCAGCCTGTTCGACCCGGCAGATGGACCGTGTTACCGGTGCCTGTTCCCCGAGCCCCCCGCACCCGAGTTGGCGCCCAACTGCGAGGAGGCGGGGGTGCTGGGCGTCCTTCCGGGCGTGGTGGGAACACTGCAGGCGGCCGAGGCCATCAAGTGGCTCGTCGGGGTCGGAGAAGGCCTGACGGGACGGCTGCTCACGCTCGATGTTCTCAGCCAGCGGTTCCGCATCCTCCGGTTCAGCAGGAATCCGGATTGCCCCTCCTGCGCGGACCCGGACGCGCCTCCGCCCATCGTGGACTACGACCAGACCTGCCGGGCGGTCGTGGGGTGATCAGCGCGCCCCGAAACCGCTGAGAAGGGTCCAGAAGCTCCTTCCCAGGATCTCGAGATCGAGCCACGGGCTCATGTGCTTCACGTAGAACAGGTCGTAGGTCAGCTTCTCCACGGTGCCGGCCTCGCCATCGGCGTATCCGTGGTTGACCTGCGCCCAGCCGGTGCATCCGGGTCGGACGAGATGGCGCTGGGAGTAGAAGGGGATCGTCCGATCGAAGCGCTTCACGAACTCCACCTGCTCGGGCCTCGGTCCCACCAGGCTCAGGTCTCCCTTGAGCACGTTCCACAACTGCGGTAGCTCATCGAGCCGGTATCGCCGGATGGTGCGGGCCGCAGGCACTACCCGATCGTCGTCGGGGCTGGTGAAGGACGCCCCCTTCCGATCGGGATCATGCCACATGGAGCGGAACTTGTACTGCGTGAAGTGGCCCCCTCCCCGGCCCACGCGGATCTGGCGGTAGATGACCGGCCCGGGCGAGCTGAGGCGGGTGACGGCCGCCGTCACCCCAGCCAGGACGAGGGTGATCGGGGCGGTCAGGAGCACCACCAGAATGTCGAAGAGCCGCTTCCCCGGTAGGTAGGGAGCGGTCCTTATGACGGGCGTGGAGAGTTCCCAGCCCTCCACCAGAGCCACGATCGGCATCCGACCGGTATACATCTCGTAGACCTGCGAGATGGGACGCACGTCCAGCCCGGCCAGGGCGCAGGAGGAGACGTACTGGGCCATCCTGCGGGACAGCGCCGCCTTCAGATCGACCCCCAGCACCACTCCCGGCTCGAGCGGGTCCAGCCGAGCCTCGGTGGCCGGATCGACTACGGAGATCACGTCAGCATGGGGGGCGTTCCTGAGGTCGTCCACCAGGCTCTGCTCGCCGGTGATCAGGACCATCGCCTCGGTCCAGGGCCGGCGCCGCAGCCAGGCCCGATGGGTGATGGCTCCCAACACGAAACAGGCCACCGTCCAACCGATGAAGGAACGGGAGAAGTAGACCCGGGTAGCGACCAGAGCCAGCGCGGTAACCCCGACGACCATGAGGGTCACCGCCAGAGCCCGTCCGTAGCCGGGCCGGGTAGGACCACCCACCAGCAACCGTGACCCGACCCACTCGGCCCCTGCCAGGCCGGCGAGCATGATCATCAGGAGCGACCAGATCTGCGGCTCGAACTGCCAGGGGAAGACCGTGTCGAAGCTGATGACAGAGGCGACCAGCATCGACACGATGAGCGTGACCATGTCGAGCAGTGCTTGAGCCCTGAGGAACCTGAGCCGCATCTAGGAGGTGCTCCGGTCGCCGGCAGGCTGCGCGCCGAGCGGGCAGCGCATCACCGACTCTCCCGGGCAGAACTCATTCCGTAGTGCCGAAACCCTGCTCCGCCAGGTTCGCCACCAACTCGACCAGGGTTCGAACGCCGAAGCCCGAACCCCCCTTCGTCTGGTAGTGCTCGTCGCGGGTCCAGCGGGCAGGACCGGCGATGTCGAGATGCGCCCACGGAATGTCGCCCACGAACTCCTGTAGGAGCAGGGCGGCCGTCAGCGCGCCGCCCCAACGGCCACCGATGTTTTTCATGTCGGCCATGGGTGTGTCGAGTTGGCGGCGGTACTCCTCGGGCAGCGGAAGGTGCCACATGCTCTCCCCCGCCTGCTCACCCGCCCGTTCGATACGGTCGATCAGCGAATCGTCATTCCCCATCACTCCGGCAATGGTGTCGCCGAGCGCCACCTTGCAAGCGCCGGTCAACGTGGCCAGATCCACCATCAGATCCGGCCCGTGCTCGACTGCGTAGGCGAGGGCATCGGCCAGGATCAGCCGTCCCTCGGCATCCGTATTGAGTACTTCGATCGTCTTGCCGTTGCGGGTAGTGAGAACGTCGCCGGGCTTGGTTGCGCGAGATCCGGGCATGTTGTCGGTGAGCGGCGCCAGGCCGAGCACCTTCACGGGTAGCCGGAGCCGGGCGATAGCCGCCATGGCGCCGATTACCGCAGCCGCCCCTGACATGTCGGTCTTCATAGTCGCCATGGCCTGAGCGGGCTTGATGCTCAGTCCGCCCGAGTCGAAGGTGATCCCCTTGCCGACCAGTGCCACGAACGTCTCGGATTCCTCCGGCTCGTACCACAGCTCCACGAGGCACGGGTCCCGGTCCGAACCGGCAGCCACGCCCAGCAACCCCCCGAAGCCGCCCTCCTCGAGGTCCGCCACGTCATGCGTTTCGAGGCGCAGGCCGAGACCTTCCACCATCTCCGCCACCAGGCGCTGGACCTCGCGCGGTGCCTTGTCCCGCGCCGGGGTGTTGACCAAATCACGCGCCCAGCTGACCGCCTCGGCGACCACCGTCCCCGCTTCGGAGTCGAGTTCGGCGCCGGTGCCCACCAGCAGGAGGGAGTCGGTACGGGCGGGCTCCGCCTTGCTCCGGAACCGGTCGTAGGAGTACTGGGAGAGCAGGAATCCCTCCACCACGGGCGCCGCTTGCCCCTCGAAGGCCAGGGTGGTGGCTACCGAAGCATCCTTCGATGCCTTGCGGCCCAGGATCCCGGCGGCCCTACGGCGGTCATCCGCGCTCGGGTCCTCGCCGGTGCCGAGCGCCACCACCGTGTGCGGGTACTCCGACCCGGTGTCGTAAGAGCAACTCTGGCCGGCCTCCCCTTCGAACCCGGCCCGCTCGAGCGCCCGCTCGAAGCCGGCGCCCAGGGAGGCCACGTAGCCGCCCGCATCGCCCTCCCAGACGAGGCCGGGCCGGGCGGCGAGACCGAGGACCCCGGCGCGCGACGCCGCCTCCTCCTGCGTTTCGACGAACTCGATATTCAACCTACGACTCCAGTCTTCCGTACGCGGATGCTAGCCCTGTGGCAGTGGTCGGACGACAGTGGAGACCGGCCACTCATAAAGGAGAGACGCCCGCTGCCAGCGCCCGGACGAGTATCACCGAGCCGAGCGAGGTCAGGACGGCCAGGTAGCTGAGGCCGGTCGCCGCCATCACCCCCGGATACGACGGGTAGCCGAGCGCGAACCAGACGGCGGCCATGAGCAGGAGGCTGGTGGCCGCCAGAGCCACCGACGCGATCAACGGGCCCGCCGAAGCCGCCGTCGGGAGACCCGGCGCCAGGTTGACCAGCCAGTCGAGCAGGACCGCCGCGCCGCCGGCCACCGCCAGGGCGCGAAGTGGCCACCGAGGCATTCTCGGACTCACCAGGAACCAGTGCCCGAGCAACATCTCTCCTGTTATCCCACCCAGGGCGGCGGTCCCGGTGATGGCAGGAACGGGCAGGCCCACCACCGCAGCTCCCACCAGAAACAACACGGATGACGAGCCAAGGGCGATGGTGGCCGCCCAGCGATTCCCGGCGACGAGCGCGGCGCAAGCGCCCACCACCACGGCCGCCGCCGCCAGGGCGCCCGGATCGAAGTACCAGGCGCCCCCGCCGATCAGGACCACGGTGGCGGCGACAAGCCATAGGTAACCGCGACCGACGATGCGCCAGTAGGCCACCGCCGCACCGGAACCGGCCACGCCCGCCGCCCACATCGCCAGGACCACCTCGGGACTGAATGCCAACTCCGACCCGAACATGGCCTCCGTATCCGGTCTACCGTCCACCATCCGAGAAACCGCAGGCGTGGGAGCGCCGTCGATCAGTCCGGGGTGCGCGGCCAGTATACGAACCGGCACCCTGCGACAATCACCCACGGTCCCTACCCGGAAGGAGGTCCGCCTGTCCGAGCTGCCCCACGTCTCCGTGGTGATGGCGGTCCGCAACGAGGCCGCTCACGTTGAAGCCACCCTGCGGGCTGTCCTCGACCAGGACTATGACGGCCCGATGGAGGTGGTGGTCGCGGACGGACGGAGCACCGATGGGACGCTCGCCATCCTGCGAAAGTGCGCTTCGGAGGACGCTCGCCTGAAGTTGGTCGACAACCCCGAACTGGGGGTGGGGACAGGTCTCAACCGTGCCATCGGCGCAGCCGCGGGCCAGGTTCTGGTTAGGTGTGACGGGCATGCCGAATTCGCCCCCGACTACGTGCGGCTGGCCGTCGGGCTGCTGGAGGAGACCGGAGCGGCCAACGTCGGTGGACGGCAGGACGCCGCCGGAACCAGCACCCTCCAGCGGGCGATAGCCATCGCCATGAACTCGCCGGCAGCTGCGGGCACCGCCAAGTTCAGGCATTCCTCCGTGGCCGGGCCGGCGGACACCGTGTATCTGGGAGTTTTCGACCGGCGGGCGCTCGAGGAGGTGGGGGGCTTCGACCCCGCTCTGGTCCGCAACCAGGACTTCGAGCTCAACCATCGGCTCCGGCAGTCCGGGAACATCGTCTGGTTCGACCCGCGGCTCGCGGTCACCTACCGCCCCCGTTCCAGCCTCCGCGCCCTCGGGAGGCAGTATCTCGACTACGGCAGATGGAAGCGGGTGATGCTGGCACGCAATCCGGGCGCGCTCGCCGCGCGGCAGCTAGCCCCGCCGGCGCTGGTGATCGGCCTGATCGCATCGGCTATCGGCGCCGCGATCGCGGTGCCGCTCTGGTGGATACCACCGGCCGGCTACGGGATGCTGATCGCGGTGACCACGCTCTGGGAGACGATCAGGCGCCGGGATCGGGCCGCTTGGCTCCTCCCGGCGATAATGCCGACCATGCACCTGGCGTGGGGGATCGGCTTCCTATTCGTTCCCACCGGAGGACGTCAAGCTGTCCCCGTAGAAGGCCCGAGCTAGCAAGGTGGCCATCTCGCCCCGGGTAAGGGTCCTGCGGGGGCAGAACGAGGTCTTGGAGCATCCGACGGTGATCCCTTCGGCCGCGATGGCGTGGATGGCCCCGCTATGGATGCTGGAGGCCGGAACGTCATCGAACCTGCGGCCGCCAAACGAATCAAGGGGCGCCAGGTCCAGTGCCCTCATCAGGAAGGTGGCCATCTCTCCCCGGGTGAGAGGCCCGTCCGGACAGAACCGGTTGGCGGCGCATCCGGCCGTGATCCCGGCCTCGGCCAGTGCATATACCTCGCGCGAGTGCGGGAAGGAGTCGGGCACGTCCTCGAAGTTGAGGCGATAGGGCTCCTCGGGCCTCGGGAGCCGGGCGGCCCTCGCCAGCACGATCGCCGCGTCCAGGCGTTTGGCAGGGTCATTGGGGCAGAAGTAGAGGCTGTAGTGATCGCATCCTTCCGCGACCGCGGCCCGCCGAAGGGCGGCTATCCCCGGCTCGTGAGTATGGCCGGCGATGTCTTGGAAGGGAGGGAGCTCGTCGTACTGTATCTCGCCTTGTTCGGGCGCCTGCCCTTCCCCGTCAAGGCCTTCGCCCGGAGTCACGGGCTCCTCGGTGGGCGGCGCCGGACGGTCATCGATAGCCCGGACGACCGACGATCTGAGACCGAGCCCGTAGCGGAGCCAGGCTCCGGCAACCGTCGTCGAGACCTCGCTCCCCCCGTCCCGGCCGTCGAACTGCACCCGGGAGGGGCTGGTGGTGGTCGGACCCGACACCAACCGCGCATCGGTTACCTCGTCCCAACCCAGCCGGTCGGCGATCTCGGACGCCGGGACGGTGGTGCGCCACGAGGCGACCGGGTTGTTCAAACCCGGATCGAGGTCCCAGGGATCGTCCACCGGTAGCAGGTACGGCCACTGGGTCACCGAGATCTGGCGATCGTTCCACTCGGTGAAGAAGCCGTAGCGGTTGCTGTTGGTGACTCCCCCGGTCGAGGTGGAGTAGAACGCCTGGATGATGCCGCCCTTGGTGAAGCGCTCCCACCCCTGCCCGAAGTAGGTGAGCACCCGGCCCTCCGTGGCGGCCACCGCGTCCACCCAGGCTGCTTGGTCGGCGCCGTCCTCCCGCCACCATCCCGCGTACACCTGATCGCGGGTGTTGTCATACAGGTGGCACCAGCACGAGTCCTTGCGGGAGGCGCCGATCCCCGGATCCGCATCGGGATCCGCCGGACGGTCGTTCACCTCCTGGGCCAGGAACTTGAAGGCCGCGTACGTACGGGCCGCCACCGCCTGGGCCTCGTTGACCCCGGGCTCCTTCCAGAAGGGGAAGATCTCGGCGATACCGCGTACATAGTCCTCGAGGCCGAGGGTCA
Source organism: bacterium (assembly GCA_028821265.1). GTDB lineage: Bacteria > Actinomycetota > Acidimicrobiia > Spongiisociales > Spongiisociaceae > Spongiisocius. Next base: position 8,990 of record JAPPGU010000077.1, on the reverse strand, counting down.
GCAGCACATGAAAGCCGACCTCGACCGGATCGTCCCGCAGCTTGATAGCGCCATGGCGGTACTCGCATTCCGAGTCCCTCACCACGCAGGGCTTCCTCCGGTCCTCGCCGTATCGAAGCTGGATCCCGTCCGCTTCGGGCCACGAGATCGAAGCCCGGCAATCCCCGGTGGTCCCCTGGAGTTCGCCCGCCATGAAGAACCCGCACTCCCCTGCATCGATCCGGCGGAACTCCCAGCGCTCCCCCTCCTGCGGCTGCTCCGGCTTGGGACAGGGCCCTTCACCGTCATCTGCCAGGCAGAGATCCAGCGGCCCGCCGACCGGGGTGAACTCCAGGAGGGTGATCTGGGAGGCGATATTGATCCAGAGCGGGTTGTCCAGCGTGGTCAGCAGGTCGCTCGGCAGGTCGAGATCGGACAGATCGGCGGGACTCGAGCCGGTGTAGTAGTACGCGGCGATGTCCTCGCCACGCTTCCCGGGGTCCGCCAAAGCCTGGCCGCGAGCCCCCCACTGGCCCATGCCCACGCCGTGGCCCCAGCCCGAGCCCTCGAAGGTGAAGGTCCTCTCCTGGGCCGCTGCCTGGAGCGCCAGCCCGATGACGGCCACCAGCACCAGGAGCATGCTGAATAAGACAGGGGTGGTCGGCCCGCGACTCCTCGACCTGGGGTTTTGTTGGGAACTAGCGGGCCGACTGGACACTTTTCGGCACGCTCCTAGTAGCAATGCCCTTCTGACCACGCCGGCCAGTGTAGGACGGAATTCGATGATGTTGAAGGTTTGGGAGGGCAGGCGAGATGGGCGACATCGCCGGCCACAGGTATGGCGCGATGGCCGGGGTGAGCGCCCGCCGGTCTCGAGCCCGGGAACGGTCGAGACATGTCATGGCTCCTGCAACATCGATCGTGTTACGAGTCTGCTGCTATCTTGGCGGCTCCGTGTTCGCCCTTGATGCAGGCCCGGCCACCCTGTGGTTCTCCCTTGCCGCGGCTCATGGGTGTTGATGGCACACCGAAAGGTCGGATGAGTCCTCCAGTCCCCCCGGCCGACGTACGCGGCAACGACTGGGCGGCCCTTGATACCAGTCCCACCGGCACATTCGTACCCACGCTGGCGGTGAGCGTGATCGTCACCTACTACGAAGCCCCCGAGTCGCTGGAGTTGACCCTGGCGGCGCTGGAGGGCCAGAGCTACCCGCGGCATCTATTCGAGGTATTGATCGTCGATGACGGCTCACGCATTCCCCTGGAACCGCCCGAGAGCAGCCCCCTGGAGGTGCGGGTGGTCCACCAGGAAGACCTGGGCTTCGGATTGGCCCGAGCACGCAACACGGGCGCCCGGGCGGCCGCCCACGACATCCTGGTGTTCCTCGACTGTGACATGCTGCCGGAGTCGGACTGGCTCCTCGAGCACTCCCGCTGGCACCATGCCGCCTCCGATGTCCTCACACTCGGCTTCAGAGCCCACGTCGACGTGACCGGCATCGACGCGGCCACCGTGCGGCGCCGGTCCGGCTCTCTGGGCGATCTGTTCGCCGACCGGGAGTCGCAACGACCGCAGTGGATCGAGTTCCACATGTCGCGGACCAACGACCTCACCTCGGACGACGATGACCTATTCCGGATCGTGACGGGTGGCAATCTCGGTGTCTCGCGAGAGTTCTATGAGGCCGTGGGGGGCTATGACGAGAGCTTCACGCAGTGGGGCGCGGAGGACACTGAGTTCGGCTACCGCGCCTACACCCGGGGTGGTGTGCTGGTCCCCGCCCGGAAGGCCCTGTGCTGGCACCAGGGAGAGGGCTCGACGCCCAGCGAAGCCGAATCCGCCAGCCTGGAGTTGCAGAGAGCCAAGATATCCCAGCTCATCGCCCATCACGGCTTCAGACGCGCCGTTCCGGGCCGTAGCTTCTCCGTACCGCAGTATGTAGTGACCGTGCGCGCCGGCGCGTCCCGCGAGATAGCCCGTCTAGAGACGGTAGAGCAGTTGCTGGCCGGGAGTGTTCACGATCTGGTCGTGTGGATCGAGGAGCCGGCCGGAGGCGCTTCCTCCCGCACCCGGGAGCATGAGATGCTCAGACGACTGCTGGCCGGCGACCCCCGCGTGCGGTTCGGAAGCCCGGGAGGCGCCGCCGAGACGATCCCGGCAGCCTCGTTCCACATCACCATCCCCGCTGAGGCCGAGGTCAACTCCGACGCGGTGGAACTGCTGCGCGGACAACTGGGCTCCAGCCCGGCCGCGTCCACCAACCCGATCGATTACGCGTCCGGGATCAGCATCGTGCGCTCCTGGGTACTGCACCGGGCAGCCCGTCGCGGGTTGACCGTTGCCGAATGCGAGGCTGTCAAGCCGCTCGATCCGGATGAGACCGGAGTCGTGAGCGCACGGCCAGGCCCCGAAAAGAGATCATCGGTGGCCCGTGGGATCGGATCGGGACGCTGGTTCTTGCGCCGCACTGCGCGCCGTCTGGTCAAGCTGCAGCACTTCGCCAGTCGCAACATCCGCCGATGTCTCAACATCATGAAGGCGGTTTGGCGGGAGGCATCCGGGATTCGCAGTCTCGACGACGCCCGGCAGTTCCACGGCTGGGCGATGCGGAGCGTCACTGTCATAACGAAGAAGAGGCTGGGCGAGGCCGGCGTGAGACTCCGGCGAGGTCAGCAGGCCCACTACCGGCTCGGCCCGGAGATGATCACGGTTGGACCCGTGGCCTCGGCGGTCTTCTCCACCGCGTCCCGGATCGGAAAGGCCGTCGGCGCGTCCACCCAGGTTGCGGTCACCGACACATCCCAGCAGGGTCAGGGCATCCAATTGGATACGGTGGTAGTGCTCTCCGAACTCGACCCGTCGGCTTCCGTGCCCGCCTTCGACGCCGAGAAGTTCAACCCTCGCGGTTGGAACTACAGCCACGGCTCGTCCCCTGCGATCCTCGGTCCCAGACACGTCCGCAGCCTGGATCCGGATCGTCTCCGAAGGCTGAGCCGGGCCCACCACGTCAGGGACTCCGCCGACATCCACGACGGCGTCGCTTCTCGGGCAGCCACGCTCGCGGCCCTGGCGGCAACGGGCGTCGTGGTACGCCTCCCGGAACCCGACGCTCAACTGGGCTCCTACCTCGGGACCGAGCTCTACTCCCTCATGACCGATGAACTGGTGGCAGGGGCGAGCTCCCACCAGCGGGAAACCCTGAGCATCGCCATGCGACGCGGTGCCCTGCGGGACCATTCGCTGCGAGCCCGGGCACGGCAGGTTCTCGCCGGAACGGATCACCGCGGGCCTCCGCTACCGCTGGTCACCGTACTCCTCGCCACCAAGCGGCCCCACCGGCTGGCCGCCTCGGTCGAATCGGCAGCCGGCCAGACCTACCCGGAGGTCGAGCTGGTGCTGGCTTTGCATGGCGAGGGCTTCGACCCCGGCGATGTCGAGGATATAGCCGGCTCCATCGACCGGCCGTGCCGGGTGGTTCCCGTGCCCGGTCATGTCCCGCTGGGGGCTGTTCTCAACGCGGCGGTAGCCGAGTCGACAGGCAAGCTGCTCACGAAGTTCGATGATGACGACTTCTACGGACCCGAACACCTGTGGGACCTGGTGCTGGCCCACGAGTACTCCATGGATTGCCTGGTCGGGAAGGCCGCCGAATACGTCTACCTCGAGGACTCGGACCGCACCATCCACCGCTTCCGGAACCGGTCGGAGCGCAGATCGGCCAGCCTGGCCGGTGGCGCGATGATGATCGCACGGCATGATCTCGACGCCCTTCTCGGCTGGCGGGAAGTGCCTGCCGGCGTCGACCGCGCGCTGATCGAGGACGTGCTGATCAGCGGCCGGAGGGCGTACCGGACTCACGGCAGGGGTTACATGCTCGTCCGGCACAACCAGGGCCACACCTGGCAGGCGAGAGACACCTACTTTCTCAAGCAGGCGGACGAGGTGCGCGAAGGGTGCGACCTCGCATTCGCCGGAGTCGTTTAGCAGCAGGAACCTTGGCGCCTCAAGGGGGCCCGACCTCCTCGCTCCGAGAATCCGGTAGCGCCCGTCCTCCAGTACCTATCCCTCGGAGAGTGACAAACCGTCGTACCACTGATCCAGGTCAACCGGCGCCACGAAACTGGGGGACCCTCACTCCGGCAAACCCGGGGTGCCTCTGTGTTTGTCAAACGACCTTTGGTTGCGGTCTGGCGATACTGGATCGGTGGTGTTCGTCGGCGAGCATGAGGCGCCAAACGCATGATGCGATCTTGCGTTTGAGGCAGCGCATTGCTGCTATGTGAGTCTTGCCCTCGCTGATCTTCCGGTCGTAGTAACGACGCCCGGCGCTGTTGTGCATGCGGACCTGGGTGACGGCGACGAGATGCAGTGCCGAGTTCAGTTTCCGGTCACCGCTTCGTGACAGGCGGTGGACGGCCCGCTCGCCGGAGGAGACCTCTATGGGTGCAACGCCGGTAGTTCACGCCTCTGTTGAGCCAGACCGCAGCCGGCCGTCAACTGCGAGGCACCCCCCGGGAGAGCCAACCGAAAACAGTGGCAGACGGTTCACGAGCCAACCCAGCCAACGACCTACCAGACGCTACGACCTCACGGCCACAGCGAGCAGCACCCACATACAAGTCGGCGGTTCACCAGCCCGGCTGTCAATCCGGTGGTGGATCGAAGCCTGGCCCAACCCGGCCGGCTTCACTCCACGATCGGACATCGAGTCCCCAAAAAGAACGGGACGACAACTAACTACCATCACGCGGCCACACAACCGAGTGTTCAGGCCGCAGGGGGGAACTCCAGACCTCGAGCCTGGACGGAACCAATATCCGGGTCAGAGTCCTGTCAAGAATCCTCAAGCACCGCGACGGCCGGGTGCCTCGTCCACACCAAGGAGAGAGCCATATCGCGCTAGCCCGTCAGCCTCGACTTCACCGACTAACCGCTTCGGCAGCGATCATGTCGGCACGCCTGCCATGGCCCTGAGGATCGCCCTGGCCGGTTGGTACGGGTCGGACAACTTGGGAGATGAGATGATCCTGAGTTGCATGGCCGCCGCCCTACGTGCCCGGGGGGTGGAGCCGATAGCGGTGTCAATCGACCCCGAGCGTACTGTCGCCGTCCATGGCGTTGAGGCAGTGCCCCATCGCTCGCCCCTAGGCAGCGCGGCGCTGCGCCGGTCGCTGCGCCGGTCGCACGCCATGGTCCTCTCAGGAGGTGTGGTGCAGTCGGAGACGTCGCCGTGGAACATTTGGTTTCATATGTCACGCCTTCGCGCCTACAGGCGGTCGGCGCCGGCCACTGACGGACGGGGGCGGGCCGTGGTCGCAGCCATCGGCCTGGGAGTGGGACACGTCCGGGGCGCCGGTGGCCGGCGCATAGCAGTCTCGGAGATGCGCCGGGCCTGTCACATCGTGACGAGAGACGCCGCCTCGGCACGGCGCCTCCGCGGCTGGGGTGTGCCCGACGTGGCCATCGGCGCCGACCCGGTGCTCGCGGCGAACGCCCCGCTCGTTTCGAGCCGGCCGGGTGCGACCCGACCGCCCGACTCGCGCGCTCCGAGGCTGATGGGCTCGGCGCGCTCGCGCAGCGAATCCGGGGACACGATATGCGTGATCCTGCGACCCCCGAATCGCCGAGGCATCCGTACGGCTGCGGCGAAGACCCGCACGTCTTGGCAGCCATGGATAGGGCAACTGGCGCGATCGCTGGACGCGCTGGCCACGCGTAGCGGCATGACGCTGCGCCTGCTGCCCTTCCAGCCGAGCCAGGACACCCCCATGCTCGTGGCGCTGCGACAGAGGATGAGTACCGACACGGAGTTGGTCACGCCAAGCATCGACAGTGTGCTGGCCGAGGTCGCCCGGAGTCGCTTAGTCGTCACCATGCGCTACCACGGCGCCATCGCAGCTCTGCTCAACGATCAGGCGGCGGTACTGCTGGACTACTCTCCGAAAATGAGATCGCTCGCCGCCGAGGGCGGAGGCTGGGCCTCTCTCGTCGATCTGGCTCCGCTCGACACCGGGGACTTCGAGCCCCGGACGCTGGTCGGCGCGGCGAACGGGGCGCAGGCCAAGTCCCACCGGACGGCCGAGGCGCGCGGCTCGCTGGGTGCGCGTCTGAAGATCAACGACGCCGCGCTCGACGATCTGCTCGAGCTGATCCGGTGAACGTGCTGACGGGGCGTCGTGCTGCTAGCTCGGTGACAGGCCTCCCGTGGTACCGACACCTATTGAGATGGCTGAGAATCGCATACCTCGCCCTGCTCGTCGCCGCCGTTCCCGTGCTCGTGCTGGTGCGCAGGCAGGAAGTGGCCGACGTTCTAGGAGAGCTGGCGAGCGCAGGGCATCTGCTCGTGGTTGCGTCCTTCGCGGCAGGGTTCGTGCTGATCGCGCTGAGTGCGTACTTCTGGCTCGTAAGCCTGCGCATGCTCGACCAGCGCCCGCGATTTGCCGATCTGACCGTCACCGCGGCTCGTTCCCTGCCGGCCAGATACGTACCACTGATGGTGACGTTCGCGATCAGCCGCGTGGCTCTGATGCGGCGCCGCGGCGTTCCGGGGAGCGCCCTCGCTCTTACCGCGACGCTCGAGATGGCGGTGAGCTTCGCCGTCTCGGTGGCTCTTGGCCTGGTGCTGCTCGGCGGGGCCGGCGGCCTGTCCGGAGGCCTCGCCATCCCGGTCGTTGCCGCGGTCGGGGTGGTCTTCGGCGCATCACCGTCGGTGGCGGGACGTGTCGTCGCTGCGGTGGCGCGGCGACGCGGCCTGGACAGCCTGGCCCCGGTCAGCGGATTCACGTGGCCGGGATACCTGCACATGATCGCGGCATCGGGCTGCTACTGGATTTGCGCAGCTGCCGTGTTCTGCCTGTACATGCGCGCATTCGAGGTCGCCGACGGCTTCGGGGTGGCGCCTCTCGCCGGTGCTTTCATCCTCACCTGGGGAGGCCTGCGATTCCTCAGCGTGATCGCGCCGCAGGGAATTGGCGTGGTGGAACTGACGATTCCGTCACTGCTCGGCGCCGCCGATCCCCTGGCTCTCGGCATATTGATATTCGGCTTCAGGCTGGTGTTGCTGCTCCGCGACCTGGCGGCCGCGGGCATCTCGGAGCTCCTCGAGACGAGGCGCATGACGGTCGAAGCGGGTCCGGTGCGGCGTTCGGACGGGGCAGACCCTTGATTCACATCTTCGTAGGCACCCAGGCCGAATACGTCAAGATGTCGCCGTTGCTGTGGCGCATGGAGTCGGCCGGCCTCCCCTACCGTCTGATCGACTCCGGCCAGCATGCCGACCGGTCGGAATCGTTTCGCAAGGAGCTGGGCGTGAGGGCGCCCGATCACGCGATGGGTGGCACGCGCAGCGTCGACTCGGTGCCTGCGGCGTTGTGGTGGGCGGCGGGACTCGGCCGCAAGCTGGTGCTGCGGCGGCGGCTCTTGCGAACCGTCTTCGGCGGGCGCCGGGGAATCTGCGTGGTTCACGGCGACACTCCGACAGCGCTGGTCGGCGCGCTCATGGCGAAACGCGCCGGGCTGGCACTGGCACACGTGGAGGCGGGCCTGCGCAGCCATCGGTGGCTGCATCCCTTTCCGGAAGAGATCGTCCGGGTTGTCGTCGACCGGCTCGCCGATCTGCTCCTGGCGCCCGACGGCGTAGCAGCCCAGGACCTACGCAAGCGCCGCGTAAAAGGGCGAATCATCACCGGATCGTCCAACACGGTTAGCGATGCGCTCCGCGCTGCCCTGGCGCCGCGCGCAGCCGGTACCACGCCGTCTACGACCGGCATGTCGGGTGGCACTCACTCACGCGGATCGCCACGCCGGACACGCCCCGCGGTGGTGACCATGCACCGGGTGGAGAACCTGTTCCGGCGGCAACGGAGACAGGCGCTGGTGCATACGATCACGCGGCTGGCGCAGACAACCGCGGTGCGCTGGTATGTGCACGAGCCCACCCGACGGGCGCTCGGATCCGCCGGTCAAGCGGACCTGGAAGCCTCCGGCGTAGAGCTCGTGCCGATGGTGCCCTACGACGAGTTCGTCAGGGCGCTCGCACGGGCACCGTTCGCCATCACCGACGGGGGCTCCATCCAGGAGGAGTGCGCGCTTCTGGGTGTGCCTGTACTGCTGTGGCGAAACCGGACCGACCGACCCGACGGCCTCGGTGAGAACGCCGTGCTGAGCCGCTATGACCCTGCGCTGGTAGAGGCGTTCCTGGCAGACCCCGAACGCTGGCGACGCGCTCCCCGGCTGCCGGAGTCAAGCCCGTCACAGGAGATTCTCGAAGTGCTCGCCGATTGGGTGGGTGGCTCGAGCGATTGTGTGGACGGCTGAAGCGACTGAAGCGTGGGGCGGGTCGGATCGCCCAACCCGGGAGGCGGCCGAGCGGCCCGGTCAGGCGCTCCTCCCGAGTTTGCGGACACGTACGGAAATCCCGTAGCGGACGATGCACACGAAGGCAGCGATGCCGTCCTTCCATGTGATTTTCTTGCCTTCGGCATAGTTTCTGCTTGTGTAAGAGATGTTGGTCTCCCAGATGCGCCAACCTCCGGCGGCCACCTTCGCTGTGATCTCCGTGTCAATCCCGAAGCGGTTCTCGCGCAGGTCGAGGGATCGTACGACCTCGAGGCGGAACGCCTTGTAGCAGGTCGCCACATCGGCCAGGCGCACGCCGGTGAACATGTTCGACAGCAGCGTCAGCAACCGGTTGCAGACCATGTGCCAGAAATACGGCGCCCTACGCGACGGGCCTTCCTGTGTGCGGACTCCGTACACCACGTCGGCGTCACCGCTCGCCAGAGGCGCCAGCAGCGCGTCCCAGTCGGCGGGGTCGTACTCGAGGTCGGCGTCCTGGATCACCACGAACTCGCAGCCTGCCTCGCCGAAGCCCCTCCGCACCGCGGCGCCCTTTCCGCGGTTCTTGGGCTGTTGGAAGACCCTCACACGAGGGTCGTCGTGCTGGGACAGCCGATGCTGCGTTCCGTCGGTCGAACCGTCGTCGACCACTATCAACTCACCGGTGAAGGGA
>JAPPGU010000071.1 GCA_028821265.1 bacterium | reverse complement strand
CCGCCAATGCCGCCGCCGCCACCCTCCAGTTGGCGCATCGCTCCACCGTCCCGCCCACCGACAACGCCATCATATCCTCCTGACCGGCCGGCCGCCCGTTCCGACATTCCCAGGGAGCTTCGCTTCATCACCGCCTGCCGACGGCGCCGAACCGAGAGCCACCTGTGACCTTCAGTTCGCGTTCTTGCATAACCAACATTACCAGCGTTCCGGCCAGCAATGCAAATGTCGCTGGCCGGAACGCTCCTTTCGCCAACGAGCGCCGAAAGGGGCCACCAATACACAGTCCCGCACAATGGTTGCGTGTTTCTCTCAAGGCCGGATCTCGCCGTCTGAGAGCGCTCCCTGCGCCTCAACCTGGATAACTCCCGGCAACCAGGCGAGGCCGCTCCGGCCATCTGCCGGGGCAGCCTCTACCGGTCGCGCCGGCAAGGAAGGACATAGCCATTCCCCGGCCAGCGCCGCACCGGGAGCGCCGGACCGCCACCTCGGGCGGTGTTCCATTCCGTGGAACAACGCAAGGGGCCGGCAGCATCGCCGCCGGCCCCTTGTGGCGCTTTGCTGATTCAGAGGCCCCGGGCTAGTCGTCGTCCACGATGGTCATGGTTCCCACGGCGTCGGGCGGGTAGAGGGTCCCGGGCAGGTACGCCTCCACCACGAAGTACTCGTCCGGCTCCTCATCGTCGTCGTACTCCAGCCACACCTCCGCCGTCAGCTCCGTCACCCCCGGCGCGAACACCAGCTCACCCTCCGTGTACTGATAGTCGGTCATGTGCGCCCGGTCGTCCAGCAGGTGGTACGCAGGCGCGGTGTTCCATCTGATCCTGATCTCCTCGGTGGACGCCTCGGACAGCCGCACCCGGAACTCCAGCACGTCGCCCTCCACCGCCGAGGCGTCCTCCACGGTGACGCTGATCTCCACCTCCGGCGCGGCGGCGTCGTCGTCGGACACGGCCACCGTGGCCGCGCCCTGGGACGAGGACACGGTGTAGCCGCTGCCGGCGTTGACCGTTGCGGTCACCGACCCGTCGGTCTCGTCGGCGTCGTCGTCGGTGGTGCCGACGGTGAGGGTGACGCTGCCCGTGGTGGGTATCGTCACCGTGCGCTGGCCCGTGGTGGCGCCGTAGTCGCCGCTCTGGGAGACCGTCACGCTCACCGCCAGGTTGGCCGCCGGGGCCGGACTGGCCGTCACCGTGAAGACGGCGTCGCCGCCCTCGGTGATCCCGCTGCCGCCGCTGACGCTCACCACCGGCGTGGGGGCGGCGTCGTCGTCGGACACGGCCACCGTGGCCGCGCCCTGGGTCGAGGACACGGTGTAGCCGCTGCCGGCGTTCACCGTGGCCGTCACCGACCCGTCGGCCTCGTCGGCGTTATCGTCGGTGGTGCCCACGGTGAGGGTGGCGCTGCCCGTGGTGGGGACGGTCACCGTGCGCTGGCCCGTGGTGGCGCCGTAGTCGCCGCTCTGGGACACCGTGACGCTCACGTCCAGGTTGGCCGAAGGCGCCGGGCTGGCGGTCACCGTGAAGGTGGCGTCGCCGCCCTCGGTGATCCCGCCGCCCGCGCTGACGCTCACCACCGGCGTGGGGGCGTCGTCGTCGTCGGCCACGGCCACCGTGGCCGCGCCCTGGGTCGAGGACACCGTGTAGCCGCTGCCGGCGTTCACCGTGGCGGTGACCGACCCGTCGGTCTCGTCGGCGTCGTCGTCCGTGGTGCCGACGGTGAGGGTGACGCTGCCCGTGGTGGGGATGGTCACCGTGCGCTGGCCCGTGGTCGCGCCGTAGTCGCCGCTCTGGGACACCGTGACGCTCACCGCCAGGTTGGCCGCCGGGGCCGGGCTGGCGGTCACCGTGAAGACGGCGTCGCCGCCCTCGGTCACCCCGCTGCCCGCGCTGACGCTCACCACCGGCGTGGGGGCGTCGTCGTTGTCCGACACGGCCACCGTGGCCGCGCCCTGGGACGAGGACACCGTGTAGCCGCTGCCGGCGTTCACCGTGGCCGTCACCGAGCCGTCGGTCTCGTCGGCGTCGTCGTCGGTGGTGCCCACGGTGAGGGTGACGCTGCCCGTGGTGGGGACGGTCACCGTGCGCTGGCCCGTGGTGGCGCCGTAGTCGCCGCTCTGGGACACCGTGACGCTCACCGCCAGGTTGGCCGCCGGGGCCGGGCTGGCGGTCACCGTGAAGAAGGCGTCGCCGCCCTCGGTCACCCCGCTGCCCGCAGTGACGCTCACCACCGGCGTGGGGGCGGCGTCGTTGTCGGACACGGCCACCGTGGCCGCGCCCTGGGACGAGGACACGGTGTAGCCGCTGCCGGCGTTCACCGTGGCGGTGACCGAGCCGTCGGTCTCGTCGGCGGCGTCGTCGGTGGTGCCCACGGTGAGGGTGACGCTGCCCGTGGTGGGGACGGTCACCGTGCGCTGGCCCGTGGCCGCCCCGTAGTCGCCGCTCTGGGACACCGTGACGCTCACGTCCAGGTTGGCCGAAGGCGCCGGGCTGGCGGTCACCGTGAAGACGGCGTCGCCGCCCTCGGTCACCCCGCTGCCGGCGGAAATGC
>JAPPGU010000010.1 GCA_028821265.1 bacterium | reverse complement strand
CCGGGCGTGGGCAAGAGCCACGCGCTCTGCGCCGTCGGGCATGCGCTGGTCGAGGCCGGCCACAGCGTGCTGTGCGCCCCGGCCTACGCCCTGGTGCAGGAGCTGCTCGGTGCGAAACGCGACCTCGACCTGCCCCGCGCCCTCCGAAAGCTCGATCTCTTCGAGGCAATCTTGCTCGACGACCTGGGCTACGTTCAGCAAAGTCCCGACGAAGCCGAGGTGCTTTTCACGCTTCTGGCCGAGCGCTACGAGCGGCGCTCGGTGCTGGTGACGAGCAACCTGGTCTTCAGCCAGTGGGACCGGATCTTCCGCGACCAGATGGCCACGGCCGCGGCGATCGACCGCCTCGTACACCACGCGGTCGTGATCGAATTCGACGTACCCAGCTACCGCACGGACCGGTCGCGCCGGAAATCGCCGCCCGCACCTGCCACCCGCGGTCGTGCTCCCGGTCCGCTGTTGCCGCGAGCCCGCCGACGCTCGACGTCGTGAACGTCCGGGCGCCGGTCTGCCTGTCACCGGTCCGTTACGTAACGGTGTGGAGTTGATCGTGGCGTTGACGAACGCGGAGCGGCAGGCGCGTTACCGGGAGCGGTGGCAGGCCGGCGAGTCCCCGCTCCGGTACCGGCGGCCGGCGGACCGGAGGTCGCGGCCACAGCAGTGGAACGACGCGGTGCAGACGCTCCTGACGCTGCAGGACCAGTATCAGGAGTGGCGGGACGCGTTGCCGGCATCCCTCGCCGGGTCCGTGACCGCGGAGTTGCTCGAGCAGGTCTGCGACCTGGACCTGTCGGACCTGGAGGCTGTCGAGCTGCCCAGGGGCTTCGGGCGTGACGGCTAGACCACTGGCGATGGCTTCCGGTTGGCGGCCACGAAGCCGCGCTGGGCGCCCGGCATCCGGAGGCCCTTCGCGCTCCCCGCGACGCACACAGCCCTGTCGGGAGGTCGGGGACGCGTAGCTGCGGGGCGGCCGGCGTGTCAACGTGCTGCGCACGTCCTCCGCTCCGCTACGGCCCTGCGGGTGACACACCGCCCGCCCCGCGGCTCGGATGGCAATTGTGGGCCTTGCGGCCCGGCCTGGACGGGGGCGTCCCGGCCGACCACTACGCTCACGGGAACGCGGCGGACCGCCGGATTCGGAGCCACCGGGGGACTGTGCTGCTCAAGGTAGACCACGGCGACGCCGACCTTCGAAGCCGGAGCACGCCGCGTGCCGCGGCGTGCTCCGGTCCCGGCTGTTTCTCGATCCACGACGACCGGAACCGGCAAAAATGGTCGTCGTCAAGCGGCAAAAGTAGTTGACGCTGAACAGGCCCTCGCGTTCAGCATCCCGGCGGTGGTGCTGTCGACGCTGGATCGGCACTTCTGGCGGCCGCTCGACCTGCCCGGGTCGGACCGGCTCTTCACGCTCACCACCTGGGTCGAGGACGGCTACTTCTCGCCCCTCAGCCATCCCGAGTACCTCCGGCTGCACGAGGTGGGGGCGGAGGCGGAGGCGTACTCCCTCGCGGCCTTCGGGAGCTTCGACTTCACGATGGTCGACGGGGGCGCCCCCACGCGGGTCGACGCCACTCTGGTCTCCGGCGGCTTCTTCACGTTGTTGGGGGCGGTGCCGACGCAGGGTCGGCTGCTGGCGCCGTCGGACGACGACCCGGGCGGCGTGCCGTCGGTGGCCGTCGTTTCCCATCGCGCCTGGACGACGCGGTTCGGTCGCGATCCGGGCATCGTCGGGCGGACCCTACGTCTGGGACCGCAGGCGTTCACGGTCGTCGGCGTCGCCGCCAACCCGCTTCCCGGCCCCGCCCACGACCCGGACTTCTGGGTACCGCTGGCGGCGGTCCCCCAGCTCCTGCCCGACCGTCCCTACGTGCTCGGTCCCTGGCCCTGGCTGGACCCGGTCGGGCGGCTCGGCGCGTCGGCATCGCGCGGCGACGCCGAGGTGCTGGCGGCGCTGGCCCGGGACCGTCTGCCCGCCGAGTCCGCGGAGGTGCGGACCGGGGACGGGCGCTTCGTCGCCCGGCACTTCGTCGCCCGGCACGTCAATCACCTCCGGCTTGGTCCCGAGTATCACCGCGAGGCCACCCGGTTCCTGACCGTGCTGGCCGTCATCACGGGTGTCTTCCTCCTGGCCGCGTGCAGCAACATGGTCCTGCTGCTGCTGACCCGCGGGGCCGAGCAGGCCCACGAGCTGGCGGTGCGGCGCGCGCTGGGGGCGTCGCGCCGAGACCTCGTCCGTCCCCTCGCGGCGGAGCTGGCGGTGCTGGTCGCGGCCGGGGGACTGGCCGCGCTCGTTGCTCTGCGCTGGGTGGGTTCCGTCCTGTCGGCGCTGCCGCAGCTCGCGCCGCTCGGCGAGGCGGCGGGCCCCGGTGCCGGCGCCCCGCTCTGGACGCTGGCCGTCGCGGCAGGGACGTGGGCGGCGGTCTGCCTCGGCCTGCTGCTCGTGACGTCTATCCGGCCGCCGGCCCTCGCGGGGGCGACCGGGCCCCGGGTGACGGGCCGCGGCGGCCGCCAGCGGATGCTGGTGGCGGCGCAGGTCGCGGTGTCCGCGGTCCTGGTGGTCGCGGCGGGGCT
>JAPPGU010000060.1 GCA_028821265.1 bacterium | reverse complement strand
CGACCGCCAGCCGCGCCTCGCGAGGTGCGTCTGAACGGGTTCCCCGGAGCGCTCGTGGAGGGGCTCCGGTCACTGCGGCGTCGGCGGCGGTCGCCGGGTCTTGGGCGCGGCGCCCAAGGGGGTGTTTGGCGCGTCTAAGGTCGTTCAGCCAGCCTACCCCGTGTCATACACCGGGGCTGGCGAGGGGTGGCCTCCGCCCCCCCTTCGATCCCCCCGCGAATCGCGCTCCCGTGGAGATCGCGGACGGGGGCTCCGCCCCCCTTCCCCCGTGCCGGTGCGGCGTGATGCCTCAGCGCCGCACCGCCGTCGTCACCGCCCGCGTATCGGCGGCCGAGGCCGTCGAGGTCCTCGCCCGCCTCGTTGCCATCGAGCGGGCGCTTACGGCGTTGGCCCGCTTCGAGAGCCCGGAGGACGACGATGCGCATTTAGTTCCTCTATTCTGATCTGATAGAATTCATCCCTATTCTGCAACGGGATTCCATTCGACGTTAGCGGACGCTGGCGGACCTCGCGGATTGCTCTACCCTTGCGGTTCCAGCGCAATCAGCCTCACCACGCGGACGGTCGGCACGTCCAAGTCGCCGCTTTCGATGTAGGCCATGAGTCCACCGGGACCGAAGGCATCCGGCGTCCGTAGCCCATCCGGCGGCAGAGTGCCGATGTAGTCCCCAGCGGGCGTCACGATGTCGATGGGGCCGTCGTCTCCATCACCCGTGGGACCGGTTCGCTTCACCCAGATGCGGTCCTCCCAGTCCACCTTGATTCCGGTGAGCACTGGCACCTCGTCCGCGAATGTGAGCGACTCCGCACCCTCCCGCCTCACAACCACTTGGGCCGCTGGCGCATCCGACGATGCTTGTGGATACCGCTCGCGGTAGCGCTCGCGCTCGGCCTCTCGGATCGCTTCGTCCACGGCAAGCGGTGTGATCGGGCGCTCAATCGTGCCGGTCACTTCGCCGCCACGACCGAGCAGCTTGACACGATACCCAGTCGAGTCGATCAGCGCCACGCGGCCATCGGTCAGTACGTCGAGGTCGAGAGGCGGCTCGAAGGCGCGGCCCGCGTAGAGCACAATCTCCCCCGGCGTAGACTCTCCCGACACAACCTCGGTCTCGGCGAGTTCCCAGGCGTGGTACAGCGTTTCCGGGTCTCCGTCCAGCGGAAAGGGCAGAATCCACAGGGGGCGGCTTTCCTCTTCGGGCAGCTCAAATCCGGCCGCCACGTTGTTCCAGTCGAAGCGCACGACCTGGGAGATGAGCAGCGATCCGTCGGGGAAGACCGCTTCCGTCAGGATCATTCCCGTCGTTGCGGGGTCAAGGTTAATGCGCCGCACGAAGTTGCCGCCGGGTTCCAGGAGATCGATGCGCCGGTCTCCATTCCCTAACACCGTGTACGAGCCGTTGCGCGCCACGAAGAACCTGGTGACGCCATTGAACTCGCCGGGCCCCTCGCCTGACCCGCCGACTGTGCGGACCAGCGACCCGTCCGGGCCGACCACGAAGATCTGGTCGGTCTGGTTGTCGAGGATGTGTAGGTTGGACTCGGCGTCGAAGTGGACGGACCCCACGTTGCCGAAGATGTCCCAGTCGTCTCCGGTAACTGACCCCACAGTGAAGAGTTCCTCGGTGACGGCGTTCACGATCACGTCTGGGCCGTCCAGAGTTCCGGTAGTGCCGGTGGCCGATCCGGCCCCGGCATCGCCGCAGGCCAGCAAGGCCGCGAGAGGGAGGAGCGGCGTTCGTGCCATCCAATGTGAGCCAGAAGTTGGCAGGGGGAGGCTCCGCCCCCCTAGACCCCCCGTCTGTCGTGCCGCCTGAATAGGGGGCGGAATCGCCATCGGAATCCCCGATGCGGAACCTTCGGCTCGGAACCGACCCGCCAGCCCTCTCGCGAGCAATCGGGGGAACGCGGATTCTCGATGGTTCGGGTCCCCCGCGCTGTCGCGAACCCGCGTGCCGTCGGTCACGAGCCCTCCACCAGTTCGTAGACTGCCACGCTTTGCTCATCGAATTCGCCGCGCTCAAGCAGGAGCACCCAGTCCACGCCCGCGTCGAGGAGAGTCGACCGCGCCGGGATGGTGACCCGACGAACCCAGAGGCCAGCCGGGTCCAGCAGGTTGAGTTCCTTCCGCAGTGCCCACCGCGTGTAGGTCGTGACCCACACGCTGCCGTCCGGCAGCGCCAAGAGGCCATCCGATTCGTAGGCGGGGAAGCGATCCGGCAGATCGTCGCGAATGCCGGGCCAGCTCTCCCGCTCGAAGCTCCGCCGCTCCGCCGGAGTGTCGTACCGCGCCAGATAGGCACTCAAGTACCGGTCCAGATGCGCGCTGGTGACTTCGAGATCCGGCCCCGCCCATCGCGCGATGCGCGTGATGCGGCCGGTCCAGTCAACGTGCTCTAGTTCGTAGTCGTCGGCCGATCCGTACCACACGCCGGTCGGCGCAACCGCGAAGGCCAAGCTCCTGCCCCAGGTCGCCGGACCGGAACCGCCGCCGTATCTGCGGCGCTCCGTTCCGGGGATTCCCTCGGCCAAGGTGACCACGCCGTCGTCCCGTTCCCAACTCACCGCCATCTCCCAACGATAGGTC
>JAPPGU010000049.1 GCA_028821265.1 bacterium | reverse complement strand
ACCCTCCGGTCGTGGCCGAATCGGCCCTGGTCTCGAAGAAGTCGGCCAGGTGGTCCGGAAAGATGGTGGTGGACCATCCGAGCATGTACATGTCCCAATCGATCGGACCGAACACCTTGTCCACGATTACCGAGAACTCGGTCGGCTGCGCCCGCAAGGGGACGCCCAGGTCGGTTGCCCAGTCGGCTATGAACAAGCTGTAGGTAGCCCGCAGCGGATCGTATCCCGGACCGGGCGCCAGCAGTTCCATGGGCGCGACCGCCGTGCCGTCGGGACCGCGCAATCCTTCACCTTGAGGTAAAACATCCTGGTTGTCCGCATCCCATTGCGGCTCAACCTCCCAGGTCCACCCCGCGTCCTTGAGGATCTGAACGGCGGTGTTGACCCGCTCCTCCATGCCCAACCCGCCGCACCAGACGAACACGTCCGGGTTGGCCCAGTAGGTGTTGCCGGGCGGGATCAACGAGTTGAGCGGCGTCGCCACGCCCTGGAGAACGTTGGTGGCCATGAAGTCCTTGTCGATGATGCAGGCGATGGCCTGCCGGAAGGAGGGCTCGGATCCGGGGAAACGGCGGGTGTTGAACGCCACGTAGCGGAAGCCGTTGGGTGAATTGGCGATCACTTCGAGGTCGCCCGCCTCGATGACGGTGGACTGCAGGCCGCGCTGGAGGCCGAGCGGGTTGAGCATGAAGTCCACCTCGCCGTCCCGCAGGGCGAGGACCGCAGCATCCTGGGTGTCGTAGACCGAGTAGATGGCGGCGGCGGCGTGGGGACCTTCGGCCCACCGCGCCAGTACCTCTCCTGACGTGTCCCCCACTTCCCAGGAGGCCGCGCCTTCACTGGTGGCGCCTCCGGTCGAGTAACTGGTCACGACGTCGCCCCTGCCGAACACGCCATGATTGGCCTCGGTCCGGACGAAGGCGCCCGGCTCCCGGCGGTCGTAGATCATCGACCCGCCCGAGGGCGCCGCTATTCCCGATACGGCGTAGAGATCGGCGGGCTCATCGGCGGCCTCGACGTGCGGGCCCCAGAACGACTCCGGGAAGATCGGGGACTGGGCCGCTCCGAACTGCCACTGCGCCAGCCCGGGCCGGGCGCTCCAGGTGTAACGCACCGTGCGGTCGTCCAGCGCCTCCACCGAGATCAGGCCGTCGTAGGTGTCGTCCTCCTCGGTCTGGGGATCGTCCGGGCGGGCCATGGGAAGGGCGGCGAGCCAGTTGCCACCCATCTCCAGGTCCTTCACGGCGTTGAACGTGAAGGCGACGTCGTGGGCTGTGATCGGTGTTCTGTCGCTCCATTCGGCCCCGGGGCGCATGGTCACATCGATCACCCAGCGGTCGCCGTCAGCGGCGCCTTGCGGGGGCTCTGCATCCGCAGCCAGAACGGGAATGATGGTGAAGGTCGGGAAGGCGGACCCGTACAGGGACGGGAGGGTGCCGGCCAGGGTGTACTGGTTCCACACGTCCGGCTCCGTGTCGAAGTAGGCCCACGGATTGTCGGTGGTCGGGTTGCTGAAGATGGCGACCTCGTAGGTGAAGCCGGCCGACGGCGCGGCGCGTCCGGTGACGCGGATGTCTCCCCGGCTCCCGTGGAAGGAGGGGCGGATGTCGACGTGGTCTGGCCATCCGTGGTTGGCGCCCGGGTGGCCGCCGGAGTCGTAGCGGCCGTATCACCCGGACCACCCGGGCCCCCGCACCCGTGAGCAGCCATCGCCAGCAGCACCGCCGCTATCGCCGGCCGCGTGGATGCTTGGAACTTCCCCCTGACCGGCATGGCCCTGGTCTCCCCTTTCGGCGTCGGGTGGGAGGCTAGTTGGGATGGCGGTGTGGCTTGGCCTAGGCAGCGCCGGGGCGCCGACGACCGCCAATGACACGCGTGGCTGTTTCGTTGACAGACAACGCGCCCATAAAGCCGGGAGGCCGGGTGATACACTCTGCGAAGACGGGCTGTGGCGCAGCTTGGTAGCGCGCTTGACTGGGGGTCAAGAGGTCGTGGGTTCAAATCCCGCCAGCCCGACCATCCCGCTATTCCTTCAGAGTGCCCACCGGTAGAGGGCGATCACTCCCTGTACCAGGCGCCAGCCCAGGTACAGCGCCGCCAGCGCGACCATCAGCTTGAAGCTGAGCGGAGCGCCGGGTGGATGGCGGTCCGTGTCGGGGCCGCCCGGACCGGTCATCGGCCGCCGGCGCGCCCGCCGCCACGCCGCACCACTATCCGGACCGGCGTGCCCGTGAAGTCGTAGGCCTGGCGGAGCCGCCTCTCCAGGAAACGCAGGTAGGGCCGGTCGAGCTTTCCCTTGACGAACAGGGCGATGGTGGGAGGGACCGACCGGGATTGCGCGGCGAAGAGGATCCTGGGGCGCCGGCCTCTCCTCATGGGAGGCGGATGCTCGGCCGCCAACTCGGTGATGAGCCGGTTGAGGACGCCGGTCGGAATGCGGCGGGTTCGGTTCTCGAGCACCGTCTCGAGTGCAGGACCCAGCCGGTGCAGGCGGGCGCCGGTGAGGGCCGAGATGCGGAGAACCGGGGCCCAGCCGGCGAAACCCAGTCTGGCGCCCAGCTCGTACGTGGTCTGCTCCCGCCGTTCGAGGTCGGCCGCGTCCCACTTGTTCGCCAGGATCACCAGCGCCGCGCCGGAATCGGCGGCCAGGCGGGCAATTCGCTGGTCCTGGTGGGTGACACCGTCGGCCGCGTCCACCATCAGGAGGGCGGCGTGGGCGCGCCGTAGCACTTCCTGCGCCCTCAGCACCGAGAAGAACTCGACGTCTTCCGACATCTTCGGCTTGCGGCGCATGCCGGCGGTGTCGATGAGCCGGTAACCGGCGCCGTCCAGCTCGATCATCACGTCGATCGGGTCCCGCGTGGTGCCAGGTACGGGCGACACCAGCACGCGCTCATCCCCCACCAGCCGGTTCAGGAGGGTGGACTTCCCCACGTTGGGGCGTCCGATCACCGCTACGTCGGGCACCGGGTCCTCGACGACGTCCCCATCCGGACGGTCCGGTAGGCGCCGGACCAGGACATCCAGCAGGTCCGCCACTCCATGACCGTGGATGGCCGATACCGGCATGGGCTCGCCCAGACCGAGCCGGTTGAAGGATCCCGACTCCCTCGACACGGCGTCGTTGTCGGCTTTGTTAGCCACCATCACCACGCGACCGGCCTCGGGCCGCAGGAGCCGGGCGACCGCCGCGTCATCGGTGGTGATCCCACCCTGGGCGTCGACGACGAAGAGGATCAGGTCGGCGGAGGCAATTGCCATCTCGGCCTGGATGCAGATGTCCTCGATCAGATCGGCATCCTTGCCCTGCTGCCACCCACCGGTGTCGACCACCGTGAAGCTGCGGCCGTTCCATTCCGCCGGGAACTCGCGCCGGTCCCTGGTGACCCCCGGCTTTTCCTGCACCACCGCGGCTCGGTGACCCACGATGCGGTTAGCCAGGGTCGACTTTCCCACGTTCGGTCGGCCCACGACGGCGACGAGAGGTTTGGGAGGGGACAAGAGGAACCGCCAAGCGTTTGGCAGGATCCTAATCCCGGGTCCGCTACCTCCGAGCGGGGCCGGCGGCAGGCCCGACGCCCCGATCGCGGCAGAGCTCCAGCACCTGGGATATGACCTCGGCGGCGGTGAGGGCGCCGGTGTCTATGGACACCGCGTCATGAGCCGGGGCCAGAGGGGACACAGCCCGGGTCGAGTCGAGCCGGTCCCGTCTCCCCAGTTGCGTGGCGACTTCCCCGAGCGCGGTGGACGTCTGTCCGGCCCTCCGGCGAGCCCGCACGTCGGGCGTGGCGTCGAGGTAGATCTTGACGCCCGCGCCGGGGAAGACGACGGTTCCGATGTCGCGCCCCTCGACCACTGCTCGACCCCCGCGCGCCGCAACCCAGGCCCGCTGGCGCTCCACGAGCACCAGCCGGAGACCCGGAAGCCGCGCCAGGCGGGACGACGCGGCGGTGATGCTCTCCGTGCGGATGGCTGTGCTGACGTCGACGCCTTCGACGAGCATGACGCCGTCCCGATAGTCGAGATCGGCGCCGGACAGCACCGCCGCGACCGCGGCCTCGTCGTCCGGATCGGTCCGGTGGAGTCTCACCAGCAGGGCTGCGGCCCGGTAGAAGGCACCGGTGTCGAGGCTCTGGTAGCCGAGTGCCCGCGCCACCCCCCGAGAGACCGTGGTCTTGCCGACCCCTCCGGGCCCGTCGATGGCTACCACCAACTCCGCGGCAACGTTCACAGGCACTCGAGCATCTCGAAGAACCCGGGCCACGTCTTGGCCACGCAGTCAGGGTCCTCGATGACGATTCCGGGCCGGACCAGGCCCGCTATCGCGAAGGACATGGCCATCCGGTGGTCATCGTAGGTGCGGATACACGCCGGGCGGGGCGGACCGGGATGGATCTCGATCCAGTCGGCCCCCGTCTCCACCCGGGCGCCCAGCCTGGTGAGCTCGGCCTCGAGGGCGGCCAGCCGGTCGGTCTCCTTCACACGGAGGTTGGCGATGTTGGTGAACCGTGTGGAGGAGCGCGCGAACGTGGCGACCACCGCCAGGCCAAGTGCCGCATCCGGGCAATGGTTGAGGTCGGCGTCCACGCCCTCCAGGCGCGGAGGGCCGGTCACCGCGATCCCCCGGCCGGGGGTGGTCACCACCGATCCCATACCTTCCAGCACGCCCAGGGCGGCCATGTCGGCCTGGGTACTGCGGGGGTGGATGCCGGCCACCGTGATGGTGGCGCCGGTGACGGCGGCCGCGGCCCACGGGTAGACGGCGGCGGAGGCGTCGGCCTCCACCTCGAACGAGGTCGGCCGGTAGCCGGTCGGAGCGACGGTGATCGTGTCGGGGTCGATCCAGCGGGCATCGGCCCCGAAGGAGGCCATGACCTCCAACGTCGTGGTCAGGTAGGGGCGGGACACCGTCCCCTCGGACAGCCGGATCGTCACGGTCCGCGCCGCTCGCGGCGAGCTGAGCAGCACGGCCGAGATGAACTGGCTGGAGACGGTCCCGTCGATCGTGATCCGGCCGCCCCGGATACCCCCTCCGGATGTCCGGACCGGCGGGTACGAGCCGTCCCGGTCGGCGTCGATTTCCACCCCGAGACCCCGGAGCGCCGCCACGAGGGGCCCGATGGGTCGCTCCCGCATCCGGGCGGTCCCGTCGATGACGCTCGGACCGCCGGCGAGCGCCGCGGCGGCGGTGATGAAGCGGGCGGTCGTTCCGGAGGCTCGCGCGTCGAGGCGCCCTCCGCCCCGTAGCACGCCGTCGGATCTCACTACCAACCCGTCACCGGTTTCCGAGACATGGACACCCAGATTCCGGAGGCATCCGATCATGGCGGCGGTGTCGTCGCTCCGGAGCGGGTTGGCGAGGCGGGACTCACCCGCGGCGAGGGCGGCGGCTATCAGGGCTCGGTTGGTGATGCTCTTGGAGCCCGGCGGCCTGACCGTGCGGTCGGCAACCGTTCGAGGCCTCACTTCATAGGTGTTCATCCGGGCGTCCCGCCGTGATGGACCCGTAGTCCCTTGCTTGCCCGATGGAACGCCCGCACCTCGTTCACGTCGAGGTTCCGCCAATCCCCGGGCTTGAGCGCCCGGTCGCGCAGGGGGCCGATAGCCACCCTGTGGAGGCGCACCACCGGATAACCGGCCGCCGCGCACAGGCGGCGAACCTCTCGGTTGCGTCCTTCGGCCATGATCAACTCGAGATGGGAGCGTCCTCCTGCCGCACCGATCCTACGCACCGCCACCGGCACGGCCGGGCCGTCCTCCAGCTCGACGCCCCGGCGGAGCCGGGTCAGGTCGGCCGGGGATGGACTCCCCCGAACCAGCACCTCGTAGGTCTTGGTGATGCCTGAGCGCGGATGGGCGACGAGGTTGGCGAAGGAGCCGTCGTTGGTCAGGAGCAGCAGCCCGGTCGAGTCCGCATCGAGGCGTCCGACGGGGTACACCATGGGATGGGAGGGCACCAGGTCGACCACCGGCGTCCGGCCGTGGGGGTCGCTGGTGGTGCTGATCACCCCCAACGGCTTGTGCAGCAGGTAGTAGACCAGATCGGGATCGACCGGGAGCGGGACCCCGTCGACCACCACCTCGGCCCGGCCGGGATCCACCCTCTGGCCGGGGACGGCGGTCTGCCCGTCCACGCGTACCCGACCGTCCAGGATCATCGAATCGGCTACCCGGCGGGAGGCCAGACCGCTCCTGGCGATCACCTTCTGAAGGCGTTCAGCCCTCGGTGGTCGGGAGCTCACCGGAACGGGTCGGCGGGCGGTCCAGCGCCTCCGCCATCTCGGGCGCGGGCATGTGGTCGGTGAGGGGCGGCAACTCGGCCAGGGATGCCATGCCCAGGGCTTCGAGGAAGCGGCCGGTGGTGCCGTAGATGGCGGGATGGCCCGGGGTGGAGAGCCGGCCCTCCTCGGCGATCAGGCCGCGGCGTACCAGGGTGCGGAGGGCGGAGGCGGAGTCAACCCCGCGTAGCTCGGAGATCTGGCCGCGGGTGACAGGTTGGCGGTACGCCACCACAGCCAGCACCTCGAGGGCCGCGGGTGACAACCGGGCGCCGCCGTCGGTGGTGGCGAAGCGCTCCAGATACGGCAATGCCTCCGGTTTGGTGTAGAGGCGCCACCCGCCCGCCACGTGGCGGAGAGCGATACCGCGGTCATCGACCTCCAGCTGGCGCGCCCAGTCGGTCAGGACCTCCCTGACCGCGGTCAGCGGCGTCTCCAAGACCTGGGCCAGCTCGGACTCGGGAACGGGATGCTCGGCGACGAAGAGGATCGCCTCGAGGGCGGCGGGAGTGTTCACAACCCCACCCGGCTACCGGCGGGGCTGGCATCGGAATGGCGCACCGAGATGTCGTCCGGGTCCTGCTGGGATACCGACACGAATCCCCATCGGGCCAGTTCGAGGACCGCCAGGAAGTAGGCCGCCACCTCCGCCCGATTCGAGCAGTGCGCCACCAGCTGCTCGAACGTGGACTCGAGCTCGGCAGCCACCCTCCGCCGGATGGCGGCGATGGCGTCCTCCACCGACGGGAGGTCGAGATCGAAGTGATCCAGCGGTATTTCCGTCTCGGCCCGTACTTCCTCGCCGAGGGAGGTCATGATCTCGGCCAGCGCAGCCGGTGTCACCCCGTCCGGTAGGGATGGCGGGTAGCGGGTGCCGAGGTCCTGGTCGATGCCGGCCGAGCGGCCCACGTAGTGCGAACCTTCCCTCAGACGCTCGCGAAGGACCGTCGCGACGCCTTGATAGGTCAGGAAGCCGAGCAGCCGAGCCAGCAGCCGGTCCCGCTGGTCGAGTAATTCCATCTCGTCCTCGAGGTCTACCTGGTCGGGCTCCGGCAGGAGGAAACGGGCCTTGAGGTGGATCAGCATCGCTGCCATCAGGACGAAACCGGAGGCCAGTTCGAGGTTGACCTCCTTCTCCTCGATGGACGCCAGGTAGTCCTCGATGACGCGGGAGATGTTGACCTCCATGACGTCGACATGGCGGCGGGTGACCATCTGGAGGAGGAGGTCGAAAGGACCTACGAAGACGGGAGTCTCCACCTCGTAGGTCATGCCCGCGCGCTCTCCCTCCTCGCCATGCGCTGATGGTAGGCGGCGGTAGCGCGGAAACCGAGGAACGCCGACCCGGTCCGATGTGTTCTCAACTCCTCCTAGGTAATCAGTGCCAAGGGGTCTGACCAGTGGTCACCGGCCACCGGCAACTACTCAGTTGCCAGGCATAGGATCAACTAACAAGCCACAACTAGCAACTAAGACTGCCCTGTCGGCGGCTTGGAGCAGGTTCCAGTCCTCAGGAGGGATCTCGTCGGGGCGTTTTCCGTGGTGATGGAGCGCGAAGGCGATCACCAGCGGTTCCGCGCCCGCCCGGTCCAGCTGGCGGGCTGCGATCCGGCCGTGGTCCAGGTAGTCGACGAACCGCGCCGGACCCCCGATGCCGAGCCGGCCCAGGACGGTCGCCAGGGACCGTCCCATGGGTCCCAGCCGGGCGCGGCGTTTTCCCACGTCGTGCAGCAACGCCGCCCGAATCAAGTCGGTCCGCCGGGGCCGGGCTGAGCGGACGAGTCGGGCCGCAGCCAAGCCGTGGCGCTGATCCGCCCGGGGCTGGTCCCAGTACATCGACCGTTCGGCATCGCTCCTCAGCAGCGCCGCCACCTCGGCCTGCTCCCCCGGTCTCAGCGGTCGAGCCAGAGTGACATCGAGGAAACGGCCCGCCAGGTGGAGCGGGCGCATCCTCGGTCCCCTCATCTGGTCGAGGTGCGGGTAGCGGGACATCCCGGAGGGTGCTGGAAGGACGGGGGTGGGGCCATCTCTCGGTACCTTCCTACCGCAGGGCTCTGGGATGCGCCTCCACGTACACCTCGTGGAGGTGCTGGAGTGACATCCGGGTGTAGACCTGGGTGGTGGAGAGGCTGGCGTGCCCGAGCATCTCCTGCACGGTGCGGAGGTCGGCGCCCCTCTCCACCATGTGGGTCGCGGCCGAGTGGCGGAGCACGTGGGGCGAGATGCGGGTCCGGGGTATGCCCACCGCCTCCGCATGGGCGCGAACGATCCCGAAGACACCCTGGCGGCTCAGCCGCCCGCCGCGGGCGTTCACGAACAACGCGTCGTGATCCCTCCGGCTCCGGCACATCTCAAGCCGGTCGGGCAGGTAGGCGCCTATGGCCCGGCCGGCCGGCTTGCCCAGGAGTACGAGTCGTTGCTTGCCACCCTTGCCGGTGACCATGGCGCTCAGCGTGTCGATGTCCATATCGGTCAGATCGAGGTCGACCAGCTCGCTGACCCGGACCGCGGTGCCGTAGAGGGTTTCCAGTAGTGCCCGGTCGCGCCTTCCGAGCGCCGTGTCCGACGGCGGTGCCTCCACCAGCCGGATAGCCTCGTGGACATCGAGGGCCTTGGGGAAGCCCATCCGGGTCCTCGGTGTCTCGGTGAACCGGGTGGGGTCTTCCTGGGCCTGGTCCTCAGCCACCAGGAACCGGTGAAAGCCTCGCACCGCGGCCAGCCTCCGCGCGATGGTGGTGGAACGCATGCCATCCTGATGGAGGCAGGCCAGGAAATCGTCCACCAGTTCCGGCGCGGCGGATCGGTCACCCAGGAAGTCAAGGTAATGCTCCAGGTCGCGCCGGTAGGCGGTGATGGTGTTGTCGCTGAGACCCCGCTCCACCGACAGGACGGCCAGGTAGCCGTTCAGATGGCGCCGCATTACCCGGTTAGACGTAGCCGGGCTCCCGTTCACTCCCGAGGATCTCCGGCGCGGCTTCCCGGCCGAGGCGGTAGCGATCGGCGGCGGCGATGAAGCCGATGAACAGAGGATGCGGGTCGAGCGGTCGCGACTTGAGTTCCGGATGGGCTTGGGTGCCGATGAAGTAGGGATGAGAGGGCAGCTCGATGAACTCCACCAACTGTTCGTCGGGCGAGATGCCCGTCAGCGCCAGCCCTGCCTGTTCGAGGTCCTTGCGGTAGCGGTTGTTGACCTCGTACCGATGCCGGTGCCGCTCGTAGATCAACTCTGCTCCGTAGAGCCGGCGAACCAGGGAGTCCTCCCTGAGCCGGGCGGGGTAGACGCCCAGCCGCATGGTGCCGCCCTTGTCGGAGACGCCCTGCTGGCGCTCCATCAGGTCGATGACCGGATGGGGCGTCATGGGCTTGAACTCGGTGCTGTGGGCATCGCGGAGGCCGAGCACGTTGCGGGCGTACTCGATCACGGCGGCCTGGAGGCCCAGGCAGAGGCCAAGGAAGGGGATCCGGTTGGTACGGGCATGCGTCACGGCTCGTATCTTGCCCTCGATGCCCCTGATGCCGAATCCCCCGGGGACCAGGATGCCGTCCAGATCGTCCAGGTGGGAGCTCCCGAACAGTCCGTCGAGGTCTTCGGCGGGGATCCATTGGATCTGGGCCCGTACGTTGTTGGCCAGGCCACCGTGGCGTATGGCTTCCACCACGGACAGGTAGGCATCGGGTAGGCCCGTGTACTTGCCGACCAGCCCGATATTGACAGTCCGCGTGGCGGCCAGGGCGCGCTCGACCATCCGTTGCCAGTCGGCCAGGTCGGGGTCCGGCGCGTCGATGCCGAGCATTTCCACGATGGCGTCATCCAGGTCGTGGTCCCGGAGGATGAGGGGCATCTCGTAGATGTCGTCCACATCCGGGGCCGGGATCACGGCGTCGGGATCGACGTCGCAGAAGAGAGAGATCTTGTTGCGGACACCATCGTCGATGGGCTTCTCCGAGCGGACCACGATGATGTCGGGGCGGATGCCCCGTGAGCGCAGGTCGGCCACCGAGTGCTGCGTGGGCTTGGTCTTGAGCTCCTCGGTGGGACCGATCTGGGGTACCAGCGTGACGTGGATGTGTACTACGTTGCGGTACCCGACATCGTTCCGGAACTGGCGGACCGCCTCCAGGAAGGGCAGTATCTCGATGTCGCCCACCGTTCCACCGATCTCGGCGATGACCACGTCGACGTCATCCCGGTCCCCCAGGCGGCGGATGCGGTCCTTGATCTCGTTGGTGATGTGCGGGATCACCTGGACCGTGTCGCCCAGATAGTCGCCCCGCCGCTCCTTGTTGAGCACCGCCAGGTAGACGGATCCGGTGGTAACATTCGAGTCGCGGCTCAGGCTCTGATCGGTGAAGCGCTCGTAGTGGCCGAGGTCGAGGTCGGTCTCCCCGCCGTCGTTGGTCACGTAGACCTCGCCGTGCTGGAAGGGGTTCATCGTGCCGGGGTCCACGTTGATGTAGGGGTCGAGCTTCTGGTTGACCACTCGAAGGCCTCGGGCCTTCATGAGCCGACCGAGGGAGGAGGCCGTGATCCCCTTGCCCAGACTGGAGACCACCCCGCCGGTCACGAACACGAACTTCGTCACCGGCAAGACGCTACCACAACGGAGTGTCGGCGCCGCGGTTCATCCGGGGCGGTGCGGTCCCCGGTCACCCGGCGGGGACCGGCGCTCGCCTCGCCATGGCGAGTGCACGGAGCTCGCGGGCATGGTGGTGACCCCGCTCCGAGTCGGCCAGCCCGGAGAGCATCCGGGACAGCTCGCGGAGGCGGGCGTCCTCCTCGACCGGCCTCACCCCGGCGCGGGGACCTTCCCGTTCCACCACGATGTGCGAATCGGCGAAGGCCGCCACCTGGGGAAGGTGGCTCACGCAGAGGGTCTGGCGGTTCTCGGACAAGCGGGCCAGCTTGGAACCCATCGCCAGGGCGGTCGTCCCTCCCACTCCCGAATCGATCTCGTCGAACGCCACGATCCGGGCGGCGCCCGTCCCCGAGGCCAGCCGTAGCGCCAGGACCAGGCGGCTCAACTCTCCCCCCGAGGCGATCTTGCCCACCGGGCCGGGGACGAGCCGGGAGTCGGATGCGAATCGCAACTCCACGGTGTCGGCTCCGAACGCCCGTGGCTCGGCCTCCCCGATCTCGACCCGCAGCAGCGGATCGCTGAACCCGAGTTCTCGCAGGTGCCCGCAGGCGCTCTCGGCGATCCGGGCGGAGGCGTCCTCGCGAGCGAGCCGGAGTTCTCGCCCGGCCTCGAGCAGGTTCCCGCCGGCCGTGACATGTTCCGCGTCCAGGCGGGATGCCCGCTCCACCAGGGCCTCGATCTCCGCCAGGCGGGCACGCGCCCGGCGCCGGAAGTTGTGGATCTCCTCGATGTTCGATCCGTACTTGCGGCGCAGATCGCCCAGCAGGTTCAGGCGCTGGTTGACGCGGGCCAAGGCGGCGGGGTCCGGCTCGGTGACCTCCCACGCCTCCCGGGTGGCGCTCAGCGTGTCGGTGAGCGTGGCCTCGAGGCTCTCGACGAGCTCGGCGAGAAGAACTCGGGCCGGATCCAGGTCTCGAACCCGCCGGGCCGCATCCACGACCGGGCCGACACGGTCGCGGGCCACGCTCAGGTCCCGGTGCGCCGCCGCCAGGAGCTCGGCCACCTCCTCGGCGTTTCCGAGCCGCTTCGAGTCCATCTCCAACTCTTCGTCCTCGCCGGGCCGGAAGTCGGCCCGATCGATCTCGCCGACCTGGTAGGCCACCAGATCCATCTCGCGCGCCAGCGCCCGCATGCCTCCACCGAGTTCCGCCCGGAGCGCCTCTACCTCGCGTAGTGCCTGCCAGGCGTCCCGGTAGTTCTCCAGTACAGGGCCCGGTCCCACCCGGAGATCGATCAGAGCGCGGACTGCCCGGGACCGGGTGAGAGAGAGCGGGTCGTGCTGGCCCACGATCTCAACCACCCCGTCGAGCCGCTCGGCCAGTGCTCGGGCGGGGACCATCCGTCCGTCGAGGTAGGCGCGGCTTCCCCCCGGGTGTATCGAGCGGGCGAGGACCACCTCCTCCCCGTCCAGGAAGAACCGGCCCTCGACCCGCGTCTCCTTACCGTGCGGCCCGATGAGCCCCGAACGAGCGGGGGCCCCGGTGAGCATCCGGAGGGCGCCGAGCATCAGCGTCTTGCCCGCTCCGGTCTCGCCGCTCACGACCACCATGCCTGGCGTGAACCCCACCCGGGCCGAGTCGATGATCCCGAGGTTGCTGACCGAAAGCTCGTCAAGCACGGTCAGGCCAGCGAGAACTTCTGCTTCACGGATGCCGGGAAGGAACGCTCGGCGAAGCGGGCGAACGTCACGTGACCGGCGCCCTCGACCTCGATCCAATCACCCGGACGCATGATGGCGATCTCCCTACCGTCCACGCCCACTCCGGCCGAGCGGTCCTCCATGACCTCGAAACGAAGCCTGTGATGCGGCGGGAACACCATGGCGCGGGAGAAGAGGAAGTGGGGCGCGACCGGGGTCATCACCAGCAC
Source organism: bacterium (assembly GCA_028821265.1). Classification (GTDB taxonomy): domain Bacteria; phylum Actinomycetota; class Acidimicrobiia; order Spongiisociales; family Spongiisociaceae; genus Spongiisocius. Next base: position 14,964 of record JAPPGU010000049.1, on the reverse strand, counting down.
GTCCAGCGCCGGATCGATGAGCGGCCCCCCGGCGGAGAGGTTGTAGGCGGTGGAGCCGGTTGCGGTCGCCACCACCACCCCGTCGGCCGGGTAGTTGATGAAGGGTTCACCGTCTATCGAGATGGCGAGGCGGACGGTCCGCTGGTTCTCGACCTTCTCCACCACCACGTCGTTGAGACCGATGGTGGGAGGGGCGCCGTTGATGGAGGCGGCCAGCAACATCCGTTCCGAGGTGAGCCACTCACCGGAGGCCATCCGGTCCAGGAACGTCGGAAAGTCGTCCGGAAGGACGTCCGCCAGGTAGCCCAGGCGGCCGTCGTTGATCCCGTAGATCGGCGCCCCGCTACCCCTCCCCAGCCGCACGGCCTTGAGAACCGTCCCGTCGCCTCCGATGGCCACCACCAGGTCGAGACCGGCCTTCACGCCGAAAGGGGTCGGGTCCACGCCGATGAGGTCGGCAGCGTCCGGCGCCGACACCACCTCGACTCCCCGCTCCTGAAGGGCGGCCACCATGTCCCGCGTCCAGGCCACCGTGCGGCCCTGGCGGATGTGCGGGACCAGCGCGATCCTCATCGGAGATCCTCCACGGCACGCTCCAGGTCGATCACCATGGGACCCTGGCGAAACCACCCCAGGACCTCGCGGTTCCCGTTGGCCCCTTCGATGGGTGACCGGATGAGGCCGACCGCCCCCAGGCCGCGTGCGGACAGTCCGGTGACGGTGGCGGCGACAGTGCGGCTCCACAGTGCCGGATCGCGCAGCACGCCCCGCCGGTCGACCGAGCCGGGCCCGGCCTCGAACTGGGGTTTCACCAGCAGGACGTAGTGGCTGGCGGCGTTCCCGAGGCCAACCAGGGCCGGAGCGATCGTCAGGAGGGAGATGAAGGAGACGTCGGCGACCACCACGCCGAAGGGCGCCCCGAGGTGATCGGCGTCGGCGTGCCGGATGTTGGTCCTTTCCACGACCGTGACCCTCGAGTCGCTGCGGAGGTGCTCGTGCATCTGTCCGTATCCCACATCGACGGCCACCACCCGAGCTGCGCCGTGTTCCAGCAGGCAGTGGGTGAAGCCCCCCGTGGAGGCACCCACGTCGACGGCGTCTAGTCCCGCGACGTCGAGACCGAACTCCTCCAAGGCGCCCTCCAACTTGAGCCCGCCCCGGCTGACATAGCGTGGGGGGGACGCGGCCCAGCGCAGCGGGGTGCCCTTGCTCACCAGCGTGGCGGGCTTGGGCAGCGGTATGCCGGCCACGATCACCTTCCCCTCGCGGATCGCCCGGGCGGCGGCGCTCCGTGAACCGACCAGCCGGCGCCGGACCATCTCCACGTCCAATCGCCGCATCATTCCCGGGGATCGTGGGAGTCGTGGCCCGGATCGGCCAGCAGGTCGTCGAGTACCCGGCGAGCCTGCGGGGCGTCAGCCCCCGCCAATCGGGCCTCGAGCAGCTCGGCGAGCGCGGCGGCCGGACCGGCCACCCGGCCTGCGTCCAACCCCTCGACGGCGCGCACGTAGGACTCGATGGTCGTGTCGGTGGGTGGTTGGTCCTCCGGCTCCGGAAGGGTGGGTTGCTCGCGAGCCTGGCTCATGCTCCTCATTATTGCGCGTCAGGCCGGGATTGCTACCCCATGGACCACTCGCGGGCGTGCCGGCCTGCGCGTACGGATCCTCACCCTCCTAGGGTGGGTTGCGCATGCAGGCAGGCACACCCAACCGGAAGCGGGCCGGATGATTCCGATCCGGGATCTGAACCCGGGCCTCAGGCGACCCGTCGTCTCCCTGTTGCTCATCGCATCGGTGGCAGCGGTCTACTTCCTGGTCCAGCCGGCGGATCCGGTCGACGAGTACGAGTTCCTGGTCCGCCAGGCAGCCATCGGGTGCGAGATCAGCACCAACGAGGCCGTCTCCCTGGACGAGATCCGGTCCGAGCGGTGCGTCGCCGGAGATGGCCGGGCGGTCTTCCCGGAGAAGTCCGTGCCGCTCAGCGTGCTGGTATCCATCTTCCTGCACGGCGGTCTGGCCCATCTGATCGGCAACGTCTGGAGCCTCTGGCTGTTCGGCAACAACGTCGAGGACGCCTACGGTCGGGGCGGCTACCTGCTGCTCTACCTGCTATCGGGCGTCGTGGCCACCTTCGGCTTCGTGGTGCTGAATCCGGACTCCACGGCCCCCCTGGTCGGTGCCTCCGGCGCTATCGCCGGGGTGATGGGGGCCTACTTCGTGTTGTTCCCCGGGGCACGGGTACTGAGCATCATCCCGCCGATCTTCATCCCCTTCCGCATGCCGGCCGCCCTGTTCCTGCTGCTCTGGCTGGGGGCCCAATTCCTCCTGGCCGGGGGCACGTCGGCAATCGCCTGGGAAGCCCACGTGGCGGGATTCCTCTTCGGGATGGTGGTGACGCTGGCCTTGCGGCGGGGGCTGACCAGCCGTCTGGCCGAGATGAGAGACAATTTCGGTTACTCCTAGCGCCCCGGTCCGGTAATTCGTCACCCGTGCACGACGTCTCGAGAACGCGAAAAACGCGGGAACACACCCCTCCCCAGCGGGCCCATCCCCCAGCCACCACCTCCTTCGGTCCGAGCGCGTCCGGCTATCGCCCTACAGGTCGGTTCCCGAGCTGATCCCAGATCCGGTCCCGTCGACGTCGAACACAGGAACCGGCGGTGTTTGTGACTGCGGAACAGTATGCGGCGGGCCTGTGACAGTTTCAATCCCCTTGTTCGCACGGCGGGCCCGTCTCTGGATGGAACGGCGCGGGTCACGGGACGCGGCGTGCCGGAGACCTGGCGCGAACGCCCGCTCAGAAGCCCAGCCGGTCCAGCAGGTCGTACATCGTCGGGGTGAGCGGCCATGACCTCAGTTCTCCCAACGGCACGAAGACGACATCGGCGGCGTCGTCTCCGGCTCGGGCTTCCCCTCCTTTCACCTTGCCGGTGAAGTCCACCAGCACGAAATGGTGCTCGGGGGGATCGGAGTCGCCCAGGGATTCCCCCGCCCAGACCACCTCGCCCAACGCCACGTCGAGACCGGTCTCCTCCCGCACCTCCCGGACCGCGGCGTCGGTGAGGCGTTCGCCGTAGCGGACCTTGCCCCCGGGTATGGCCCACGAGCCGGCCAGGATGCCCCTGCCCCGCTCCACGAGCAGCATCCGGCCCTGCTCGATCACCACCACACCCACACCGACGAGCGGTGATGGCCGGTCGGTCACGACTCGGCCGGGGGCAGGAACTGGGCCCGGATGCGGCGCCCGCCGTCACCCAGGTCGCTGTGATGCATGATGATCGACCGGGCTGCGAAGCCCCCCGCTTCGAAGAAGTTCTTGGCGAGGCGGTGGCCGGGTAGGACATGGGAGTCGAAGAGTTGGTGGCCGGTGCTGCGGAACTCCTCCATGAGAGTGTCGCGCATCACCTCCCCCACCCCGACCCCGCGGGCATCCTGCTCCACGAAGACCATGCGTATGGCGGCCACCCGCACCCCCGCCTCGTGGACGAGCAGCTCCCGGGACCGGCCCAGGATGAAGCCGAGCGGGTATCCGTCTATCTCACCGAGGTAGATACGGGTGCCCGAGTCGCCAAGGCAGGCTAGAAACGCCTCATCGACGGGCTCGTCCAAGCCGTCGGCTCTGGGCCACATCGGGTGTATGGCGCTCATCTCCGCCTCCAGCTTGCGATAGAGGTCGACCAGGAAGACCACGTCCGGGGCATCGGCGCGCCGGGCGGTGACCGAGATATCCATGCCACAGACGGTAGCCAGACCGGAAGGCTCCGTTGCCGGCCTGCTCTATCAGGCGCAGTCGCGACAGAGGGCGTCAGCAGCCAGCTGCACCTTCTTGAGGCGCAGGAAGCACGAGCGGCAGACGAACTCGTCGCCCCGCATCTGCTCCGCCTCGATGTCGAGGTTCATCTCGGAGCGGCGGATCTCCCGTATCTCGCTGGTCTCGTCGACCAGCATGGTGGCCGACTCGGTTGCTTCGACGGTCTCCAACTCCTCGGCCTCCAGGGCGTCGAGTTCGACGGGGCCGTTGCCGTTCTCGTCGTCGTTGTCCTCGTCGCCGGCTCGGCCGCCGGGGTTCTCGCTATCCAGGTCGTCGCCGCCGTCCCGGTCGAATGGGTCTCGGATGGTGTCGTCCAATCCTCTATTCCCCCAGTCTGATCGCGGCGAGAGTATACGCATCCGGCCCCGGTCTGCGAACGGCCGGTGGTCTCAGATCATCAATCGGAGGCTTCCGGCCCGGAGCCGGACCAGGAGAGGGGTCCGGCCGATGGGTTCCCCGTCCACTTCCACCGGCCAGGGTGGGTCGGCCTCGATCCGGGCCTCGGGGGCCACGAAGCGCCGGACACCCGGGTCGGCAAGGTGATCCCCGCCCCTGGCCTTCCGCATCAGTGCAGCCACCTCCCTCCTCCGGCTGCTGATGACCTGTATGTCGAGCAGCCCGTCGACCATGGATGCCCGGGGGGCGATGTTGAAGCCGCCCCCGAAGAACTGGGCGTTGGCTGCCACGACGGTGAGGGCCAGGCCGGAGAACTTCCGCCTACCGGCCTCGACGCGGGCGTCGATCGGGCGCCAGGACGGCAGGGAAGCGGCTACCGCCGCCACGTAGCGAAACGACCCCAGCCGGGCGGGTATGCGCTGGGCGGTGCTGGCGGCCGCAGCCGTGGCGCCGGCGCTGGCCACGTTGAGGAAGTACCTGCGGCCCCACTCCCCCATGGCAAGGCCGACGTCCACCGGGTAGGGCGTCCCTTCGACCAGGCGGGCAGCCGCCCGGTCGAGGTCGGGTCCGATCCCGAAGGTCCTGAGCAGGTCGCAGCCAGTGCCGGCCGGGAGGATGCCCAGGAGCGGAGCCGCATTCCATCCGTGGGCCATGATTTCGTTGAGCACCGCGTTGACCGTCCCGTCTCCACCCACCGCCACCAGGCGCCGCCGGTCGGCGCTTGCCGCGTCCCTGACGGCGTCTCCCAGCGCGCCCAGCCCGTCCACCTCCAGAACATCCGCCGGTACCGAATGGGACCGGAGAGCGGCCACCGTGTCAGCCATTGCCGACCGGCCCCGGCCGGCATGCGGGTTGACCAGCACCAGCCAGGGGGTCATACGACGCCGCCGGCGGTGACGATTCCCCGATCGATGGCCGTGCGGGCCCGGCCTGCCGCCTTCTCGAGTTCGCCCTCCCCCAGGACCCGCGCCGCGTCACCGACCTGGCGCAGGAGGTCCAGAACGGACCGGGTGGTACGGACGAAGTCCCCTGCGGCGATAGAGCCCTCTTCGAGGAGCTCCTCGAGGTCGATCCGGAGCGCCCAGGCGTAGGCGAGCCAAGCGAACCCGGGATGGGGGAAGCGGGTCACGGGCAGGCGATGGTGGTCCTCGGCGGCGGCGAGGTCCTCCGCCAGCTCAACCAACCGGCTCCAGGCATCGTCGAGGGGCTCGGTGGGCCATCCCTCCGGCTCGTCGGCGTCGCGTCGGGGCTCGTAGGCGAAGGCCGATAGCAGGGCCGCCAGTTCCGGCGCGCGCAGCCCGGCGAGAATCCCCTCTCGTATCGCCTCCACGAGGAGGAGACCCAGGTCGCTGTATACGACCCGGAGCGCCTCTCCCCCGGGCTCGAGCCCCCAGTCCCGGATGTGGCCGCGCTGTTCCAGGAGACGCCGGGTCCGGTCGAACCTCTCCAGGAGGTTGCTCCGGCGAGGGCGCGACCTGTGGCCGCTCCCCCTGCCACGGGTCCGTTTGGTCAGCCGCCGGTCCTGGAACTCGGCAAACGACGCCGCGAGGAGCCGCTCGGCTTGGTGGCGGGAGTAATTGGCCACCAGGTTGACCAGCATGTTGTAGGTGGGGCGGAAGCTGGACCGCAGGGGATGGCTGCCGAGCCGGGCGATCGACGCCATGCGCTCGAACGGCACGAAAGGCGAGTGAAGCACCACCCCGTGACCCACCGTATCGATCCCGCGGCGTCCGGCCCGGCCTGTCAGCTGGGTGAACTCTCCCGGGAGCAGCAGCTCGTGGCTCTCGCCCGTGAACCTCGACAGGCGGTCGAGGACGACGGTCCGAGCGGGCATGTTGATGCCCAGCGCCAGGGTCTCGGTGGCGAACACCACCCTGATCAGCCCATCGCAGAAGAGCTCCTCGACCACCTCCTTGAAGGCGGGCACGAGGCCGGCATGATGGGCCGCGACTCCGCGCTCGAGCCTGGCCAGCCACCGGTCGTGTCCCAGGGTCCGCAGGTCGGACCAGTCGAGGTGGGCGGTTCCCTTCTCGGCCCGGCGCCGGATCTCGTCCCGTTCGGCGTCGTCGGTGAGCCGGATCCCGGCGGCGACCACGCGGTCGGCGGACTCGTCGCATCCGGCTCGCGAGAACAGGAAGTAGATGGCCGGGAGCAGGTCGAGAAAGGCGAGATGCTCCACCACCGATGTCCGTCTGGGGGTCGAGAAGCGGCGGCGGCGGCCACCTCGCCGGGCCAGGAGGCGGGGAATGGCGGCGTTGGGCTTCATCCCACCGGACGTCTCCATGTAGAGCGGCAGGAGATGGACCTCCCGCTCGAAGCGATCCCAGACCGACCACCACCGTTCGAGGCGTACCGGCCGGTGCTCCTCGACCACCAACTCGGTGGGTCCCCGCCGGGTGCGTAACCAGTCGGTGAACTCGGCCGCGTTGGAGACCGTCGCCGACAGGCAAACCAACCGGATGTGGGGCGGAGCGTGGATGATCACCTCCTCCCATACCGCGCCGCGGAACCGGTCTTGGAGGTAGTGAACCTCGTCGAGGACCACCGTGTCGACCATGGACAGGTCCGATCCGGAGTAGATCATGTTGCGCAGCACCTCAGTGGTCATCACCACAACGGGTGCGTCGCGGTTGATGGTGTTGTCGCCGGTCAGGAGCCCGACCTGGTCGCTTCCATGGATGGCGCCGAAGTCTCGGAACTTCTGGTTGGACAGCGCCTTGAGGGGCGTCGTGTAGAACACGCGGCGCCGGTTGGCCAGGCTGAGATGGATGGCCGCTTCGGCGATCAGGGTCTTACCGGCGCCGGTTGGGGCCGTCACCACCACCGACCGACCCATCTCCACCATCTCGGCGGCCAGCACCTGATAGGGATCCGCCGTGAAGGGAAGGGAGTCGAAGAAGGTGTGAACCCTCATTTCTTCAGGGTCAGGCGGATCAACCAGATGGTGGCCTCGTAGAACAGGTAGAGCGGGGTCGAGAGCAGCAGGAGCGTGACCGGGTCGCCGGTGGGGCTGACCGCGGCCCCCACCACCACGATGATGAGTACCGCCCAGCGCCGACCGGCAGCCAACTTGTCGGAGGTCACCACGCCGGCCGCAGCGGCGCCGTACAGGAACACCGGGAACTGGAACGAGATGCCGAACAGCAGCAGGAAGCGGATCACGAAGCGGGTGTAGAGCTCGACTGTCCAGAGATTCTCCAGGTCCTCGAAGATCGACACGAGGAACGCGACCGCCCGGGGAAGGCTCCAGTAGGCGAATCCGACCCCGAGGCAGAACAGGGTGACCAGCGCCGCCACCACGGGGAACGCCCACTTGCGTTCCCTCTGGGTGAGGCCCGGGTTGATGAAGCACCACGCCTGGTAGGCGATCACGGGGCTGGCCAGGACCGTCCCACCGAAGAGCGCCATCCGCATGGCGATCGAGAACTGGTCGGTGGGACCGGTCACCACCAGATCCCGCCCTGCCACCTCGCTGTAGGAGTTCTGCAGGAGGTAGAGCATCTGGTTGCGGAAGAAGAAGGCGACCACGGTGCAGGCGCCGACTGCTATGAAGGTCTTGACCAGACGTGACCGGAGCTCCGTGAGGTGCCCCATCAGCGGCTGGCCGGAGGAATCGGCTCCTTCCGTCATTCGCCCCTGTCCGTTTGCTCGTCGGCTTCACGTCCGGCAGCGGCTTCCCCCAGATCGCCGTCCTCGCCTACAGGCGGGTCGGCGGCCTCCTCGTCCGGGCCCTCCTCCTGAGTGGGGCTCGGTCCGTCGAGCGGTACCACGTTCCCGGGCATCGGGTCGTCCAGGCCCTTCCACGCTTGGCCGGGCGACACGCCCACCGGGGGTTCGGGGGCCACCCATCGCGCCTCGGGCGCTTCCGGCGTCTCCGGGACGGGGGTGGCGGCATCAGGCGCGGCCCGGCCGGTTTCCTCGAGGGACTGCCTGATGTCGCGGTCCACGGCGCCGGCGGCATCGGCGGTCTCGGCCAGCGTCCGCTTCACGTCGCTCACCGGCTCGGCCAGGTCCTCGCGGAGCTCCTTGATCGGCTCGCGCAGCGGAGCCACCTCCTTCTCGATCCCCTCGCGAAGGTCTCGGACGGCGTCGCGGAGCTCCCGGACGTACTTGCCCATGGTGCGGGCGATCTCGGGCAGGCGGTGCGGACCGAAGACCACTAGGGCTATCACGGCGATGGTGAGGATCTCGAGACCGCTGAACGTGTCGAACACGTTGCCATGCTACCGGCGCACGCCTACCCGCCCAGCGGCGGTTCAGGTTCGGGATGCGTCGTATCGAGCCAGGATTGCCTCGCGCAGGCGTTCGGTCTCCTCCCGGACTTCCGGTCCCTCGATCAGGCGCGCCTGGTCGCCCAGCCGCAGCAGCAGCCGGGCGCACACCCGCGCATCGGACATGGCGAAGCGGATCACGAGCTCCTCGCCGGTGTCCTCCAGTACCTCGACCGGGTAGTACTCGGCCACCCACCTGGCGCCGGAGCGCAGCGCCAGCCGGGCATAGATGGCGTCAGCGGACGGGGTGTAGTCGACGTTCGTGGGAGCAGGCGGGCGGGCGGGGGGTTCGAAGACCTCCCCCGACGCCTCCACCGACCGGATCCGGTCCACGCGGAACAGGCGCCGGTCACCGGCCAGACGGCAGTGCGCCAGGAGGTACCAGCTTCCCATCGACGCGTGGACCATCAGCGGCTCGATGGCCCGAACGGTGGTCCGGTTGGTGCTCAGGGACAGGTAGGTGATAGTCAGCACGGTTCCGTCGCGGGCCGACCGGCGCAGGGTGTCGAGGTGTCCGGGCTCGGGAGGCAACTCGGCCGCGATGACCGTGGCGGCCTCCGGGAATAGGGCGCCGGTCAGCTTCTCGACCGCCCTCGCCAGCGCTTCGTTTCCCTGGGAGGTGCCGGCCACCGCCAGCCCGGCGCTGAGCAGGCCCAAGGCTTCGTGGGGCGTGAGCCGGAGCGGCCGGGAGAAGTAGTCGGCCATGTCCAGAACCACCTCGTCGCCGTCCATGTACGCCACCATCAGGTCGCCGGGGCCGTATCCGGGCAGCCCGCAGCAGAAGAGCAGATTGAGGTCGTCGGCGAGCTGGCGACGGCTCGCGTAGCCGAACCGCTCCATGACCTCGGTGACGGTCGGGTAGGGGTTGGCCAGCGCCCACGGGACCAGGGCGAGGATGCGGGCCAGCCTCTGCCGGGTCCGGGAGGCGGTCACCGGCCGGCCTCGAGCCGCCTGACCATCTCGGCGCGGAGCTCCGGAGGGTCGAGGATCACCGCCCCGTCATCGAGGTATATGACCATGTCGAGCAATGAGTCGTTCGTATAGGGAACTTCCAGGATCGTGCCACCCGCCTCGGTGGTCTCGACGGCCTCGGCGTCGGGGAACCGGTGCTCGACCCACCAGGCGATATCGGCATCGCACTCGATGAGCGCACGTTTCGTCGCCTGTTGCTCCCAGGGCAGCGACTCCAGGATGTCCCGGGCGCTGTAACCCTCCGGTCGCGGGAAAGCGTCCGGATCGCCCGCCGGTTCCAGCTGCTCCGCCCGATCGAGCCGGTAGGTCCGGATGGTGGCGTCCTGGTCCGGCTCGACGCCCGCGAAGTACCAATGGCCCCGCCGGTGGTGCATGCCGTAGGCGCAGAGGGTGCGCGGGCGCCCGTGGTAGACGAACCGGATCAGGCGGCGCTCCAGCACCGCCTGGAAGATCAGGCCCAGGTTCTCACTGCCCAGACCCAGGTCGGCGCCCACCGGTGTGTCCGTGTCGGCCAGCCGGGCCCCGCCCAGCTTGAGCAGGCCGTTGGCGCCCGACGGCCAGCCGCCGGAACGCACCATATGCACCGCGAGGGCCAGCGCGGTCCGTTCCTCGTCGGTGAGCCCCGGCTCGATGGTCCGGTAGTTGCTCTCGGGAACCACGTAACCCCACTCGACCTCCCAGGCGTCGGTGGCTTCCTGCGCGAGTTCGATCCCCAGCTCGCGCAGGCTGGCCTTGTCCCGCTCGAACTTGCGGTGGAAGGCCTGGTCGGACAGGTCGCCGTACCCGGCCACCGTGTTCCGTATCTGTTCGGCGGTGACGGGACGCGAGGAATCGACCAGATATGCCAGCAGGTTGATCAAGCGCTCGACGACGGTGCTCATGGTCTGCCAATGTAACGATCTCGGTTGCCAGTTGCTAGTTCCTAGTGGTTAGGCTCTAGTGGTGAAATATTATATCAACTACCAACTAACAACTAGAAACTAGTCACAGGCCTGCGATCAGGCGCTCCACCCTCTCGTCGGAGGCCTTGAACGGGTCCTTGCAGAGCACGGTCCGCTGGGCCTGGTCGTTCAGCTTCAGGTGGACCCAGTCCACCGTGTAGTCGCGGTTGCGGGCCTTGGCGGCCGCAATGAACTGGCCGCGGAGCCGGGCGCGGGTGGTCTGGGGAGGCTTTTCCTTGGCGATGGCGATGGCGGCGTCGGTTACCAGGCGCTCCACGACACCGCGCCGGGCCAGCAGGTAGTAGAGGCTGCGCTCCTCCGTCACATCGTGGTAGCTGAGGTCCAGCAACTGGACCCGGGCGTCGGAGAGGGTCAGGCCGTGCTTGGCCCGGTAGCGCTCGATGAGGTGGTACTTCGTGACCCAGTCGACCTGGCGTTCCAGCGAGAAAGGATCCTTCTCGAGGCCGGTGAGCAGGTGCTCCCACATCTCGACGGCTCGCTGCACCGAGGTGGGGAACCCGGGGTTCCGGGCGTACCGGATGATGCGGTCCAGGTATTCCCACTGGATGTCGAGGGCCGACAGCATCCGACCGTTGGCTAGGCGTACCGGTTGCCGGCAGGTCGGGTCCTGGCTGATCTCCCGGATGGCGCGGATGGGGTTGGCAAGGGTGAGGTCTCTGAACATCACGTCGGCTTCGATCATCTCGAGCAGCGCGACGGTGGCGCCCACCTTGACGTAGGTGGCGTACTCGTTCATGTTGGAGTCGCCGGCGATCACGTGGAGGCGCCGGAACCGCTCGGCATCGGCATGAGGCTCGTCACGGGTGTTGATGATGGGGCGCGACCGCGTCGTGGCCGAGGAGACCCCTTCCCAGATGTGGTCGGCCCGTTGCGAGATCGAGAAGGTGGGCCCCTTGGCGGTCTGGAGGAGCTTCCCCGCCCCCGAGAAGATCTGGCGGCTGACCAGGAACGGTATGAGGATGTCCAGCATCTTCTGGAAGTCCGCCTTGCGGAGTACCAGGTAGTTCTCGTGGCACCCGTAGGAGTTGCCGGCCGAGTCGGTGTTGTTCTTGTAGAGGAAGATGTTCCCGCGGATGCCGTCGTTCCGGAGGCGTTGCTCGGCGGAACGCTGGAGATCCTCCAGGACCCGCTCCCCGGCCTTGTCGTGGGCCACCAGGTCGAGGAGGTCGTCGCACTCCGGTGTGGCGTACTCCGGATGGCTACCCACGTCCAGATAGAGCCGCGCCCCGTTCTCCAGGAACACGTTGGACGACCGACCCCATGTCACGACCCCCCGGAAGAGGATGCGGGCCACCTCATCAGGACTGAGGCGACGCTGACCTCGAAGCGTGCACGTGATCCCGAACTCGTTCTCGAGACCGAAGATGCGCCGTTCCATGGGTCAATAGGGTAGGGGTCGCCGGAGCGGGAGCGCCTCAGGAGTTCGCTATCTCGCCGAGTTCTTCCTTGGTCAGGCGGCGGAACCGGCGCGCCGGGCCCTCTCGCGCCAGCAGGGCGCCCTCCCACCCGTCGATATCGCGGCCCTCGACCTCCCGGAACGCGTTGGCTGTGAGGGTCAGTGCCTCGTCCAGGCCGAGGGTGTCCTGGTAGTCCTCCCCCAGCCGGTCGGACAGCTCGTCGGCCTGTCCACCGATGGCCGTGTATCCGCGCTTGTCGTACAGGGTGCCGTCGTATGTCACCTTGAACAGGCGGTCCTCGGCAACGGTCCGGCCGACCTCCGCCACCAGCACCTCCACCTCGAAGGGCTTGGGCCCCTGGACGAATATGTTTCCCAACGTCTGCGAGAAGGCCGACGCGAGGCTCTTGGCGGTGACATCGCGGCGCCCGTACTGGTATCCCTTGATGTCGGCATAGCGGATTCCCGCCACCCGCAATGACTCGAACTCGTTGTACTTGCCCACGCCGGCGAACGCGATACGGTCGTAGATCTCCGAGGTCTTGGTGAGGGTGCGGCTGGGGTTCTCCGCCAGCAGCAGGACCCCCTCCCGGACCTCCAGAGCGGCGATCGAACGGCCCCGGGCAATGCCCTTGCGGGCGTACTCGGCGCGGTCCTTGACCAGCTGTTCGGGAGCTACGTAGAACGGAAGGGTCACCGGACCACCTCCATTGCCCGTTCGGCCGCCTCGGCGACTGCCGTCCGGTCGACTTCCTGGACGCCGTCGGCCGTGACCGTGACCACGTTGGGGTAGATCCCGCGACGCAGGTCGGGACCTCCGGTCGCCAGGTCCTGGCCGGCCGCCGCCACCAGGGCGGCGATGCTGTGGTCGATGGCCTCGGTCCGGTCGGATCCCGGGTTGTACACCGTTCTCAGGTATGCCCTGGCTTCCCGGCTGCCCGACCCGGCGGCGCCGAAGTCCCGCTCCTCGTAGCGCCCTCCGATCGCATCGAAGGTGAACACGTGCCCGGTCCCGCTCTCGGGCTCGATCCCGCAGAACAGCGGCACGACCACGAACCCCTGCAGGGCCATCGGTAGCTGGGAACGAACCATCCGGGCCAGGTAGGTGGCCTTGCCCTCCAGGCTGAGGCGCACCCCCTCGAGCTTCTCATAGTGCTCCAGCTCGGTCTGGAAGAGGCGGATCAGTTCGACTCCGAGCCCGGCCGTTCCCGAGATGGCCACGGCCGAATAGGCATCCGCCGCGAACACCTTCTGGATGTGGCGGTGAGCGATGTCGTAGCCGGCGGTTGCCTGGCGATCCCCCACCATCACCACCCCGCCGTTGTAGCGGAGGGCCAGCACGGTGGTGGCGTCAGGCGGGTGGAATCCCGAGGGCGGGGTATCCGGGCCCAGCGACCATTCAGGCGCCAGGTCGAGCGACCTGATCAGTTCGGTGAAGCTGGCGCCGGGCAGGGGCGCCCCCAGAGGAAGGAGGCTGCCCGTCACTCGCCGCCCTTTTGCACGTAGTTCTTAACGAACTCCTCGGCGTTCTCCTCGAGCACCGAATCGATCTCGTCCAGGAGTTCGTCGATCTTGTGTACCCCGCCTTGCTCGGCGACGCGCGGGGCCGCGGCAACCGGCTCGGACACCTCGCCGGGACGGCGCCGGATCCGCTCTCGTTCCTGTGCCATCTCTTCTCCTCCTAAGAACCCGTGGCCGGACCCGGCCACGGTGCGATACCTCACTTGTCGGCCAATCATGCCACTACCGGGCTCGGACCTCTTAGGCTCTCCCAGCCGACCCTCACCCCTCAGGGAGTCTCAACACCCTCCAAGTGCGTCCAGAAGCGTGGCAGCGTCCGGAGAGGTGTCGAGCAGGTCGCCAACCAGGGACTCGTTACCACGCAAGGGCTCCATCATAGGCACCCGTTTGAGGGAGTCCTCACCCACGTCGAACACCAGCGAGTCCCAGTTGGCCGCCACGAGAGAGTCGGGATACTTCTTCACGCATCGTCCCCGGAAGTAGGCACGGGTTTCGGGGGGTGGTTCCACCGTAGCCCGCCGAAGTTCGGCCTCGTCGAAGATCCTCCGGAGCAGCCCCCGCTCCTCGAGCCGGTATGCCAGGCCCTTGCGGGGATCGGTGTCGTGGTACTGGAGCGCGGCCATGGCCAGCTTGGGATCGTGCCACTCCAGCTCGTCCCGGCGGCGAAAGGCGCTCAGCATCCGCAACTTGGCGGTCCAGTCGATCCGGTCCGAGGTGAGCATCGGGTCCCGTTCCAGGTCGTTGAGGATGGAACTCCACTCTGTGATCACGTCCGCCCACACCGGTTCCGGATGGTTGGAGGCGGCGTACTTCGACAGCCACTCGAGGTAGCGGAACTGGAGTTCGAGAGCGGTGGCGGACGAGCCGTCGGCCATGGGCAGGGGCAGGCTGAGGGATAGGTCGTGGCTCAGTTGCCAGGTAGCCGAGACCGGGTCGGCCAGGGCCAGCTCGTCGGGCACGGCGCGGTCCTCGATGGCGGCCAGGAGCAAGGCGGTGGTCCCCAGCTTCACGAACGTCTGGACCTCGGACATGTTCGCGTCGCCGATGATGACGTGGAAGCGGCGATACCGGGCCGGGTCGCCGTGGGGCTCGTCCCTGGTATTGATGATGGGTCTCTTGAGCGTGGTCTCCAGGCCGACCTCCTCCTCGAAGAAGTCGGCTCGCTGGCTGATCTGGTATCGCACCGGCGGGCGGCCGTTCTCGGAACCGAGCTTCCCCGACCCGGTGAAGACTTGGCGGGTCACCAGCCAGGTGGTGGCGTAGCGGATCAGGTCGGAGAAGGGCAACTCCCGGTCGACCAGGTAGTTCTCGTGGTGGCCGTAGGAGTTGCTCTTACCGTCGCTGTTGTTCTTGTGGACGTACATGTACTCGCCGGGCCGGAGGATCTGGTACGCCTGGTCCACCGCGGTGGCCACCACCCTCTCCCCCGCCTTGTCGTACAGGGCGGCCTGCCGGGGGTCGACGCACTCGGGGCTCGAGTACTCGGGATGGGCGTGATCGACGTAGAAGCGGGCGCCGTTGGTCAGCACCACGTTGACCAGACCGGAGTCGGGCTCGGCCAGGCCGTGGTCCTCGTGACCACCCCCGCGGGCGTCCCGGCCCGGGGTCTCCTCGTCGAACGACCACCGCACCCGAA
>JAPPGU010000055.1 GCA_028821265.1 bacterium | reverse complement strand
CACCCTGTGGATAACAAATCGCGAACTGTCCACGAAAGCGGGGCAACTCCAGTTGGCCGTGCTCTCTCCCATTTGGCATACCGCACCCCGCCAAGCTGAGGCTCTGCGACGACGTATCAGTCAGGTCATGCGCTGGGCGGTCGCGCAGGGCTACCGGCCGGAAGACGCCGCAGGGCCAGCTCTCACCGCGGTTCTACCGAAACGCACCAACGCGACTACGCACCACCGGGCTCTCCACCACTCCGAAGTAGCCAACGCGCTAGAGAAGGTCCGGAAGTCAGGTGTAGCCACATCGACTTGGTTGGCCATCGAGTTCCTAGCACTCACCGCGGCCAGAACCACCGAAGTCAGGCTTGCTACCAGATCCGAGGTCGACGACCAGGATGGAGTGTGGACCGTCTCTGCCGACCGGATGAAAGCAGGCCGTGAACATCGGGTACCGCTCAGCAGCGCCGCTCTCCGTGTGCTCGACGAGGCGTACCGGCACACCGATGGCGAGTTGCTGTTCCCCGGGAGACGTGGCAAGCCGGCCGGCCAAGGGGTGCTCGCCGCGACGTTCCGCCGGCTCGATATCGGAACCGTCCACGGACTGCGATCGAGCTTTCGGGACTGGTGCTCCGAGACCGGCGTCCCCCGCGAAGTGGCAGAACAGGCACTGGCCCATTCAGTGGGCGGCGTCGAGGGTGCCTACGCCCGGTCCGACCTCCTCGATCTACGCAAGCCGGTAATGGAGGCCTGGGGCGAATACATCGAATACTGAACCCAGTCCGTCACACCCCGCACCGCCGTTGTAGGGCCGATGTAGACACCCCAGGCGCGTAATTGTCAAGCTGCGGCCCGGTTGGGGGTGTGAACCGCCGACTTGTATGTGGGTGGTGCTCGCTGTGGCTGTTGGGTCGTAGCGTCTGGTAGGTCGTTGGCTGGGTTGGCTCGTGAACCGTCTGCCACTTGTATTGGTTGGCTCTCCCGGGGTGTGCCTCTCAGTTGACGGCTGGCTGCGGTCTGGCTCAACAGAGGCGTGATTCCCCGTTGGTGGGTCTCGAAGTCGGCATGCCGGCCGCGGTTTCCCATTTCCTCTGAGACCAAAGTACCTGGAGCATGATTATCGGAGTTGATCAGCATAAGGGCAGCCATACCGCTACGGCAGTGGACGCGGCGACGAACGCGGCGGTGTCGTCGGTGCGGGTAGATGCCACCATTGGTGGTTACCGGCAGCTGTTGCGTTGGGCGCGTCAGTTCGGGGATCGACGTTGGGCGGTAGAGAACGCCCGAGGTCTGGGCTGTCATCTCGCTCAGTGGCTGGTGTCCCAGGACGAGGTCGTGCTCGACGCGTCGACCGCCGCGACCGCCCGGGTGCGTGAGTTGTCTCGGGGCGGGCGACGCAAGAACGACGTGATCGACGCTGCTGCAGCCGCGAGCGTTGCAGCGCTCCAAGGCGACGCTTCGGTAGTCGCCGCAGAGGACATAACAGTGGTGTTTGCCCTGTTGGAAGAGCGGAGGGCGAACGTGGCGGCCCAGCGGGTCCGCTCAGTCAACCAGCTCCACGCCTTGTTTAGAGACCTGATTCCAGGTGGTGCACCGACGGCACTCAAGGCCAATACAGCTGCGACGCTTCTCCGCAAGTCCGCCCCAAGACACCAGCAGAGGCGACTCGCAAGGCGCTCGCGTGGGACCTGGTACGGGAGATCCGCAGCATCGATACCCGGCTGGGGGCGGTCACCACCCAGATGACCGAAGCGCTTCAGGACTATCCCACACAGCTGCTCGAGGTCGACGGGATCGGACCGGTGCTGGCCGTTCGCCTGATCGGCCGCTGCGGTAGACCCTCTCGGTTCCCCAACGCCGACGCTTTCGCCAACTACGCCGGCGTCGGACTCATAGAGGTCTCCTCCGGCGAGCGGGCCATCCACCGCCTGTCACGAGGCGGTGACCGGAAACTGAACTCGGCACGGCATCTCGTCGCTGTCACCCAGGTCCGCATGCACAACAGCGCCGGGCGTCGTTACTACGACCGCAAGATCAGCGAGGGCAAAACCCACAAAGCAGCAATGCGCTGCCTCAAACGCAAGATCGCATCACGCGTCTGGCGCCTCATGGTCGCCGACGAACGCCACCGATCCAGTGCCGCCCGAGCGCAACCAAAGGCCGCTTGACAGACACAGAGGCACCCCGGGTTTCCGGAGTCGGAGGCGATACCCCAGTTTTCCGGAGTCGGGATTCTGAATTGGTGGTGTGCTGACCCGTAAAGGAGGGGTCTCATGCCGTATCGATATCCGCCCGAGTTTCGTCGCAAGGTTCTGGACTTGTTGGCTGCTGGTAGGTCGGTTGCGTCTCTTGTCTGCTGATCTTGGTGTGTCGGACCAGATGATCTACAACTGGCGCTGCCAGTACGCTATTGACCGGGGCCTTGATCTGGGTCTCAGTTCTTCGGAGAAGGAGGAACTGAGAGTCGCTCGCCGTCGAGTAGTCGAGTCGGGTGCCGGAGCTGGCCGTGACCCGGGCCATCCGCCACGCCCGGCTGACTGGTCTCATCCACCAGCATCGGCCAACAGTCCCGCGGGACGTATGGAGCACCGAGAGTGCACGCTGAGCTGGGGTTGGGCTATGGAATCGGAGTCGGGCTGTCAACGTCGGGTGAATACTGAGCCTTCTGGCCGGTCGAAAATTGCGCGGTGGTTGCGTAGTTGTCGATGTTCCTGGGGCCGTTTTGGTCGGCTCTGGGAGGAAGGGGTGTATGTAGTGCATGATTGGGCTGAGGTGAACCACCCCGGGTTTACCGGAGAGCGTTTTGCTTGTGATCATGTGCGTTCAG
>JAPPGU010000069.1 GCA_028821265.1 bacterium | reverse complement strand
CCCGGTTGAGTCGTCGCGGCTGCTGACCCGCGAGCTTCTCTACACCGCCGTGACCAGGGCGTCCGGGAAAGTGACGGTCGTCGGTCCCGAATCCGCTATCCGCCTGGGCATAGAACGCTCGGTCCAGCGCGCCTCCGGCCTGAGATCGAGACTCTGGGCCTAAGACCAGGTTTGTCGCGAGACAGCTCGGGCAACTCTCAATGTTAGTAACGGAAGCCGTTATTATCGTCACAGGTGAAGCAATTCAAAGATGGGGACACGCGGAAGCTCTTTCGTGGAGAGCGTGTCCGCCGCCTACCGCCGGAGATCCAACGTAGAGCACGAATGAGGTTGCAGCGGGTGGTGGCGGCGGGTGCGCTCACAGACCTTCGGGTGCCCCCGTCCCACCGACTACAGGCTTTACGCGGTGACCGGAAGGGTCAGTTCAGCATCCGCGTCAACGACCAGTGGCGGGTCTGCTTCGTTTGGACGGACCAGGGCGCAATGGACATCGAGGTCACCGACTACCACTGAGGAAGGAAACCATGACCACCGCAGAGCCGATCCATCCAGGGGAACACCTGGCAGAGATCATGGACGAACTGGGCATAACTCAATACCGCCTGGCCCGGACCATCGGTGTTCCCCCGATCCGGATCAACGACATCGTGCACTGCCGCCGTTCCATCACGGCTGACACCGCTCTGCGGATCGGTAAAGCTCTGGGCATGACCCCCGACTTCTGGCTGAGCCTCCAGCGCATGTATGACCTGGACAAGGCTCGCGCGAGCACTGACGTCAGCGGTATCGAGCCCCTGGTGGAAATGGCGCTTTGAACCGTTGGTGGGCGCGGCTCCCCGACAAGTCAGCAGGGCGGGCCTGGGCATAGAACTCTCGGTCCAGCGCGGCTCGGGCCTAAGGTCAAGGCTATGGGGATGAAAGTGCCGACTCAGGAGGATCCCGACGACGTGACGGCCCGCCTTGACGCCGTGTACTGACGAGCCCTCGGAGATTGACGACGAGTTGCTTGAGGCGCAGCGGAGAGCGTTGAACGACCGCTGGTGATCCTCTGGGGCTCCGGTTATTCCCTGTTCGGCCTCTCGAGGCCGAACCCGCGTTCAACCCCCTGGGATGACCGATGTCATCGGGGAGCGTTGAGGATGATGGTGACGGCTATCCCGAAGACGGCGATGATCACAGCCGTGGCCCTCCACACCAGGGCCGTGGTCTTCTTGTGAATGGTCAGTAGGGCTTGTGCGATGTCGGTCCGTATTTCTGCCTGCCTTGCCTCGTCCTTGGCGTCGACGAGCGGCTCGGTGACCCGTGCGGTGTCCACAGCAGTCATTCTCATCTGCCCTTTCTCATAAATAACATATTACTGACATCTTCAGCATAACAAGACAGTGAGTCAAGTCTCCTTCACGTAGCGTGTCCGTTTTTTGGCGACCTCGCCTCGCCACCGGACTGTTCGATCCGCGGCGACCCGGCCGGGCCTCGCCGATAGCATGGGACGATGGCGGATACGCCGGGGCGGCCGGTAGCGATCGGGGTCGATCCGGAGGCTAATCCGCGGCGGCGGCTCCACGACCTCGACGCTCTGCGGGGGTTCGCCATGTTGCTAGGTATCGGCCTGCACGCGTCGCTGGCGTTCTTCCCGGCGGCCGGGTGGGTTCAGGACCACCGCCGCCCATGTACAGCTGCGGCACGATCATGGTCACGGTGTTCGGCGCGGTGGAAGGATCACGTCACAGTGCAGTCCGGGGAAGCGGCCGAACCCGCCGTCACGTCCGGTCCCGTCTCGTGCCTCCAGGATCAGCGAACTCGGAATGCTCGTCCCGGCAGCCTCCTTACGCCTCCGTACTTCGGAGACCAGGTGGCTCGGGATGGTCGGGAGGCGATGCGCTCCAGAGATCGCATTGAGGGATCACGGCCTCGTAGAGATCGAGCCTGGCCGGAACCACGCCGTCCAGTGAGGTGATGTCTGCCGGACCGATGGTATGCAGCGCTTCGCGGAGGCCGTCGTGTGCGTCCGGCTCCAACCTCGAACTCAAGCTGAAGGGTGGCGCCGGCCAGTCCACGGTCCGGTCGATCACACGCAGTTCCGCTACCTCCACCGGATTCTCGGCCACCACGTGCTCCCAGACTGTCACATCGACCGAGGCGACTTCACAGGTCCGGTCGACCAGAGCTGCGAGCGAGGCCTGGTGCGAACCGGTGACGGTCTGGTCGGCGAACCATCTGCCGGGGAAGGACCGCTCGACATGAGCCTTGAGCCCCAGAAAGCCGGACCAGGATTCGACTTCGTTCACGGCCAGCCTGGTCTCCAGCGCGGCGTCCAATGACTGCGGTCCGGACTCATGGGTGACGATCACCGAGTGGTAGACCGGCACTCCGTGACCGGCGAAGACCGGCGCGCCCACGATCGCATGGTCCATCCGGCCTGCCGAGATGAGCGACACGGTCGGGTACCCGCACATCCAGACCAGGTCGAGCGTGGGCGCGCGGCGGAGCGCCTCGATGGTCGTCCTCCCCGCCGTGCGGTCGACTACCACCTCGATGCCGGTCGCCTCCGACAGGTACGCGACCAGATCGCGCATGATGGGCAGCGTGTTGTCGCCCAGGTAGGTTGCCGCTCTCAGCGGCCCTTCTGCTGGGGTGCTCAACGCCTTCTCCCGGGTTGGTAGTAGCTTGTTGCTAGTTGTTAGTCGCTAGTTGATACTACCGACTAACAACTACAGACTACCAACTAGACCCAGGGGCTGTTCGAGTTCCTATCGCCGAAGGTGCCGCCGGTGCGGTACCGGTCGAGGGTGAACGGCTTCAGCTCGTAGGGCTTGTCGCCGTACACGAGCATCTGGGCCGTGAGCTTCCCCACCCCGATCATCTTGAACCCGTGGTTCGAGTCGGCGATCACCCACGCGTTGTCGGTGAGATGATCGAACACCGGCACGTTGTCCGGTGTGAAGGCTCCGATCCCACCGTTCCGCCGCTCCTTGAAGTAAGGCCTCAGGTTCTCGAGCCGCTTGAAGAGCATGCCGAGGGCGGAGCAGTAGTAATCGGCGAACCAGTCTTCAGCCTGGTAGAGGTCGTTGAGATGGCCATAGGGCTCAACCTCCGCCCGTGGGCCGATCTTGATGGGGATCGTCCCGCCCTGGAGACCGGGTGCGCCCACCCGCTCGGCCGCGTAGCGCGTGTACACGTAGGTGTGGTCCTTGATCATCGTTCCGTCCTCGCCGTAGATAGGCGTGTCCAGGAGCTCCACATGCAGCACCGGGGAGTCCCGGTGCTGGGCGGTCCGGAAGTCCACGCCCTCGGGAAGAAGGACCTCGCCTTCGAGGAGTCGCCAGTAGGTCCACATGTCCATCTGCTCCTCGACGTGACCATCCGGATAGAGGACGTCGAGGTGTGAGGGGCCACCGAGCCATTCCCAATGCTGGGGGGTCCAGGCCCCGGCGCCCACCACGACCTGCTCGCACGATATCGGTCCCTGGTCGGTCGAGACCGCGGTCACGGACCCGGACGCGTCCCGCTCGTAGCCGGTGACCGTGGTTCCGTAGACCCGCTGCACACCCCATTGACGGCACTTCTGGTCGAGGCCCCAGACGGCGATGTGGGTACCGGCGTAGCCGGAGCGGTGCTCGTGGAGGACCACGTCGCAGTTATCGGTCTTGAAGTCGGGCCATAGCTTGGTCAGGAACGCATGCGCATCCGATCCGAAATACAGGTCCGACGGGTAGTCGTTCGCCGCCTGGGATGCGTGGAGTTCGATGTAGTCCTCCTGCTGGTTCGCCTCACCGACCGACACGTATCCGACCTGCTGGAAGCCGAAGTTCACGGGATCGGATTCCCACACTTCCACGCTGGCGCGCAGGATGGCGTGCAGCGGGTTGGTCATGTAGAGGTTGCGGACGCATCCGCATGCCAGACCGGTGGCGCCGGCGCCCGGCCCCTGCTTGTCGATCAGCACCACATCGCTTCCCTTGCCCTTGCCCGATCGTTCGAGATACATGGCGAGGTGATAGGCGCTTGACAGGCCATGGACGCCGGCGCCGACCACCACAAAGCGGGCGCTCCGCGGCAGGGGCGCGGAGTCGAAGACCGGTATCGCCGGCGGATTGGTAAGGCAACCGTCGACTTCGGGAGGCAGGGGGCGGTTGGCGAACGGGTACCACTGGTTGTGCCCGGTGGGGTTCGGGAGGTTCATGGGCTTGCCTTTCTCCTTCGGGTTTCGTGTTCGGTAGCTGGTTGGACGTAGTCGGAGCCGATGGTCCGCCATATCAGCGGGACGCCCGGCCGGTAGGCGAGATGGTGGCGGCTCGGTGCGTCGAGGATGGTGAGGTGGGCGGGGCCGCCCGGCGCCAGCCGGCCCACGTCCTTGCGCCGGAGAGCGGCCGCACCGCCGGTCGTGGCGGCGGCGATCGCCTCGTCGATGGTCATGTTCATGTCGCGCACCGCCAGCGCGATGCAGAACGAGATAGAGCTCGTGTAGCTCGACCCGGGGTTGCAATTCGATGCGATGGCCACGGTGACGCCGGCGTCGATGGCCCGCCGGGCGTCGGGATACGGTTGGCGGGTGGAGAAGTCCGCCGCCGGGAGGAAGGTGGCCACGGTATCGCCGGCTGCCAGGGCCTCTATGTCTTCGTCGGAGAGGTAGGTGCAATGGTCCACCGACGCGCAGCCCATCTCCACGCCGAGGCGGACTCCGGGACCGTAATCAAGCTGGTTGGCGTGGAGGCGTAGGCCGAGGCCGGCGGCGCGGCCCGCCTCGAGGACCGCCCTCGACTGGTCGGCGTCGAATGCCCCGCGCTCGCAGAAGGCGTCGATCCAGCGTACGTGGGGCAGGACGGCCTCGAGCATCGGTCCGCACACCAGGTCGACATACTCATCGGTCCTGCCCAGGTACTCGGTGGGCACCACGTGGGCGCCCATGAAGGTGCTCTCCGGGGTGACCTCGGCGGCGAGCGAGGTGGTGGCAGCCTCGGATTCGACCGACAACCCGTACCCGGACTTGATCTCCACCGTGGTGGTGCCGGCCCGGTGGACCTCCTCGAGCCGCCGGGCCAGGCCCGCCCGCAGGGCTTCCCGACCCGCGGTCCGGGTGGCCTCGGTCGTCACCCGGATCCCTCCGCCGTCATAGTGCTCCCCGGCCATCCGCCGCGTGAACTCCTCCGCCCGGTCGCCGGCGAACACCAGATGGGTGTGCGAGTCGACGAACCCGGGCATCACGCACCTGCCTCCGGCGTCCAGGCGCTCGTCCGCCACCGCGCCGGCCGCACCTACCGAGACCACGGTGTCCCCGTCGATCACCACCGAAGTGTTCTCCACGATCCCGAGCGGTCCCGCCCCGAGCGCGGGGACGTTGGTGACCAGCTCGCCGATGTTGTCGATCACCAGCGTCATGCCGCCAACACCTTGGCGATGGCGGAGTCGAGCTCGCCCGCCGCATCGACCGACACGTGGGCGCCGCCTACCACCACCGGCCGGCCACCGACCACGAGGTTGTGAACGTCAGCGCTGGAGCCGGCGAAGATCACCGCGTCGAGAACGTCGGGGTTGTCGATGCCTGCCAGGCGGACCGAGTCCAGCCCGATGCTGGTGAAGTCGGCCAGATAACCCGGCTTGATAACGCCTCCGTCCTTCCAACCGAGCGACCGGTACCCGTTGACGGTGGCGATGGCGGCGAGGGTCTCGATGGGGTGGATTCCCCGCCGGTTCGTCAGGATCCTCGCGCCCAGCTCCACCGAGCGTGTCTCCTCGAGGATGTCGATGACCGCGTGGGAGTCCGATCCCGCGCAGAGGACCGCCCCCGCCCGGGCCAGGTCCTGGCTGGGCCCGATCCCGTCGGCCAGGTCGCGCTCGGTGGTGGGGCAGATGCAGCAGTGGGCTCCGGCGGCGCCGATCAGACCGATGTCGTCGCCGGAGAGATGCGTGGCGTGGACGAGGGTGGTGCCCGAGCCCAGCGCACCCACGCCGGACAGCACGGTCGTCGGGCTTCGACCGTGGACCTCGCGGCAGGCTTCGTTCTCGGCCGGCTGCTCGGAGACGTGAACGTGAAGGGGCAGAGCCCTGTCCCTGGCCCAGCGAGCCACCATTCCGATCGACGGCGGGTCGACGGCGCGGACCGAGTGGACCGCCGCCCCGACCCTGGTGCCCGGGCCCGGAACTGTCGCCCGGAGGCTGTCGACCCTACGTGTCCAGGCATGGACCGATCTGTCGCTGAACCGGGCCTGTTCGGGCCGCAATGGGGCGTACCCGGATCCCGACCAGGGAGCGAACCCTCCGTGCAGGTACAGCGTGTCGAGCAGGGTCAGGCGGACACCTGCATCCCGCGCCGCGGCCACCAGGCTCGCCCCGAAGGCGTTCGGGTCGTCATAAGGGTCCCCTCCGGGCCGGTGGTGGACGTAGTGGAACTCGCCCACCACGCCTATTCCGGCCAGCGCCATCTCGGCGAAGGTCGCCCGGGCGAGCAGGTAGTAGTTCTGCGGATCGAGGTTGGCGGCCACCCCGTACATCAGGTCGCGCCACGTCCAGAAGGTTCCTTCACCGCCATGGGTCCGGCCCCGCAATGCCCGATGGAAGGCGTGGCTGTGGGCGTTGGCCAGCGCGGGGAGGGTCAGGCCGGACAGCTCGACGGCGTCGCGGGGAGGCGAGGCGTGGCCGGGGGAGACCCCGGCGATGCGGTCGCCGTCCACTTCGATCAGCACGCCGGGGACGGCCGTCGGGCCGCCCAGCCAGGCCAGCTCGCACCAGTAGCGGCTGCTCACGAGCCAACCTCCGCCACGAAGCGGGTGATGCGCTCCACGAAGGGCTCACGGTGATGCCGGTCGAACTCCTCCCAGGTGCTGAGGGTCTTGGGGTCGATCCGGTCGACCACCAGGACGCCGTTGAGGTGATCGCACTCGTGCTGCCAGGTCCCGGCGGTGAGGCCGCGCAGGACTCGTTCATGATCGGTCCCGTGGCGGTCTGTGTAGCGGACGCCGAGGTTCACGTGGCGTTCCAAGTCGCCCCGCAGCGGGACCGACAGGCATCCCTCGTTGATGATCACCGTCCTGTCGTCGAGAACGTCGTACTCCGGGTTGATCGCCACGGTGAGGGGGATGGGCGGCTTGTAGGGATAGCGCGGGTTGTCGTCGACCTCCATCACCATGACCCGGACGGGCTCGCCTATCTGGGTGGCGGCGATCCCCGATCCGTTGGCGTGCCGCATGGTGTCGATGAGGTCGTCGATGAGGTCCTGGATCGCCGGGAGCGAGATGTCGCGGCGGGACACTTCTCCGGCCCGTACCCGCAGCCCAGGATCGCCTATGGAGAGGATCGGCCTCACCGTCATCGCCGGCCCGGCCAGGACTCCGCGGATGTGATACCTCCCGGGAGTGTCCGGACCGCGTGCCACATCGGGTCCGAGTCGTAATCCCAGTACTTACTGATGTCCACGGTCACCCGGCCGTCGCCGATCGGGCCCCCGCGCAGCCGCCCGTTGTGGATGCGGACGTTGTGGTACACGACGGGGGACAGCACCTCGGCCGCTTCTACGTGAACCGCGCTGTGGCGCCAGGCCTCACGGTCCCCGACCTCCTGGTGGACCACCAGGTTCGCCCATTGCTTCGGGGTTCTCTCTGTCGAGCTGTAGCTGAGGATTCCCGGGTACTGCCGGAATTCGGAGATCACGTCGATGTCGAACTCGTCGATCGCCTGGGCCTCCGGGGTCGACCTCCGGTTCCCGAGAAAGCCCACGATGAGGACATCCGTGCCCTCCAACAGGGTCGCCGGGTCGCACATGACGATCCTGCGGCGCAGCCCGTCCTCGTCCCAGTTCCTGATCTCGTACGGGCGGAGTTCCAGCTCGCCCGCCCTGGCGCGGCGGAGTAGCGCCCGCAGGTCCCGGCGGAGGTGGTCCAGCACGGCGAGGTCGGCCTCGTAGTGAAGTAGGTCCGCGCATGGATGGCCGGCGGGGTTCTCGTCGGTCCGAAGGCGGGCCGGGCTGTAACGGACAGGCTTCACGCAACTCCTCTCAATAGTCGGTCGCCACCCCGCCTTCGCGGGCTCGGCGGGCGACGAAGTCATCGAGTTCTTCACGGACCGCGATGTCCATCGGGGGCTTCTCGTAGGCGCTCAGCAACTCCTTGGCGAGGGTCTCGGTCCGCCGGGCGGGATCGGGCCGTCCGGCCTCGTCCCAGGTCTCGAAGTTGCTCCAGTCGGAGAGGAGGGGGTCGTGGAAGGCGTCGCGGTAGCGGGCCCGGGTATGAGCGGTACCGAAGAAGTGGCCGCCCGGTCCGACATCGGCGATGGCTTCGACGGCCAGCGAACCGCCATCGGTAGCCGGTGGTTCGAGCGCCGTGCAGATCATCTGCAGCAGGTCGGCGTCCAGCACCATCTTCTCGAAGGACGCCCGCAGCCCGCCCTCGAGCCAGCCGGCCGCGTGCATCACCAGGTTGGCGCCGCCCATCACCGCTCCCCACAGCGAGAACATGCTCTCGTAGGTGGCCTGGAGGTCCACGGCGTTGGAGGCGTTGGCGTTCGAAGACCGGTACGGGAGGCCGTAGCGGCGCGCCAGCTGGCCGCCGACCAGCGCGGCCTGCAGGTATTCGGGGGTCCCGAACGCGGGAGCGCCCGACTGCATGTCCACGTTGGAGGTGAACCCGCCGTACACCACAGGCGCTCCGCGCCGGACGGCCTGGGTGAGGGCGATGCCGGCGAGGGCCTCGGCGTTCTGCTGGACCAGCGCACCGGCGACGGTCACCGGGGCCATCGCTCCCGCCAGGGTGAAAGGGGTGACCACCACCGGCTGGTTGCGGGCCGACATCTCGAGGATGCCCTCGATCATCGGGGTGTCGAGCCGCAGCGGCGACGAGGTGTTGACCACCGTGAACAGGGAAGGCTGGGACTCGAGCTCCTCGTCGGTCACCGCCCGGGCGATCCGGGCCATCTCGATCGTGTCTAGGGTCCGCTGCCGGCCGAGACTGTAGGTGTGGATGGCCTTGTCGCTGAGCGTGAGGAGATCGTGGGTGGCGTGCAGGTGCCGGACGGAAGGATGGAGGTCGGTGGGTTCCACCGGGTACCCACCGTGTAGATGCACGGCGTTCAGGTGCTGGCTCAGGCGCACGAGTTGCCTGAAGTCGTCCCGGTTTCCCGTACGCCGGTCACGGCCGAGACCCGAGACGTGGGGCGGGCTGGCCACCGCCGCGAACGCCAGGTGATTCCCTCCGAGGCGGATGCTGTGGGCGGGGTTGCGGGCGTGGAGCGTGAACGAACGCGGTGCGTGACCGACCAGTTCGGTGACCATCTCAGGATCGAAACGCACCCGGGCCGAGTCGGGATCGACATCCGCTCCCTCCCGACCGAGAAGCGTCCTGGCCTCGAGGTGGAGCATGTCCATCCCCACGTCGCGCAGTACTTTCAGGGACGCCTCGTGGATGGCTTCGACACCGTCGTCCGGAATGGCCCGGACCGGCAGCCAGTGGAGCCTCGGCTGCCGGAACGGAAGCTGGGGGTTGGCGGGGCCGCGGTCGGCGATGCGGGCACGGCGCCCGCCCCGGCCACGTCGCGCAGCCATTACGCGTCACCCGTTTCCGCCATCGGGATGCGCACCCCCCGATCGGCGGCAACTCGGGTGGCCAGTCCGTAACCGGCGTCCGCATGCCTGATGACGCCGGTGGCCGGATCGTTGAGGAGCACGCGTTCCAGCTTTCGCGCCCCCAGATCGGTGCCGTCGGCCAGGCACACCTGGCCGGCATGGATAGAGCGGCCGATTCCCACCCCTCCTCCATGATGGATGCTGACCCACGATGCCCCCGACGCCGTGTTGACCAGCGCGTTGAGGAGGGGCCAGTCGGCGATGGCATCGCTGCCGTCCGCCATATCCTCGGTCTCGCGGTACGGCGAGGCGACCGATCCGGAGTCGAGGTGATCCCTCCCGATCACGATGGGGGCCTTCAGCTCTCCTGACCGCACCATGTCGTTGAACCGCAGTCCCAGCCGGTGGCGCTCGCCGTAGCCCAGCCAGCAGATCCGGGCGGGGAGCCCCTGGAAGGCGACCCGTTCCCCGGCCAGCGTGATCCAGCGCCGCAGGCCCTCGTCGTCGGGGAACTCCTCGAGGACGGCCCGGTCGGTGGCCGCGATGTCGGCCGGGTCGCCTGACAGGGCCACCCAGCGGAACGGTCCCTTGCCCTCGCAGAACAGCGGGCGGATGTAGGCGGGCAGGAATCCCGGATAGGCGAACGCCCGGTCGTACCCGCCGAGATCGGCCTCGGCCCGCAGGCTGTTGCCGTAGTCGAACACCTCCCCCCCGGAGTCGAGGAATCCGACCATCGCCTCGACATGGGTGGCCATGGCGGCTCGAGACCGGGTGGTGTACTCGTCCGGTTTGGCCTCCCGGAGCTCGTCGGCCTCCTCGAGGGACAGGCCGTCGGGGATGTAGGCCAGCGGGTCGTGGGCCGGTGTCTGATCGGTGACGATGTCGGCGGCGACTCCATCCGCCAGGAGGCGGGGCAGCAGTTCCGCCGCGTTGCCGACCAGCCCCACCGAGAGCGGCCGGCGGGCGGCCACCGCCTCCGCGCAGCGGCGGAGGGCGTCCGTGTAACCGTCGGCGACAACGTCCAGGTAACGGGTCTCGAGACGGCGCTCTGCCCGGTCGGGGTCTACCTCTATGCATAGGGCCACGCCCCCGTTCATGGTGATCGCCAGAGGTTGGGCGCCGCCCATTCCTCCCAGACCGGCTGTGATGGTGAGGGTGCCCGCCAGGGTGCCCCCGAACCGTTTCCGGGCGATGGCGGCGAAGCACTCGTAGGTGCCCTGCAGGATGCCCTGGGTCCCGATGTAGATCCAGGAGCCGGCCGTCATCTGCCCGAACATCGTCAACCCGAGGTGTTCCAGGCGGCGGAACTCGTCCCAGTGGGCCCAGTCGGGAACGAGGTTGGAGTTGGCGATCAGCACCCGGGGCGCCCATTCATGGGTGCGGAGGACTCCGACCGGCTTGCCCGACTGGACGAGCATCGTCTCGTCATGGGCGAGGGTGGTGAGCGTCCGGATCATGGCGTGGTAGGCGTCCCATGATCGGGCGGCCCGTCCGGTACCTCCGTACACCACCAGGTCGTCCGGACGTTCCGCCACCTCGGGGTCGAGGTTGTTCTGGAGCATGCGGAAGGCTGCTTCCTGCGGCCAGCCGCGACAGGTCAGGTCGGTTCCGGTCGGGGCGCGGACACCTCCCACCGGCGGGCCTGAACCGGGGTGCCTGATTGCCGTCATCGCAGACCTCGCCGATCCGCAGGGTTGGTTCTCGCAGGGCGAACTGCTCCTTGAATATTACCTGGTTCAGGTCTATCCTGTCAATAAACAGAAGGCGATTTCAGATAATGAAACTCCAGCAAACAGCAGAGGCTCAGGATCGGGTGGCCGCGACCGCCGCTCGGTCCTCCGGCCGATCCGGATCGACGCTTCATGCGTCACGCTCGGCGGAGAGGGTCCTGAGCCTGCTCGATACGGTGGTGACCGGAGGGGCGACCGGTTTGACGGAAGCCGCCGGCGCCACCGGCATACCGGTCAGCACGGCCCTCCGCCACCTGCGGGTCCTGACCGCCCGCGGCTACCTGGTCCGGGACGATCTGGGAAGGTACTCGGTGGGGCCGAGCTTCGTCCGGGTCGCTCTGGCCGCCTTCCAGTCGGGCCCTTACGCCCGGCTCACGGCGGCGGCCCAGCCGGCCCTGCAGCGTCTGGCCGAGGTAACCGAGGAGTCCGCGTACCTGGCGGTCAGGGATGGAAGCGAAGCCGTCTACATCGCGACCGTCGAGAGTCACCGGGCGATCCGCCACGTCGGATGGGTGGGTAGGTCGGTGCCCGTCGAAGGGACAGCGTTGGGGAAGGCTCTGACAAGCGAGGTGACGAACCTCGGTCAGCGCCCCGTCCCGTTCTTCAACACGGGGGCCATCGAGCCGGATGTGACGGCCGTGGTGGCGCCCATCCATGGATCGGCGGGGATCGCCGGCGCCCTCTCGGTCCTGGGACCTGCGGAGCGGTTGGCGGGAGAGCGCCTGGACCTGACCGCCGAGGCCGTGGTCGACGCGGCGCAGAAGACCTCGCTGGCGCTCTTCCCGCGGTAGGCGGTGACGGGATGACCGTGCGGCTGAAGGGTCCAGGAGTGACGGTTCCGGAAGTCGTGGAGGTTGCCCGCCGGGGCGAGAAGGTGCGGCTCACGGACGAGGCCCTCGAGCGCATGAGGGCTGCCCGCGCCGTCGTGGAGCACCTCGCCGAAGGTGACCCGGCCTACGGGATCACCACCGGATTCGGCGCCCTGGCGACCACCACGATCCCTGCGGCACGGAGGGCCGACCTGCAGCGCTCGCTAATCCGTTCCCATGCCGCGGGTATGGGGCCGCCCGTGGAGGCCGAAGTGGTCCGGGCCATGATGTTCCTGCGGGCGCGGACCCTGGCGCTCGGGTATTCGGGCGCGAGACCCGCGGTCGCCGAGGGGCTGGTCCGCCTGCTGAACGCCGGGATCGTGCCCATGGTGCCCGAGCACGGCTCGCTGGGGGCCAGCGGGGACCTGGCTCCGCTGGCTCACGTCGGCCTGGGTCTCATCGGCGAGGGCGAGGTGGTGACCGAACAAGGGGTTGAGGGCGCCGCCGAGGTTCTCGCCCGACATGGGATCGAGCCGTTGGTGCTGGCGGAGAAGGAGGGCCTGGCGCTGACCAACGGAACCGACGGGATCCTGGGGACGCTGTGCTTGGCGGTCCATGATGCCTCGTACCTGCTGACCGTCGCCGACATCGTGGCGGCGCTCAGCGTCGAGGGTCTCCTGGCTACGGACCGCGCGTACGCGGCCGACCTCCAGGCGTTGAGGCCGCATCCGGGCCAGGCCGCCAGCGCCGCAAATCTCCGGGCCGTCCTGGCCGGGTCACCGATCGTGGCCAGCCACCGCCACGACGACCTGCGGGTCCAGGACGCCTACTCGATCCGGTGCACGCCCCAGGTCCACGGAGCGGCCCGCGACACCCTCGCCTTCGTGAAGGAAGCGGCCGACCGCGAGCTGGCCTCGGCCATCGACAACCCGATGGTCCTTCTCGACGGCCGCGTCGAGTCCTGCGGCAACTTCCACGGGGCGCCGGTGGCTTTGGCCGCGGACTACCTTGCGATCGCCTTGGCCGAGGTGGGCGCCATTGCCGAGAGACGCCTCGACCGCCTGCTCGATCACAACCGCTCCCATGGCCTGCCCCCGTTCCTCGCCGACGATCCCGGCGTCGACAGCGGCCTGATGATCGGCCAGTACACGGCGGCCGCCATGTGCGCCGAGAACCGCCGCCTGGCCGCTCCTGCCTCGGTCGACTCCTATCCGACCTCCGCCATGCAGGAGGACCATGTCTCGATGGGCTGGTCCGCGGCCCGGAAACTCCGCGTGGTGGTCGGCAATCTGCGCCGGATACTGGCCATCGAGTGGGTTACGGCGGCGCGGGCCATCGACCTGCGGGCGCCGCTCGAACCGGCCGCCGGTACCGCGGCCGCGATCCGGCCCCTGAGAAGCCGCGTGTCCGGAGCGGGCCCCGATCGCATCCTGTCGCCCGAGCTCCGGGAGGCCGAAGAGCTTCTCTCGGAAGAGGCTCTGGTGGAGCCGGTAGAAGCCGTCACAGGCCCGCTCGGCTGAGACCGAACCGCCGCCGGCTAGGAGGCGAGCGGCTCCAGCTTTGACAGCAGGTCCGAGACGTGGGCCAGGTAGTCCTCCACGGTCTCGCGGGGCAGCCAGCCTTCGTAGAAGTTGGTGTGCAGGGCTGCCGCCGCGGCAAAGGCGGTCCGTATGTCGCGATCCCCGGTCTGGTCGACAAGTAGGTTGACCGCGCGCCAGAGTTGGTGATGGCCGTTGTGGGGCCAACCTCTCGCCTCGGCGGCGCTCTTGACCATCTGGGCAGCAGCACCCCAGCCCTTCTCCGAGGCCTGTAGCAGGTCGTCCTCGGCCAGATAGGTGTGGGCTTTGGTGAGGAATTCTCGCCCGGTGACGTTGTAGTACCGTTTCTTAGTGGTCATGGGGACATCATATCGTGATCCTGGGGTCAATGGAAGAGGCACACCACCACGTCCCGGCGGTCACCTCGCCCCTACAGATTCAGGCTTGCCGTGTCGAGGGGAGCAGCGACACCGGGGACTGTTACCGTGACTCCCGTAGCGTGAGATCAGCAGATCGCAGTAACCGGAAAAGCGGGGAGTGACGGTACAGACATGAAGGAAGAAATCCGCGCCGAAGCAGCGGCAGCGCCGTTGGGTCCCTACTCGCAGGGCATGCGGGTCGGCAACCTTGTGTTCACAGCAGGGATGGGACCACTCGATCCGGAAACCGGAAAGATCGTCGGCGACACGATCGAGGAGCAGACGGAGTTGACCATCGACAACCTGAGCGCCCTCCTGGAGGAGGCGGGTAGCAGCCTCGACCATGCCGTTAAGGCGACGGTGCATCTGCAGGACCTCGGCGACTTCGCAGCGTTCAACCGGGTGTACGAGCGGCGCTTCGGTGATCCCAAGCCGGTCCGCACCACCGTGGGCAGCGACCTCCACGGCATCATGGTCGAGATCGACCTGGTAGCGGTGATCCCTTCCTGAACTCCCGCCGGTAGCAAGGAAGGGGGCTGGTGGCTCCGAGCACAGATCCATCGGAGTCGTGGACGCTCGCGGGAGGAGTGGTATAGGTGGCGAGTGAGCGGGCGGTCGCCGAAGGGCGGATCTCATGGGCCAGAAGGCGCATGCCGGTGCTGGGGGATGCCCTGGCCGAATTGGCGCGGCGTGGGGTGTTCGACGGGCTGACGATCGGTTTCCGTCTCCATCTGGAGCCCAAGACGGCGGTGCTGGTCGAGGGTTTGCTGGCCGCCGGCGCCCGGGTAGTGGCCATGGGCAACGAGGGCACCACCCAGTTCGGCACTGCCGAGGCGCTGGCCGATCGGGGTTGTGAGGTGCTCGACCGCCCCGGCGACGGTAAAGGCGCGGTCCGAACTCACCTCGGCCGGATCGCCGCGGCTGGCCCGGATCTGGTGCTGGACAACGGCGCCGAGTTGATCGAGGCGTGCGTACGAGCCGGCCGGTCGCCGAAGGGCGCCACCGAGGAGACCACTTCGGGGGCCTTCCGGCTGCGGGAGAGCTTGGCCGGGGCGGTGGGATTCCCGGTCATCGTGATCAACGACAGCCCGCTGAAGGCGATCGTGGAGAACAAGCACGGCGTGGGGGAGTCCGTGGTGGACGCGATCGTGCGGGCCACCAACATGTCGTTTCATAAGAAGCGGGTGGTGGTGTTCGGATACGGATGGTGCGGTCGGGGCATCGCGCTGTATGCCCGCCACCGGGGCGCCGATGTAGTAACGGTGGAGCCCGATCCGGTCAAGGCGTTGGAGGCCGCCATGGACGGTTTCGACGTGGATACTCCGCCTGGTGCGGTCGGGAGCGCCGATGTGGTCATCACCGCCACGGGGCGCGAGCAGGTGGTGGGCTACGAGTTGATCGAGACGATGCCCGACGGAGCTCTGCTGGCCAACGCCGGCCACACCGACGCCGAGATCGACGTGGTCCGCCTGGAGCGTGAAGCACCCGGAGAGTTGGTATCCCCCTCGCTGTACGCCCACGAGTTGGCCGGGGGCCGCACCGTGTTCTTGCTCGCCAAGGGCCGGATCGTCAATCTGGCCGCCGCCGGGGGTATCGGCAACCCCATCGAGGCCATGGATCTCGGGCTTACCCTGCAGGCCCGGTCGCTGGCTGTCCTGGCCAAGTCCGCCGGCGACTTCCGGCCCGGCCCGCAGCCGGTGCCGCGGCCGATCAACGACCGGACGGCCACGGCCATGCTCGAGTCCATGGGCCAGACCCCCGCCTGACTTGCGTACCGGTTCCTTGGGGGTCCGGGTAGTTCAGCGCCGACGGAGTGTGCGAAGCCCGATCATGCGAACGTCACCACGTTCCTGCCCAGGACGCGGCGGTCCTTCAGGCTGAGGATGGCAGCCTCCAGCCCGTCAAGGTCGGTCCGGGTGGCGATAACGGTCTTCAGCAGGCCTTGTGCGGCCAGCGCGATGGCTGTTTCCAGGTCGCTCCTGGAGCCGGCGGCGGAGGTGAGGATGCGGAGTTCGTTCTTGATGAGAGCTCCCGGGTGGATGTCCAGGGGCTGGCGCGTGTACCCGATCTGGACGAAGGAACCGCCCGGAGCGAGGCAGCCGAACCCGGCTCTCATCGTCTCCCGGGTCCCTACGGCCTCGAAGAACACGTCAGGCGCGCGACCCAGCATCCGGGCCGCGTCCGCCGGAAGGGCCTCGTAGCCGTCCGGATCGTCGATGACGAGGCCGGCCCGGGCGCCGAGGTTCTGTGCCAGGTCCAGCTTGGCCCGGTCGTCCGCCACCGCCAGCACGGTGGCGCCGGCGTGGGCCGCCACCTGGGTGAGCATCAGTCCGACTCCTCCGATGCCGTTGACCACCACAGGGTCGCCGATCCCGATTCCCGCCAGCCGGACCGCATGGACGGCGCTCATCCCGCTACAGGCCAGGACCGCACCCGCCTCGAACGTCACGGTCTCCGGCAGGGGAACGAGGTTTCTCTCAGGGACTATCACGTACTCGGCAAAGCCGCCGTCGGCGGTGAACCCGATCATCCCCTTTGAACGCGAGCAGAGCCGGTCCCGGTTCGTGTCGCAGTAACGGCACGAACCGCAGTTCATCACGTTGTAGACGGCCGCCCGCGAGCCCGGTGATCCACCCCGAGGGCCGTCTACCTCTCCGGCGATCTCGTGGCCGAGCACCCGCGGGATGCCCATCGGGTCCAGCAGCCCCTCCAGGAAATGGAGCTCGGTCCCGCACACCCCGGCCGCCCTCACCCGGACCGGCAGCCAGCCGTCCGGCACTCCCGGAACGGGGCGCTCCACCAGCCGAAGCGCGCCGCCCTCGACGAGCTCGGCCGCTCTCATCACCGGAGGAACGGACACTGCCACGAGCAGCAAGCGTACTCACGGCGCGGCTTGGGAAGCTGACGGGCCGATCTACTAGCATCACAGCGCCATCCCCAGCGATATGAGAGGAATGACGCGTGGTAACTGAGCCGACTACCGGCTCGTCCCCCAGATACATCCCGGGCCGTAGCCCGGCGCTGGCCGTGGATCGCATTACCCGGGTGTTCGAGAAGGACGGCGAGCCGCTGGTGGCTCTGAAGGACCTGTCGATGGACGTCCGGCAGGGGGAGTTCCTCACCCTGGTGGGGCCGTCGGGATGCGGGAAGTCCACCCTCCTCAAGATCATCGCCGGCCTCCTCAACCCGACGGCGGGCAGCGTCTCCCTCGGAGGTAGCGCGGTGACGGAGCCCCGCGAGGAGATCGGTCTGATGTTCCAGACCTCCACCCTCTTCGCGTGGCGCAACGTGATCCGGAATATCTCCCTCCCACTCGAGATCAAGGGCACCATGGGGCCGGACGGGGAGAAACGGATCGCGGACGTGATCGAGCTGGTCCGGCTGCAAGGATTCGAGCAGCACTACCCGCGGGAGCTATCGGGTGGCATGCAGCAGCGGGTGGCTCTGTGCCGGCTGCTGGTCTCGGAGCCGGACCTGATGCTGCTCGACGAGCCGTTCGGGTCCCTGGACGAGTTCACCAGGGAGCACCTCAATACGGAACTGGCGCGTATCGCCGAGCACGAGCACAAGACCACGGTGTTCGTGACCCACAACATCCGGGAGGCGGTGTTCCTATCGGACCGGGTGGTCGTGATGGGGACCAAGCCCGGCCGGATACTCGATCTGGTGGAGGTCGACCTCCCCAGACCGAGAGTTCCGGGCTCTCGACGGTTGGCAGAGTACACCGAGACCGTCAACCACATCCGCGAAGTGCTCGGTCTCTTCTAGAGCGGAAGGAGTTCTCGATTGGCTACCGACAGCATGTCCGACGCCGACACGCTCGGGGTGGGGTCTCTGCCAGGCTCCGGCTCGGACTCCCGTTTCCGCGGGTTCTGGTCCCAGATCCTTCTGACGGGTTCGGTTGTGATCGCCATCTGCCTGATCTGGGAGCTTCTCAGCAGTTGGGAGGCGATCACCGGGACCCGTCTGTCGTTCTGGCCGGAGATCGTGCTGTCGAAACCGTCGGAGGTAATCCCGGCCTTCTTCGAGGCTATAACGACCGGGTTCGTGCTGTGGCACTTCTGGGTCACCTTCCAGGAGACGGCTATCGGTTTTGTCATTGGCGCCGGCGGGGGATTCCTGCTGGGTACCTACGTAGCCCTGGTGCCGACCTTCAGGAAGGCGTTCTACCCGGTCATCATCCTGTTCCAGTCGACTCCCCGGGTCGCCCTGGCTCCGGTGTTCATCGCCTGGTTCGCCTTCGGAATCGCTTCCAAGATCGCGCTGGCGGCCACGATCTGCTTCTTCCCGGTCCT
The DNA here is from genome assembly GCA_028821265.1 of bacterium. Classification (GTDB taxonomy): domain Bacteria; phylum Actinomycetota; class Acidimicrobiia; order Spongiisociales; family Spongiisociaceae; genus Spongiisocius. The sequence continues at coordinate 10,622 of JAPPGU010000069.1, read as the reverse complement.
GATCAACACCATCACCGGGCTGACGGTGATCGACGAGAACGCGGGGCTGCTCATGAGATCTCTCAGAGCCACCCGTTGGCAGACCTTCCGTCATCTACGGCTCCCGAGCTCAGTACCGACCGTGTTTGCCGGGCTCAAGGCGGCTCTCACCTTCGCATTGATCGGTGCCATTGTGGGCGAGTTGACCGCCACCAACGAGGGGGCCGGCCACCTGATCGAGACGGCGGCCTTCCAGTTCCGCAGCGACGATGTGTTCGCGTACCTGCTGATGCTGGCCCTGATCGGCCTGGCGCTGTTCCTGGTGGCCGCATGGCTGGAGCGGAAGCTGCTTTTCTGGCATGTTGATCTTGAAGAGGCCACCTAAAGGGCCACCATATAGAATCGTGGTGAGCACCTGCTCGCCCGGACAAGGAGGAAGGGATATGAAACCAACTACCCGCTGGAGCCGACCCTGGTCGGTCGTACTGGCGCTTGCGATCGTGCTGGCCATGATCGGGGCTGCATGCGCGGAGGATGAGGAACTCCGAGATGTGAACCTCGCCTTGTCAACGACGAGTGGGTTCGGCTACGGCTACTGGATCGCCGTAGGCCTCGGTTACTACGAGGATGAGGGCCTCAATGTGAGCCTGCAGGGCACTGGAGGATCATCCGAGGTTGCCCAGATCCTGGCGGCCAACAACGCCGAGGCGGGAATGGGGGTTCCAGGGGCGATGCTGCCTGCCATCGAGGCGGGGGCGGGCCTGTACCCGTTCTTCACGTACGCCTACGGTGAGGTGTTCGACGTGGTGGTACCTGCCGGATCGTCGATCAACAACATCGCCGGCCTGGCCGGTCTCAAGATCGGCATCTCTGAGTTGGCCGGTGGCGAGGTTCCGCTCGTGCGGGCCTTGCTGGTCGAGGCAGGCCTGGATCCGGACAACGATGTGGAGATCATCGAGGTGGGGACTAACGCCCCGACCGTCAAGGCGGCTCTGGACGATGGACGGATCGACGCCTACTCGTCCGCCAAGTCCGACATAGCCTCGATGAACGCGGCCGGTCTCGACACCGTGTCGATCGCGCCCGCCTCGCTCAACACCCTTCCTGCCGAGGGGTTGTTGGCTGCCGAGGACTTCAAGGATGACGACGAGCTGCTGATCGGTCTGGGCCGCGCCACGGCCAAGGGCCAGCTGGTGGCTTACGCCAACATCGACGGCGCCGTGTGCGTGCTCAAGGAGCTGATCCCCGAAGAGTTCACCGATGACGCGGAAGGCCGGGCCGGCCTGGCGGCAGTGATCGAGATCACGACTGCCCCGCAAGACGGCGGTGACTACGTGTTCGGTTTCCTGGACGCGGCCGGATGGAACACGTACGTGAACATCTTCATCCAGGGTGGTGTGATCACCCAGCAGATCGACATGGGCCAGTACGTGATCGACGACCTGCTCGACCAGATCAACGATTTCGACCAGCAGGCGATCATCGACGAGGCCAACGACTTGGACACCGACTGCTGATTGGCTCCTGATCGGATACTGACAAACGCATCTTTTGTCGCAGACGGCGACCGTCCCATCCGGGCGGTCGCCGTCAGCGGTCAGAGGATCCGCGGGTTGGGTGATCTTGACGAAGTAAAGGACACGGTGGCCGCCACTGCCGAGGTCGTCGACCTCGGCGGGGGAGTTGCCTTCCCCGGTTTCGCCGACAGCCATGTCCATGCGGTCAACTACGGGCGCTCCAGGATGGGCGTTCCGTGCTGGCCGTCGGATGTCTCCTCGGTGGGCGACATCACCGGAAGGGTGGCGGACGCCGACCGGACGCTCCCGGCCGGCCGGTGGATCAAGGGCCGCGGCTACGACCCGGCCCGCCTGGCGGAGGGGCGGGCGCCCACGGCTTCCGAGCTGGACCTGCCCGGAGGCCGCTGTGTCGTCTTGGACAGCTTCGACTTCCACCGCCGGGTGGCCAACCACGCCGCCCTCGCCGCGGCCGGTATCGGCGCCGGCACTCCCGACCCCCCCGACGGGGAGATAGTCCGGGACGAGCACGGGGATCCGACCGGCGAGCTGCTCGACGGCGCTCGCGCGCTGATGGATCCGGTGGTGCCCCCCTGGTCCGAAGAGGAGGACGAGCAGGCGATCGAGATCGCCACCGACTACTTCCTGTCCCACGGCTTCGCCTACGTGACCAATGCCGCCCCGCTCACCATGTCCCACCGGGGTGAGGAGGTGGCGGCCTTTCTCCGGATGAGCGAACGCCGGGCCCTCCGGCTGCGGTTCACGTCGATGATCAGGGCCGAGTTGCTGGACGCGGCGGGGGATCTGGGGCTCCGTCCCGGCGTCGGGGGCCCCAACTTCCGGGTCGGCGGGGCCAAGGTCTTCTCCGACGGCGCCTTCGGTCCCCGCACCGCCGCCATGCTGGAGCCCTACTCGGACTCCGGCACGTCCGGCACCATGCATATCGACCTCGGGGAGTTGGAGGAGACGATCCGCAAGGGCGCCCGGATCGGATGGCAGATGAGCATCCATGCCATAGGCGATGCCGCGGTGGAAACGGTGGCCGGTCTCCTGGCAGCCCACCCTCCGGCGGGCGGGACCCGTTCGCACCGGATCGAGCATTGCTGCCTCACCTCGGCCGACGCCGTCCGTTTCATGCGGCAGGGGGGGATCATCCCGGTGCCGCAGCTGTCGTTCATGCGCTTCCGGGCGCCCGCCTTCCTCGCCGCGCTGGGCGAGGAGCGGTTGGCGGCGATGTACCCGCTCCGCACCTGGATCGACGCCGGCCTCAAGCCGGTCCATAGCTCGGATACGCCCGTCATCCCCGACGCCGCTCCCATGGCGGCCATGGCCACGGCCACCGCCCGGGTCGATGCGAGCGGCCGGGTATGGGGTGCCGGGGAGGGTGTGGGATTCGACGAGGCTTTGGCCACCATGACCGCGTGGCCGGCCGAGGCGGACGGGCAGTCCGGCGACCGGGGCAGGATCGCCACGGGCTACCTGGCGGATTTCACCGTCCTTCCCAGTGATCCGCGCCCGCTCCCGCCCGACGAGATGGCTGAGACCGCCCCGGTGATGACCATCGTGGGGGGTGATGTGGCGTGGCGCAGCGAGTCGCTCTCCTGATCGGCCTGGCTGCATAGGGGTCGCCCGGCTATGTCCATGATCGACATGCATGCCCACTACCTGTCTCCGTCGGTGCTCCGCGAGGCGTCGGCGGGAAGCGTGCCGGTCGGCCTGGCGCCGGACGGCCGGTCGCTCCTGTTCCCGTCCGGCCCGTCCCGTCCGGTCCCCCCGCCCTTGAGCGAACTGACCGATCGCCTCCGCTGGATGGAGGAGCGGGCCATCGAGAGGCAGATCCTTGCGCCGTGGATGGACGTCACCGGCGACGACCTCGCTCCGGAGGAGGCGACGGTGTGGTGCCGGGCCATGAACGACAGTTGCGCCGAGGACATAGGGGATGAGCCCCGGTTCGGTGCGCTGGCGGCGCTGCCGGTGGTCGACGGCGAGGCGGCCGCCCGTGAGCTCGTCAGGTCGGTCGAGCAGCTCGGTTTCGCCGGCGGCGCCATTCCCACCCAGGTCGGAGGCAGGGACCTCGACGTGGCCGGTCTGGAGCCCCTGTGGGAGGCGGCCGCGTCCCTCGGTGCCCTGCTCTTCATCCATCCCTTCCGGGTGATGGGCGGTGATCGGCTGAAGGCCCACTTCCTCGGCAACGTCTGCGGTAACCCCTTCGAGACCACCCTGGCCGCCCTCCGGCTCTACTTCGCAGGGACGTTCGCCAGGTGGCCGGACTTGCGGGTTCTGCTCTCCCATGGCGGCGGCGTCCTGCCGGTGCTGGCGGGCCGGGCCGCCCACGCGTCCCGACACGCACCCGGCTTCGACCGGGCGGTCGACCATCCGGACTCGATCCTGGAGTGCTTCTACTACGACACCATCCTGCACGATGCCCGGGCCCTGACCCTGCTGATGAATACGGTGGAGTCGGCCCGGATCGCGGCGGGAACCGATTACCCGTTCCCCATGATCCTCGACCGCCCCACCGATCATGCCCGTGAGGCCGCCGACCAGGCCGGCCTCACGGAGGACGAGCTACACCGCATCCTGAGCGGCACCGCCGAGGAACTCCTCGGTCGCATGGGGTAGGGAACTACTAGCGGGCGACTTCACGAGCCGGCCTCCCTTCCAGACCATCGTGATCTGGGACGAGTCGCCGAGGACGGTTATCTCGTCGAGCGGGTTGGAGGCGACCGCGATGATGTCCGCGTCGTAGCCTTCGGCCAGCACCCCGGTCTTGGGCGCTCTCGGGCCCAGTGTGGCGGGGCCGTTGGCGGTGGCGGCCCCGATCGCCTGGAGGGGGGTCATGCCCGCCTTGACCAGCGCGGCGAGTTCCAGCCCGTTGGTGCCCCACGGGCCACCGCTAACCATGATGTCGGCGCCCGTGGCGATGGGGATGCCCGAGGCGATGGCGAGTCGCATGGCGGCGGCGTGGGTCCGCTCGACCTTGGCCTGAGCCTGCCAGGCCCAGTCCGGTATCTGGCCCTCGAGCGACACCAGGTACTCGACGGCGTGGCGGGTGGGAACGGCCATGGTCCCCATCTCCAGCATCAACTCGGCGGTCTCCTGGTCGAGGGTGCTGCAGTGCTCGATGGTGGTCACGCCGGCCCGGGCCGCCGCAGCCACGCCCGCCAGCCCGTGGCAATGGGCTCCGACCGCCATTTCGGCCATGGCCGCCTCTTCGACGATGGCCCGCAGTTCCTTGTCGTTGAACTGCCGGTGGTCGGGGTGATCGAAGTGGCTCATCGTGCCGCCCGTGGCGTTGATCTTGATGACCTTGGCGCCCACCCGGATCTGGCGCCGGACGGCCTTGATACATTCCTCGACTCCGTCGCACACGGCCACCCAACCCACGCCCGACGCGGCCAGATCGTCCCGCCAGGACTCCGGCATCCAGTGGATGTCGCTATGTCCTGCGGTGGGACCGAGGGCCGCTCCCGCGCCGTAGATGTTCGGCCCGACCAGCGTCCCCTCCTCCACCAGCCGGCCGAGGTGGACACCGAGCCCACCCATCTCACGGGTGCTCGTGAAGCCCGCCATTAACAGGGTGTGGGCATCCCGAGCAGCCCGGACCGACAGCATCGGCAGGGGAGTGGTGGCCAGCTGGGTGAGATCGGCCGCCTCCGTCCCGAAGAAGTGGGAATGGCAGTCCCACATCCCCGGCATGACCACCGGTACTTGATAGGTCACGCAGCCCGGGGTGGCGGGCGCATCCGCTGATCCGCCCGCGTAGGTAATCGTGTCACCATCGATCACCACGCACCCGTCGGACACGGGATCGCCTCGTCCCGGAATCAGCAGATCGGCTTCAATGCGTATCGAATCGGTTGTCACATGGTCCTCCGCTAACCGCACGATAGGCTAGGTGACCCGGAGTTTGTGACGAAGGGCTTCGATTGCGCGTCACCAGGAAGGTGTTCATCAACCGCGATCCGGACATCGTGTTCGACTACCTCGCCTCCCCTACGAACGAGCCGGTGTGGCGCACAAGCATCCTTCGCGCCGTGCCTGACGAATCGGGTGGGTCTGTGATCGGGGCAACCGGTAGGAGCTTGATCAGGTTCATGGGCCGGGACGTGGACGTGCGCTGGGAGGTAGTGGAGTTCGAGCCGCAAGCGCGGCTGTGCAGGGAGTACACATCAGGGGTTCGGGGCGGCCGGGACCGCTACATGCTGCAGAGGTTCGGCATGGGCGCCACCGTCGTTGAGTTGGAGGTGGAAGTTGATGCAGCCGGTCTGATGGGCTTGCTCACCCCCAGCCGGCGAACCTCGATGGAGCACGAGCTCCGTACCGACCTTCAACGCCTGAAGGCCATCCTCGAAGACCACTAGTCAGTGATCAGCGGTCAGCCAAGGCGCCCTACTAATACAGCTCCAGGTACTCGTTGGTCTCCCAGGCGCTGATCTCGTCCGTGCGCTGCGAGTCCGCGTCCTCGTTCTCCTCGGCGGCGTACCGGCCCAGTTCGTAGCGGCGCACCGCCAGGAACGCGTCCTTGAACTCCTGGCCGAAGAACCCGGTCGTGGCATCGCTGGCCTCGAAGTGGTCAAGTGCCTCGCCGAGGGTGGCGGGTAGCTTCTCGAGGGACTCGTCCTCCTCCGCCGGTACACCCTGTCGGGAGGGCGCCGGGGGCTCCAGCCCGTTCTCGATCCCGTCCAGGCCGGCGGCCAGGATGGCGGCGCTGGCCAGGTAGGGGTTCATCAGGGCGCTGGGGGAGCGGGTCTCGATCCGGGTCGCATCGGGACCGGCCGCCTTCACGCGCAGCAGGGCCGACCGATCCTCCAGTCCCCAGGAGATGTTGGTGGGGCTGAAGGTGTGGGTGCGGCGGCGCCGGCGGCAGTTGATGGTGGGGGCCAGCAGGGCGTCGATGGCGTTGGCGTGGGCGATCAGCCCGGCCGTGAACCGGAGGCCCACCTCGCTGAGGCCCTGGGGATGGGACTCGTCGGCCATGACGTTCTGTCCGGTGTCCTTGTCCACCAGCGACATGTGGATATGGCATCCGTTCCCTGAGTGTCCGGCCCACGGCTTGGTCATGAAGGTGGCCAGGTAGCCGTCCTGGTAGGCGATCTGCTTGACGCCGTTCTTGAACGTGAAGGCCCGGTCGGGACCGTTGATGCCACGGCCCGGGGTGAAGTTGATCTCCCATTGCGAACCTGCGTACTCGCAGTTGGAGGTGATGATGTCGATACCCACGCCGGGCATCAGGTCCACGATCCTGTTGATGGTCGGTACCCACTCGTTGCGGACCACGTTGAAGATGTGGTAGCCCTCGAACAGGCGCTCGTGGGTCTCACCGTCGAGGAGGTAGAACTCGAACTCGCATCCGGTCATCGGTTCGAATCCCATGCCGGCGGCCTTCTCGAGCACCCGCCTGTAGACGGCCCGTGGCGTGGCCTCCAGGGTCTGGCCGTCGTACCACTGCGCATCGCAGATCAGCCGGGCCGTATCGGAGGCCCAGGGCACGATGGCGGCTGTGGATGGGTCGGGGAACAGGAGTTGGTCCCCGTAGCCCACCTCTTCGTTGTACAGGCTGCCGGGCACGACGTCCGAGCGGGTGTCGAGCACCGCGGTACCCCCGTACATGTTCAGGCCCTTGCGCGCGAAGCTGCGGGCGGCCTTGAGGGGGACGACCTTGGTGCGGGAAGTCCCGTGCAGGTCGGGCAGTTCGAACCGCACCCGCTTGATTCCCTGTGACTCCCAGTCGTCGAAGATTTGGTCGAACCCGGACACCTTCCGAACCTCCTCGGCCGGCCTCGCTCAAGGTATGGCGGAGGCCTTTGGTCGTATGCCGCCGATTATAAGTGGTCGGGCATCGGCCGGTGACAGGTCCCACCCGCGGCCATGGCCCGCGCACAGTGCGAGCGGGTATAGTCGCCGGTGGTGACATCACATCCCCGCGAGTCGGCGGTCTTCTACCGCGTTCCTGACGACGATTACCCGACGATGGTCCGCGCCTCCGGGTTCCAGCTGTGGGACTCCTCCGGCAAGCAGTACCTTGACCTGTCCAGCGGCATCTCCGCCACTGCCGGAATAGGCCAGGGCCGGCCGGAGATAGCCGAGGCGATGGCGAACCAGGCTCGCACCCTGTCCTTCGTCCACAACTCCCGAGTCACCAACGACCAGCAGGAACTGCTGGCGGCCCGCCTCACCGATCTGGCTCCGGAAGGGGTGGGCAAGGTCATGTTCACCTCCGGCGGATCGGAGGCCAATGAACTGTCCATCCGCATAGCTCGCCAGTACCACCTGGCGCGCGGGGACTGGGAGCGGACCAAGATCATCGCCCTCTCACCCAGCTACCACGGGGCCACGGTCGGGGCCCTGTCGATGACGGGCCGCTGGGATGTGAACCGGGCCTACGACCCGCACCTCATGCACACCGTGAAGGTGACCGCGCCGGTCAACTTCCGGGGACCCTTCGCCGGGCTGGAGGGCGAGACCCTGGCGGATCGTGCGGCGGCGGCGGTGGACGCCGCCATCGAGGCGACCGGACCGCACACCGTGTCGGCGGTCATGGTCGAGCCGGTGTCGCCCTCGGCCGGCATGGCCGTGCCTCCTGCCTCGTACTGGCCGAAGGTGCGTGAGATCTGCCATCGCCACGGGGTCCTGCTCATCACGGATGAGATCGTGACTGGCGCCGGTCGCACCGGTGAGTTCCTGGCCATGGATCACTTCGGGGTGGTGGCCGATCTCTGCAACCTGGCGAAGGGACTGAGCGGCGGCTACGTGCCCCTCGGAGCGACCCTCGTCCGGGACGAGATCGTCGAGGAGATAGCGGTCAACAGCCGGCGGATGGCCGAGGTACACACCTTCAGCGGTGCTCCCATCTCATGTGCGGTGGGTGTGGCGGTGCTCGATGCCATCGTCCGAGAAGGACTGGTGGAGCAGGCGGCCAAGCGGGGAGACTTCCTCCGCTCCCTGCTCTGGGACGAACTGGGCGATCTGCCCTTCGTGGGCGAGATCCGCGGCATCGGCCTCATGCAGATGGTCGAGTACGTGCGGTCACGCGACAGCCGCGAGAAGTTCCCCCCGGAGTCGGAGGTGGCCGCATCCGTGACAGCCGCCATGTACGAGCGCGGGGTGGTGCTCAACACGCTCGGCTCGCAGAGCGCCCTGGTGGGGGACTGCACCGTCTTCTTCCCGGCGCTGACCATCGGGGAGTCGGACCTTGAGCAGGGGGTCTCGGTGCTTCGCCAGGTTCTGGAGGAACAGCATGTCCGGTGGTGAGATCACCCTTGACAAGGTCGTAGACGCCTACGAGCGGATGGCGCCGCCCGTGCGGGTCACACCCATCCTCCCGGTGGCCAGGTCCTCGGCAGAGGTGGGCCGGGAGCGCCTCTTCTTGAAGGCCGAGCACCTGCAGGTCACCGGGTCGTACAAGGCCCGCGCCGCCTTCCACATCCTCCGCTCCTTCGATGACGAGGGCCGCCGGAGGGGGATCGTCATGTCCTCGTCCGGCAACTTCGCCCAGGCCTTCGCCTATGCCGGACCCGTCGTCGGATCGCCGGTGGCCATCGTCATGCCCGGCTACACGGCCGACGTGAAGGTGCAGTCCACCAGGGACTACGGGGCCCAGGTGGTCATCTGCCCCACTTTCGCCGACCGCGACCCCACCGTGGAGCGCGTGGCGGAGGAGCAGGGGATGCTCGCGCTGCACTCGTTCGAGCATCCGGAAGTGCCGATCGGCCACTCCGGGATCGGCCTGGAAATCCTCGAACAGGTTCCCGATGTCGAGACCGTCCTGATTCCCATCTCGAGTGGGGGGCTGGCCGCCGGCATCGCGGTGGCGATCAAGGAGAACCGCCCGGACGTGGAGGTGCTGGGTGTCCAGCCGGAGGGCGGCAACGCCGCCTACCTGTCCTGGCAGGCCGGGGAAGTGCGGACGATCGAGAACTGGCACTCGATGGCGGACGCCCTCTCGGGCCGGCGACCGGGAGAACTGCCTTTCCGTTACCTCCAGAGGTACCTCGACGACATCCTGCTGGTGAGCGAGGAGGCCATCGCCGAGTCGGTGAGGACGATCCTGTTCCGCACCAAGACCCTGGCAGAGCCCGGCGGGGCCACCGCCGCGGCGGCCTTCCTCGATGGGCAGGTCGACAACAGCCGGGTCACCGTGGCGATCGCGTCGGGTGGCAACATCCAACCCTCGGTCCTCGACATGATCCTGGCCGGGACCGCCGGGGGCTGACCCGGCGACGGGATGTCAGGTATGAGCCAGTCGCGGCCCCGCATCGGCATCGTCGGCTACGGCCTGATCGGTTCCTACGTGTACGAGCAGATCAGTACCCGACCCGAGCTGGGGCTCGAGGTGGCGTTCGTGCATAACCGCAGTCCAGAGAAGGTGGCCCACCTGCCCGCCCACCTGGTTCTGGAGGATCTCGCGGACTTCGCCCGGCACGAGCCCGACCTGGTGGTCGAGCTGGCGCACGCATCGGTCACGAGGGCCCACGGCGCCGCCTTCCTCCGCCAGACCGACTACATGCCCCTGTCGCTGACCGCACTCGCCGACGCCGAGTTGGAGGGCACGCTCCTGAAGACCGCAGAGACCCACGGCACCCGGCTCTACATCCCCCACGGCGCGGTGGTGGGATTGGAGGCCCTCGCGGAGGGTCGGGACCAGTGGGACGAGGTGACCATGGTGATGCGCAAGAGCCCGTCCAGCATCGACTTCAGCGAGCATCCGACCCTCACCGGTGACGGAATCACGGAGGACACGGTGATCTACGACGGTCCCACCAGGGGCATCTGCCCGCTGTTCCCGCGTAACGTCAACGCCCACGCCGCCTTGGCCCTGGGGGGGATCGGGTTCGATCGGACCAGGTCGGTGCTGATCGCGGTGACGGACTCCCACACCTCCGATATCGAGATCATCGCCCGCGGCGAGGCCGCCGATCTGACGATCAGGCGGGTCAGCCCCATGAAGGGGGTGAGCGGGATTTTCACCCTGATATCCGCTCTGGGCAGCGTGGTACGCGCCAAGAGCCCGGGGGCGGGCCTGCAGATCTGCTGACCCACAGGCCAAGTCCTGTTTATCGGTAAGCGGTGTAATAAACTAGCAACTAGCAACTAGCAACTAGCAACTAGCAACTAGCAACTAGCAAC
>JAPPGU010000016.1 GCA_028821265.1 bacterium | reverse complement strand
CTAGCAACTAGCAACTAGCAACTAGCAACTAGCAACTAGCAACTAGCAACTAGCTCTCGTACCATCCTACGCATCCGGGATACACGTGGCCGCGTGCCGGGATCATGCGGTGGGGAAACCACTCGGACGCCTGGTCGGTGTAGGTGCAACGCCCGCTGAAGTAGATCGTGACCAGCCCGCGTCGCGAGTGGTCCGATACATTCGGTCCGCTCCTGTGGATTATCTCGCAATGGTGGATACAGGCGTCGCCGGCCTTCAGCTCCACCGGCTCGAAGTCGAGTTGGTCGGGGTCCAGGTCCGGGACCGCCCCACCGAACAGGGCATCCTTGCTGAAGTCCCGGTCGTGTTGCAGGACTTCGCGGTGGCTGCCGGGAACGAACTGGGTGCATCCTCGTTCCAACGTGGAGTCGTCGAGCGCCAACCACACCGAGAGCTTGCCCTTCCCGGACCAGAAGACATCCCAGTACCCGTTGTCCTGGTGGGCAGGGGCGCCGCTCCCGCCGGGCGGCTTGAGGAAGGTCTGGTCGGTGTAGTAGACGATGTCCGGGCCGATCAGATCCTCCACCACGTCGAGCGTCCTGGGCCGCAAGGTATAGGTCTCGAGAAGCTCCCGGCTGGCGTGGGCTGCATGCATCAGGGCGCGGAACTTCTCCGTCCTGGGAATGTCGGTCCGGTCCGCGAGCACGGGGTCGATATCGACGAGCGTGTTCTCGTGGGGCGGGTCCTGTTCGACGAGGCCCTCCATGATCCTGCGGATGTCTGCGAGTTCGTCGGCATCTACGAAGTTCTCGACCTTCAGGAACCCGTTGCGCTCCCAAGCACCGATCTGTTCCACGGTTAGTGCTTTCATGCTCCTCGGATTCCTCCTCGCCTGCCATTTGTAACTCTATCAACGGGCACCTGCGGGTACGTCCACGTCGCGCCACCGTCCGGCGATCAGCGGGCGGGGTGTGCCTGCGGCAGGGCCGCATCGAGGCTGGTGGTCTAGCCTGGTTCGATGCGCCCCGATCCCCACCGGCTGCCGAGACTGGTGCTGTTCGTCTTCATAGGCGCCCAGGCGATGGGGATCGGGGTGATCATCTCCCTGCTGGCGGAGATACAGGACAGGTTCGGGTTTCCCACCTGGTCCCTTGGGCTGATCGCCGGCACATCGTTCGCGTCCACCCTGGTTGCCCATCTGTGGCTGGCGTCGTTCGCCGACCGGGGTTGGGAACGGCGGATGATCACCGTCGGGGGAGTCTTGGCAGCTCTGGCCCTGTTGTGGATGGTGGTCGCCTCGGCCCTATGGCACTGGGTGGCCGCCCGGGCGTTGCTCGGTTTCGCCGAGGGCGTCTGCGTGGTGGCGGGTCGCCGGGTGATGCTGAGTTGGGATCCGGACCGGCAGGGCAAGGCGCTCGCTTCGCTGACGATGACGCTCACGATCGGGTTTCTCCTCGGTCCTCCCGTCGCCGGGTTTCTCCACGAGTTGCACCGGGGTCTTCCCTTCCTCCTCCCGGCGTCGGTGGAGGTGCTGATGCTCCCGCTCCTGGTGACAATCCGCCCCGGCGAGTACGGGCGCTCATCCGTGCGGCTGAAGCGTCGCCGGCTGGCCATGATCCCGGGCCTCGCCCCCGGTCTGTTCTTGGCCGCCTCGCCCTGGCTGATGATCGGCATGCTCGACGCCCTGTGGGCCCGTTACATGACCGACCTGGGCGCCGGGCCCGTCGTGATCGGGATCGGGTTCCTGGCGTTGGCCCTGCCGAGCGTCTTCGTCACCCCGGTGAGCGGCCGGCTGGCAGATCGCATGAACCCGATCCGGTTGGCCCTGATAGGCGCCGCGGTCGAACTCCCGCTGGTCGCCGCATTCGGCTTCGTGACGGGAATACCCACGTTGCTGCTGGTGGGCAGCCTGCACTCGAGCTCCTGGCCCTTCGTGACGCCGCCCGGCCAAGCGGCGGTGGCCAAGGTGGCTCCTCGTGGCCAGGCGGCCGAGGCACAAGGCCTCATCGAGTCCTGCGGGCTGGTGCTGGCTTCCGTCGGGGCGCTGGTCGGGCCTCCCATATACTCCGCCGCCGGTCCTACCGTCCTTTTCTGCGGGGCGGCCGCAGTGCTGGCGATCACACCGCTGGCGGTGCTGGCCAAGCAGGGCAGTTGGAGGAACGTATTCTGACGGTCGCCTCTGTTCGGGCGGGTCTTACGAGCTCCGGCACCCCGGCCGCGACCGGCAACCGGCCACCGGCCACTGACCCCGATACCATCGACCGGATGGCCGAGATGGCGGGAAGGAGTCGGCGGGCGTGACGGACCGAGAGCTGCTGGACCGGTTCGACTCGGCGCTGGCCGAGACCTACCGGGAGACCGTCCGCAGCTGCGGAGGGGAGATCTGGGAGGCGAACGGCGTGGTGTCCTGGGCGAGTCCGCTCCCGCAGGCCTCGCCCGCCCACGCCAATGGCGTGATGCGGATTTCCCGGGTGATGTCCCCTCGCGAGGCATTGGGCATCACGGCGCGCTTTTTCGGCGCCCGCAATCACGGTTACACGCTCCTGGCGCGATCGGACGACCGCGGGCTCTGGGCCGAGGTCGAGCGGAACGGGAAGGCGATGGCGGCAGAGCTGTCGGCGATGGTCACATCGGCGCCGCCTCCCCGCACGGCGTCTCCCGACGAGGTGGACTTACGGCCGGTCGAGAACCCCACCGGCATGCTCGACTTCTGTGGCGTGGTCGCGTCGTCGCTAGGCCCGGAGAGCGAGACGAGATCGCTGGTCGATCGGGTCCTCAGGCGGGCGCAGGCCCTGATCGGTACCCACAGGTCGGGCATGGTCGCCTACGAGGACGGCAGCGCGGCAGCCTGTGCCCTGGCAACCCTCGTAGACGGCACCGCTCTGATCGGATGGGTTTGCACGAGTCCGGAAAACCGGGGCCGGGGGCTGGCCACCGCGGTGGTCGCCGCCACGGTCCGGTGGGGGTTCGAGAAGGGAGCGGAGCTGGCCGCGGTACTGAGCCCGCCGGCCCTGGTGCCGGTGCTGGATTCCCTGGGATTCGAGGAGATAGGCCGCTACCGAGAATACGTGTTCCCCTAGGTGCCACAAGGGACAGGGGCCGCACGGCCCGGCGTCTTCCGACATGAGACCCGTCGAGAACGCGAAAATCGCGAGAACGCACCCCCCCGGCGGGCCCAGCCCCCAGCCACCACCTCCTTCGGTCCGAGCGCGGCCCGGCTATCCCCCGGACGGGTTGGCTCGGATTGATCCCAGCTCCGGTCCTTCGACGTCGATAGCAACGGACCGGTGGTGCTTGACTGTTGATCAGTATGCGTCGGGGTTGTGACGTTTTCAACCCCCTTGTCTGGCGGCGTGCCCACTCCGCCCATGACAGCACGGTCCATGGGCCGGAGCGGGCCGATGAAGCGGACGTTGAATGCCTGCGAATGGCGTGTCGGGACACCCGTCAGCCGGCATCGATCGCGAGCGGATCTCCATCGGCAGGGTGGCGTTGGGGGATGATCTGTCCCTCCTCCGATGGAGGTTACGAACAGCGTCCCGAGATCGGTCCCGCCGAGCGCGATTCATGGTGAGCTTCGTCACCGGTGCGTCGAGCCTGCGATCCACGGATCCGTCAGGGCGTCGGGGTCGGGAAGGCTCAGATCTTGATGACCAGACTGCCGGTGTGCCGCTTGGCCATGAATGCCTCCTGGGCGGAATGTATGTCCTCCAGCCGGTACACGCCGCCGACGACCGGACGTACTCGCCCGCCCTCGATGTGGCCGACCAGGTCCGAGAAGACCTGCGGCTCGTAGACGGTTGCGCCGTGCAGGGTCAGGTCCTTGAGGTATAGGGTCCGCAGGTCGAGTTCCACCATCGGCCCGGCGATGGCCCCTGAGGTCACGTAGTGGCCCCTTCGCCGCAGTGCCTCCAGCCATCCTCCGATGTCGGGACCGCCCACCACGTCGGCCACCGCATGGAAGGGGCCTCCGTTGGCTTCCACGGCGGTTTCAGGAACACGGTCGGCCTGCCGGGTCACGATCCGGTCCGCGCCGAGGGCGGCCACGTCATCGTGCTTGGCCGCGCTCGTGATGGCGACCACCCGGGCTCTCCGAAGCTTGGCCAGTTGTACCAGGGCGCTGCCCACCCCGCCGGAGGCGCCGGGTACGGCTATCGTCTCGCCGCTCCTCAGCGTGACCCTTGCCAGCATGTGCTCCGCAGTTGACCACGAGCACGCGAACGTGGCGAGCTCCAGGTCGGAGAGGTCACTCGAAACCGGGTGGACGTTCTCGCCCGGCACCAAGCAGTACTCGGCGAACCCGCCGTCACGTTCGCTTCCTAGATAACCGACCGATTGCGAGTCTCCGGGGTGGCGGCTACCGCGCAGCCACGGATCGACGAGGACGCGCCGCCCGATCAGACCCTCGGGGACGCCGCCTCCGGCGTCGGTCACCGTGCCCACGACATCGGCCCCCTGGATGCGCGGGAACGTCAATCCTCCCCGGCTCCAGCCGGCGTCGTGGGCGCTGGCCTCCCTGTAGGCGTAACCGGTGGTGGCGGTGGTGACGGAGCGGCTGTACCAACCCACCCGGGTGTTGATATCGGTGTTGTTCACACCGCATGCGGCAACGCGCACCAGTACCTCGCCCGGCCGGACCTCCGGTACCGGCACATCGTCCCGTACCTCCAGCATCTCCGGCCCGCCCACTCCCAGGAGTAGGGCGGCCCTCATGGCTTGCCGCCCGGGAGGTGTCCGGTCTGGTCTTGATCAGCGTCGCTCATGCCGGCGACCTGCCGATCGATGGGCGGCGGGCATGGTTCACCACAACTGTTCCGGTGCCGATTCCGAGTAGTAGAACGGGCCTTCCCGGAATTCGAACGGGGTGCCGTCATAGCCGTCGAACCGCAGCGCCTCCTGGGCGCGGATGTCGTAGAAGGGTTCCTCTTCGAGCATCAACTGGGCCACCGCCTCCGCCGTCGCCACTCGCTGTACACCGCCGCCCCCGAACCCGGTCGCCACGAACAGTCCCTCGGGGCCGAAGCGTCCGACCAGGGGCCAGGCGTCCGGTGTGGCAACCAGCACGCCGGCCCAGCCGCCCGCCACCCTTGCCTCCCGGAGGGCCGGAACCCGTCTCCGGAGGAGCCCCAACCACTCGGCCGCGGCCGCCGGATCGGGATGGCGGGAGAATCGATCCACGTCGACGCCGATGTCGGAGGGAGGGAGGCCCAGGAGGAGGGTCGCCGGGGAACGTGGCATCACGTAGTGCCCGGCCTCGAACTCGGACATGAAACGGAGGCCGCCATGGTCACCCACCACGATCAAAGCTTGCAGGACGAAGCTCCTGGTGGGCAGGAAGAGGCTGCTCCGGGCTAGCAACGGCGCCGACCAGGCCCCGGCAGCCACCAGAACCCTCGGCGCCATGACACGGCGCCCGGCCGTCACCACGCCCGACACGCGGCCGCTTTCGACGATCAGCCGGTCCACGGCGCAACCCTCCCAGATCTCCGCACCGGCGTTCCTGGCCATGCCCGCCAGTATCACGCTCAGGGTTTGGGAGAACACGAACCCGTCGGTCTCGGTGTAGTAGCCGCCTGCCAGGTCATCCGTCCGCAGGTTTGGCCAGCGCGCGGCGATCATGTCCGGCTCGAGGTACTCGCCGGCCACCCCCAGCCGGTCCGCCAGGTCCAACCTGGCCCGCAAGGCCCTTGCTCCGTCCTCGCTGGTGGCCATCTGCAACCCGCCCACCACGTGGAACCGGACCATCCCGCCTGTGACCCGGTCCAACTCGTCGACGATGGCTCGAGTCCTCAGCAGGACGGCCAGGTTGGCGGGCGAGGTCGACTCCTGGGGAACGTGGCCCGCCGCCAGGGCGCTGGACTCCGAGGCGATGGTGCCGCGCTCCAGTACCGCCACCCTGAATCCGCCCTCCGCCAGCTTCCATGCGGCGAGCAGGCCGGGCAGTCCGGCGCCGATGACCAAAGCGTCGTATCGCATCGGCGTCGGTCAGCGCGCCGCGCCGGCCGGGAAGGGAGCGGATCCGGTTGCGATCACAGAGTCCCCACCGACTCCGGGTCGCTCGCCAGACGCTCCAGCCAGGCACGGTCCGGGCTCACGATCTCGTCTCCATCCATCAGGAGCTCGGTGGTCTCGGGCCACTTGGGACCGGCGCCGGTGAACAGGCAAACCACCGTTTCCCCTTCCCGGATAGTCCCGTCCCTCGCCAGTGCCCAGGCTCCGGCCAGCGAAGCCGCCGAGGAGGGTTCCGGGCTCAAGCCCGCGGACGCCGCATGAAGAGTGGCGGCCACCATCTCTTGATCCGTCAGGTCGATCGCCTGCCCTCCTGACTCCCGGATCGCCTGAAGGGTCATGGATCCGCCGGTCGGGTCCCCGATCGAGAGGGCGATGGTCTGCGGATCCTCCAAGTAGGGGACGGTGTCCGAGCCTTCGCGAAACGCGCGAACGATCGGGTTCGCCCCGGTCGGCTGGACGCCGTGGACCTTCGGGATCGAATCGGTCCATCCCAGCCGGGCCATCTCCCCGAACGCCTTCCAGGGTCCGTACAGGCCGTCGCCTGCCGCGATGGGCACGATGTAGTGATCCGGGACCCGCCCGAGCGCCAGCACCGCGTCGTATGCCATGGTCTTGTAACCCTCCATGCCGTAGGGCGTGGCCACCGGGGTGGGCGTCATGTAGGTGGAGGGATACCAGCCGTGGTCGCGCACGAAGTTCTCGAGGGGCGGCCGGCGATCCATCTCCACTATCACAGTGGCGCCGAACAGCCTCATCCACCGGCGCTGAACCTCCGGTGCCCTGGGATCGACAAGGATCACGCAACGCAGCCCGCCCCGGGCCGCGTAGGCGGCCGCACTCATGCCGTGGTTGCCCGTGGTGGAACAGGCCACCCGCCGGAAGCCGAGTTGGCGCGCCATCGACTGAGCTACCGAATGGAAGCGGTCCTTGAACGAGTAGGTGGGGTTCACCGTCTCGTTCTGGATCCATAGGCCGGCGATCGGGTTGGCGTCAGATCGGGGTAGGCGAACCAGGGGAGTGCGGCCCTCGCCCAGGGTTATCACCGCCGACTCGTCCCTTACAGGGAGCAGCTCCCGGTATCGCCAGAGCGACCGGTCGGCCCGGTCGCGCCAGTCTTGGTAGGAGACCGCGGCAGCCACACGATCCTCGTCGTACACCGTCTCGAGGGCGCCGCCGCAATCCCGACATCCGAAGAAGTAGCCACCCAGATCCGTCTCCAGGTGGCATTCAACGCATCGCAACCCCTCGGCGAACATCTCTATCCCTAGGCTCGTCCGCCGGGAGGATAACGGTTCCCGGCACGGCGTCATGGCGATAGCGGCCGGACCGGCCCGAACCCGCTCTCCCTATACTCGCCAACGACTCATCGAAAGGAGTACGGGTGGTGGCAGGCGCCCGAGGACCCAACGAGAGCCTTATCGGAGTTGCGGGTTCGCGTCACCAGCTGGGCACTCCCTCGCTGGTGATCGACGTGGACATCATGGACGCCAACATCGCCTCGATGGCCCGGCATGCCGCGACTCACGGCTACGAGGTGCGGCCCGTCGCAAAGATCCACAAGTCGATCGAGATCACCCGCCGCCAGGTGGAAGCGGGAGGGCGCGGACCCTGCTGCGCCACGCTGGCCGAGGTGGAGGTCATGGTCGACGCCGGATTCAGCGATGTGATGCTGTTCACCTCCGTGGTCACCGCTCCCAAGCTGGACCGGCTCGCCGAGGTCAACGCGCGCGCCGAAGGGTTGATCGTGTGCGCCGACCACGCCGCCAACGTCGTCCAGCTGGGTGAGGCCGCCCGCCGTTCCGGCCGTCCGATCAGGGTTCTGGTCGACCTCGAGACCGGGAGCTACCGCACCGGGGTGGTCGGTGAGGAGGCGGCGTTGGCGCTGGCCCGCCTCATAGTGGACACCGACGGCCTGGAGTATGCCGGGGTGCAGGGCTACACCGGCAGTCACATGAATACGACCGACTACGAGGCTCGCCGCGCCAGGGGACTGGAGGTGATCGAACCGGTGGTCCGGGCGGTCGAGCGGCTCCGGTCCGAGGGCCTGGAACCGGAGATCGTGTCCGGGGGCGGTACCGGCAGCCATGCATTCGACCACGAACTGGATGTCTTCACCGAGATCCAGGCCGGTACCTATGTGCTCATGGACACCAACTACTACAAAGTCGTCCAGCGGCGCGACGAGCCCAGCCCCTTCGGGCCGGCCCTGTTCGTACGGACCGTCGTCATCAGCAACTGCCAACCCGAGTTCGTCATGACGGATGCCGGCATCAAGGAAGTGGACGTGATCTTCGGCATCGAGAACCCGGCGATCTTGAGCGGCGCCCCGCCGGGGGCCGTCTACGAGATGGCGGGTGACGACATGGGCAAGATCCGGTTCGCGAATCCCGGCCAGGACCGGCTCGAGGTCGGCGACGTCGTGGAGATACTGGCCTCCCACTGCTACCAGACGATCGTCCTCTACCGCTACTTCCACGTGGTGAGCGGCGATACCCTGGTCGACATCTGGCCCGTCGACGCCTACGACAACTGGTAGCCGGGAGGTTCGGCTTCTATCGGCGTCCCTTCTTTGCGAAGGGAGGGGTGGTCGGCGACTCGGTTCCGCGGATTCGGGACCAAGGTGTCACGGTGGCGTCACCGCGGGAACATGCCCAGCGTCAGGTCGATGTCGAGTGTCTCGTCGCCTCTCTGCAGGGTCACGGTTACCGGGTCATCGGCCCGGTAGCTTCGTAGCCTGGCGACCAGCTGGGGCATGGATCTCACGGCGACACCGTCCAGCGCCACGATCACGTCACCATCCTCTGCGCCGGCATCTCCGATGGCGGACTCCTCCAGGATGCTTATCTCGACCCCGAGCGGCGACTCCACGCCGTCCGCCAGTTCGCTGAACGCCGAGCTACCTCTGACGCCAAGGAAGGCGTGCCGAACCTCGCCTTCCGACATCAGGTCATCGACGATTCCCTCCACCAGGTCGATGGGAACGGCGAATCCCAGACCCTCGGCGCCCACGTCGCTCAGCCCGATGGCGGTGGTGATCCCGAGCAGGAGACCTTGAACATCCAGGAGGGCGCCGCCACTCGATCCCCGGGTTATCGGAGCGTCGGTCTGCAGCAGTCCGTACAGGCTGTCGCCGGTGAGAGGATTGGTCACCAAACTCCGGTCGAAGGCCGAGATCACCCCGGCGGTCACGGATGGGCCGCCATCGAGTCCTAGCGGATTGCCCACCGCGATGGCGGGTTCACCCGTACGCAGGCCCTCCATCGAGCCGAATCGGATGTAGGGGAGGTCGCCGGCCTCGACCTTCAGCACGGCGATGTCCATGAGCGGGTCGCTGCCGACCAGCTCCGCCGGATAGGACAGGCCGTCCGACATGATCACCTTCAGGGTGTCGGCGCCGTCGATCACGTGGTGGTTGGTGATGATGAAGCCATCGGCGCTGATCACCACACCGCTTCCCGAACCGGCGCGGCCGAGCTCGTCGTCGAGGTTGTGGACGGTCACGATTGAAGGAATGGCCCGGGAGGCCACGACGGCCACCAGGTCGGCCGGGGCGAACACGGGAACTGTCGTGCTGGATGGAGGCAGTTCCGGTCCGGTGGCAACCGAAGTGGTGGCCGCTCCGACGGCGACGGCTCGGCATCGTCGAGAGGGGCCGGGCCGCTCGAAGCGGTGGTTGGGTCGGGTTGGGCCGGTGTGTCCTGCGGGGCCGGGCTCTGAACGACTTCCCTTACTTCGACGACCTCGGTGATCCGTACGATCTCCCGATCGAAGGCGCCTGCCAGCCATAAGGCGGTGGTTGTGGCCGCGGCTGCCAGCAGTGCCGAACCCAGCGCGATCCGGAAGCCGTAGAGCCCTCGATCCCGCGTTCTACGGCGTGCCCCGTCGTCGTCCTCCCCGTTGCTGTGCGTGAGTGACGGTTGGTCGGCGGCATCCATACAACACGGATTCTACGAACCCGCCGGCCGTACCCGAGCCGCCCATGCAGTCTCCGGGCTCCGTCCCCGGACTGAGCCGGATTACCGCCACGCGGCGGCGAGCGCGGACACGACCTGGCGGATGTCCTCCTCGGTGTGGTCGGCGTTGACTTGGAGGCGGATCTCCTCGTTACCCCTGGGCACCACGGGGTAGGCGAGGCCGGTTGCGAGGATGCCGGCGTCGTACAGAGCCGCCACCAGGCGCCGGGTCTCGCCCGTGTCCCGCAACATCAGGGGCACGATGGGATGTTCCCCGGGGATGACCTCGTACCCGAGCGACTGGAGCCCCGACTCGAGCAGGTGGGTGAGGTGGCGCAGGCGGGCCAGCAAAGCCTCTCCCTCGGGACTCCGCAGGATGCCCAGCGCGGCAGTTGCCGCGGCCGCCTCGCCGGCCGTGATCGGGTTCGAGTAGATGTAGAGCGGGGATGCCTCGCGGAGGAACCGGATCACCGGGCGGCGCGACACCACGTACCCCCCGTTCACTCCGAACGCCTTCCCCAGCGTTCCTATGAGCACGTCCACGGGCGGCCCGCCCGCGTACTCCTCGGTTCCCCGTCCTGTACGTCCGAATGCTCCGACGCCGTGCGAATCGTCCACCACCACCACGACGTTCTCGGGGAAACTGCCGTCGTGGCGGCGTGCGATCTCCATGATCCGGTCCAGCGGCGCATGGTCACCCCGCATGGAGAAGATCCCGTCGGTGACCACGACGGCGCGCCGGGCCCGGCGGCTGGCCTCTCCGAGCAACCGGTCGAGCTCCGCCAGGTCGACATGCGGGTAGACCGACTTGACAGCGGGCCGGGCGAGGCGGATGGCGTTGATGATGGAGTTGTGGTTGAGTTCGTCCGAGATGACAGCGGTGGACGGATCGATGAGGGCGACCAGGGCACCCACCACTGCGTTGTATGCCGACGAGTAGATCATCCCTTGTTCGCGGCCGTGGAAATCGGCCAGGTTGCGCTCCAACTCGACATGGGCGGAGTGGGTGCCGATGATGAACCGGACCGCTCCCGGACCCGCTCCCGCAGCAAGCGCGGTGTCCTCTCCTGCCCGGATCACCGCCGGATGCAGTCCGAGCCCCAGATAGGAGTTCGAGTTCATCCGGATGAACTGGCGATCTCCCTCGCCTTCGAGCAGGAAACGCGGCCCCCGCTCGCCCGCGGGCCGGATCACGCCCCGGACGACCGTTTCCCGCCCCTTGGCGGTCTCCTGCTGCTCGAGCCGGGCTACGTGGCTGTCGAGTACGTCTGACAAGCGGTCCAATGGCATCTCGCCTCGCTCTGGCCGATCAGCTTCCCAGGTTATCCGCCGCGCGGCCGCCTTCTTCTGTCGGCCGGCCTGGCGAAGCCACTCTCGATCCGGTGCCCATCCGACAGCGACGGCGAGAAGCGTCTATTCCTATCGGCAACCTCTCGGAAGGACGAGTGTCAGGCTTCGATCAGGTGGAGATCCGGAGGGCATGAGCGAGGAAAGAGGCAAGTTCGTCGCGGCGTATGGGTTCCTCCGGGCAGTAGTTGCGGCCCGGTGTCTTCTCGCAACCTTGGTTAACGCCGGCGGCCAGGATTGCCTCCACTGCGGCGGCGTAGAACGCGTCGGCGGGCACGTCGTCGAAGACTCCGGTGGGTGTTCCCACCGGAGTCAGTCCGTCGAAGGCGCTGGTAAGGAACAAAGCTATGTGGGCTCGCGTCACGTGTTCCTTCGGCCGGAACGTCCCGTCGGGGTAGCCGGCGCTGATCTCGAGCTCGGCCAAGCGTTCCACGTAGGGCCTGTACCAGGAGTCGTCGGGCACGTCGGTGAAGCGCGACGGTCCCGATGTCGAGGCGACCGTTTCGCCTAGAGCGCGTATCAGGAACGTGGCCAACTGAGCCCGCGTAACCGGCCGGTCGGGGCAGTACAGTCTTAGCTCGCGATTGCAACCGCTGGTGATGCCCCGGTTGGCGAGGAAATCGATGTTCTCCTCGTGTATGTTGTTCTCGTCGTCCGCGAACGTGCCGACATAAGGGTTGCCGACCCATACCCGGAACCTGTCTCCGACCCTTTCGGTGACCTCGACCCGGAGTCCCTCTACAGTCAGATGATCACCCGGACCGTATACGTGGTCGGTCAGCTCCTCGATCTCTTGGTCATTGTCCGGGGGCGGCGGGACCTGCTGGGTTCGCCGGTTGGCACCGTTGCATGTGAGCCGATCCGGATTCACCGGTGGGGATTCGCGGCTGCAGGCAGAGGCGCGCTGGTCGACCCGGTAGGCCTCCACCCCCGAGGCGGGAATGCCGGCGTCATAGCCCTCGGCCACACGAGCACCCAATGAGATGAAGTGCCCGGAGCGGCCGGTCGGTAGCACCAGCATCTGGGTCCCGGAGATGCCGATCGGTGCCAGAACGTAGCTGGCGATTCCACCCTCGTGGACAGCCACGTCGTCGGGGTCTATCCAACCCGCCGCGTACCTGTTTACCGCAATGGTGCCTGCCACCAGCCCATTCCTTCGTAGCTCCCACCCTTGCGGGCTGCCACTGATCATGTCCATAGGGTTGTCGTACTCATCGATCTCGTAGCCTCCGGCGAGTAGCGCATCGTTGGTCTGAGGTCGTTTGCCGCCGAAGGAGTGGGGCCAACCCAGTGCGTGGCCCATTTCATGAGCCACGGTATCCAGGTTGATATGGTCCAGGTACTGGCAGTCAGAACAGTAAGCCGAGACAGGCAACACAGTCTCCGCCGTCAGCTGAACGGAGCGGCTGCTGTCGGGGAAGGCTCCGGCCGACACGGTCCATACGCCATCGACATAGGAGCTGTTCTGCCGTCCAGCTCCTCCGGAGCTGACTATTGATTCCTTGTCGAGAACGATCACCGCACCCTGCGTGCCGCCTTCGGAGACTTCTTCCACCCGGTCCTCGCATTCGTAGTCACGGGCGTGTCGTGATTCGAGGGTTGGGTCGGCCTCGACAACGCCGCCGGCTACGAACTCAGGCCGGTACCGGTTGCCGGACAGCCAGGCGAAGTACGCGGTTATCTCCCGGTTCAGCAGCGTGGCGGCATCCGCCGCATCAACCGGCAGGTCGCCGTCCGCAACGTCGCATACCCACACTTCCCAGGTGTCGGTGCCGAGTGTGTACGACCGGGCGATCCGGTGATCGGCGATCAACCCCAACGGGTCGTGGTCATCACCGTTGGCTGTCCCCCACGCGGACGCGAACAGCCCGCGACCGGCCTCGTTGACCGCCGCGACTATCACGTTGTACAGCCGGTAGTCGACGAGGCCCGTGATCCGGTGTCCACGTGCGTCCGAACCCAGGGTGTCCCCTGCCCTGGTCCACGACACCCCTTCGGCTTCCTCGTAGGTCCAAGCCGACGAGCGATCCTGTTCGAGTACGTACCAGACCTCGTAGCCGGTTACCGGAGCGCCGCCATCATCAACGGGGGGTTCCCATTCCACCGTCACCGAGCCGGGTTCTTCTGCGCTCACCGTTGGTGCGGCAGGTGCAGCCGGCGGCCGTACCTCAGGTGCCGCCTCACCCGGCCGGGCCAGTACGGAATCGTCGGACCACTCCCATTGATCGTCACCGTATTGCGCGGTCACGGTCAGTTCGTACCAGACCCCGTTGGTCAGTTCTCGCACCCGAGCCTGCCGGTTGTCCCGACCTACTCGGCTCTCGTCCTGGAACGACCACCATCGGGCTTCTGCTGGGTGGGCGCCCGCCTCCGCAGCCGAAAGGCGGTAGACGACCGTGTAGCCGTCTGCTTTCGGCCGGCCCGGGGGCACATCCCAGGCCACGGTCACCGATCCGTCCGTCTGCCTGGCCAAGCGAACATTCACCGGCCGGGCCGGTTTCTCGGGCTTATCGGACTGCGCCGCCGCCCCGGACGAAGATGCGAACATCACGGCGACGACGAACAGGAAGACCGCCGTCTTGTGGAAGTTGTAGTGGGTGGTTCCGCGCATCGTTTGGCCCCGCGTACGTCCGCTACGTGATCACAGAAAGCCTCTCGGGACCGAGGTGTGCCAGGTGCGGGAGAAGTGGGGTTTGCCGCCTATCCGGACCTCCGATGCCGTGATTGCGTGGAAGGAGTCGGAGCTACCCACCACGCGGGTGGAGCTTCTGACCTCGGTACTGGAAGCTCCGTGGTCGACATCGAACCGGAATGCGGCTTCGACGCTCGATCTGGCCGGGTCGGCCCGGTTGGTGGTGACCTTGAAGTCCGAGTGGGTACAGATCCTTGCGCCGTTGTCGTTGGTGGAGTCGCCCCCCATCGAGATCACCACGCCCACCTCGGTACCGGCCAGGTCCTCCACCAGGTCCCATCGCGTGGGCTCGGCGGTCCCCAGCGGATCGGGTAGGGGATGGGCCGGTCGGTAGTCAGGAGGGGGGAGACCGGAGTCGGGACGCCTCACGACCGGGAGGCTGATCCCGGAGGGGTGGTCGGTGTCCATGTGGATGGTGTTGACGGCGTTCTGCGGCAGGGGCCATACGAGCGGGAAGTCGGAGCTGGCGATCATGACGCCGATCCGGTGGCCTGTTTCGAACCGGTAGGAGACGGCCTCCAACTCGATGGCGATCTCGGTGACCTCGCCGGGCACGAGGGGCTCGGGGTCCGTCCTGGAGTTCCGCTGGGCGGCGTTCTTGATCGCCCTGGACACCAGCGCCCAGGGACCGTCGGGATGCACGTCGATCAGCTTCACGGAGAAGGCGGTGATCTCGGCGGTCGAGGATACGAAGAGGGTGGCCTCGGGGAAGCCGGTCACCTCGCAGTCCGCTTCGAGTGGCTCACCGAGGAAGACCACGGACCCCGCGGCGTCACGACGCTGGTCGATGGGGAGGCCGACATCGGCGCCGAACCCCGTTATCAGACCCATGGTCGATATGCCCACGGCCGGGTCGTAGGCATATGAGACGCGGTCCTCTTCGCCTTCCGGCGGCGGGATGCCGTCCAGCCGTCCATCGGGCTGGAGGTAGAGGGTCTCGTCATCGGCCCGGGCGAGCGGCCAGTCGGCCTCCGAGCGCCAGTAGCCGCCGGCCCCGTCCCGGCGAGCCTGGGGGCGGTCATAACCGCGCACCCAGAGGCTCACGGGAGGTTCGTCCGCGATACCGGTGTCCTCCCCCTTGAGGTGCTGGTCGAACCAGCGCACGATCTCGTGAAGGTGGTCGAACCGTTCTCCGGGCGCCCCGATGTTGGGGGCGATGTGGAGGTAGGGACCCATCATCAGCTTCTTGGGTACGTCGGGGCTCAGGCCCATGTACATGTAGAACGGGTCGGAGACGAAGATGTCATGCCACCCGCCGAAGATGAAGGTGGCGGCCCGGATGTTCTCGAGCCCGTAGCGGACCGAGCCTTCGTGCCACACCGGACCGTCCACGGGGTTGCGCATCCATGCTTCGAGCCAGGGCTGGTTGGCGGCGAGGTGCTCCTCCCAGATCTCCAGCCACGCGCCCTCCGGATCGGACGCCGGAGGCGCCCCTGACAGGGCGATCATCATGGCGTTGTATGCGCCCGTCCAGATGGAGGTCTGCCACATCCCTCCCGGGTGGCTGTTCTCGTAGAGGTCCCATCCGGCGTAGATGGGGGCGATGGCCTTGAGGCTGGGTGGCGCCTGGGCGGCGGTGAGCAGGGACGAGTAACCGCCGTACGAGACTCCGGTCATCCCTACCGCCCCGGTGCACCACGGCTGGGCGGCCAACCACTCCACCGCGTCGTAGCCGTCCTCCCACTCCTGCAGGCGGAGCATCCGGTCGCACACTCCAGCCGATGCGCCGGTTCCCCGCACGTCGAGCAGGGCGGTGATGTAGCCATGGGCGGCGTAGTAGTTGGCACGGTCCACGGTCAGGGCGCGCAGCAGGTCGTCCTTACGGTACGGGTAGTACTTGATGATCACGGGAGCGGGGTCGTCCGACTCCGGATAGAACAGGTCGGCGGATAGTTCGACACCGTCCCGCATCGGGATACGAACGTTGGGCCGGGTCCGGGCCGGGGCGGGGCGATCTTCAAGCCAGGTAGTCATAGCCTGCAACCTACACCTAAACCCCGACGGCTGCCGGTTCCCCTCGAAGCGGCGGCTGCGCCGACCACATGATCCGCGCGTGCCCTCGATCCGATCTGTAGCCTCGCGACAACTGCATACGGGTTGATAGACGTAAAAGGATGTGGTATATTGCAGTCAATGCTCCGCGCTGTTCGGGTCTTCGGGCCCGAACTGGCGGGGATTTGTTACGTCGCCCTTAGGGCAGTGGATCGTCGGAGGCGAACTTGCGCAACACGTTGGCGGTGATCCGGGACACGTTGTTGTCGTAATCGTTGTGGGAGAGGCAGGCGCTCCAGGCGATCGAACCGGTGGTGAAGACGGCCCCGCCGTTGGGGTACTCGAAGAGCACCATGTCCGACCGCACCTGATCGTTGGTGGTGCCGGTCTGCTCGGAGTTCATGTGCATGACCTCCTCCACTACGTGATGGAAGCTGTCGTCGAAGTCCGTCGCCGTGGCCACCACCAGGGCGTGATCGGGCGTTCCGAGAGCCGGATCGGCCCGGTCCATCTCGTAGCCGGCCGCTCCCCATCCCAGGTTGAGGGTGTCGAAGTCGCCGATCACCTCATCGTCACCGATTCCTTCGAAGATGAAGGCAGCTCTCGGATCGAAGCTATCCGGGAGGCGCCGGTAGGCGGAGTTGGTTCCCGTGCCGCCCTGGGCGGTCATGCCCACTCCCACCAGGCGCTGCGGCGCCCAGCCGCGGAACCTCCACAGACCGCCAGGCTCGCCGGTCGTGCTGTGGTGGCTTTCCGCGAAGTCGGTCCGCCATGACCCGGTGCCGTTCCAGCGGCGCACCTCGATGACGTGGGGCCTCTCGGGATCGACCGACGTGATCCAGTAGAGGCCGTTGCCCCCCAGGTACATGAAACGGCCGCCGGCGTTGAGGTACGCCTCGAGGGCGATGAGCATGTCCTCAGTCCAGTACTCGGGATGGGCGTCGGACATCACCACGTTGTATCCGGACAGCAGGTCCAGTCCGTCGAAGTGGATGTCCTCGTCGGTGATCAGGTCGAACTCGAATCCCTGGCTCTCCATCCAGTCCATCTGGTGGAGGTCGGCTGACAGCAGGACCGGCGCGCCCATGCCGGCCCCGACCGTCCGCTGCTTGTTGTTGGGCCGGAAGTTGACGATGGGCTTGCGGCTCGACGAGTAGCAGATGCCGCTCCCGTCGGTGTGCAGGTCGTAGAGGCCGCCCAGCTTGTTGTCGACCATGTAGTGCTCGTGGGGGAGGAGCGGGAACTCCACCTCCATCCCCTTACCCTCCAGGTACTCGATGAGCACCGGGTTGTTGGCCAGGTGCTCGTTGGCGTAGGCCAGGAAGGTGTAGGTCCCGAGCAGGAACGCGATCTTGGCGGTGGGTTCGCCGGTCCTGGGCCGTACCGCGAACGGGATGTAGTCCTCGGCGTCGTCTGTGGTGAGCCGGAAGGCGTACATGGCGCTTCTCAGGTCCTCGGGTACGGCGTACTCGAAGTCCGTCTCCCAGCGTGCGTCGTCCAGGTCGTCGTCGTTGAAACGGATGGCCGCGTACTCCTCGGGGGCGTGCTTGAAGTCCATGTTCCGCCCGGCCCAGTTGTGACCCGTGACCGCTCGGCCCGGCATGTTGAGGGCCTCTCCGTGCAGTCCGTTGGGGGAACCGTCGGTGACGGTGGCGGTCGAGAAGTCCCGTCCGAAGTCCCATGCGGCTACCAGGTCCGGATCCCCCGCCACGGGGGAACGGTCCTCCTTGAGGGCGGCGATCTCGTCCGGTCCGAGCGCCCGCCCGATGATGGTCGGGTTGTCGATCTTGCCGTTGTAGAGGCCGCCCACCGTGCCCGGGACGTTCTCCGGACCGCGGCTGCAGCCGCCGATGATCAGGCCGGCGCCGGTCTGGCCCGGCCCACCCGCGGCGGCTGCTCCGGCCTCCCCAGCGGTGTCCTGCAGCGGCCAGTGGTCGAGAGGCGTCTGGTAGACACGTATCGAACCGTCATCCGCGTCGTAGACACCGGCGGCGAAGTACCACTTTGCATCCCGCATCGTCACGCCGGTGCTGACCTCATCGACGGTCTCGCCGTCACCGACCCGGAGGGACACCGCGCCCTCCTCGTCCACGAACAGCCCGTAGCCGGTGTCCGTGTTGCAGTCCCACTTGGTGACCAACCCTTGCCGGCCCTTGCCCACGGTGGTCGGGTAGATCCATGCCTGGATGGTGAAGCTCCCATCCGGTTGTAGCCGGGGATCGTCGGGTACCGCAACGAAAGAGCCCGGGTGGAGTTCCTGGATCCTCCCCGGATAGTCGCCGTTGGCGGGCGAGTCGAGGTCGTCGATCTTGGATCCCGGCCCGGCAGGGTTGTCGTCGCCGTGGATCACACGGACCAGTTGGGCCTGGAAGCTCGGCGCCTGGCAACTGACCTTGAAGCTCACCGTCTCACCGGGCTGGGCCCTCAGCCTGTCCGCATAACCTACGATCTCCACTTGGCAACCTCCTGAACCATGGTCATAACCAGGATAGGACGTAGCTCGGTACGTAGACCAGATATACGGATCCGGGTGGTGTCAACCCAGGTTGTACCAGTCCAGAGCCTCCGGCGTCAGGAACTCGCGCAGCCCGTTCACGATCCACCGCTGTCCCTCGTCCTGGAAGGCGTACACGTCCTCGGGACGAGGGCCATCCGGTGTCCCGCGGGAGAACATCGTCAAGATCAGGAAGTCCGATCCGTCCTCTCCGGCGCCGGTCTCGATCCTCGCGTACAACCGCCCCCGGCGCTTCCCGGTCTCGTCTGACATGGGGTACTGGGTGATGATCCGCATCGCCTCCAGGTCCGGCAGGTACGAGTCCTGGCTTGCGGATAACATGCGTAATACGCGGTCCAGCCCGCCCGGACCGTCCCAGAGACCCTCCGCGCGCAGCTGGAAGCGGTAGGAGATCTCGCACTGGAGCGGCTTGAATTCGCCCAGGCCGGCGTCTGTCACGAAGTCGACGAAGCCCTGCAGTGACTCCGCGAAATCCGAGCGCACCGAGGCATAACCGGGATATGGGGTGATCGCGCCGTTACTGGTGCTCTCGAGGGTCGCTCGCCAGTTGTGGGCGAACCAGTTGCGCTGGACCTGTACCAACCCGCTCCCGTCGTCGCTGCTGAACCACCGGCGGATGTTCGTTATCGGACTGGCGGACGGTAGGGCCACCAACCCGCCGTCCGGGTCCTCGATAAACGGTTTGTGAGGGGCCTTCTCCTCGTCGGTGGGGAACTGCTCGGCGTACTTCTGGTCCCACAGATCGTCCAGTTCGTAACGCAGCATGCGGTGGAGTTCCTCGAACCCCACGCTCAGCGCCACTTCGACCAGCGCGGTGGTGGATGATCTGTCCAAATCTACGGGCACGCGCACCCCCACGGTGTTGTTTGATCGGTGCTCGGGGGAGGATACCAGTGACCCTTTCTCAGCCACTGCCGGCGACCGCACCCCGTTGGTTTCCCAGGGTTAGGCTGGCGGTGTGTCGGGCGGTCTACCCGTACCGTCCGCAGGGCAGACCGCCGGAAGGAGAGGGACCATGGGAGTTTCCGGCCGGGTAGCGGTCGTCACGGGCGCCGCATCGGGTCAGGGCCGCGCCACGTCCCTGCAGCTGGCCGGTGAGGGCGCCCTGGTGGCCGCGCTCGATGTCGACGCCGCAGGACTCGAGAGTCTCGTGGACGAGGTATCGGCTACGGGAGCCCGTTGCCGCGGACTCCAGGTGGACGTGTCCGATGCGGAAGCCGTGGCGACGGCATTCGCCGAGATCGAGGCCGACCTCGGCCGAGCCTACGTGCTGGCCGCCGCCGCGGCGATCTACCCGCCGGGGGTTTTCTCCCACCTCCGCGATCCCGAGGAGACCGCCCGGATCTTCGACGTGAACCTGATGGGGGTCGTCCACTGCGCGAGCGCCGCAACCAGCCATATGATCGAGGAAGGCCGCGGGGGGCGGATCGTCCTGTGGTCTTCCATAGGCGCCGGCGCCGCCATAGCCGGCCACGCCGCCTACTGCGCGGGCAAGGCGGCCATCGAAGGACTTGGCCGGGCGCTGGCCGCCGAGCTGGGGCCCTACGGGATCACCGTCAACACGATCGCCCCGGGGGCCATAGACACTCCGATGCTCGGGACGCCGCCCGATCCGGCCTACTTCGAGGTCCTGCCCGCCGGCCGGGCCGGAACGCCCGAGGAGGTGGCGCACCTGGTCAGCTACCTGTGCTCGGACACGTCGGGGTTCATGACCGGGGCGGTGCTGGCTCTGGACGGAGGCCTGAGCGGTGTCAACGGAGCCGTAAGGCCGGAGGTGTGACAGAGGCGGCCGGCGCCGGTCATCGCAAAGCCGATCCACATCAGGAGGTTCAACCATGAAGAACGCGGTTACTGTTACCGGCCTCGTCCCGGCCGACCGGATCGGTCGTACGCTTCCCCACGAGCATCTCTTCGCCACGATGACCTATGCCTATCCGGCCAGCGGCGAGGAGGCATACCGGCCCATCACTATCGACCGGCTGGGTGAGATCCGCTCCGACCTGATGACGAACGCCAACAACATCCATCTCGACAGCAGCTGCGGGCAAGCGATGGAGTTGAAGAAGGCAGCCGATGCCGGCATCGACACGCTGGTCGAGTTGACCACCGAGCCCATCGGGAGGAACCCCGAGAGGATGGTCGAGGTGTCCGAGTTCACCGGCGTCAACGTGATTTCGGGAACGGGCCAGTACCTTGCCCACCACCAGCGCCCGTGGGCCCTCGGGGCATCCAGGGAGGAACTGGCCGAGCTGATGATCCGCGAGTTGACGGAAGGGATCGGCGACACCGGTGTCCGTACGGGGGTGATCGGGGAGATCGGGCTCTTCGAGCCGGTTCGTGCCGCCGAGCTGAAGGTTTTGGAGGCAGCGGTCCTGGCCCAGCGGGCTACGGGGGCTCCCCTTTGGGTGCACCTGATGAACGTTCCGGTCGTCGACGATGCGCTGGCCGTTTTCGACGAGTACGAGCCGATCTACGAGAAGACCGCCTTCTGCCACATGGACTTCGACATCCGAGATCTCACCCGGCACGAGCGGGCGATGGACCGGGGCATCAGCGTGGAGTTCGACTTCTTCGGCTCCGTATGGCTACCCGTCGACCATTACATCCACTGCCCGACCGACCCGCAACGGCTGGCGGTGCTGGCCGACTGGTCGGAGAGAGGCTACGCCGATCGCGTCCTCATCAGCCACGACGTCTGCACCAGGGTCCAGTTCACCTCCCACGGGGGTTACGGATACGCCTACATCCCCACGATCGTTCCCGGACTGATGGACCAGATGGGTATCGACCGGGAGTTGCTCGACATATGGATGATCGACACGCCCCGCCGGCTGCTCGCTTGGGCGGACTCCTGACTTGGACCCGTTCGGGTTTTAGCGCCAGTCGAGTAGGACGCCGATCATGTCGCGCTCGGCGGCGTCGAGGTCGGCGAATGCGGCATCTATCTCCGCGGCGGGATAGGTGTCGGTGTGCATGGCTTCCAGGGGGAGCCTTCCCTTCGAGTGGAGCTCGAGCAGGAACTCGACGTTGCCGGTGGACGTGAAACGGGTGAGACGCTCGGCGGGGTCCTGATACGGAGCGTTGCTGGTACCGAGAATCGAGGCTTGCTTGTTGTAGAAGTCGGCCGAGAGGAGGGGTCCCACATCCTCGGGGTGCAGGGCGATGGCCACCATGCGGCCCTGGTCGTCGAGGATACGCATGCCCAGGTCGAGTGGCGCCGGACCGACTGCCGCCTCGACCACCACGTCGATCCCGAATGGCTGGAAGCGCTCCATCAACGCGTCCTCGAAGCCGTCCTCGGTGGGGTCGAGGACCAGCGCCTTGGGTAGCGCGGCCGCCGCCCGGCGGCGTCGGTCCGGGCTGATCTCGAGACAGGTCAGGTAGGCGCCGATGGCGTCGGCCACGAGCGCGGCGCCGAAGCCGATCAAGCCGAGACCGATCACCGCCACGTTGAGGCCCGGAATGAAACCGCCCCGGCGGAGGGCATGCAGCCCGAGCGTCGGAAGGTAGGCGAACGGTCCGACTTCGGTCGGAACGCCGTCCGGCACCTTGACGGCTTGCCACTCCCGGGCGTCGAACACGGGTTGATGCCTGGCCAGGGCGAAGACCCGGTCGCCCTCGGCCAGCGAACGTACCCCCTCGCCGACCTCGACCACCTCGCCGACAAGGTTGTACCCGCAGTTGACCGGGTACTTGGCGCCCGAGGGCTGGTTGCGGCCGGTGATGCGGTACTCGGGTATCACCCCCATACCCTCGGTCGTGGCCGCATCGATGTCGGCAAAGCTGTCCCACACCTCCTCGACCATGGGCTCCCCGCGGTAGAGCCGTAGCTCGGTACCCGGGCTGATCAGGCTGACCAGGGTGCGGATCCGGACCTTGCCGGGTTCCACATTGTCGGGAATCGTGACGGGGACCCAATCGAACCGGCAGGGCGCCACGATAAGCGGTCGGTCTACCTCCATCTCCGTACCCCTCCTCTACACGGGATCTTCGGGGAAGTAACAGTGCACCTCGTGGCCCTCGACCGGGATGTCGGCGGGAGGGAACTCGCCCGAGCAGACCTCGTCCGCCTTCCAGCAGCGGGTCCGGAAAGGACATCCGCTCGGAGGGTGCCGGGGGTTCGGAAGGGTGCCTTCGAGGATGATCCGCTCGCTGCTCTTCGTGATCATCGGGCTGGCCGAGAGCAGAGCCCGCGTGTACGGATGGAGCCGGTGGTCCCTCACCTCGGCGACCGGGCCCTCCTCGACCTTGCGGCCCAGGTACATCACGGCCACGCGGTCGACCAGCCAGGAGACCGCCTGGATGTTGTGGCTGATCAGGATCACCGAGAGGTTGAGGGCATCGCGGAGTTCCGCCAGCAGGTTGAGGATCTGGTTCTGGACGCTGACGTCGAGGGCCGAGGTCGGCTCGTCGGCCACCAGCAGGGAGGGGTTCAGCGAGAGGGCACGGGCGATCGCCACCCGCTGGCGCTGGCCTCCCGAGAGCTCGGAGGGGAGCTTGTCTGCCGCGTCCCGAGGAAGGTGCACCATGTCGAGTAGCTCTTGCACCCTTGCGTTCCGCGCTTCCTTGTCGCCGACCTCGTGGATGATCAGCGGGTCGGCCAGGGTCTCCCTCACCTTCAGGCGGGGGTTGAGGCTCGACGTGGGATCCTGGAAGACGATCGCAACCTGGCGGGCGAAGTGGCGGCGGCGCCATCTGGTCGGCTGGGCCCAGACGTCGGTTCCGTCGTAGATGATCCGCCCTCCGGTGGGTCGGATCAGCCCGACAACGCAGCGGGCCACCGTGGACTTGCCGCATCCCGACTCTCCTACCAAACCCAGAGCCTCGCCGGGGGCCACCGTCAGTGAGAGATCCTCCACCGCGTGGACCTTCTGCCGTCGGGGAGCCCGGTAGTGATGGACGAGATTCTCCAACCGGAGCAGGACGTCAGGGCCGGTGGTCGCGCCGTCCCGGCCGGGGGGAGCGGTGACGGTGGGAGCGGGTCCGGATGTCATACGGTGGCTCCGGCGCTTGCTGCGTTTCCTCCGACCGGGAAGTAACAGGCCAGGTCGTGGCGGTCGCCGGCGGACTCCAGGGGTGGGGGAGTCTCGGTGCACGGGTCGCCGGCGTTGACGCAGCGCTCGACGAACCGGCACCCGGGAGAGAACTCGAGAGGACTCGGAACCACCCCGTCGATCGAACGGGCCGGGCGTTCCCTCCCCTCCAGGCTGACGATCGAACCCAGCAGCCCCGCCGCGTACGGGTGCCGGGGGTCGCGGACCAGTTCCTCGGTGTGGGCCACCTCGACCAGCTGTCCGGCGTACATGACCATGGTGCGTTCGCACAGCTCCTTCACCAGGGCCAGATTGTGGGTGATGAGGATGGTCGTGAACGACAGTTCGGCCTGTAGGGATCTCAACAGCTCGACGATCTGGGCCTGGACGGTCTCGTCGAGGGCGGTGGTGGGCTCGTCGCCGATCAGGATGGAGGGTCGCCGAGCCAGCGCCATAGCGATCAGCACCCGCTGGCGTTGCCCGCCGGACAGTTGGAACGGGTAGGCGGCGGCGATGGCTTTGGGGTTGGGAAGGTGTACCAGCTCCAGCAACTCGTACATGCGCTCACCTTTGTGGTCTCCGTCAAGCCGGAGCGCTTGCCGCAGCTGTGCCCTGACCGTCATTCCGGGGTTCAGGCTCATCAGCGGGTCCTGGTACACCATGCCGATCTCTCGGCCCATCAGATTGCGGCGCTCCGTGGGAGACAACCGGAGCACATCCTGGCCCTTCCAACGGATGGAACCCGTGGCCTCCACCAGGCGCGGAAGCAGGCCGATGACGGACAGACCGGTCAGCGTCTTGCCGCACCCGGACTCGCCCACGATCCCCAGGTTCTCGCCCTCCAGCACCGAGAACGACACCCCCGACACGACCGGTGTGTTCCCGTAGGCATGCCGGATATGGATGCTGAGGTTCTCGACCTCCAGGATCGGATCACCCACCGCTGTGCTCATCACTGCCCCAGCAAGTGCCGTCTGCCGCCGAGGCGGTCCGCCATGCTCTCTGCCACCGTATTCAGCGACAGTACCGTGAGGAAGATGGCAAGACCGGGGAAGGTCGTGTACCACCAAGTGCCCGCTATCAGGTACTGGGATCCGCCGTACACAAGGTTCCCCCAGGTGGGAGCCGGAGGAGGAAGACCGGCTCCGAGGAAACTGATGGAGGCTTCCAGGATGACCGCGTCCGCCGCCACCAGCGTGAAGAACACCAGGAGCGGCGTGGCGATGTTCAGGGACACGTGGCGCAGCAGGATGCGGCGTTGGGAACTCCCCATGGCCTTGAGCGCCGAGACGTAGTCCTCGGACAACTGGTCGAGGACCGCGGCGCGGATGTAGCGGGCCATGATCGGCGTGTAGACGACGGTCAGGACCAGGAGCAGGGTCCGGAATGACTGGCCGAATGCCGACGACACCACTACGGCCAGCACCACGGCCGGGAACGCGAACTGTATGTCCACCAGGCGCATCAGCACGTCGTTGATCCATCTGAGCTTTCGATTCCGGGACGTGGAGGCGGCCACCATCCCGATCGTTCCCCCCAGAATGAGGGCCAGCACGGGGGTCAGGACGGCCACGAGAGCCGACATCCTCGATCCGTGGATCACCCTCGAAAGGATGTCCCGAGCGATCTCGTCGGAGCCGAAGATGTGCTCCGGCCAGTCGGGCCCCGTGTTAGGCGAGGTCAGGCCCACCATGTAGGGATCGTACGGAGACAGCCAGTGGGCGAAAATCGCGACGAGTATGACGAACATGACCCAGGCCAACCCGAGCTTGGCCCGGAATGGCAGCCTCCCCATCTTCAACGGACCGGCGGGAGCAGCCTTCATCGCAGCCTCGACCGACTTGGGGCCGAACCTGATCCGTGGCCGGTGTTCGGGGCTGGGGTCGCGTGCTTCCGTCACGTCACGAATTCTCGCGGGCGCTCGGCTTGAAGATGATGAACGCCACGTCGGCGGCCAGGTTGGAGAGGACGAACATCAACGCGCCGACCATGGCGATCCCGGTAACGATGTTGAAGTCGCCGGTCGTGGCTGAGTCGATCATCTTCCAGCCCAGGCCGCGGAGGTTGAAGACCCGCTCGACCAGCACCACGCCGCCCAGGATGTAGCCGGCCTGCAATCCAAGCACGGTCAACGGGGCCACCAGCGCGTTGCGGAGCACGTTCTTGCGCACGATTACCCGGTCCCGCAGTCCCATCCCGCGCGCGGTACGTACGTAGTCCTTCTCCAACTCGTCCAGTACCGAAGAACGCACCACGCGGGTCAGGAACCCGCCGACGGGGAGGGCTATCGATAAGGAGGGGAGGGTAAGTGCCCTCAGCCACCCGATCTTGTCCTCGCTGAAGGGCACCCAACTCCCGGCGGGGAACCACGTGAACCCTATGGGGTTGGCCAGGGCGAATGTCAGGATCAATAGCAGAGCCAACCAGAAGATCGGCATCGAGAGTACCCCCAGCGTCACCGCCCTGACCGTGGAGTCCCACCAGCTGCCCGCGAAATAGGCGGAGCTCACCCCCAGTACGAAGGCGATCAGGGTGGCGAGGAACAACGAAACCGCCGCCACCGATAGCGAAATGCCGATGCCTTCACCGAGAATGGTAAGGACGGGCCGGTCGCCGTAGACGCTTAAGCCGAAGTCGCCGCTGGAAAGGTCTCCGAGGTACCGCCCGTAGCGGATGAGTACCGGATCGTTGAGCCCGAATTCCTCGGCGAGCTGCTCGCGCGCCTCGTCGCTGGCGTACAGCCCCAGGCCCGCGTAGCGAGCGTCGACCGGGGAGAACTCCAGCATCACGAACACGTAGAACGTGATGCCGATGATGACCGGTAGGGCTTGGAGGAGACGTTGCAGGACGAGCCTGCCTACGGCTCCCATCAGACCCTACCGGCCTCTACCGATACCAACCCGATATCGGCTCGGTTGCTACTTGATCTGCCGAGCCGGCCGGCTATTCGCCGGACGGATGTACGCCGAACATCGTCATGCCCAGCGTCTGCGGCATCTGGTAGCCGGCCACCGACTTGTGCCAGGCGTGAGCTATGGGCTGGAACAGGATCGGAACCGCACCGGCCTCGGTAACGAGTATCTCGTTGGCCGCCGCGTACAGATCGTTCTGCTTGTCGAAGTCCGGCTCCTCAAGCGCCTGGTCGAGAAGGTCGTTCAGCGTTGACGGAACGTTCTCTGTGGCGAAGCTGGCGTTCTCGGCCCAGCCGCCCCACCAGCCCCGGAACAGGTTGTCCGGGTCGTAGGTGAACACCTCGAACCCGATGGTGGCCACCCAGGCGTCGTACCGGGCGGGGCCGCCGTCTTCGGGCCGCATGATGTCGGATACCCAGCGGGCGTCGATCGAGTCCACCAGCAGCAGCGGGTCGAAACCGCCCAGCTGCATCGTCTGAGCGAGCAGCGGCGCCTGCGGGTAGACGTACGCCCACTCGACGACACCGAGCTGGAACTGCACCGGCGCGTTGTCCGGGTCGTATCCGGCCTCCCTGAGCAGTGCCTTCGACTTCTCGGGGTCGTAGTTGTACTGCATCTGCGGTTCCCGGAACCGGTCGCTCTCCGGAGGGAGCGGCGAGCGGGCGATCCGACCTTCGCCGGCCAAGCCGATCTCGATCAGCTGCGGCGCGTCGATGGAGTACATCACTGCCTGGCGCACCCGCTGGTCGTCGAAGGGGGGCTTGGTGGTGTTGAAGAAGATCATCTCGAGGAACGTGGTCTCCCGAGCAACGCCGAGACTGAGGTTCGGCGAGTCTTCGATAGCCCGGTAGAGCTGCGGCGACACGCCGTCCAGGATCTGTACCTGGCCGGCCTCGGCCTGGGCGATCCGGCCCGAGAGTTCAGGGATGACCAGATAGGTGATGTCCTTGGCCGCCAAAGGCATGGGACCCTCGTATCCGTCGTACCGCTTGAACGTGTTGATCTCGGTGTCGAATGGGCCGTCGACCATCATCGAACCTGACGAAGGAGTCGGTGCGAATGAGTAGTCCATGCCGCCCATCGCCTCTACGACCGCCTCGGGATAGGCATTGATGCCGGAGATCCGCTGGAACAGGACGTCCTCGGGCATCCGCTGGGTGAGGTTGAACCGGAGTTCGTCGTCGGCGACGACCTCAACCGACTCGATGAAGGAGATGTACGCCGTGAAGGGCGAGCCCAACTCCTTCTCCGGAGCCAGCCGGGAGAATCCGTACGCGATGTCGGACGCCTTGATCGGCGAGCCGTCGGTGAACGTCCGGTCCGTCCTCACCTTCACGCTGTAGGTGGTGGCATCGACCTGCTGGGGCATCTCGGCCGCCAGGCCCGGAATCAGCGACCGATCCGGAAGCTTGATCAACAAACCCTCGAAGGTGTGCTGTCCCGAGGCGAGGGCGCCGCCCGTTGTCCGGTTGTTGTCCAGTGAGATCCAGCCGCCCACCTGCGCGAGCGTGATGCTCTCGAACTCCGCCGGGGCATCGGCCATCATTGCGGTGGTGGTGGTCTCCTCTGCCGCGGCCGCCGCTGCGGTGGTGGCTGGGGCTGCGGTGGTGGCTGGGGCTGCGGTGGTGGCTGGGGCTGCGGTGGTGGCCGGGGTATCGTCCCCTCCGCAAGCCGCCAGTACCGTCGGAGCAACGGCACCAACCCCGATCATGAGACCGCTACGCTTTAGGAACTCTCTTCGGTCCATTGATTTGGGCACAACCAACTCCTCCCGCTTGGGATGCCACGTCCGGGAGAATATAATAGGTGGAGATGTCAGTCGGCAACTTGTCCCATTCTGCTTTCTTGTGTCTACATGTATTGTTCAAGTAAGATAGTCATATCGAACAGAAGCCATCGGTCTTACGATTTATTTATATCCAAAACAGTTATAAACATGGCACCTCATCGAATCTGAGTCTTCTCAAGGCGTTCAAATGGTCGGATCAGCAGGCAACGGGTTACGGGTAGGTGTCGATATCGGCGGCACCTTCACCGACCTGATGATGATCGGCCAGTCCGGACAGGTCGAGATCGGCAAGGTGCTCACCACTCCCGATCCGTCGCGAGGGGTCGAGGAGGTGCTGGTGCGAACGCTCGATCGTTCGGGCTACTCCGGTGCTTCGGTCCGCCATCTGGTGCACGGCACCACCCTCGTAACCAATGCCATCATCGAGCGCAAGGGCGCCCGGACAGCTCTGCTCACCACCTCGGGGTTCCGGGACTCAATAGAGATAGGCCGCGAGCATCGCTACGAGCTGTACGACCTGAACCTGGAGCACCCCAGGCCGCTCGTGCCCCGCCATCTCCGATTCGATGTGCCGGAGCGAACCTTGACCGATGGCGCGCAGGCCATCGAACTCGGTGGGGACTACGTGGCGCGCCTGGTCCGTGAGTTGGCCGGCGCCGGCGTGGAGGCGGTCGCCATCTGCTTCCTCCATTCCTTCGCCAATCCCGAGTCCGAGGAACAGGCCAGGGGTGTAGTCAATGGACAGGCCCCGGAGATGCGGGTCTCGATCTCCTCGGAGGTCGTTCCCGAGATCGGCGAGTTCGAGCGGGCCTCCACGACGATCGCCAACGTCTATGTCCAGCCACTGGTAGAGGACTACCTGCATGGACTCCGCCGCCGCATGGAGAGGATCGGATTCGAAGGGCAGCTGTTCGTGATGCTCTCGAGCGGCGGTGTGGCCACCCTCGACACCTGTGTCCGGTTCCCGATCCGTCTCCTCGAGTCGGGCCCGGCCGCCGGAGCGCTGGCGGCGGCGGCGGTAGGGACGGCCATGGGCCGTG
>JAPPGU010000053.1 GCA_028821265.1 bacterium | reverse complement strand
GTTCGTGGCCCGCAACTTCGCCTACGACCTGGACGAGGAGTTCGACCGGATGCAGAGGGTGATCCTCGCCCAGGACAAGCCCGTGGTCGAGTCCCAGCGTCCCGAAGAACTCCCGGTGGAGTTGACGGCGGAGATGCATGTGAAGGCGGCCGACCTCGGCACCGTGATCTACCGGCGCTGGCTGATGGAGTTCGCCGACGGGAAGATCGAGCTAGCACCGACCGCGTGACCGACCGGCCTGCCGTCGTAATCGTCGGGGCATCCCTCGGCGGCTTCCGTACTGCGCATGCCCTGCGGCGTCTCCGGTTCGAGGGCCGGATCATCCTGGTGGGGGACGAGCCCCACCTTCCCTACGACCGTCCGCCCCTCTCCAAGGAGGTCCTGACGGAGGACAAGGCACCGGACGAGACCTACTTCCGGGCGCGCGGTTTCTTCGAGGATCAGGCCATCGAGTTGAGGCTCGGCTCGCCGGCGGTGGGCCTGGACGGGGAGGGACGCACCATCACCCTCGCCACCGGCGAGCAGCTGGGATACGACGCAGCGGTCATCGCCACCGGCGCCCGTCCCCGGCGCCTCCCGGGAACGGATGGCTTGCCCGGTGTCCATGTGATGCGCACCCTGGACGACTCCGCATCGATCCGGTCGGCTCTCGACCTGGCGAGGCATGTGGTAGTGGTCGGTGCGGGCTTCATCGGCAGCGAGGTGGCGTCCAGCGCCCGTAACCGGGGGGCGGAAGTGACGGTCCTAGAGGCTGCCGGACAGCCCTTGATGGCGGCAGTGGGCGCCGAGGTGGGGCACCGCTGCGCGGCTCTCCACGACCTCTATGAGACGGAACTCCGGTGCGGCGCCGGCGTGGAGGGCATCGACCGGACTCCCGACGGCCTGGCGGTTCGCCTCGCCGGCGGCACGGCGGTCGGATGCGACCTGGTGGTGGTCGGAATCGGGGTCATCCCGAACATCGAGTGGCTGGAGGGTTCGGGAGTCGAGACCGATCGGGCGGTGCTGTGCGACCAGCACATGCGCACCTCGTCGCCCGGTGTTTACGCGCTGGGCGACCTGGCCTCCTGGGACAATCCCCGGTATGGCGAGCGGATGCGTGTCGAGCACTGGACCAACACGGTCCAGCAGTCCACGTCCGTGGCCCGCAACATCATGGCGTCTGCGTCCGGCGACGATCCGGTCGCCTATGACGGCATCCCGTACTTCTGGTCCGATCAGTACGGGCACCGCCTGCAGCTGGTGGGCCGAGCGTCGGGAGACGAACCGGTATTCGTTCACGATCCGCCCGACAGCCCCGCCATGATGGCCCTTTACCGCGACGGGGACCGGCTGGGAGGCGCTTTCGCCATCGACACGGTGGGTCCGCTCATGCAGATGCGAAGCCTGCTGGTCCGCAACGCCGGCTTCGATGAAGCCCTCGACCTGGCGGCCGAACTCGCGTAGCCAACCGGCAGCCGCCACCGGGTGCCGGTGTGGCGGTTCCGGTCGCCAGCGCACCGGGTCAGCGGCCGCTAGAAGCGGCAATCGGTGCTCAGTAGACCACGAGGGTGTCGAAGGAGCGGTACGCCAACTCCCTTCCCGTTTCGAACTGATCGATGGGGAACCAGTAGACGACTTCCACGCCGACGCCATCCGACACGTGAGCCAGCCAGGAGAATGCCTCTTGGCCCGACAAACCCTCGAACAGGACCGCCGGGACACCTTGGGCAGTCGTAACGGTCTCGCTCGTAAGACCGGTGGCGCCCGTTTCGATGAACCAGGGCTCCAGCATGTCGGCGTACTCGGCCAGAGACAAGCCGGCGAACTCCCAGGCATAGATGATCACGGTCCCAATCCCGGCGAGGTCCGTGGCCCTGAAGACCTCGGTCTGTTCCGTGTCGGGCTCTTCTTCTATCCAAGCCTGCGGCGTCTGCACCTCGAAGAACCCGGCCGGGTCCACGAAGGTCGGCCCCAGGGGCGCCACCGCCGGCTCCGACGATGTCGGTTCATCCGGGGGCGGTTCCGACGGTATTAGCTCCCCCAGGGTCCAATTACCGGCGGCGTCCTCGGCCGAGATGGCGTAGTAGTAGTCTTCAGGCTCGCCCGACTCGTCGTCGAACTCGAGGAACTCGAACCAGAAGGCCGGCTCCTCGACGAAAGTCACCAACCCGTCGGCGGTATAGAACCAGTCATCCTCTCCCGAGTCCCCAAGGTTGAATCCGAAATTGTAGAACTGGACCTGGTCCTCGGGGGATAGCCGGAAAGCAGCCCTGTCGTACTGGACTTTGCCTTCTTCATCATCGGGGCCGGAATAGAGGATCTGGTAGGTCTGTATGAAGTGGTTGAATATTTCCCATACCTCGCCGTCGTCTGTGACGACGAGAGTCAACCGGGCAAGGTCGTACGGGTATTCGTAGCCGCTGTAGTCCTTCCCCGCCTGGTAGTAGTCGATGTAGGCGTCAAAGAGTATGTATTCGGTGCCACCTAACTCCAGACGGTTGGATAGGAACGCGGGTATCCAGGCGGTGTCCCTCCCCGGGTCATACTCCACCGTAAACCACACCTGGGACCACGCGGGGGCGAAATAGACATCCTCATCCTCGGTGGCATGGGCTTCTTCCTCGGCAACCACCATGAAATAGTCTTCAACTGTCCCGTCATCATTCTCGATCGGCCGGATAAATCCGTAAGTCATAGTAACTGCGCCCAGGTATCGGTCTCGAACGGTGGCGAATGTTCCCTCCGCATCCCAGTACTCCGCCTCGATCACCGGCGGTTCCGCATCGGCCAGGCGAAAATCTTGGTACACGCTCTGAAAGTCCCGCCCGGCGTCACTCACTTTGTATGCCGAGTACCGGGCGTCCGTGAGTTCCGGGGCATCGATGGCCACGCCTTGGGAGTCGGGCCTGGTGCCGTCGTGTGCAGAATGGACGACGAACCGGTCTATGGCGTCTATCAGCCGATCCAGATCCGCCTCCATCCCCGTGTCCGGCAGATGGTCCGCCAGCAGGCGGGCGAAGTGCATCAGGTCCATGGAAGCCCGGTAGTCATTCCGGAGGGAGACTGCATAAAGATCGGACACCTGTCTCGGCGGCGATCAGGCCTTGGGCAAACTCCTGGCTGTTTAACACTCGGCCGGTCAAGGTAGAAATCACCG
This sequence comes from bacterium, assembly GCA_028821265.1. Taxonomy (GTDB): domain Bacteria; phylum Actinomycetota; class Acidimicrobiia; order Spongiisociales; family Spongiisociaceae; genus Spongiisocius. Next base: position 117 of record JAPPGU010000053.1, on the reverse strand, counting down.
GATCCAGGGCGGCCACCAGATTGCCGTACTCGCTCAGGTCCAGCAACGAAAGGGAATTATATGGGAATTATATACTTATGTCACGGATATGTGGTATACTCAGGGGGAACGCAGACA
>JAPPGU010000003.1 GCA_028821265.1 bacterium | reverse complement strand
CCCGGGACCATCGTCCCAAGTCCTCGAGTGTCCACCAAAGCGGGTCAACCTCAGTACGGGGTTGGGGGGTCCTTTGATTTAGGTGACTGATGGCTGATGGTGACCGGGTTTTTCGGAGTTAGCTCACTTGGATGAGTGGTGTGACGGTTGGGTTGTTGTCGTGGTGGATTCTCTCGTATTCGATCGGGGTTCGCATCTCCAGGGCGGTGTGGCGTCGTTGCCGGTTGTGGAAGATTTCGAGGTATTCGAAGATAGCGTTGGCCAACTCGATGCGGGTGCGCCATCGCCGCCGGTCTAGGAGTTCGACCTGCATCCGAGCCCAAAACGATTCCATCAACGCGTTATCAAAACAGTCCCCGACCGACACCGATGGAGGGGACGAGGCCGGACTGGCGGGCCCGGTCTGTGAACGCCCAAGAGGTGAAGGGGGTGCCCTGGTCCGAGTGGATCACCGTCTCTGGGTCGGGTTGGCGGTTGCCGATAGCCATACCCAGGGCGGAGGTGACGAGGCCGGCGGTGGCGGAGCGGTCGATGGACCAGCTGATGGCGATCGTTGAAATTCACTCATACTTGAAGGTGCCCTGTTTGGTGGGGCCGCTGCGATGATCGGGGTGGTCCCCGGGGACCGGGGGGCGGGTCTGACCCAATTGAAAATCGGCGCGTTTGCTGCCTTTGTGGGGATCTGTCGGCCTGTCCCCCGGTCCGGGGGCGGGGTTCTGGTTGGAAGCGGATGTGACCTGGTAGGGGCCTTGTGGAAGGTCCGCACCTTGAGTGTACTGTCCGCCGCTTTTGGCCAGAAGCCCCTTTGTGACGAGTAACGGCAGTCGCCGTGTAGGTGGTATATGTCGAGAAGTGGGGTTGATGTTTTCGGTGGGGTTGACACCCATCGGGATGTCCATGTCACGGCGGCAGTCGACGGTGTCGGCCGGGTGTTGGGTTCCGAGTCGTTCGCCGCTGACGAGTCTGGGTATGCGCGGATGGTCGCCTGGTTCGGAACCCAGGGTTGTGTGGTTCGGGTCGGGGTGGAAGGCTGTGGCAGTTACGGTGCGGGGCTGGCCGGCATCTGACCGCAGCCGGGATCGAGGTGGTGGAGGTGAACCGGCCTAACCGCCAGCTCCGCCGCCAGCGGGGCGGCAAATCCGACCCGGTCGACGCCGAGGCGGCAGCTCGGGCAGCCGCCTCAGGCCAGGCTACGGCGGTTCCCAAATCCGGTGTGGGCCCGGTGGAGTGCATCAGGATGCTCCAAGTGGCCCGCCGCTCCGCTACCAAGGCACGCACCCAGGCCGCTAACCAGATCCATTCTCTGGTCGTTACCGCTCCTGAGCAGGTGAAACACCAGCTCAAAGGGCTCACCCTCAAAGCTACGGTCCAGGTCTGTGCCCGCTGGCGTCCCGGCCAAGAACAGACCACAGTCGCCTCCGCGAAGAAGACGCTGCGGCACCTCGCCCGCCGATACCAGACCCTCGACACAGAAATAGACGAACTCGAAGCCGACATCCGCCGTCTCTGCGCCCAAACCAACCCGGCGCTGCTGGCCGCCAAAGGAGTGGGCCCAGACACAGCAGCCGCCTTGTTGGTCGCCGCCGGCGACAACCCCGACCGAATGCGCTCCGAGCGCTCCTTCGCAGCACTATGCGGCACCAGCCCCGTCCAGGCATCATCCGGCCAAATCGTCCGGCATCGCCTCAACCAGGGCGGCAACCGCAAAGCCAACAGCGCGCTCTGGCGGATCGCGACCACCAGGATGCGCAACGACGCCGCCACCCAACAATACGTGGCCCGCCGCCAGGCGGAGGGAAAGAACCGAAAAGAGATCCTCCGCTGCCTCAAACGGCACATCGCCCGAGAAACCTACCGGCTGCTAACCAACCCGCCCCCCATCCCGAACTGTGCCCGGCTACGCACCCGCCGCCAAGAAGCCGGCATCACCATCACCCAGGCCGCCCGAGCCCTCGGAACACACCCCACACGTATCTCAGCACTCGAACTAGGCCGCGACCACAACCACCAACGCGCCACCCGATACCACGACTGGCTCCGAACCCACGCCCCGTCCCCGCCACCGATTTGACAACCGTAGGAGCATCCCCAGGGTTGCGGTTCAGTGCTCAGTATTCACCCTACGTTGACGGGCATGGCGGGCGTGTCACTGTCGTTCGGTACCCTGCCCTGAACAAATCTAAACGGGATCGCAGTGGGGATGAAGAGGGACTCCGTTGACTTACCACAGGCCACGGGCCACCGACCGCTGACCGTGCTGAAGCTGGAGGACCTTCAGACCGGTGCTCTCGTAGAGGGATTGCTTGCTGGCCGCCCGGTTTCCGTGATCGCCATCATCTGGCACGGCGACAACGACTTGGAGGTCGTTTTCCAGGACTCTGAGAAGGGGCTGGAGAGGACGCTGCTGTCTCGTAAGGACGAGGAGCGTCTGAGTGTGGCGGCTGTCGAGGATTCTTGGCCGTTCGACGGGGATGGGCGGTTGTTCAAGCTGGCTTCGGAGGCTCGGCGTATCAAGTCGGCTCACTTGTTCGACCCGTATGTGGCGGTGGAGGCTGCGGATATCGATCCTCTGCCTCACCAGATCGAGGCGGTCTACCGCCGGATGATGCCTATCCAGCCTCTCCGGTTCGTCTTGGCCGACGACCCGGGGGCTGGCAAGACGATCATGTCCGGCCTCTACATCCGGGAGTTGGCCATCCGCGGTGATGTCGAGCGGGTCCTGATCGTGGCGCCGGGCTCCTTGGTGGTCCAGTGGCAGGACGAGTTGTCGCAGCGGTTCCACCTCCACTTCCGCATTCTCAGCAACGAAATGGTGGAATCCGCCCGCACCGGCAACCCGTTCACCGAGGAGAACCTCCTGATCGCCCGCCTCGATCAGTTGGCCCGCCGGGAGGATCTCCAGGAGAAGCTGTCCGCTTCCCGCTGGGATCTGGTGGTGGTGGACGAGGCCCACAAGATGTCGGCCCACTACTACGGACGGAAGCTCAACAAGACCAAGCGCTACCAGCTCGGCGAGCGCCTCCGTGACCTCACCCGCCACCTCCTGCTGCTCACGGCCACACCGCACAGCGGCAAGCAGGAGAGCTACATGTTGTTCCTCGCCCTGCTGGACCAGGACACGTTCGGTGGTCGCCTCAGAGGAGGTGAGGTGCCGGACGCCTCCCATCTCATGCGCCGCAACCTCAAGGAGAGATTGCTGACCTTCGACGGGAAGCCCCTGTTCCCCGAGCGGAGGGCGCATTCGGTCAAGTACGACCTCTCGCCGCCCGAACAGCATCTCTACGACGAGGTGACCGACTACGTCCGCCACGGCATGGACCGCGCCAAGCAGATCGAGCAGAAGAACCGCCGCCGGGGCCTGGTGGTGGGCTTCGCCCTGGCCGCCCTGCAGCGGCGGCTAGCATCTTCACCTCACGCGATCTACCGCTCGCTGCGCCGCCGCCGCGAACGGCTCCAGAAACGCTTGGAGGAGCTGGAGGCCATAGCCGAGGGCCGGGAGGTGGCCGACCCGCTGCTCAAAGGCCTGTCGGAGGATGACCTGGCCTTCTTCGACTACGACGACTTCGACGATGAGCAGATCGACGAAATGGAGACCGAGGTCATCGACCAGGCCACCGCGGCGGAGACCGTCCCCGAACTCCAGAAGGAGATCGAGACGCTCGGCCGTCTGGTGGCCATCGCCTCCGAGGTCCGGAGGGCCGGCACCGACACCAAATGGGAGGAGTTGTCCACCGTCCTCCAATCGGAGCACATGAACGGCCCCGGCGGGACGAGGCGCAAGATCATCGTGTTCACCGAACACAAGGACACCCTTGACTACCTGCAGCGCCGCATCGTCGGGCTTCTCGGGAGGCGGGAGCGGGTGGTGGTGATCCACGGCAGCGTCAACCGGGAGAACCGCCGCCACCGCCAGGACGCCTTCATCAACGACCCCGAGGTGCAGGTGATGGTGGCCACCGACGCCGCCGGGGAGGGGGTCAACCTGCAGCGGGCCAACCTGATGGTCAACTACGACCTTCCCTGGAATCCCAACCGGATCGAGCAGCGCTTCGGGCGTATACACCGGATCGGCCAGACCGAGGTCTGCCACCTGTGGAACCTGGTGGCCCACGGCACGCGGGAGGGGGCGGTGTTCATCCGTCTCCTGGACAAGATCGAGGAGCAACGCAAGGCGCTGGGCGGCCAGGTCTACGACGTGCTCGGGGACTCAGTCATCGACCGGCAGCTGAGAGACCTGCTCATCGAGGCGATCCGCTACGGCGACCGTCCCGAGGTGAGAGCCCGCCGGGACCAGGTCATCAACAATGACATAGGGGAGCAGATCAGGAACCTGGTCGACGAGCGTGCCCTCGCCGTCGGCCGGATCGGCGACGGGGACATTCAGGAGATCCGGGACGATATGGAGCGCGCCAAGCTCCGCAAGCTGCAGCCCGGGTTCATCTCGATGTTCTTCATCGAGGCGCTGCGCCGCTTCGGCGGGCGCATCGTGGAGCGCGAGAAGGGCCGCTTCGAGATCACCCGTGTGCCCGGGATCGTCCGCCAACGTGCCAGGGAGACCGGAGCGGGTAATGAGCTGCACCGCAGGTACGAGCGGGTCACCTTCGAGAAGCACCTGGTGGATGTCCACGGTCGGCCCAGGGCGGCGCTGCTGGCGCTCGGCCATCCGCTGCTCGAAGCGGTGGTGGACGCGGTGCTCGACCGTCACGGTTCGGTCCTGCAGCGGGGGACCGTGCTCGTGGATCCCCAGGCCACCGGCGACCGGCTCCGGGCGCTGGTCCAGATCGAGCACCTCATCAAGGACGGTTCGGGTCGGGACGTCTCCAGGCGCTACTGGACGGTCGAGATGCCCACCGAAGGCGAATCTGAAGAGACCGGCGCCGCCCGCCACCATGATCTCCGCCCGATCGAGGACGACGAACGGGACCTCGTAGCGTCGCTCCTTGAGCAGAGCCGGATCGACACCATGCTGTCGGACCACGCCCGCCGCTTCGCCATCACCGAGCTATGCGGCCCCCACCTCGACGAGATCCGCCGAGCGACCGAGCATCGGGTCGGGAAGGTACGGGCCGGCGTGGAACAACGCCTGAAGGAACGGATCCGATACTGGGACACTTACCAGCACGAGGTGAAACAGGCCCAGGGGACAAGGCCGAGAGGCGGCTTCACGGCCGGCCACGCCCAGAACTTCGCCGACGATCTGGCCGCGAGGCGGGAGCAACGGAATCTCGAACTCGACCGGGAACTCCAACTCTCCAGCCGACCGCCCGACATAGTGGGCGGCGCGATCGTGGTTCCCCAAGGACTGCTGGATCGGCTATCCGGACAAGCAGAGCCGGTTCCAACCACCCGCGCTCGAGACGTGGCAGAGGTCGATCGCCGGGCGGTGGATGCGGTTCTGGCAACCGAGCGGTCTCTCGGTCGGAAGCCAAAGGAGATGCCCCACAACAACGAGGGCTACGACATCGAGAGCCGTGACCCCGACACTGGCGCCCTTTACTTCATAGAGGTCAAGGGCCGGATCGAGGGCGCCGAGACTGTCACAGTTAGCAGCAGCCAGATCATCTTCTCCCAGAACTCGCCCGACCGCTTCATCCTCGCCGTGGTCGAAGTCCCCGAAGATCGCACCGCCGAGCCGACCGTCCGCTACGTCCGCCGCCCGTTTGAAGACCTGGACGTGCCCTACCGCAGGTACTCGATCAACTTCGCCCTGTCCGAGTTCACCTTCGAGGCCCCCTCATGATCCCGAAGTATGAGTCTTTACTTCGGTCAGCGCAACCGGCGACCCGCTCAAGCGATGCTCTACCTGCATGCTCTGGTCCGCCCGTACTGAACCGCCCTTCGTGACGAGGCCGACATCAACGTGCAGGCACTCAGATCACCTCGCGACCGAGAGGCCATGCAGCCGTCGGGCCTAGATACCGCGGATCGCTCCGGTCCGGAATAGCTGCACGAGGGTTGCGGCAAACTGGACCGCTGCTTCCGCTTCGGACTGGCTCACGGTGAGGGGCTTCTGGGGGTCGTCGGTTCCGTGTCGGTCCACCTGAGCTTTCCATATGGTGTCCATCATTATGCGCACGGTGTCGACGTCACCGATTACCGTTCCCCACTTCTGTGGTTTGTCTCTCATGGCGGCGATCATCTTGCCCAACGTGGCTAGCTGGTCCTTGGGGGTTACTACCGGACGGGCAGCGGCCTCGACGGCCTTAATGGAGTCGCTGTACGAGCGACTCGGATCCGGGTCTCGCCTGTAGGCGTGGTGCCAAGCGCTACTCAGGTAAGTTGCGGCATTGCTCTCCTGTGCCATCTCGCTGCGTGCGGCTTCCTCTACCGTCGGGTCTACTCGTTGCTCCAGGCAATACCTCCCTGCAGGGTGGGCCGCGACCCTCCATGCCGAGCCGGATCTATGGAGAATCCCCTGGAGTTCCCGAGCCTCGTCGTCGCCGAAGTCCCAGTCGTCGCACAAGTAGAGGCAGTAGTCCAACAGATCAAGGCCCCCAACCGAGTACTGGAGTCTTGCCAGCAGGGATCGTCTTGCGGCTCGACTGCCCGTCCAGTCGAGTTTTACTCGTAGCACCTGCTCGGCCTTCTGTAGGGCTGCGTCCGTACCAAAAAATCTGCTGGCCCAATCGATTGCTCCGGCGAGCATCCACGACGGGATCCCGTCGTGGAGTTGCTCGTATTGCTCAAGCGTGTCTCTGTCCCGCCGGACGGAAAGTGGAGGTCTGCTCACAAGAACGGGAGCCTAATGCAGATATTCGACAAGGCGGTCGACGGTCACCGTGCCGCATGGCGAGAGAATGCGAAGCTGTAGGTATCAGACTGGTACCTAGCCTGGCACGGCAACTGAAACGGTCTCTCGGCAGGAAGCGATCGGAGGTGCGCCACGACAACGAGGTCTACGACATCTAGAGCCGCGAGTCGACTCCGGCTATCTCTACTTCATCGAGGTCAAGGGCCGGATCGAGGGCGCCGACACCGTCACGGTCAGCCGCAGCCAGATCATCCACTCCCAGAATTCCCCCGACCGTTTCATCCTCGCCGTCGTCGAAGTGCCTGAGGATCGCAGCGCCCAGCCGACTGTCCGCTACGTACGCCGCCCCTTCGAAGGCGTCGAAGTGTCCTACCGCAGGTACTCGATCAACTTCGCCATGCCAGAGTTCGCCTTCGAGGTTCCGTCATGGGCGGACGCGAGGACCTGGCTTGACCAGGAAAGCACCTACCAAGTTCTATTCAAGTTCTATTCAAGTTCTATTCCCGCTCTATTCTGGTCAATGAAAACGCACTTTGACCTGGGAGTTTGCTGGCATCAAGTCTCTGGCTCGTACTAATCGGGTTCTATTAGGGGGGGTCGGACACCAGTAGGCGCTCGTCATCGCTACTACAACCGCAGATTTATGCGGAGATTATCCTCACCCCACATAAACTCCATAATTCGAGGTAAGCTCTGTTGATATGGATCGTTTCGACAACCCATATCGCCCGGGCGCAGGCTCAGCGCCTCCTGCTCTGGTCGGGCGCGACGACCTCATCGACGACTTCGAGGTCACAGTCCGCCGCGCCCTGGACGGGCGGCCTGGCAAGAGTTGCGTGCTGATAGGACTCCGCGGCGTTGGCAAGACGGTGCTGCTGAACCGCTTCACCGAGATAGCCGAGCGCAAGAAGGTGAAGGTCGGCTATATCGAGGCGTCGGAAGGCGGCGACTTTCCCGAGTTGCTGGCCGTTCGCTTGAGGAGGATCCTTTTGGAGCTAGAACGTGGAGCAGCCCGTCGTGCGCTCGCCGCGGTTAGTCGGGCTTTGTCAGTACTCGTGTCATTCACGCAGACGTTGCCTGATGGGACGTCGGTCACCGTGAGCGCACAGCCCCTAACCGGTGTCGCCGACTCGGGCATGATGTCCGAGGACCTGACTGATCTCCTGGTAGCCGTGGGAGAAGCAGCCAGGAGTTGCGACTCGGGATTGCTACTTGCGATTGACGAACTCCAGTATCTGACCGAGGTTGATATGGCTGCGGTCGTCGGGTCAACCCATCGCACAGTCCAACTCGGCTTGCCGGTTGTGGTCGCCGGCGCCGGGTTGCCCCAGGTGCCCGCGCTGCTAGGCGAGGCCAGGACCTATGCCGAGCGGCTGTTCGAGTTTCCCGAGATAGGGAGCTTGAGTGATAGCGACGCGGCGGCAGCCGTGGTGCTTCCCGCTGCGGATTTGGGTGTGAGATTCGTGGACGCCGCAGTGGCCAGGATCGTCAGGGAGTCCGGGAACTACCCCTACTTCTTGCAGGAGTGGGGCTACCACGCGTGGAATGCAGCACCGGCCTCTCCGATCGCCGAGGCCGACGTCCGGGCGGCAACGCCTGGTGTTGTGGACAAGCTGGATCGGGACTTCTTCCGGGTTCGGTATGACCGGCTCACCCCCAAGGAAGGTGAGTACCTGCGAGCCATGGCCGAGCTAGGTCCAGGGCCCCACCGCTCCGGCGACATCGCCGACAAGCTTGGTGTGAAGGTCACATCAGTGGCTCCCCGCCGTTCCGCGCTGATCGCGAAGGGCATGATCTACAGCCCCGCCCACGGCGACACAGCCTTCACCGTCCCGCTCTTCGACGAGTTCATGAAGCGCGCCATGCCAATGACCTGAACGTCCCGCCAACTCAAGGAGAAAGACGGTTCCCCTCACGGCAGGGATCGAACCGCAGGGCCCTCAGCAAACTCGCGGACCAGCCGGTCCCTCGCGTAGCCACGTGAGAGACGACCCAGAGCGTGGGGTCATGCACGTGAGCCAAGAACAGGTCAATGAAGACGGTCTCGCGCGAATTGTCGATTAGTGGATTAGCAGATTGGGGATTAGCGACATGAGGACGAGTCGGACGCTGCCGCGGCGGGAACCTTCCGGAACCGTGTCCCGTTCCACAGGGGCCGATCCGTGACCGTAGTGACCGGCTTCACCTCCGGTCCCCATTGGCATGCTCTGGTCCCCCCGCTGCTGACCCGGAATACGATGCTGCTCTGGAGGTTGGTGTGAAGATTCGAGACGGTCGGGCTAATCTCCAGTCCCGCTTTGATGAAGGTACCTTCGTTGGTTGATGGGTTGCGCGAGGCAAGCCTCAAGCTGTGAGTTCGAGCGGGACGGATGTCGAGGTGGCTCAGCTTCATGCGTCTGCAGTTCCCTGTAGAGAAGCGTCACAGCTCAGTTGTACAGTTCAACCACACGATCTCGGGAGGTGAATGTGTCGCGCCACAGGGTCCAGGCCGGCAAGAGCCACCTTGACGGGTATGCAAGCCAGCCGGCGATCGACGCTGTCGCCGAGTTGATCTGGAACGGTCTCGATGCGGAAGCCGACAGCGTCGAGGTTCGCCTACAGCGAGATTCGCTCGGGAACGGTAGCCCCGAGTTCGTCACTCGGATATGGGTTCGAGACAACGGCCACGGTATCGATCCGCATACCGCCGTTGAAAGGTTCACGATGCTGGGCGACTCGTGGAAGCTGCGTCAGTCGGGTCGGACGATCAACGGGCTGCGTGTCTTACATGGCAAGCACGGACGCGGCCGCTTCTATGCCTACTCGCTCGGCCACAGAGTTACTTGGAGCACGGTTTGGGAAGAGCCAGAAGGTCGCAGGCTCGGCTACCAGATCAATGGTCGACAGGGCTCGATCAATGAGTTCGAGATCAGTGAGGCTCATGAATCGGACGAGCAGACAGGAACGGAAGTCGAAATCAGGGTCGAGCAGGGTCGGACCCTGGCACAACTGCTCGACGAGGAAGTGAATACAAAGCTCTGCGCCCGGTTCGCGCCTCACCTACTCGGGAACACGGACATCGAGGTTGTCTTCGACGGTGGCCGGCTAGACGCCGCGCGACTAGTGGAACGTCAGATCGAAGACGAAACCCTTGCCGAGTTGCGGGAGGAGGATCTGGCGGGTCATCCACCTCCTGTGTTACGGATCATCGAGTGGAACCAGCATGTCCGTGGTGAGATGCCCATGCTCGTCATTTGTAACGCCGGAGGCGCTGCACTCGCGGAGCTTGATCACAAGGCCGGTCAAGCCGTGCGCGTTACGGGCTACGTTCTGTGGTCTGGATTTGAGGCCGCCAGTGCAGACCTCATGGTTGTGGGCATGGTCCACCCGTCCATCCTCGACGCAGCTCGGGATCGGATCTCGGCCTACGTCCAGGAGAGGGCCCAAGAACTCCGTGGAACCATCGTCGAGCAGCTCCGTGAGGAAGGCGCGTACCCGTATCCGCCTATTCCGCCCGACGATGCCGTGCATGAAGCGGAACAGCAACTCTACGACGTCGCCCTCGTAGCGGCGAGGTCCGCCCTGGGTAGAACAAAGCGCGAGCGGCGAATGGCCGCACGCTTAATGCAGGTGGCGGTCCAGACGCGAACCTCGGAGATCAATGATCTGATCGACGAAGTCCTCGGCCTACCACCGGACATACGTGAGATGCTCCGAGATCTGCTTAAGGACACCACGCTTGCCGATCTTGTTCTGGCAGGGAACGAGGTACGAAAGCGGATAGAACTCCTTGTTGGTCTAAGGAGGCTCTTATATAGTCCCGATACAGCACGTCGGATGCTCGAAGTAAGCCAGTTACAGCCACTCGTCCGTGGCAACGAGTGGCTCTTCGGCGAGGAGTGGAGGCTCGCTCGAAGCGAACTCAGTCTGACTAACGTCCTTAGGCAAGTTGTTCCGGACTCGGTCGTCCTCGAGGAACAACTTATGGCAACCGGAGGGCAGGTAGTCCGATCTGACGGAAGGAGTGGAAGGGTCGACCTGCTCTTGCAACGCCACTTCAGAGGCCCATCTGGTAAGCCCGAGCGCCTCATCGTTGAGTTGAAGCGCCCATCTCTAACCCTTAGCCCAAATGAGCTACAGCAGGTCCGTTCGTACGCGCGAGCTCTTGAACGGCACGAAGGCGTCGTATGTGGCCACTGGACCTTCTGGCTTGTGGGAACTCGCCTAGATGAGGACCTGGAAGCTGAAGCGGACCAGACAGACCGAGAGTGGGGGCATGTACTCACACGACCTACCTACGACATCTTCGTGACACGCTGGTCTCACCTCATCGAAGCTGCTGAACAGCGGTTCGAGTTCTTTCGGCGTCAACTCAACCTAGAAATCGGACAAGAGGAAGCCGCTCATCGACTCCGCCAACGCCACGGGCATCTGATTCCACCGATGCTTAATGAGTCAGGAACATAGCAGTCTCTGGTGTGGCCAGAGACCTAACGGTTGCCTACCGCTACTCCTAGAGAGCCTAAGGTCCGGCTAGCGGGGGACGAAACGGTCGGTAGGAGGCCAGTCCGGAGCCGCCTTGTATGCGAGGCCTTCTCCCAGATCTTCGGCGTCTCGAATTGGAAACGGTAGATCGTCCGGATCAGCGTCTGCACCTCGCCACTCGAATTGTCCAATATAGAATTCTGATGTAGGTATGGCACCTCGGTCACGTTCGCGTTTCTCCCGCGAGTAGAGAAACCACGCGATGTAGACAGGAGGTGTCTTCCTCCAGTGCTTCTTGCTGTGAGGCGAACTGTGGATGTGCTGACGCCTAGTCCATTCGATGATAGGTCGGAGAAGTTTGCGGACGGTCGCCTGGTCTTCCGCGTCAATGACAAGGTCACCGCGGTATCTTCGGGCTAGACCGTGTGAAATGTCAGTCAGCGAAAGAACTCGGACTGTCCTCGGTAATCGACCGGGTAGCTCCGCCATAGTCTGTTTGAACTCGTCACGACCAGCCTTCAGTGCAGATGGTATAGTCCGGACAAGGTTGGCCTTTAGACGTCCGAGAAAGACCTTCTTTGGCCACATCATTATCGGATCAAAAGACTGCAGAAGAGTGTGATCATCTACCTCGTCTCGTACCCAGCTAGCAAGAACGGAGGCATCAATACGTGAGAAGCTTGGTGTCCCCTTGGACTTGAGACCTACGAAAAAGGTGTCGCAGTCGGGAAACCAGATGGAGGCAGTGCTCAGCATGGCGACCATTTCAGCTAGCCGCTCGGGATCTACACGCGTATAATCAAGACACTCGATTCGGGTTTGTTTCTTCCCATTGACGTCGTCTACATTGACAGATTGGACGATCAAAGAGCGAGATGAAGCGAAGTCTCTGAAGCCATCCACACGTAGGCTACGGTTGGATGAGGTAGCGGCGAGCGTATGCCGCACGTGACGGTTATTGGAATGCTCGAGGATGAACAGACGAAGAGCGAACACATATCCTAGGCATTCGTCGGCCATGCCAGTGACCTCATGGATCAGATCTGAGTACGAAACGGTTTGTGTTTTTCCCCTTATGTCGGTGTAAATTACGGAGAAGGGAGAGAATACTGTCTCGGGGATGAACTCGAACTCGTGGGCGATCCCATTCCGGACGGTCGGGTGATAGAACTCTCCAGGGGCATTCCAGCCATGTTTCTTTATGGCCTCATAGATGTTCCAAGGCTGTGATGGTGGTTGCTTGCCACTATTAGTTTGCAGCCGATACACCGCGAAGCCAAGTAAACTGTCGAAAGCCTGCTCTATGAGTCGCAGATACCACTGGTGGAGGTATTGTGTGGTTGCTGTGTAGGGGTCAAACTTGGCAAGGTCTTCGCTCTCGATTTCAAGGGCAATACGTTCGGCCACTCTGATTGCCTTCCAGAGGTCGTGACCGCAGGAGCGAAAGTCGGCGGCGAATAGAGAAAGATCATTACCGTACAGGTTCTCAAGATGGCGGTGATACTCGGTGAAGGCGGGCTCAAAGTACAGGCAGAAGGGACGAGATATGAGATAGGATCCAACGGGGAGGCTATTCCAGTCGTCCGACGGCTTCAGTTCCTTGTAGGGTAGGTCAAGCACCCTTTCGATCACGGACAGGGCGTGTTCGCGCCTAGGCACAAGTCCTGATACATTCTCCGCGGCTGTCCTTAGAACTCGCACGACCGCTCATTATTGCACAGTCGCGGCCGGGCCACGACAGCTTGCTTGTCGCCGGGACCGCGCGGCAACGGTCGTTCCGAGTTCCTGCCCGCGCTTCGAGGCCATCAAGGAGGTCAGCAGGCCCTACAGGTACCCAATAGCTGTACCGCGGTCGGTTGACACGACGCCGAACGCCCATTTGTTTCCTGGAGGGCTTGGTAGGACGAGGGTGGTCCTTTCATGGCGTCCCGGTCGTCGACGATAGGAGGATGCTCGGCTGGCAGGAATGTCATAGCCGCTCACTACGATCAAGGTTCTCATGGATGCTGTGATGGTGAGGGGATGGGCTACAGGCGGAAGTTGATTGAGGTGGCGTTGCCGCTGGATGCGATCAGCGCGGCTTCGGCGCGGGAGAAATCGATCCGGCATGGGCATCCTTCCACGCTGCATCTGTGGTGGGCACGGCGGCCGCTGGCGGCGGCGCGTGCGGTGCTGTGGGCTTCGCTGGTGGACGATCCTTCGGCGCATCCTGACAGGTTTCCGACCGAGGAGGATCAGGCGGCGGAGCGGAGGCGGCTGTTCGAGATCCTCGAGAGGCTGGTGGTGTGGGAGAACTCCAACAATCCCGAGGCGCTGGCCGATGCTAGGGCTGAGATCGAGGAGTCGTGCGACGGCGACCTGCCCAACGTCTTCGATCCGTTCTGTGGAGGCGGGACGATCCCGCTGGAGGCGCAGCGGCTTGGACTGCCCGCGTACGGGGGAGACCTCAACCCGGTGGCAGTGCTGATCTCGAAGGCCCTGGTGGAGATACCCCCAAAGTTCGCAGGATTGCCGCCGGTTAACCCCGACTCCCGTGACCAGTCAGGCCTGAAGACCTGGGACCGGGCTCAGGGGTTGGCCGAAGACATCGGTTATTACGGGCGGTGGATGCTGGATCGGGCATTCGAGCGGATCGGGCACCTGTACCCGAAAGCGCAGTTGCCAGCCAAGGATGGAGGTGGCGAGGCGAACGTGATCGCTTGGATCTGGGCGCGCACAGTGCAATCGCCGGATCCGGCATGGAACGGGCATGTGCCGCTGGTTCGCTCCTGGGTGCTTAGCAAGGGGAAGAAGAACAAACCGGTGGTATGGGTCGAGCCAGTTATAGATCGAACGACCAGAACATTGAGTTATGAGATCCGAGAGGCGGGTAAGCCGATTACGGGCACGATCGGGCGCCGTGGCGGAGTCTGCGTGGCAACAGGAGCACCTATCAGCTTCGAGTACATCGCTGATCAAGGTCGCCGTGGTCTGGTTGACCGAGCCCCTCTGGCAGTCGTGGCCGAAGGTCATCGGAAACGGATCTTTCTTCCGCCTCTCGAAGAGCCTCCGCTGCCCAATCCGCAATGGTCACCGCAGATTTCGCTGCCCGAAAGGACCCTTGGTTTCCGTGTGCAACGCTACGGAATGGTCGAGTGGGACCATTTATTTGCCGAACGCCAGCTAGTGGCCTTGGCGACATTTTCGGAACTGTTAGCAGACCTACGGATAGTGGTGGAGGGCGATGCTCGGGCGGCCGGGCTTGACCCTGACGGGAAAGAGTTGCGGAATGGTGGATTAGGGATAGTAGCGTATTCGGATGCGGTAATCACTTATCTCGCCTTTGTAATTGATAAGTGCACAAATCTTTGGTCTTCTATCGTGACGTGGATGAATGACCGCGGAGCCTTCAGAGAGCTATTCGCTAGGCAGGCCATACCAATGGCGTGGGACTATGCCGAAGCCAACCCCTTTTCTGGTCGGGGCGGAAGCTGGGAACTGTGTCTCGACAAGGTACAAAAGGCAGTGAGCGCAGTTCCTGGTAGGCATGCGGGCGACATTCGGCAGCGAGATGCGGCTAGAGGATTGTTGGAGATCAGGGATCCGGTGGTCTGTACTGACCCCCCGTATTACGACAACATCTCCTATGCGGACATCTCTGACTTCTTCTATGTCTGGCTACGACACAACGTCGGTGACATCTGGCCTGAGGAAATGGCGACCCTGCTGACGCCAAAGGCAGAAGAGCTGATCGCCAACCCGTATCGGGCGGGCTCCAAGGAGGAGGCCCGCATTCATTTTGAGGAGGGGATGGCTGTAGTGCTGAATCGGCTCAAGGACGTTCAGCACGCAGGGTTTCCGGCTACTGTCTTCTACGCGTACAAGCAGCAGGACATCGGTACAGCTGGTACCGCCTCGACCGGTTGGGAAGTCTTCCTACAGGGCCTGGTTGATGCTGGTATGCAGGTCACTGCCACCTGGCCGATTAGAACGGAGAGCCCTGGCAGGTTGCTAGCGAAGGGGACCGCAGCGTTGGCCTCTTCGATCGTAATCGCCTGCCGGACTCGCCCGGCGAACGCTCCGCTGGCCACTAGAAGCGAGCTTCTCGACGCCCTCGCCCGACAGCTACCCAAGGCCGTGCGTCGACTGCAGGACCAAGCCATAGCTCCAGTAGATATGGCGCAATCTGCCATCGGACCGGGGATGGAGGTGTTCTCCAGGTTCGCCAAGGTATTAGAGGCAGATGGCACCCCTATGAAGGTTCGTATGGCCCTCAGTCTGATCAACGAGGCTCTTGAAGAGGCTCTCTCGTCCGAGGAAACAGCGTTCGACGCACCCACCCGATGGGCGCTTACCTGGTACGAGCAGTACGGCGACAATGCTGCTCCTTTCGGGGACGCCGAGACGCTCGCCAAGGCGAAGAACACCTCGGTGCAGAGTGTGGCACTAGCGGGAATCGCTGATTCGCGTGCGGGCAAGGTGCGATTGTTCAAGCGCGAGGAGATGGAGCGCCCCTGGGACTCGGTGGCCGACGGCCGGCGGACCGTGTGGAAGGTGGCCCAGCACTTGATTACTTGCCTCGATCACTCAGAGACCGACGCGGCCGATCTGTTGAGGCAGGTCGGGGGCGGCGTCGGTGATCGGGCCCGCCGACTTGCTTACCTGCTCTATCAGATAGCGGATCGGAAGGGTAGGTCCGAAGACGCAGTCGCTTACAACGGTCTCATCCAATCCTGGCACGACATCGAGCGCCGTGCCGCTGCTAGGCAGGGTCCGGTGGCGCAGACTCTCGAAGGTATTTAGACGATGGCGGTCACCAACCATGAGAGAGTTGGCAAGGCGCTGACATTGGTGCGGGACGCCATCCGTCCCGAGGTGGAGAGGATCTGGCGGTCCAGGTACGGGATGCGGTGGCTGGATCGAGTGAACCAGCGGTTGCACCATAAGGACCGCTTCGCCAATCCGGACGATCTGGTGTTCTTGCTCAAGGCAATGGATGCCACCTGGGATCAGTTCTTCCGTGACACCCTGTCCCGCTCGACCCGGAGCTACCTGCACCTGTTGTGGGATGCCCGCAATGATTGGGCGCACAACAAGAGGTTCAGTTCGGAGCACACGTTACGCGTCCTGGACCACTGCGAGATGATGCTGGAGGCGTTCCGGGCCGGCGAGTCGGCCACGCAGGTCCAGGAACTCAAGCAGAGCCTCCGACGCCAGGTGTTTGCCGAGGAACGGCGCACGGCGGAGCGTCGGGCGGCTGCCGAGGCCACGAAGGGCGAACCGCTGGCTGGTCTCAAGCCTTGGCGGGAGGTGGTCACGCCGCATCGCGATGTGCGGGAGGGTCGCTTCGCTCAGGCGGAGTTCGCGGCTGATCTTCGCCAGGTGGTGAGGGGCGAGGCCGCTTCCGAGTACGGAGATCCGGTGAGCTTCTTCGAGCGGACGTTCATCACCGACGGTCTGGGGGATTTGATCCGGACCGCGGCGCGGCGCCTCTCCGGGAAGGGTGGCGATCCGGTGGTGGAGCTCCAGACCGGGTTCGGTGGCGGCAAGACCCACAGCCTCATCGCTCTGTATCACCTTGCCTCGGATACGTCCCGGTTGAGGGGTGTGGACGAGGCGCTTGCTGAGGACGATCTCTCGGTTCCGTCTGGGGTGCGGCGGGCGGTGTTCACCGGGCAGTGGGCCGAATCGGCGTCGGTTCACGACAAGGGTGACGGGGTCGAGGTCCACACTATGTGGGGGGATATCGCCTACCAGTTGGGCGGCGCCGAGGCTTACCGGATGGTGGAGGACGCCGATCGCAACGCGGCCAATCCGGGCGAGAGCCTCGTGGACCTCTTCAAGCGGTACGGGCCGGTGATGATCCTCATCGACGAGTGGGTGGCCTACGCCCGCGGCCTGCCGATGTCTCCCGAGGAGGGGCGGCGACCGGCCGGTGACTTCGACACCCAGTTCACCTTTGCTCAGGCGTTGACCGAGGCGGCTGCCGCGGTCGACAACGCGCTGCTGGTGGTGTCGGTTCCCGAGTCGAGCGATCCCAGCCACGACAGTATGGAAGTCGGGGGAGAGAAGGGCCGGAAGGCGCTCGAGCGTTTGCGTCACGTGCTGGGTCGCAAGGCTGCGCAGTGGCGTCCGGCATCATCTGAGGAGTCCTTCGAGATCGTCCGGCGTCGCCTGTTCGAACCGATAGAGCCATCGCTGGCCCGTCATCGGGACGCGGTAGTCAAGGCGTACCACGACCTGTACATAGACAATGTCGGGGAGTTCCCGTCGGAGACCAGGGAGCGCGATTACGCCCGGCGCATAGAGGCCGCCTATCCGATCCATCCCGAGTTGTTCGACCGGCTCTACCAGGATTGGTCGACGTTGGAGCGGTTCCAGCGGACCCGCGGGGTGCTGCGGTTGATGGCGAGCGTCATCTCGGTGCTGTGGGACCGGGACGACCGGTCGCTGATGATCATGCCGGGGGTGGTCCCGATGGATTCGGCCAAGGTGGTTCCGGAGTTGACCCGGTACCTGACCGACCAGTGGAAACCGATCATCGACGCCGATGTCGATGGCTCCGGGTCGCTTCCCCAGCGCTTCGACCGGGACCGCAAGAACCTGGGGAGGTACGGGGCCTGCCGCCGGGTGGCCCGGACCACCTACCTCGGATCCGCGCCCCTGCCCACCAACCGGAGGGGCATCGACCGGACCCGCATCGTGCTGGGGTGCGTGCAGCCGGGGGAGAGGCCCGGCGTGTTCGGCGATGCGCTCCGCCACCTGGCCGACGAGGCCACCTACCTCTACAACCAGCAGTTGCGCTACTGGTACGACACCAAGCCGTCACTGACCCGGCTCGCCGCCGACCGGGCACTGTCCCGCTTCGGCGACGACGAAGCCGACGAGTACCTGCGCGGTCACCTCGACAAGCTTCGGTGTCCCACTCCGCTCGGTGGTGTCCACGTGTTCCCGGACAGCCCCGGCGACGTCCCGGACGAGGACGACTCGGTCCGGCTGGTGGTCCTCCGTCCGGAGAGCCCATTCGAGCGGGGCGACACATCACCCGCCGTTGAGACTGCCCAGACCATCCTGGACGAGCGCCGGGGCGGGCGGCGGATCAACCGCAACATGCTGGTATTCCTAGCCGCCGAGAAAGCCCGCGTACCCGAGTTGCGCCAGGCGATCCGCAGCCGACTGGCCTGGAAATCCATCCTCGACGAGCAAGGCGAGCACGACCTCAACCTCACGCCCGCCGATGTCAACCAGGCCAAGACCAGACTGGAGGAGGCCGACCGCACCGTGGAACTGCGGAGCGGAGAGACCTTCTCCCAGGTGCTCTACCCCGTCCAGTCCCCGGGACAAGCCGACATCCGCTGGTCATCCGTCCGAGTGAGCGGATCGGCCGGCCTCTTCGAGCGGGTGATCAACAAGCTGGAGTCATCCCAGCACCTGATTACCGCCTACGCAGGCACGCTCGTACGACGCGACCTGGACCGTCCCAAAGCCCCACTCTGGGACGGCGACCACATCGGCGTCCGCACGCTCTGGTCCTACTACTGCCGCTACCTCCACATGCCCCGCCTCGCCGGCTTCGGCGTGCTCACCGCAGCCATCGCCCGAGGCGTGGCCGACCTGAACTGGCAGCACGACACCTTCGCCTACGCCGACACCCACGACCCCGAAGGTGGCCGGTACCCCGGCCTCGTAACCGCCGCCCAGGTCGAGGTAACCCAAAGCCTCACCGCAGTGCTGGTCCGTCCAGACCGGGCCCTGGCCCAACTGGACACCGAATCACCCGACGATGCCGAGGACGAGGTTTCCAACCACGTAGAAGACGCCTGGGGAGAGGACCACGGCACGAAGCAGCGTCCAGAAGGGCCTCCCGAGCCCACCCGGTTCTACGGCCGCAAGGAACTGGATCCGGTCCGCGCCATCCGCGACCTAGGCACCATCCTCGAAGAGGTCACCAAACACCTGGACGGAACGGGCAAGGAAATCACCCTCACCGTGGAGATCAACGCCCGCTCCGACGGCTACGACACCCGCACCCAACGCATAGTCAAAGAAAACGCCACCCAACTCGGCTTCGACTCCCACGAGTTCGAAGCCTGATCGGCCCCCGCCGGTAGCCTGGTGGTCGACCCACGACGACATCCGCGACGTGGCCGATCCCCAGGCGCATACGCCATCCGGGTGAACCCCTAGGACCAGGTTGGAGAGACGGCCGAGTAGGATGGTGTGCGGTGTTGGTTGCTGTCACGTTGGGTAGGTAGTCGAGGAGGATAAGGCTGGTTACCAGGGTGCTGGTGCCCCGAACACACTGTAGTACTAGAAGTAGTAACCCAAACGGACGAAACACAATGTGACCTGCGGATATAGCCCCGAACAGGCCTTAGGGGTTCAAATCCCCTCAGCTCCACCGCAGCACCCCACCCGATCCCCATAGTCCCTCTGACCAGGTACTTTTTGGCTGGCTGATCTTCGTAGCAAGAGATAGCTGTTCATGCTCCTTGGGCCCGTACCCGGCAATTGCTACCAGAAGTAACAACCACCGCCCGAAGTCACGCTGCTCGGCTCCCGGCACCTTTACGAATCGAGCCATGGAAAGCGTGGCTGCGCCCTTGCGTTGATCGTGTGGTCGGGGAGATCGCCTCGCAATGCCTGGATTGCCGCTGCGGCCATCTTCCTGCTCAGCTCGCGGCCGGACTGCTCCGAGTACCACGCAGCGTGGGGCGTGATGACCAGGTTGTCTAGATCCAGTAGTGGGCTGGTTATGTCGAACGGCTCCACGGCCATGACGTCGAGGGCCGCCCCGGCGAGGCGCCCGGAGCGGAGGGCCTCGTAGAGCGCTCCCTCCTCGATCAGGGCGCCGCGAGACACGTTGACGAGCCGGGCTCCCGGTTTCATCAGCCGGATCGATTCAGCGTTGATCACGTTCTCCGTCTCCGGGGTCTGATGGGTGTGCAGTGACACGAAGTCCGAAGAGCCGAGAAGGTGGGCCAGGCTCTTCGCCGGCATCACCGAGGCATCCCGCATGTCGGAGTGGTCCACATACGGATCGAACGCCATGACCTCGAACTCGATACCGCGTGCCTTGTCCGCTAGTCGGCGAGCGATACGGCCGAAACCGTAGAGACCGAGCCGGCATCCCCGGATGCGCGTGAGCCTGCCTCCGCCCGAATGGTCCCACTCGCCGCGGCGGCTGCTCATATGCAGAGGGAGCAGGCCTCTGGCAAGGGCGAGAAGCAGCGCGAGGGCGTGATCCGACACCTCCTCCACGCAGTAGTCCGGCACGTTGGCGACCGCAATGCCGCGCTCGGCGGCGAGCTCCAGATCGACGTGCTCGTGGCCTACGCCACCGAGGATCAAGGCGCGGCACTTCGAGGCGACTTCCAGGATTACCTCGGAGATCGGGCTGGTGTGGACGAGTCCGGCATCGGCTTCGCGCAAGGCTGCGGCCGCTTCTTCCTCGCTGTTGCAAACGGATGTCATCAGGGCGGCGCCCGCCTCGTCGAGCAGGTCGCGCTCGATCGACCAGTTGCGAGGGGGCGTGTCGGGACCTTCGACGCCCACGACGAGCCGGTCCGTCATGGCGGGCCTTCCATGCCCTTTGCCTGTACGAGAAAGCGACCGAGCAAGTCCGTGATCCCGGCATGCGGGACCGGTTGACTCGCTGACCGGGGCCCGTTTACTGTCGCGGTGTCAGCGAGCAACGCAGGAGAGGGATCATGTCGGATCCGGGAAGCGTGATGACCGTTCTGGGGCCTATACCAGCAGACCAACTCGGCTACGTGCTTCCCCATGAGCATCCCTATTGCCAGCTGCGCCAGGCGTCGTACCGCTACGACTTCCCCGACCAGTTCGACGACGACCGGATCGTCACGGCCGAGGTCGCGGCTTTCGGAGAACTGGGCGGAACCACCCTCGTCGACCTGACTGTACCGGACATCGGCAGGTCGCCGGAGCGCCTGCGTACGCTGTCGGAGAATACGGGCGTCCAGATCGTGATGGGCTGCGGATGGTACCGGGGCAATTACTACCGGCCCGAGGATGTCATCGAGAGACGTACCGCCGGGTCGCTCGCCGACCAGCTCATCGGGGAGATCACCGACGGAGTCGACGGGACCGGCATCAAGCCCGGAGTGATCGGCGAGATCGGTGTGGAGAAGACCTGGGTCGCTCCGGCGGAGGAGAGGGTGCTGCGAGCGGCGGCGCGGGCCCACAAGGAGACCGGACTGGCCCTGGGAGCGATCCACGCCATCGGCCCGGTCGCACCCGACATCCTGACGATCTTCGAGGAAGAGGATGTGGACATGTCGCGGGTGGCGATCGGCCATTGCGATTCCTATCCCCACATGGAGTTCCTTGAAGGCCTCATCGCGCGAGGGGCCCTCGTCATGTTCGACAACTGCGGACAGTACGGTGCTCTGAAGACCTTCGAGGAGCACATCATGAACACCGTGAAGGAGTTGGTCGACAGGGGGCACGAGGACTACATCCTGCTCTCTCACGACACCTGCAAGTTCCCCCAGTTCAAGATCCACGGCGGTCCGGGTTTCGTGTATATCTCGGAGACGGTCATCCCGACGCTGCGCGAGCTGGGCATTACGGAGGAGACGATCAACAAGATCATCCGGGACAACCCCCGCCGCTGGCTCGTCGGGTCGTAGGCGGCAGGCGGGCGGAGGGAGAGGCCGTGGAGCGGGAGCAGGTCGATCTGCTGCTGCGCCACGGGCACATCCTGACGGTCGACGCGCAGCGACGTATCCTCACCGACGGCGCCATCGCCATTCGCGGAGACCGGATCGTCGCCGTGGCGCCGGACCGGGATGTGGCCGCTGCCTACGCGGCTCCAACCGTGAAGGATCTGCGCGGCGGGCTAGTCCATCCCGGGCTCATCGACGCCCACGCCCATGCCGGCTCCATGGAGGCGATTCGTGGGTTCACTCCGAAGGACACCGCGAATTGGGAGGTCGTGGAGCACGCTCTCTGGCCCTTCCGGTCACCCGAGACCGACTACCTGGGCACCTTGCTGGATGCCATGGAGATGGTGATCAACGGGACGACCCTCTATTCGGACACGGGGGGCTCGGTGTGGCTCGATGAGACTGTCCGGGCCCTGGAGACAGTCGGCCTCCGCGGGCTTCCGGGTTATTCGATCCTCGACGGATACCTGGCGGTGGACGAGGAGGAGCTTGCCGATCCCCGCTTCGGTTCGATGCCTCCGTCGGAGATCGAGATGCTCTCAACCCCGACGGACGAGGCGCTGGTGCTGCTCCGGGAGCAACTCGAGGCCTACCCTTTCGCCGGCGGAGGGCGGGTGCGTTGTGCCATCACCTTGTTCGGCTCGGGAAGGATCACCGATCGGCTCTACGGCGAGTGCATGGAACTGGCCGAGGAGTACCGGGTACGGATCATCATGCACCAGTCGTGGGGCCCCGAGGAGGTATCGGGGTCACTGCGCGTCCATGGAAAGCGGCCGATCGAGCACCTCGCCGACCTCGGCATGCTCGGACCCGGCCTCACCCTGGTCCACATGATCCACCTGGACGAGAAAGAGGTGGAGCTCATCATCGGCTCCGGGAGTGCCGTGGTGCATTGCCCCGCGGCATCCGTGCGCAGAGGCATGGGCGCCCTGCGAGTGGGAAAACATCCGGAGATGATCGCCGCCGGCGTGCCGGTAGGTCTGGGCTCCGACGGATACAGCGGGAAGCGCGATGTGCTTCGCCAGGCGTACCTGGCCGCAGTCGGGTTTCGCGAGACCCGGGACGACATCCCGGTGCTAACCGGCGAGACGGTCCTCGAGATGGCGACGATCCACGGCGCGGCGGCGCTCGGGATGAGCGACGAGGTCGGATCGATCGAGCCCGGCAAGCGCGCCGACATCGTTATCCACACGGTGGACCGGCCCGAAGCTCACCCACGGTTCCAGGACCCCGTCGACAACCTGATCTTCTACCGGCAGTCGGCCACCGTCGACACGGTGTACATCGACGGCGAGGCCGTACTCGAAGACGGTAAGTTCACCCGCTTCGATCCGGCCGACGCCTACGAGGCGATGGATGCGTTAGCGGCGGAGTTCGAAGCCATCGTCGGGCCCGCTCGCTTCTCGAGCTGGCCCGTTGTGACATGACGGCTGCCGGCGAAGGGCGCCCGGCCACCGGCGTGGACACCGTGCTGCGCCACGGTCACATCATCACCATGGATCCCGATCGCCGCATCCTGCTGGACGGTTCGATCGCGATCGGCGAAGGCCGGATCGTCGACATCGGACCGGACGACGAGGTTACGGTGCCCTACGGGGCGGCGGAACGCGACCTGCGGGGCGCCCTCGTTCACCCCGGATTCATCGATGCCCATGTCCACGTCAACAGCCAGGAATTGATCCGCGGGTTCGCGCCCAAAGACACCGCCGACTGGAGCGATCTGGAACTGGCCCTGTGGGATGCGCAGTCACCGGAGATGGACCATTTCGGCACGCTCATCTCGTCCATGGAGATGGTCGCCAACGGCACGACGATGTTCGCCGATACCGGGAGCGCATTCTGGCTGGAGGACGAGGTGCGCGCCCTCGAGATGGTCGGTATCCGGGGCTTCCCCGGCCATTTCCTCATCGACGGCAACCTCGAGATCGATGCCGACGAGCTCCAGGACCCGCGGTTCGGCTCGATGCCGCAGTCGGAGATCGACATCCTCGGGGTGACCACGGATGTGGCGTTCGAACGGCTGCAGCGCCAGATCGAGGATCACCCCTTCCACAGCGAGCGCCGGGTGAGGGGCGTCGTCAACATGTTCGGCAGCGGACGGAACACGGACGAGCTGCTGGTCCGCGCCCGGAAGCTGGCAGGCGAGCGCCGGGTGCCCATGATCATGCATCAGTCCTGGGGACCCGAGGAGGTCAGCGCCTCGCTCGACGAGCACGGGAAGCGACCCCTCGAACACCTCGCCGACCTCGGAATCCTCGGACCTGGGCTCACGCTCGTGCACATGATCCACCTCGACGAGCGCGAGCTGGAGCTCACGATCGAGTCGGGCACCCACGTCGTCCACTGCCCCACGGCCTCGGTGCGCCGGGGTATGGGGGCCCTGCGGATGGGCCGTTTCCCGGAGATGGTGCGCGCCGGTCTTACGGTCGGACTCGGATCCGATGGAGTGAGCGCCCGGCGCGACGTGGGGCGGCAGATGTATCTCGCCGCGGTGGGATTCCGCGAGGTCCGGAACGAGATGCCGGTCTTCACGGGGGAGACGATCCTCGAGATGGCCACCCTGCACGGCGCGGCGGCAGTGGGTATGGCGGACGAGATCGGGTCGCTGGAGGTCGGCAAGCGCGCCGACATCGTGATCCACTCCCTGGACCGGCCCGAGGCGCACCCCAGATTCCAGGATCCCGTCGACAGCCTGGTGTTCTACCGGCAATCCCGCACGGTCGACACGGTCATCATCGACGGGGAAGCCGTCTACGACCGGGGCCGCTTCACGCGCTTCGACGCG
Organism: bacterium; assembly: GCA_028821265.1. Taxonomy (GTDB): domain Bacteria; phylum Actinomycetota; class Acidimicrobiia; order Spongiisociales; family Spongiisociaceae; genus Spongiisocius. Next base: position 7,796 of record JAPPGU010000003.1, on the reverse strand, counting down.
GCGGAGGCGTATCGCCAGATCGATGCAGCCGCTTCCCGCTTCGAGAACGAAGTGGGTCCGGGGAGCTTCACGACCTGGCCGATCGTGGGCTGAAGCCCGTGAGGGGCTCGACGAGGACCGGCACTGATGTCGTCATCGTGGGGGCCGGGCACAACGGGTTGGTGGCGGCGTTCTACCTGGCGCGTGCCGGATTCCGGGTGCAGGTCCTCGAAGCGCGCAGCCTCGTCGGCGGTGCTGTAACCACCGAAGAACTCATTGACGGGTTTCGCTTTTCCACGTGCGCGTTCCGGCTGTGGGGCCTGCAACGACCGGTGATCCGGGACATGGGGCTCGCCGGACGTGTCACCATCCGCATGCCGGAGCCGACCGTGCTGCGGCTCTATCCCGACGGCCGCGCTCTCAAACAGTGGAGTGACCTGGGCCGCACCGCCGCCGATCTCGAGTCCTTCGCCGCGGGGTCGTCGGCCCGTCTGACGGACTGGTCGGCATTGTGGGAGCGGGCGGGTGCGCTCTACGAGCCGTTCGTGTTACGGGAACCCCCTTCCGAGTCGGAACTGCGTGCTCGGTCTGCCCGATTGGGCGATCCCGACCTGTACGACACCCTTCGGACGGGAGACATGGCATCGCTCGTGCAGGATCACTTTGCCGACGAGGCCGTCCAGGGCGCCTACATCGCGGCGCCTGCCGATCCTCGCCAGCCCGGATCGCCGCTCGAGGCCGCCTGGGCCTCGGCTCCTCTGGATCCGGATTGGGCCGGGCTTCCGGACGGCGGCATGGGCGCCCTCGCTTCCGCGATGGCCGAGGCGGCGGCCGGGGCAGGGGCGGAGATCACGACCGATGCCCCGGTGACACGCATCCTGGTGGACGATGAGGGAGCGGCCGGGGTCGAGTTGGGGGATGGGAGCCGTCTCGACGCCGGCATGGTCGTGTCCAACCTGAGTCCGCGGGCGACCTACACGTGGCTCGTCGACCCCGGTGCGTTGGACCCGTCGTTTCTCGGGAGGGTGGAGGAAATCTCGAGCACGATCGGCTACCTCAAGCTGCACGCGGGCCTTCGGGAGCCGATGGACCTGTCACGCTACCTGGGCCCCGACCACGATCCGGTGGCGGGGTCGTACATGAGGATCACCCGGTCGATCGACCACTACATCTCGGCCTGGGAGGACTGTGCCGCCGGCCGACCGGCGAGGGACCCCGTCATCCAACTGGGAACGCACACTGCGTTCGACCCGGCCAGCGCGCCGCCGGGGGGTCACGCGGTGTCGGCCCTCGTCCTGTATGCACCACCGGTTCCCGAGAACGGAACGTGGAGCGATCTCCGCACCTCCGTGGCGGAAGACCTGATCGATCGGATCACCGAGTACGTGCCCAATTTCCGCAGGGCGCTCGTCGATTACGTCCTCTTCACGCCGGCCGACCTGGAGCGCAGGCTGGGCATGCCGGCCGGGGACATCCATCACGGTGACCATCTCCCCGGCCAGTTCTTCACCGGACGACCGTTCCCGGGCTCGGGTGGATGGCGGAGCCCGATCGCCGGGCTGTACCTATGCGGAGCCGGCACGCATCCCGGCGGCGAGGTGACCGGGGCGCCTGGCTACAACTGCGCGGCGACAATCCTCGCCGATCGGAACGACGGGGCTCGCTAGCCGGCTCCGTTCTTGGTCCATTGCCACGATCCCGGAATCGTCCCGGGCAGCCACGACATGCCCAGTTCTGTGAAGTCCCCGCCGACGCCCTCGGCCAGGGCCAGGACCCGGTTCTCGTGCCACAGCGCTGCCCACGGCAGGTCGTGGGTCAGCACCTCGGCGTAGCGGTGATACACGGCGGCTCGCTCCTCGGGATCGGCGGTCGCCCGGCCGCGTAGCAGCAGCTCGTCCGCTTCCGCGCTGACATAGCGAGCGCCGTTGGAGCCCTTCGGCGGCATCGACGACGAGTGGAAGTAGATCGCGGTGAAGTCCGGGTCGGGACCGGAAGCACCGCAGCAGGTGTACACGTCGAAGCGGGAGTTCTCGTAGTCCTCTACGTACTCCACGATCGGCTTGATGTTGAGCACGAGGTCTATGCCGATGTCGGCGAGGTAACGCTGGACCTCCCCCAGGAACGGAGCATTGTGACGGGCCGGGATGGCGCCCGGGCCCGTGACCAGATCGACCCTGAAACCCTCGGCGAACCCGGCCTCGGCGAGCAGCGCCCTGGCGCCTTCCGGGTCGTACGGGTATTGCGAGTCGAGGCGGTGGTTCACCGCCCACTCGGGCATGATGAGCGGCGAGCCGATCACCTCGCCCATTCCCTGGTAGACGTCGCGGACGATGGCCTCGCGGTCGAGGGCGCGGACGACCGCTTCGCGCACCCTCCGGTCGCCCAGCGCCGGATGGCTGTGGTTGAAGATGATCGTCCGCCATTCGCATGTCCGGAACGCCTCGACCCTGGCACCCGGACGCTCTCTCACCCGGTCGGCATCGAGTGCGTCGATGAACATGACGTCGATGTCCCCGGCAGCGAACGCCACAAGAGCGGCCTCGTCGTCGAGCCTGCGAAGCCGCAGCCCGTCCAGATTCGGGTTCCCGCCCCAATAGGCCTCGTTGGCTACGAAGACGGCGTCGCCCCCGGGCTCGTACGAGGAGATCCGGAAGGGTCCGGTCCCGACGGGTGAGCGGAGGGACCAGTCCGTGTCCTCGACCCGTTCGCCCGTGGCGACGTTCTCAAGGATGTGCTTCGGGACGATCGGGAAGGCCATGGTCGCGAGGAAACCGAAGTGCGGCTCGGCGAGCTCCATAACGACCGTGTACTCGTCGACCACGCTTATGCCCTCGACCGTCGCCGCGTCTCCCGCGGCGTACGCCTCGGCGCCCTTGATCGGAAGCGCCAGGGACTGGTATCTGCTCGTCGATCTGGGATCGACGAGCATCGTGTACGTGAAGGCGACGTCCTCCGCGCTGAAGGGTGCGCCGTCGTGCCAGGTCACATCACGGCGAAGGTGAAAGGTATATCGGCGCCCGTCGTCCGAAACATCCCAGCTCTCGGCGAGCTGGGGACCGACCCGAGCTTCTCCGTCGAGGTTGACGAGCTGGTCGAAGATGAACCAGATGGGGAACCAGCTCGGCATCGACAGGTTGGAGAACGGGTTGAAGGACGGCGGACTACCGGGCCAGTGGAGAACCAACTCGGAGCGGGGGCCATTGGTGGTCATGGGCTCTCTCTTTCATCGCATGATGGGCGGTTGTCAGGCCGTGCTCGGCTCGGCGATGCCATCGGCGGGCTAGGTCGGCCCGGGCATCAGCCGGGCAGGCAGGCGGAAGCGCCTCGTGACGTCCTGGAGCACCTCCCGCTCGGTGATGATTTCGGTCTTCGAACCCGAGACCAGCACGGTTGCCGGACGGGGCATCGAGTTGAACTGCAGGCTCTTGCTCTCGCAGTAGGCGCCGGTGTCCAGGAAGGCCACGACGTCGCCGCGCTCCACGTGTGGAAGCTGGACGTTGAGGGCGAGGTTGCCGAACCAGCACAGCGGATCCCCCAGGTTGACCGTCTCGGTGGGGGTCTCGTTGACCCGGTCCGTCACGACCGGGTGGTAGTAGAAGCCGCCCGACAGGATGTTGAGCAGGTGGTTCTCGCTCGCGTCGAGTCCGATCCAGGTCTGGCCCACGTCGGAGAACGACTTCCTCATGCCGACACGGGAAACGAGGATGCCTATGTCGGACGAGATCCCGCGTCCGGGCTCGACCATCAGCCGGGGCTCGCCGAGGCCGTGGGCGTCGAGTCCGTCGCGGAAGTGCGCGGTCATCACCTCGGCGAACTCATCTGCGGTCGGAGAGCCGCGGTCGAATCCCATCGGTCCGTGACCCTCCGGCCTTCCCCACGCGAACCCGCCGCCGAAGTCGAAGTATTCGGGCACCCATCCGAACCGGTCCTTGAGTGCTCCGGCGGCCTCCATCTGGTCCTTCACGACCGCCTCGTGGACCCGCAGGTCGGGCGCCCAGCGACCGACGTGGTGATGGAACCCGACGAGCTCGACTTCGGGGGCACGGAGAGCGTGCTCGCACACCGTCTCTAGATCGTCGAGGGCGATCCCGAACTTGTTGATCTCGCGAACGCCGGGTCCGATCTTGATCCCGGGCGGCCAGTCCGCCTCCATGTCGTCGAGGTCGTGCAACAACAACCTGGTCCGCATCCCGATGCGCGCTCTCATCCCGACGTCGCGAGCCACCCGGATCACGTCATCGAGTTCGTCGGGTGCATCGAGGTGGATGGCGACGCCGGCCTCGATGGCCATCCGGATCTCCTCATCCCGCTTGTTGAATCCGTTGAGAACGACTTGATCGGGATCGGTACCGGCTAGCAGCGTCAGGTACAGCTCACCCGGACCGAAGGCGTCTCCGCCGGCTCCGGCCAGGGTGAAGATGCGCCTCACGCTGAGGTTGTTGTTGGCCTTGGTGGCGAAGAGGATCTCGGACCGGGGGTATCCCGACGCGAACGCATCGTGCCACTTCTTGACGTTGGCATGAATCTGGTTCTCCGAGATGACGTAGAGGGGCGTTCCAAACCTCTCGGCGAGCTCGGTGGCGTCCACGTCCTCGACCTGGAGCCGACCCGAGGTGTTCACGCCGATGTTCTCGTTGAAAGCACGAACGAAGTCCCGAGCCATCGGTCCTCTCCTCCTCTCACCGCGCCGGTTCACGAGCGTAGCCGACCACCTGGAAGGACGTCCCGGGCTATCAACTCGAGTTGGGCGAACAACTCCTCGTGGTTGCGAGCCACCACGTGGATGACGAAATGCGTCACGAACTCGGCGAGCTTCCGAAGCTCGGCAACGATCTCCTCGGGCGATCCCGCCACCATCCGTGCGCCCAGCCACGTCTCCTCGGGATCCGGCGGCGTCTCCGTGACGAGAACGGGGATCCCCAGCGCAATCTCGGGCTCCCCCCGGCGTCCCGCCGCCTCCCAACTCGTCCGGAGATGGTCGACGAGGCCGACTAACTTAGCCTCGCTGAGAACCGTCGTGGGGTGCCAGCCCTGACCCAATTCCACCGCCCGCCGGATGGCGCGGCGGCTGTTGCCGCCGATGAGGATGGGGGGATGGGGATCCTGGGCAGGCGTCGGCGCGAACCGGATCTTCTCGAACCTTGCCGAACGGCGTTCGTCGCGGCGCGTCCACAGGCTGACGAAGGTGTCCAGCGCCTCATCCGTCACCGCACCGCGGGATGGGTAGTCGGCGCCGAGCGCATCGAACTCCTCCTCGAGCCACCCCGACCCCACTCCGAGGATCAGCCTCCCGCCGGACAACGCGTCGATGGTGGCGAGCATCTTGGCCGCGACGATGGGGTGGCGGTAGGGCACCACCATGACGCTCGTGCCCAGCCGGACCCGCTCGGTGACCGCTGCCAGGTGGGCGAGCACCACCAACTGGTCGTAGACGTCCTCGCCGAATACGTAAACGCCTGAGGCCGGGATGACGATGTGGTCGATCGCCCAGATCGAGTCGAACCCGAGCTCGTCCGCCCGGCGGGCGACGGCGACCATGGATTCCGGCTCGGCGAGGTCCCCGCTGGACGGCACGACGACCCCGAAACGAGGTGCCTGAGGCGCAGGTCGATCATCCATCGGCTCGAACCCTAGCCCCGGCGGCTCCCGCGCTCCTCTACCAGACGAAGCCGGGACGCCACTCGCAGCTGATCGGATCATCGAGGTCCACGGCGGCCCCGGCCTCGACGCGCCAGATGTGGATGCACCCGTCGTCCGTTCGAGTCCTCCTCGGACCAGAAGCCGTCCGCACGAACGTGGGGCCGCGCCAGCGCTCCCACCCGAGGTGCTCGTAGAAGGTGGGCAGCTCCGAATGTAGGGCTCCGAGCTCGTACGTGTCCTCGATGTGACGCTGGGCCGCGGTGAGAACGCTCCGGGCCAGGCCCTTACGCCGATCGCGATGCCGCGTGCCGACCGCTTCGACGTACCCGGTGCTGATCTCACGGTCCCGAACGGCCAGGACGCGGGGAACGACCGAAGCATGGGAGATCGGGACGCCATCCTCTTCGACGAAGAAGTGCACTCCTCCGAGCGCCTGGCCCCAGAGCGCATCCGTGAACCTGCCCTCGAATGCCCCGTCGAGGAGGGTCCTGATACGGGCGGCCTCCGACGGGCCCAACTCCGCGGTGCTTCTCGAGATCACGACGCTCACAGCAGCACTCTCGCTTGGGGAGCCACAGCTACAAGTCCTGAGGGAATCAAACCCCGTCGGCCCCACAACGCTTCATCCGGTCCCGGAAACCGCCTCCACCAGGCACTCCGGTTCGCCCGCCCATCAGGCGCGCCGGTGCGGTCTGAACGGTAAGGGGACGACCTCGGCCGCGATCTCGACCGTCTGACCGTTGGCCGACCACAGCACGGTGTGTTGGGCTCCCAGGCCTGCCGATTCCCTGTCGATGTGGCCGAGGCCGATGAGCGTCCCTACCGACGGTCCCCAGGTGACGCTCGTGGCATATCCCACCCGCCGGACCGAGTCGATGACCGGTAGCGGCATGTCATGCACCCGGGGAAACATCTGCACGAACTCGCCCTGCTCGAGTTGATACTCCAGCATCGCCCGCCAGTCGATGCTGAGCCCGACCATCCGTCGAGGGGCGCCCCCGGCGGCCTGCTCGTCCAGGAGGGCTTGCCGCCCCACGAAGTCCGGCTTGTCGAAGTCGATGAAGCGACCCAATCGAAGCTCGAACGGGGAGCATTCGCGCATCTGGGTAGGGTCGTCGACAGGCGGGGTCGGATCTGGTCCGGCCCCCATGTAGTCGGCGCCGATGATCAGGAGGCCGGCCTCCACCCGGGCGATGTCGATGGCATACTCCCCGGCGGGCCTAAGCCCGTATTTCCCGCCTGCATCCATCAGCGCGTCCCACATCGGGCAGGCGCCCTCCGGCGACACCCATAGCTCGTAGCCGACCTCGCCCGTGAAGCCCTGGCGGCTCACATCCACGATCGCTCCGCCTATTTCCGTCTTTGCCATCCGGGAGAACCCCAGGGAGGACCAGTCCCGGCCGGTGGCACGCTCCAGAACCTCGGTTGACTCGGGTCCCTGGAGGGCGAGGATGCCGATCGACTGGCTGATGTCCTCGACCTCGACGTCGAGCCCGGCGGCGTTCATCTTGAACCACTGTTCCTGAGGCCCGGCCACGAACACGTAGTCCTCTGCGCCGAAGCGGAAGACGAGGCCATCCGCGACCATCCTTCCCTCCTCGTTGCACCACGGCGAGTAGAGGACCTGGCCCACCTCCTGGGTGAGAGCGTTCCGGGGGAGGATCCGGTTCGCCAGCCGGGGAGCATCGGGGCCGCCGATGCGGGTCTTCGACAGGGGAGACATCTCGTTGAGGGTGGCGGCCGTTCGCATCGCCGCCAGCTCCTCCCTGAAGTCGGTATAGATGTCGGGCACGATGTACGGGGGCCAGGGAAACCAGGAAGATGTCTCGACGGCTGCTGCCGTCCGCTTGTGGAACGGCGTCCCCACGAACCCCTCGACACCCAGATCTTCCAACATGCGGCCTGCTCCCCGGCGCGATCGCGGCGAGTGTACAACCGGCCGGCGGTATTCCTCGTGCCCTGAATCCTGGACCCCGTTTGCTGACCGGGCGCCACCAGACCCCCTGCCGGTACGAGGGTTCCCGGTACCACCGGCTGAATGCCCGTGCGTACAAGGGGGTTGAACATGTCACGAACGCGCCTCATACTGCCCGGCAGTCACAAGCACCACCGGTTTCTTGCTTTCGACGTCGAGGAAACCGGAACCGGGATCAATTCGGGAGCGGACCCGTCGGGGG
>JAPPGU010000048.1 GCA_028821265.1 bacterium | reverse complement strand
TGCGGAGCACCCCGGTGTTGATGACGATGTCTCCCGTCCTGATTCCGGGCTGGATGCCTGCGGTGCTGCCCACCCTGATCAGGTGGGTGGCACCGGCGTTCACCAGTTCTTCGACGGCAATGGAGGCGGAGGGGCACCCGACGCCGGTGGACGTGGCGCTGACCTCGATGTCCCGGTACCTGCCCGTGATCGTCCGGAACTCCCGGCTGTCCGCCACCGGTTCGACATCGTCGAGATGGTTCGCGATCCGATCGACCCGGGCCGGGTCTCCCGGTAGGAGCACGTAGCGGCCCACGTCTCCGCGCCTGATCCGCGTGGCGTACTGCCGTGCGTCCTTGTCGATAGCCGATTTGTCGAAGGTGCTCATGACTCGTCGGGGACCGGATCGTCCCAGGTCGGGCCGAGTTCCAGGATCGAGGAGCGTAGCGCGAGGATGCCCCTCTCGAGGTCATCGATCTCGATCGTGAGCGCCGGGGCGACGGTGATCACGTCACCGACCAGGGCGCTTCCGTGGCGCATCGCCCGGGAGAGGAACCCGCGCCGCCACATGGCCTCGGGGAGTGCCGTGCCGACCGCGGCCCGGTCCTGTAGGGGAGTTCGCCGTTGCCTGTCAGCCACCAGTTCGATCCCCCGAAGGAGCCCGCGGCCGCGAACGTCACCCACCCAGGGGAGATCCTCAATCTCGTCGGCCAGCAGGTCCGCCAGCAGCTCGCCCTTCTTCGCGCCCTGCTCCACCAACCCGTCCTCTTCGATGATGTCCAGCACCGCCAGGCCCACCGCGCAGGACTGGGCGCTCCCGCTGTAGGTGTGGACCTCGGCCATCCGGCGGTTCTCCGTAGCGATGGTGTCGGCAACCGAGCCCCTGATCAGGGTGGCGCCCAGCGGGGCGTAGCCCGCTCCCAAGCCCTTGGCCAGGGTGGTGATGTCTGCCGACACGCCGGCATGGTCGAGTGCCAGAAAGCGACCGGTGCGCCACATGCCGGTGACGATCTCGTCCGCGATGAAGAGGACGCCGTAGCTGTCGCACACGTCGCGGACGAGGTGCCAGTAGCCGTCCGGCGGGACCGCCATTCCGGTGGACAGAGCGATCGGCTCGGCGATGAAGGCGGAGACGGAGTCGGGTCCCTCGCTCTCGATGGCGGAGGCCAGCGCGCCGGCGGCCCGGGTCGCCATCTCCTCAGGCGCCAGATCGCGGTAGGGACCTCGGTACGTGACCGGGGCGGGGACCTTGCAGGTCCTGAACAGGTAGGGCGCGTAGCTCCGGCTGATGTCCCAACGACCGGTCATCGACAGGGCGCCGGCGGTGGCGCCGTGATAGCTCGGCGCCAGGCTCACGACCTTCCACCTGGAGGGTTCGCCGCGCGCCAGGTGATACTGGCGGGCGATACGTAGGGCGATCTCGTTGGCCTCGCTACCCCCCGAACTGAACATGACCCGGTCCGTGCCCTCGGGAGCCAAGTCCGCCAGCCTGGCCGCCAGCTGCTCCTGCGCGAGGTTCGTCCCGGCCACGGTGTGCATGTAGGAGACGCGCCTCACCTGCTCGGCCATCGCTCGGGCGACGTCCTCCCGGCCCTGGCCGATGATGGCCGCTCCCGAGACACCGCTGGTCAGGTCCACCAGCTCGTGACCGGTGTCGTCCCAGAGCCGGCAACCTCTGGCCCGGACGAAGAGGGGGTACTCGTCGCCGGGGCTGCGGTAGAAGACAGCCGACCTATCGCCGACCATCAGCAGCCATGAGTTCTCCCGCCAACTGCTCATCCGTCGCCGCGTCGATCGCCGTCCAGGCGAGGGAGATGGCACCGTCGATCACCGCCCGGTCGGCAGGTGGGCGGGCGGCGGCGTCCGTGAACCCCGGCTGATGGTTCACCGCGGGCAGCGAGTCGATGCCTATGAAGGGATGGATGGTCGGGACCTCGAGCGATACGTTCCCCATGTCGGTCGACACGGGAGGGACATCGCCGTCGTGGAAGGTCCTACCCAGGCGTTCCGCATTGCGCCGGTAGCGCTCGGCCAGTCCGGCGTGATGCTCCAGGTGGCTGTAGGGCGGATTCGGCCGGGCGATGGTCAGTTCCGCCCCGGTCGCCAGAGCGCCCGCCTCGAAGCATGCCTCCACCCGGCGGCGCAGCGCCTCCAGTTGGCCGATGTGGGGAGTCCGGACCATGTACGAAGCCACGCCCCGGGCGGGGATGATGTTGGCGGCGGTACCCGCCTCGGTCACGATTCCATGAACCCGGTCGGTTCCAGCCACGTGCTGGCGGAGCAGCCCGATCGCCACCTGTGCCACCACCAGCGCGTCAGCGGCGTTGACTCCCTGTTCCGGGAACGCGGAGGCGTGAGCTTCCTTGCCCTGGTAGGAGACCTCCAGCCACTCGATGGCGACCACGGGAGGCGCAGCCACATCGAAGGGGGCAGGATGGACCATCATGGCCAGATGGGCGGAGTCGAAGGCGCCTGCGTCCAGCAGCAGGACCTTGCCCCCTCCCGCCTCCTCGGCGGGGGTACCCAGGATCGTGACCTCGAGCCCGACGTCGTCCGCTACCGGGGCCAGCCCCAATCCGGCGCCCACCGCCGCCGCTGCGATCACGTTGTGGCCGCATGCATGGCCGATCCCGGGCAAGGCGTCGTATTCGGCACAGATCACCACCCGGAGCGGTCCGCTACCGGCCACCGCCCGGACCGCAGTCGGTAGCCCCCCGTAGCCCACCTCGACGGCAAATCCCGCCTCTTCCAGGGATCCGGCCACGTGAGCCGCCGATCGTGCCTCCTCGAACGCCGTCTCGGAGTATTTGTGGATGGTGTGGCTCAAGGCGACCAGGTCCTGCCGGGAGGCATTGACCACCCCCTGCGCCAGCGCCTTGGCATCCGATCCCACACCGACCTCCCGTCAGCCGATCGATCCGGTGGCGAGGCGGTGGGGCGCCACCAGGTCGAGTTCGTCGTTGCGGACGCATGCGCTCCGGTGGCCCTCGCCCACCCGGCTGAGGGGTGGAATCACGGCCGGGCAGCGCTCGTCCGCGTACGGGCAGCGGGGATGGAAACGGCAACCCTCCGGGATGCCGACGATGTCCCCGATGTCCCCCCGGACGCCCGGCTCCGGCGCCACGTCGTGAGGATCCGGTACCGGGATGGCACCGACCAATGCGTGGGTATACGGGTTGGCGGGACGGCCAATCACCTGGTCGGCGGAGCCCTCCTCCACCACCTTGCCGAGGTACATGACCGCGATGCGATCGGCTATCTCCCAGGCGACGGACAGGTCGTGGGTGACGAATAGCAGCGTCATCTGGTGGCTCTGCTTGAGCCGCACGAACAGGGAGAGGATGTCGGAACGAACCGATACGTCGAGCATGGAGACCGGCTCGTCGGCGACCAGCAACTCGGGTCGCAGTACCAAGGCCGCGGCAATCGAAACCCTCTGCCGCTGGCCTCCCGACAACTGGTGCGGGTAGAGCCTGGCGAACTCGCCCGCCGGCTCGAGGCCGCACTCCTCCAAGGCTTCGTGAACCCGCTCCTCGATATCGGACTGGGAACCGGCCAGCTTGTGCACCCGCAGCGGTTGGGCCACGATCGAGAAGATCGACTGCCGCCGGTCGAACGACTCGAACGGATCCTGGAACACGTACTGCACCCGGCGCCGCATGGTGCGCAGTTCACTCCTGCGCAGGTGAGCCACGTCGACATCGCCGAACCGGACCGAACCCGAGGTGATGGGCGCCAGATGGCCGATCGCCCGCACGAGGGTCGTCTTTCCCGAACCGGATTCGCCCACGATGCAGAGCGTTTCTCCGGTGAAGATGTCGAGATCGACGCCGTCTACGGCCCTCACCGGCTGGCCGGCCCGGCGGGAACGCTTGAAATGCACGTTCAGGTCGCGGACCGTGACGAGGGGCGAACTGTTACCGGCGTCAACCATTCGAGAGGCCCTCTTCGCCGTACAGGTGGCAGGTCGCCACCTGCTCACCGGAGAACCGTGTCCATCCGGGGGACCGGGTCGCGCAGATCTCCATCGCGTCGGGGCACCGGGGATGGAAGCGGCAGCCCGATGGCGGGCTCACCAGGGATGGCGGCGTCCCGGGAATCCCTCGCGACTCTCCCCTGCCGCGCGCAAAGTTGGGAACCGACTGGAGCAGGGCTCGCGTGTACGGATGCTTCGGATGTCCATAGATTTCCTCGACCGTTCCCTCTTCCACCGCCCGAGCCGCGTAGAGCACCACCACCCGGTCACAGAGGCGGGCCACGACACCGAGATCGTGGGTGATGAACAGGATCGTGAGATCGAGGGCCTCGCGCAGGTCCTCGAGCAACCGGAGGATGCGGGCCTGGACGATCACGTCGAGGGCGGTGACCGGCTCGTCGGCGATCAGCAGCGCCGGCCCGCCGCTTAGGGCCATGGCGATCCCGGCCCGCTGGCGCATTCCTCCGGAGTACTCGTACGGGTACGCCTTGTGGCGATCGGCGGGGATACCCACCAGGGAAAGCAGGCCGCGAGCCTGGTCGGAGGCCTTTGCCTTGTCGATGCTGGAATCATGGGTGCGTATCGGCTCCGCGACCTGGTCCAGCACTCTTCGCACCGGGTTCAGCGAGTTCATGGCGCCCTGGAAAACCATGCCCATCCGGCGGCCGCGGACGGACCGCCACTGCGCCTCGTCCAGCCCCGTCATCTCGGCGCCGTCGAAGCGGATCGATCCGCCGGTCACCGCCCCGTTGGCCGGTAGCAGACCCATCATCGCCAGGGCAAGAGTGGACTTACCCGAGCCGCTCTCCCCGACCAGGCCGACCACGCTGCCGCTCTCGATGTCGAAGCTCACCCCGTCGGCGGCCCTTATTGTCCGCCCCGCTCGCCGGTAGTCGACGGTGAGGTCGCTGATGCTCAGGAGCGCCATGGCTTCCTACTCCGCCCGGCGCCGGGGATCGATGACATCGGTCAGGGCGTTGCCGACGAGCGTGAACGACAGGACGAGCAGCGTGATGAGTAGACCGGGCGGGATCAGCACCCACCAGTATCCGAGCGAGGTCGCACCGGAACTGAACGCATTCTGGAGCATCTTCCCCCACGAGATCAGTGACGGGTCCCCGAGCCCGAGGAAGGCCAGCACCGCCTCCGTGAGGATGGCGGCGGCGGTCAGCAGGATGGCGTTGGCCAGGACGATCCCCGCCACGTTGGGCAGCACGTGGGTCCACATGATTTGCAGGGGGCGCATCCCGATCGCCTTGGCCCGCAGGATGAAGGTGCGTTCCCGCTGGCTCAGGACCTCTGCCCGGATGAGGCGGGCCGGTACCGCCCAACTGGTCACCCCGATCACCACGATGATGGTCGGCAGGCCTCTGGAGAGCACCGCGGCCAGAACGATGATCAGCGGCAGCGCCGGGATGGTGATGAACATGTCGGTGATGCCCATGGCGAACTGGTCGAACCGGCCGCCGATGTAGCCGCTGGTTATCCCGACGGTGCTTCCGATGAGGACCGCGATGGCGGTGGCCGCCACCCCGACCGCTAGGGAGATGCCGGCCCCCACGGCCAGCTGCTCCCATACGGAACGGCCCAGATTGTCGGTTCCCAGCAGGTAATCCACCGACGGCGCCCGGAACCGGTCCTCGACGGTCTCCCCGGCCGCTGGAGGGTTCTCGTAGGCGAGGTAGCCCGCCACCCCGTAGACGACGAAGACGGCGAGGAGGATCAGGCCGATCTTTCCCCGGCCGGTTCTCCATAGCTGTCCCAAGACCGCGGGCGCCTGGTTGCCCGCGCGGTCCCGCCCGGTCGGGGCTCCTTCCGCCACGATGCCTTCCGCGCTCATGACGACCTGATCCGCGGGTCGAGGCGCGAGTAGAACAGGTCGGCGATGGTGGTGGCGATCACCACGATGACCGCGATCACGAAGAAGGCCGCCTCCAATAGCGGCAGATCGCGGTCCTGGACCGCCTCGTACATGAGCAGCCCCAGACCCGGCCACGAGAAGACCACCTCGGTCTGGATGGTTCCTGCCATCAGCAGGCCGAGCGTGAGGGCCATGAGCGTGAACGTGGGCAGGAAGGCATTCCGCACGCCGTAGCGCCAGAGGATGGTCCGTGGCCGCAGGCCCCGGGCCCGCGCCGCCAGCATGTAGTCCTCGTCCGCCACCTCGGCCAGCGAGTTACGCATGATGAGCGCGATCGAGCCCACGCTGACGATGGCGATGGTGGCGGCGGGAAGTACCAGGTGCTCCAGCACGTCCCGCAGCTCGTCGAAGGGGGTCCGGTAGATGGCCGCCACCGACCGTATCCCGGCCACCGGAAGCAGGCCGAGGCTGATGCTGAACAGGAGCACCAGCATCAGACCGACCCAGAAGGTGGGAAGGCTCCACAGCGTCAGCGCGGTCAGCGTGAGGGAGGTGTCCGTCCGGGTCCCCCTCCGCCAACCGGCGACGATGCCGAACGCCAGGCCGAACACGAATATCAGCACCAGCGCCGCCCCCGTCAGGATCAGCGTGTTGGAGAGGGCGGGCTTCAGCAGATCGGTCACCGGCATGCGAGCTTTGAACGAGATACCCGTGTCGAACCGGACGATCTTCGTGAGATACGTCAGGTATTGCGACCAAGCCGGTTCGTTGAGGCCGAACGACTCGCGCAGCTGCTCGAACGCCTCCGGGCTAAGCCGGCTCTCCCGGGCGATCAGCCGCGCCGGGTCGCCCGGCAGCATCCGGAAGAGCCAGAAGTTGAAGGTGGCGACCACGAACAGCGTGATAAGGCCCTGCAGCACGCGGCGTACCGGGTAGCTGCGCAGCCACCGCCAACGAACCGTCCGCGAGGCCGTGACGTCGACCGGTTCCGAGCCGGTGTCCGTCCCCGGCTCAGGTGACGATGTCACATCCGCGTCCGTCTCGAGCGGTCACCTCCGGCGCGGTGGTCCGGACGATCAGGCTTCGCTGACGATCAGGAAGGTCTCCGTCGACCAGTTGGTGGTGATCCCGTTGTTCACGAACGGCCAGCCAACCAAGTTGTCGTCCCGATAGGCCTGGAGCTTGGTGGGATAGGCCATCACGCAATAGGCGAACGAGTCGTAGAAGATCTGCTGCGCCTGCTTGACCATGTCCAGTCGTTGGGCGGGATTCCCCTCGGTCTGCTGCGCCTTGAACAAAGCCTCGTACTCGGCGTCGCAGTAGTAGGTGTCCGAGAGGTTCCCGAACTGATCGCACGACTGCACCGACAGCATGAAGGTGGCATCGGGCGGGGTCTGCCACACCCATGTGTACATGTCCCAGTCGGCGTCGACGAACACCCGCTGGATCAGCGTCGGGTCGTCCTCGCCGAACACGCCCTGTATCTCCATGCCTACGTCCTCGAGCATCGGCTTGATGAGCTCGGCGTAGAGGGGCAGCCGGTCGATCACCGTGGAGGCGAACAGCCGGAAGCTGAGCTTCTCGCCGTCCGGGCTCTCCCTGACACCGTCGCCGTCCCGATCGACGTAGCCGGCCGCGTCGAGTATCTCCCGCGCCTTGGCGGGGTTCCCGTTGGCCTGCTCGCCCTCGGGGATCTCAAGGAACGCGTCGCCGAGACCGGGCGGTAGGACCACCGTTCCTTTTTCGCCCCGCCCGCCGAGAACCAGATCCACCAGGCGCTGACGGTCCATAGCCCATGACATCGCCTCTCGGATCACCGGATCGAGGAGCAGCGGGTTGCCGCCGGAGTTCGGATGCGGCTGTCCCGGATTGTCGGGATCCTCGTAGACGTTGATCCCGAAGTGGTCCAGCACGAGTCCCGGATACTCCTCCACCACAACGTTCGGCTCGCCCTGCAGACCTGCCCATATGTCAGGAGACGAGAGGGTTCCCGTCACGTCGATCTCGTCGTTACGCAGCGAGTTGGCGATGGTCTCCTCGTTCGCCAACTGCACCTTGATGATCTGCTCCAAGGTGCCGGTCTTGGGACCGTCGTTGGACGACCAACCCCACCAGTCGCTGTTGCGGTCCAGCACCAGACGGGTATCCGGGGTGTACTCGTTCAGCTTGAACGCTCCCGATCCGATCATCTCGTCGTTGCCGAAGATGTCGATGTCCTCGGGGGACATGCCCTGCCAGATGTGCGCCGGGATTATGGGCGCCCCGACACTCGGATCGAGGGCCGGAGGGCCTGAGAAGTGGAGCACGACCGTCTCGTCATCAGGCGCCTCGACCGTCTCGAGCGGCTCGAAGAACCCTCCGAAGAGGCCCTTCTTGGTGTCCCGGTACAGCTCGAAGGAGTACTTGATGTCCGCCGAGGTGAGGGGCTCGCCGTCGTGGAACTCGACCCCGGAGCGGATCTTGTAGGTGACGGTGGCGCCTCCGTTCGACAGGTCCCGGCTGGTGGCCAGAGAAAGCTGCGGTGACAGGTTGTTGTCGAACTCCATCAGGCGGTCGTAGACGAGCCAGTGCATGTCGGGCGTGGACACGGTCACCACGGGGTTCGGGGTGTCGAAGATGTTGAGGTGCCCAAAGCGCATCACGCCGGAGGCCGTCTCGCCTCCGCATGCCGCCGCGACCATCGGAGAGGCGAGCATGGCCGCCACACCGAACTTGCCGCTGTAGGCCATGAACTGCCGCCTCGAGATCTGCCTGTCCAGGATTCCTTCCGTGTCCGACATCGGGACCTCCCTCCCACCCGGCTCGACTCGTGCGTCCGGATTCTCGCCACAACGGGGTCATCGGGGCCACGTCCAGCCAGGAGCGGGTGGGCGCGACCAGTCCCGCGACAGGGTATCACGGGCGCGGCGACCGCGCCGGGCCACGGACCGGCGTCACCGGCTCCGGATCAGATGAGCGGCGTGCTCGGCGATGGTGACGGTGGGCAGGTGGGTATTGGCCCT
This sequence comes from bacterium, assembly GCA_028821265.1. GTDB lineage: Bacteria > Actinomycetota > Acidimicrobiia > Spongiisociales > Spongiisociaceae > Spongiisocius. The sequence continues at coordinate 23,733 of JAPPGU010000048.1, read as the reverse complement.
GGGGGTCTGGGGCATGATCGACGCGTCGACCACCCTCAGCCCGTCGACGCCCAGTACCCGGCACCGCTCGTCCACCACCGTCTCCGGACGGTTCGAGAGCCCCATGCGGCAGCTGCCGCTGGCGTGCTGGGCATCGAGGCAGGAGCGCATCAGCCAGGCATCGACTGCGGCATCGTTCCCCACCGCGTCGATCTCCAGCCTTTCGGGCCCCAGCCAGGTTTCCGAGGCTATATCGCGGATTGGGTCCGTCTGCGCCAACTCGACGAGAAGCCCGATCCCGTCCCTGAGACGGGCCAGGTCGCCGGGTTCCGAGAGCATCCGGAAGTCGACCAGCGGCTGGATGTCCGGATCGGTGCTGCCGATGGCCACCTCTCCCCGCGAGTCGCTCTCGAACACGCACAGCTCGAGCAGTCCGGTCTCGAAGCCCTCATCGCCGTACCCGCTGAGATTCATCGAGAGTGCCAGCATGTCGTTGGGCACCGCGCCCGCCACCCCCGAGCTGTACCGAACGCAGCAATTCGTATGGCGGGCGTCCGGCGAGACCGCCCGGGCATGGGGGCGAAGGTCGAGCATCAACCAGATGGCGGGGTGTTCCTGCAATCCCATTCCGACGGGAAGGTCGGCCACCAGGTCTATGCCCAGGGATGACAGAAGGCGGGAGGGACCGACTCCCGAGCGCTGCAGGATGGACGGTGTGTGGATGGCGCCGGCGCACAGGATCACCTCCGCGGCTGCGACGTCGACGGTTTCGTCGCCGACACGCGCCCGGACACCCGTCGCCCTGCTCCCTGACACCAGGACCCGGTCCACACGGGCACGGCCCCGGATGGTCAAATTGGGGCGGCCGCGGGCCGGCTCCAGATAGCCGTCGTTGGTGGTGACCCTCTCGCCGTCCCGGCTGTTGATGGCGTACGGTGAGACGCCGGTCGAGCCCGGTGCGTTGTGATCGGGGTGCCACGGGTGCCCCATCGCCAGCGCTGCGTCGCGTAGCGCCAGGTCGACCGCGCCCCACTCGTCCGGGGGAGTGCGGTACACGGGAATGGGACCGGAGTCACCGTGATAGGGGGCATCCCCGAAGTCGAGATCGCTCTCCATACGGCGGATGGCGGGCAGTAGCTCCGCACTCGACCAGCCGGGGATTCCCCACCGGTCGTAATCCTCCGGCATGGCCTGGATGGCTATCTGCCCGTTGATGGCGGAACTGCCTCCCACGCCCCGTCCCCGCCAGTAGAGGGACGGTTCCTGCCCCGAGGTGCGGCGGGCCTCCAACTCCGGCCAGTGGTAGCGGGGATCGGAGATGATCTGCGCCGGGTTCGGACTGCGGATGTGCCACGGTGTCTCCTCAGAGCGGTAGGACGGACCGGCCTCGAGTACCAACACCCGGCGATCGGGGTCCTCGCTCAGCCGGGCAGCCACGACGGCGCCCGCCGACCCCGCCCCGACCACGATCGTGTCGTACCCGCTCATACCCCGAACCTACCTGCCTCCCATGGGACTCCCCACTCGTACCAGCCTCGTACAATCACAGGCGTCATGATCCCACGCGACTCGGATAGCGGCGCCTCGAGCCTGACGGTGACCCATTGGGGTGCCTACGAGATCGAAGCCTCGGGCGGCGCGATCCAGGCCGTACGGCCCTTTCGCCACGATCCCGACCCGTCTCCCATAGGGAACTCGCTGGCCGACATCGACCAGTGCCGGGTGGGTATGCCGTCGGTCAGGGAGAGCTGGCTGGAGGCCGGCCCGGGAGCCGCCACTCACCTCCGCGGCAGGGAGCGCTTCGTGGAGGTCGGTTGGGATCACGCCCTTGACCTGGTGGCCGGAGAGATCGACCGGGTCCGGAGCGATTACGGCAACCGGGCCATCTACGCCGGTTCGTACGGCTGGGCCAGCGCCGGGCGCTTCCACCATGCCCAGAGCCAGCTTCACCGTTTCCTGAACTCGATCGGCGGCTACACCCGCTCGGTCAACAGCTACAGCCTGGCGGCGGCCGAGGTCATCATTCCCCATGTGGTCGGGACCAGTTGGTGGGGTCTCGAGAAGCTCCACACCTCGTGGGACGTGATCGCCGCCGAGACCGACCTGATGGTGGCGTTCGGGGGTATTCCGGCGAAGAACAGCCAGGTGGATTACGGCGGTGTGGGACGCCATGAGCTGAGGGGCTGGATGCGGAGGTGTGCCGAGCGGGGCGCCCGCTTCGTGAACGTGTCGCCCATCGACGACGATGTCGCGGACTACGTGGATCCGGAATGGGTCCCGATCCGGCCGGGCACGGACGTAGCCCTGATGCTGGCCCTCATCCACACCCTGATCGAGGACGATTCCTACGATCGCGACTTCGTCGCGCGTTACTGCGTGGGCTGGGAGAACCTGGCCGCCTACGTCACCGGCGACACCGACGGGATCCCCAAGGACGCGGAGTGGGCCGGACCGATCACCACCATCCGGCCGGAGTGGATCAGGTCGCTGGCCGGTGCGCTGGTAGCGGGGCGCACCATGATCAACGCCAGCTGGTCGCTCCAGCGGGCTCGCCACGGCGAGCACGCCATCTGGGCGGCCATCGCCCTCGCCGCCGCCATCGGGCAGATCGGCCTCCCCGGAGGCGGCTTCGGCATCGGTTACGGGGCGGTGGCGGCGATCGGCAGCGGGTTCGACAGGGCCTGGCTACCCCGCTTCAAGCCGGGACGGCCCGTCGCCGACTCCCTCATCCCGGTGGCCCGGATCGCCGACATGCTGACCGGACCGGGGGAGGAGTACGAGTACGACGGTGGAACCCATACCTATCCCGACATCCGCCTGGTCTACTGGGCGGGCGGCAACCCCTTCCACCACCACCAGGACCTCAACCGCCTGCGCCGGGCCTGGCAGCGTCCCGAGACCGTCATCGTTCACGAGCCCTTCTGGACCGCCACCGCCAAGCACGCCGACATCGTGCTGCCCACCACCACCACTCTGGAGCGCAACGACATCGGCGGCAAGCCCAACGACCCGTACTTCTTCGCCATGAAGAAGGTCATCGAACCGTTGGGCGGCGCCAGGGACGACCACGCCATTCTCGGCGCCCTGGCAGCCCGCCTCGGCACCGGGGATGCCTTCTCGGAAGGCCGGACTGCTGACGGCTGGGTTCGGTTCCTGTACGAGCAATACCGGCGGAGCGAACCGGGGAGCCCCACTTTCGAGGAGTTCTGGCAGGCGGGATTCATCGATCGCGGGCTCGGAGGTGGGGAGCCGAAGCGCGTGTTGCTGGAGGAGTTTCGAGAGGACCCCGATCGGTACCCGCTCCGTACACCGTCCGGCCGGATCGAGCTCTACTCTGAGCGGATCGCCGGTTTCGGATACGAGGACTGCCCGCCGCATCCGGCCTGGATGCCTCCGGGCGAATGGCTGGGCGAAGCGACCGGCGAGGCTGAACTGCACCTGATCTCCAACCAGCCCTCAACTCGGCTCCACAGCCAGCTGGACCACGGGTCGAACAGCCGTGGGGCAAAGGTGGCCGGTCTCGAGCCGCTACTGATGCATCCCGATGACGCCGCCCGGAGGGGTATCGAGGACGGCGACGTTGTCCGTGTGTTCAACGAGCGGGGCGCCTGCCTGGCCGGTGTGACGATCACCGACCGGATCCGGCGCCGGGTGGTCCAGTTGGCGACCGGGGCCTGGTACTCGCCGGGCGCCGGACCCGGCCTGGAGGGCACCTGCCTGCACGGCAACCCCAACGTGCTCACCGCCGATGTCGGGACCTCGAGCCTGGCCCAGGGGCCCACCGCCCACACCTGCCTCGTGCGGGTGGAGCGATGGCCCGGAGCGCCCCCGGCCCATGGCGCCTTCGACCCACCCGAGATCGTCACCCTCCCAAACGAGTAGTTCCGCCAGGGTGTACCGGTGACCGGGACGCCCGAAGCCGATTGCAGGTACCGCAGTGGCCGTCGGGGTCGAGCGCGGGATGTCTCGTATACTCCAATCGATACCCCGGCCGTGGTCACGGAGGCGGAGTGAGCGGCACCCGGTTGATCTATTCGGAGACGATCCCGGCCAAGGCCGCGACGGCATGGACAGTTGACACCGGCCAGATAATCCGCATAACCGACATCGAGGGCGGCCAGGTAGGAGACCTGGTCCTGTTCGCGCGGGAAGACCTCCGCGAGCGGAACTCTATCTCGTGGACCCGTACCAGGAACATCCGCAACACCGCGACCTACGAACCCCCCCTCGGGCTGGCTCCGGGCGGCACCATCTGGTCCACCGGATACCGCATCCTCGCCACTGTCGTGGAGGACACGTCACCTCTCAAGGGGATACACGACCTCTACGGGAGGATGTGCAACCGCGGAATGTACGAGATGTACGGTGTCACCCCTCAGGACGGGTGCTTCGAACTACTCCAGGAGGTTCTCCGACCGCACGGTGTGGCCCCCTCCGAGATCCCGGACGCTATCGGGGTCTTCATGAACACGCAGCCCGACCCGGAGACCCGGGTGATGCGTATACATCAGCCCGTCACCCGGCCGGGCGACAGCATATCCATTCGAGCCGAGACAGACCTGCTCGCTGCGATGAGTACGTGCCCGATGGATGTGCTCGCGCCCACGAACAGCTACCACATCACCCCTATGAAGGTCGAAGTCCTACAGAGCCGGCAAGGCACGTAGGAGAGTTCGCGGAGGCCCGCTAGCCCCGACATCGGTGAACTACCCGACATCCCGCCGGGACTCGGCGGGTTTAGCCGAGCGGCCAGCGTTCCTTTGTGTAGGCCATGTCCCAGAACATGAACTCGTAGTTCACGCCGATGCGGAAGCTGTCCAACATCTGAGCGCGCCGCTCATCTGACAGGCCTTGCGAGTAGCGGTCTACGAAGTCCCGGTAGTCCCGGCAGAGCGTGTGGTGGGACTCGCTCATGTAGAACTCCCACCAGTCAGCCTGGAACTCGGTGAGCGGAGCATCGGCGAGCTGGTAGCCGATGGCATCGTAACTCAGGGGGCAAGGTAGGAAGGACCCCAGATACTCGACCGGGTCGCGAGCGAAGGCCAGATAGAAGAGGTGCCGCGAGTATGCGTAGAGGGTCGGTGCGACCGGCGCCTCGAAGGTGCCCCCCAGCTTGCGGAGCATCTCCTCCTGGTGGTAGTACTCGTCGAGGATCAGTTGCGTGTTCCGCAGGAAGAAGTCCCTGATCTCGTCGTTCTGTGCCTTGGCGGCGACGATTGCACGACACCGCAGGACGGCGTCTATGTAGTGGACGTTCTGTTCGAAGTAGAAGGCCAGCTTGTCATTGCCGAGAGTCCCCGTCCTTAGCTCCGCCAAGAACGGATGCTCGTAGATACGCTCGAAGAGCGGCGCGGTCTCCTCCATCATGTGTCGGGTCCAACTCACGATGATCCCTTCGATCGCTTGTGCCTGGTCAGTCGCGCAACCGCCTCGCGGGCTCGCTCCGCTACTTCCCGTTCGTCGACGGTCTTGATGACCCGGTCCTCCATCACGATGCGCCCATCGACGATCACCGTACGAACCATGTTCCCGTTCGTGGCGAAGACCATCCTGGGCGCCAGGTTGGCCCTGTATGCGGGGGACCGGCTGTCGAAGAACTCCATCTCGGCCTCCACGAGGATCAGATCCGCCTTGCGCCCCGGCTCGATGGCGCCGCTGTCGATCCCGAGGGCTCGCGCCCCGCTTGCCGTGGCCATTCTCAGTATCTGGTCCGCCGGCATGAGCTTTGGGTTTGCATAGAGTCCCCGTTGCAGATACGCCGCGGTCCGCATCACGTCGAACATGTCCATGGTGTTGTTGCCTTCTGTGGAGTCGTGTCCGAGCCCGACGTTGACACCCGCATCCAGTAGGCGGACGGCGGGAGCAATCCCCTCTCCCAGCTTCGAGTTCGCAGCCGGATTGTGGGACACATGGGTTCCGGTCTCCGCGATCATGGCGATGTCGTCGTCGGTCAGCCATACGCAGTGAGCGGCGACAGTCCGGGGTCCCAGCAGGCCGTGGTCGTAGGCAACCTGGGTCGGTCTGGCCCCGAACTTGCTGAGGCTCGTCTCGACCTCTGCCTGCGACTCGCTCAGATGGAGATGCAGGCCGGTATCGAGTTCGCCGGCCAGGCTCGCCGCCTCGCGCAGCATGGCCGGCGTGGCCAGCGGGATCCACTCGATGCCCACTACCACCTGGACCAGGTCGTCCACGTCGCCCGAGCAAGCATGGAACGCAGCCTTGTTGTCCTCGAGGACGTCCAACCCGTCCTCGGGACGGGCCACGAGGCTGCTGAGGGTGGCGCGGATACCGACATCCCTTGCCGCCCGGGCGAGCGACTCGACATGCCGGAACATGTCATTGACCATGGTGATGCCGCCCCGAAGGGCCCGGACATAGCTGTGGAGGGCGCCCGCGTATGCGGTCTCCGCGTCCAGGTTCCGCATCATCGGGTACCAGTGGTCGAAAAGGGCCTCCTCGACTTCGAGAGACTCCGAGTAACCACCACGTTCGATGTCGGTGTGGAAATGTAGGTCGACGAGACCCGGCATGACCGCCAGGCCCATCGCGTCGATTATCCGGGCTCCGGCGACATCCGTGGCCGGCCCCGAGCCACAGGACACCACCAGGCCGTCCCTTACCAGGACATGGCCGTCGTGGTATATATCCCCCGCTTCGTTCAGAGTCATGACCACCGCGTTCCTGATGAGGATGACGGAGTCATTGCTTGCGCCGCGGACAGGTTCAACCGTCATGATCGTCTGTCCCATGCAGATGCAGTTCGGCCTTGAGGTTGCGCTCCAGCCCAAGGAACGCGTCGGTGATCTCGATCCCACTCTCCCGTGGACGCGGTAGTTCGATGTCGAGAACTGTCTGGATCCGACCTGGGCGGGGTGTCATGACGTACGCCCGGTCCGACAGGTAGACGGCCTCGGCGACGTCGTGGGTTATGAACAGCACGGTGGTGCGGATCTCCTCCCAGACCCCCATCAGCCATTGCTGCAGGTTGGTCCTCGTGTAGCTGTCCAGCGCGCCGAACGGCTCGTCGAGCAGCATGATCGACCTCTCCTGGACCATCGTCCGCAGGAAGGCGACGCGCTGCCGCATGCCTCCGGACAGTTGGTCGGGGTAGGCGTCGGTGAACTCAGCCAGCCCGAAGCGCTCTAGGTACGGGCCGATTCGCTCCCTCGCGTCCCTACGGGAGAGGCCGTCCATCTCGAGGCCGAGGACCGCATTGCCCATGACGGTTCGCCATGGGAAGAGGAGGTCCTTCTGGAACATGTAGGCGATCTCGCCCAGCCGATCATGGCTGGGGGCGCCGTCAAGCCGGATATGGCCCGAATCGAACGCCTCGAGGCCGGCAACGATGTTGAAGAGCGTGCTCTTTCCGCACCCACTAGGCCCGATCAAGGTCACGAACTCCCCTGGCTCGACCACCATGTCTACACCGTCGAGGGCAAAGACCGGACCCGACTTGGGGCGGAAGGTCTTGGTCAGACCCTCGATCGTCAGGCCCCCCTGTCCCGCCTCTCCCAGGGTCACCGGGCATCTCCCTGCGTCTTGGGCCGGTACCACGGCATGACGAGCCGCTGCAGGACCACCACCCCTCCGAACAGGAGAAGGGTGACAGCCGAGCTGACCGTCACCGCCCCGAAGACGAGGTCCGTCCGTAACGCGTTCTTCATGGTGAGCATGTAGATCCCGAGGCCTTCCACCGCGCCGACGAACTGGGCGATCACCGCCGCAATCACCGCGAACGACATAGCCACTCTGGCACCCGTAAACAGCTGTGAGAGCGCGCTCGGAAAACGCACCTTCAGAAGCAGACGGACCCGGCCTGCCCCCATCGTTCTCAGCAGGTTCATCGCGTCCTGGTCCGTGGACGCCAAGCCCTGGGCGAGGGCGACGGCTACCGGGAAGAATGTGTACATGGCGACCACGAATGCATGGGACGAGATCCCGAACCCGAACCAGATCACGACCAGCGGAGCGATGGCGACTATCGGCAGGGTCTGGGATACCACGATTACCGGATAGATACTGCGCCTCACCCAACCGAAGCTATCGACCAGGACCCCGATTACGACCGCCAGGACAAGAGCAGACCCGAATCCGAGAAACACCGTCTGCAGGGTGATCCAGGTGGCGCCCCACAGGTTGGCACGGTCGTCCCACATCGCATCCAGAACATCGGTGGGCGTCGGTAGGACCGCCGGCCGTATGTCCTGCCAGCGAACGAACAACTCCCATGCCGATAGGACGAGCAGCACGGTAACCAGAGGCGGCCAACCCATCCGCACGAGCGACGGCCTGGTTTCAGATGACCCGGAACTCCCGAGCTCCTGAGAAGCCCCGGCCCCTTCCGAGACCTGCTCTCCTGCTCGCTGGTCGGAGGTCTTCCCCGCTGATCTCAGCACGCGTCAGCCCACTGTCCCGGTCGGGACCCTCACTCCCAGCCGAGGCTTCAACAATCGGGCAGGAGTTCGTTGGTTGCATACACCGAGAACTCGGGTGCCGTCACCACTTGGCCTTCCTCGTCCAGGAGCACACCGGACCGCTCCAGCAGACCACCTATTCCAGCGAAGTGAGACGTCTGCACGCAGCCCCAAACCCCGTCGTCATTGAGGTACTGCGCGGCCCGGTAGTGGGCGCTCTCTCTAACCAGCGGCTCGCTCTGCTCGAGGTCCGTGACCTCGCTGATGAGAATGTCAGCCGCCTGGTCGGGGTTCTCCGCCGCGAACGTGTATGCCTCACCCAGAGCTCTCAGGGCTCTCGCGAGTACGTCGGGTTGCTGCTCGATCATCTCGGATCGGGCGATGAAGACGACGTCCGGATAGACAATCTCCGGAATGAAGTCGACGTAGGGGAAGAGGCGGAGTTCGGTGCCGCGCAACCGGGCGGCAATCTCGCTCCACCCCTGGAACACCGCGCTGAAGTCGACACGGTCCTCGATCAGGGCCTCGATCGCTCCACCCTGCAGCACTACTTCTTGGAAGTCCCCTGGCGTAGCAGCTCCGGCCGCGGTGAGCATCTCGGTGACGAGCGGCCTCTCGTGCGGCGTGCCGTAGCCACCGTACGACTCGGCCGCACCCAGGTCGGCCGCTGTCTGGAACGGAGAGTCAGCAGGAACGACCAGTGCCACGTTGTTCTCCTGGATGATGGCCGCCACGATCTTCAGCGACGAACCGAGCGCCACCTCTCGGAGCAGATCGGGTGGGTACGCGATACCTAGGTCGGCGTCCCCTGCCTCGACGAGAACACCCGTGACCGTGAATGCCCACGGAACGACCTCGATATCCAGGTTCTCACGCTCGAACAGGCCCATCGAACGGGCGATGAAGATGCCGGCGTGGTTGGTGTTGGGTATGAAGTCGAGCGCGATCCTGACCGTGGCCCGCTCCGGGGGAGCGGCAGTGGTGTCGGGCGCCGCCGTCGTATCCGGAGCGGCGGTCGTGGCGGGAGCCGCTGTGGTATCCGGAGCGGCAGTGGTGTCGGGCGCCGCGGTCGTATCCGGGGCGGCGGTCGTGGCTGGCGCCGCGGTAGTGGCAGCCGATGTGGCCTCAGGCTCGCTCTCCCCGCACGCGGCAGCCACCAGTAACAGCACGGACAGACCAATGAAAAGCTTGCGGGCGATACTCATCCGCCCCTGCTCCGGCCGGTACGTCATCGTCTCTCCCCTCCCTTTGAATCAGGCGGGTCCGAGCGGCCCGCCGCCGAAACCTCGTGAATTACCGTATCAGAAATGGCATGACCGGGCCACGAGATCTGCTGTCTAATACCGAAACCGATCGACTCCGACCGAATCCAAGAGGCCACACGGATAGGCGATGTTGGGTGGGTTCCACGGGCTGGGGGTGTGCAGTACCGCTCGGGATCCAACCCGAGACAACACGGCAGCTGGTGGATCTCCCTGGCTATCCGCGCCCGCTTAGACCGAACACGACTGGCCGTCGGCCACCCAAGGCCCGATGAGTCGAGCTGTACCGGGGAGAGAGCAGAGGAGGATGCCCGCTCCCTAGCCCTCGATGAATGCCTCGAGGGCCTCGCGGGCGACCTCATCCCGCATCTGGCGGGGTGGTGACTTCATGAAGTAGGCGCTGGCCTCGTAGAGCGGCCCGGCGATACCCCGGTCCAGACCGATCTTGGCGCACCGCAGCGCGTCGATGACCACCCCGGCCGAGTTGGGGCTGTCCCAGACTTCCAGCTTCACCTCGGCATTGAGGGGAGTGTTCCCGAAGGCGGTCCCCTCGAGGCGGATGTGCGCCCACTTGCGGTCGGTGAGCCAGGGCACGTGATCCGAGGGGCCGACATGGATGTCTTCCACGGGCATGCGGGTCTCCAACTGGCTGGTGACCGCCTTGGTCTTGGACTCCTTCTTGGAGACGAGGCGGCTCCGCTCCAACATGTTCAGGAAGTCGGTGTTCCCGCCGAAATTGAGCTGGTAGGTCCGGTCCACCTTCACTCCCCGATCCTGGAAGAGGTTGACGAGAGTGCGGTGCAGGATGGTGGCGCCGACCTGCGACTTGATGTCGTCGCCCACGATCGGCAGTCCGGCCCGGCGGAAGCGTTCCGCCCACTCCTCGGTGCGGGCGATGAACACCGGGATGCAGTTGACGAAGGCGCAGCCGGCTTCCAGGGCTTGACGGGCATAGAACTCGGTGGCTTCCTGCGAGCCGACCGGTAGGTAGGAGACCACCACGTCGGCGCGGGCCTGGCGTAGCTCCTCGGCCACATCTACCTCGGGCGCCGCCGATTCCTCCACCACGCCGGTCAGGTAGGCGCCGATCCCGTCCAGGGTCGGTCCACGTTGCACGGTCACGTCCATCTGGGGGACCTCGGCGAAGGCCGTGGTGTTGTTCTCGCCGGCCGAGATCGCCTTCGACAGGTCCTGTCCCACCTTGGTGGCATCCACGTCGAAGGCGGCCACGAACTGGATGTCGTCGATGCTGTAGTCGCCCAGCACCGGGTGCATCAGGCCAGGAATGGTCTCGTCCGCGGCCGCGTCGCGGTAGAACTCAACACCCTGTACCAGGGAGGACGCGCAGTTGCCCACCCCCACGATCGCTACCCGTATCTTGCTCACACGTTTCCTCTCGGCTCGAATCCCCTTAAGTCTTGCGTGCGGATTGATTCAGTCAAATAAATGATGGGCCTACAATCCATAGGTAAGAGTTATGGATATGCCAGTACTGAACTTCCGGAGCCTGCGCTACCTCCAAGAGGTGGAGCGCCAGGGAACGTTCACCGAGGCGGCTTGGGTGCTTGGCATCAGCCAGCCCGCCCTTTCCCATTCGCTGGCCGAACTCTCCAAGCGGCTGGGGGTGCCGTTGTTCAGGAAGGACGGGCGGCGGCGAGTTCTCACCGAGGCTGGGCAGCGGGTGCTGCGCTATGCGGATCGGGTGGTCGGCCAGACCGGGGATCTGCTCCGGTGGCTGGACAGCTGGCAGCGGGGCGAGGTCGGATCTCTCCGGGTGGGGTTGATCGACACCGTCGGTCTCTACACCCTTCCCCGCGGCCTGTCCCGCTTGCAGCAGGAGCGGCCCGGGATCGAACTCCAACTGGTGGTCGGCGAGTCGGCGGAGCTGCTGTCCATGCTGGATCAATACAGGGTGGACCTGGCTCTCGTGGTCGGCCCGGCCGGTGCCCGCTACAACTCGGAGGCCATTGCCGAAGAGGAGCTGCGTGTCTACTCCTTGCCGGATGACATGGCCGGCTCTCCCGACTCCGGATCGGGGCCTGCCACGCCCGCGGGCTGGGCGCTCTACCCGTCCGCCTCGCGCACCCGGCAACTCATCGACGACGGGTTGGCCAGAATGAGCATCCATCCCGAGGTGGCTCTCGAGTCGGCTCACCCCACCGTGCTCCGCCAGATGGCGGTTCTCGGTTACGCCCGGACCGTGCTTCCCCGGCAGGTGGCGACGGCGGGGGACGACTCCGGCCTGACGGAAGGTCCGCTGGTGGCCATCCGGCCGATCGAGGCGGTCTGGAGGTCGGGAGAGGACCTCGATCCGCGTGCTGCCCGCCTGATCGAGTTGGTCAAGGGCGGCAACCCACCGGAAAGCCGTGAGTCGGCGGAAACTCGGGGCTAGCCGCCGGTGGTGAGGTCCAGGAGCCGGGCGAAGCGCTTGCGGGCGGCGATCAGGGCGATCAGGGTCACCAGGAAGGGCAGGGCATCGGTGATCTGGACCGGGAGGCCGTTGCCCTGGAGCCGGAACCCGAGCCCCTCGGCGAAGGCGAACAGCAGGCTGGCGCCGAACACGGCGAAGGGATGGGCCCGGCCCAGCATGACCGCCACGACGGCTACCCAGCCGCGTCCCGCCGACATTCCCTCGGCGAACAGGACCAGGTTGCCCAGGGCCAACTGGGTTCCGGCCAGTCCCGACAGCACACCCGAAGCGATCACCGCGCCGTACTTGTAGGCGGTGGGGCTGACACCCAAGGACTCGGCCGCTAGAGGGCGCTCGCCCACTCCCCGAAGACGCAGGCCCGCCGGCGTGCGGAACAGGAGAAGCCAGATAGCCGGCACCAGGAGGAAGGCCAGGTAGCCGAGGATCGTCTGGTCGAATAGGACCGATCCGATCCACGGGATCTCGGACAGCCCCGGAATCGGCAGTCGATCCAGCCCGTCGATACGCTCGTGGCGGAAGGTACCGCGCACGCCGAAGATCTGCGGTAGCAGGAATCCGGTGAGCCCCAGCGCCATGAGGTTGAGAGCGATGCCGAGCACGATGGGGTCCCCCTGCCGGCTGACCGTTCCGAAGGCCAGCATCAGGGAAATGAGCACTCCAGCGGTCACCCCGAACACAATCCCCAGTCCGCTGGACACCGCCAGGTACGAACCGGCCATCGCCGCGAAGGCCCCCGCCAGCATCATTCCTTCCATTGCGATCTGGAATACGCCGGCCCGTTCGCAGATCATCCCGCCCAGGGCGGCCAGCAGGATCGGGACCATTGCCCTGACCACTGACTCCAGGAGGGCGGCGTCGAACAGCTGATCGAACATCACACTTCTCCCACACCGGCCGATTCAAGCTCGCCGCTGGTGGGGCCCCTTCGCCGTCGCCTGAACAGGTCGAAGGCCAACCGGCTGGCCACCGCCACTATCACCAGTGCCTGGAGTACCTGGGCCAGGCGCCACGACACATCGGCGTTGCGCTGCATGGCAAGACCGCCGATCTGGAGGCCCGAGAACAGGAGCCCGGCCACCAGGATCATCGGTGGGTAGTTGGCGGCCAGCAGGGCCACCAGCAGGCCGGTCCAGGCGAGGCCGCTCACCACCAGCTCTCCGTCGATGAAACGGTAGGCGTCGCCGATGATCATGTGGGTTCCTATCACCCCGCCGATGGCGCCGGCCACGACCATCACACCGACGGTCTGGCGTTCCACCTGGATTCCCCCGTAGCGGGCGAACCGGCCGTTAAAGCCGGCCATCTGGGTCTCGTAGCCGGCCACCGTCCGTCGATAGACCACCCACGCGACCACCACCGCCAGGATGACCAGCACCAGCGACAGGCTCACTCCTCCGAAGATCGGCAGCCTGGGCATGCGTGCGGTCTGCGGAACCTGCTGGGTGGAGGTCAGCGTCACGGAGTCGTCGAGGAAGTGGAAGCGCACCAGGTATCCGGTCACGGCTCTGGCCACGTAGTTGAGCAGCAGGCTGGTGATGAGGATGGGTAGGCGGAGGCGGGTCTGCCCGAAGGCGGGCAGCATCGCCCACAGCGCCCCGGTCAATCCCCCCACGATCATCGCCAGGGGGATGACGATCTCGCCCGGTCCCGGTGTATAGATCGCCACCAGGCTTCCGGCCAGGCCCCCCATGACCATCTGGCCTTCCCCACCCAGGTTGATGACCCCTGCCCGGAAGGCAACGGACACGGCCAGGGCCATCCCGACGATCGGAACAGCTCTCCCCAGGGTGTTGCGCAACCCTGAGCCCGTGATGGCCCCGTCGTACATCTCCCGGTAGGCGAAGCCGGGGTCGTTTCCGGTCAGGTAGACGATCACCCAGCCCAGGGCGAAGGCGAAGACCAGCGAGAAGACGACCGGATGGGAAAGTACCGCCTCGATCCTGGCGGCGACGCCGCTGCGTTGGATCGGTTGAGTTTCAGCCATCCGGGTGCTCCTGGTGTGCTCCGGTCATGTAGACGCCGACATCGGCCTCGGTGACCTGGGACGGGTCCAACTCGACGACGATCCGGCCTTCGAACATAACCAGGATCCGTGTGCTCAGAGCAAGGATCTCGGACAACTCGGCTGACACCATCAACACTGCTCCGCCGTCATTCCGAAACTGGATCAGACGGCTGTGTATGAACTCGATCGCCGCGATGTCGAGCCCTCGGGTGGGCTGTTCGGCGATCAACAACGGGGCCCCGTGGGATATCTCGCGCGCCACCACGACCTTCTGGAGGTTGCCTCCCGACAGGGTGGACACGGGACTGCCGATCGGGCCCGTTCGTATGTCGTAGGCGCTGATGAGACTGCGGGCATGTTTACGGACAGCCCGCAGGTTGAACCAGCCTCTCCGCTGGAACGCCGGTCCCCGCTGGTGACTCATCAGCAGGTTGGCCCACACCGAGGCCCGGTGGCTGGTCCCCACCCCGTGGCGGTCCTCCGGTACGTAGGCCATGCCGCTGGACCGGCGGGCCGACACCTCTGCGTGGGTGATGTCAACGCCGTTGAGGTGCACCGAGCCGGAGTCCGCCGCCCGTAGCCCCGCTATCACCTCGATCAGTTCGCTCTGACCGTTGCCCGCAACGCCTGCTATCCCGACGATCTCACCTGAACGAACCTCCAGCGACGCTTCGTGGACGGCCAGCCGCCCATGCTCGCCGGTCGCGCCGAGGTCCGACACTGCCAGTACCGCTTGGCCCGGGCTGTGTTGAGGCGCCCTCCGGTCCAGGTCGACCTCGCGTCCGGTCATGTGCCGAGCGATTTCTTCGGGGCTCGTGTCGGCCGTGACGAGATGGGCAACCGAGCGGCCGTCGCGGAGAACGGTGACTCGATCCGACAGAGCCATCACCTCGCCGAGCTTGTGAGTGATGAACAGGATGGTGCGTCCGGAGTCTCTGAGCAGCCTGATCACCTCGAACAGCTTGTCCCGCTCCTGGGGGGTCAGCACGGCGGTCGGCTCATCCAGGATGAGGATCTGCGCATCCCGGTAGAGAGCCTTGAGGATCTCGACCCTCTGTAACACCCCGACCGGGAGGTTCTCGACCACCTCGGTCGGGTCGACCGCCAGTCCGTATCGGTCGGCGACGTTTCTCACCTGCCGGATGCTCTCTGACCGGTCCACCAGGCCACTGCGCGTGGGTTCCTCTCGGAACACCACGTTGTCGGCGACGGTCAGCGTGGGGAAGAGCCGGAAGGCCTGATGCACCATCCCGAGTCCGGCGCGGATAGCGTCCAGGGCGGACGCGAACCGCGCCGGTTCGCCGTTCACCAGGATGTGGCCGGCGTCGGCCGGGAGCAGGCCGAACAGGATCGACATCAGGGTCGTCTTGCCCGCCCCGTTCTCCCCGACCACGGCGTGTATCTCCCCGGCGCGCACCGTCATGTCGACTGCGTCGTTGGCGAGCACGCCCGGGAACCGCTTGGTTACTCCCCGGAACTCGAGAGCCGCTGTCACGGCGGATCAGCCGTCTTCACGGCTCTTGGAGAGCCGCCGATTCCCGATCAGCCGAACAACGGATCGTTGACCACGATCGAGCCGTCGATGATTCCCTCGGCCACCGCGCGGACCTCCTCGACGATGTCGGGATGGTCGGCGATCACACACTGGCTGTCGGCCAGGCCCGGTTGCAGGGCCATCACCCCGGTCCCGCCTTCGGACAGTCCGAAGGACACCACCGGACCGGCAGTCCCGTCCAGTACCTGGTCGAGGAGCTGCTCGACCACCGCATCGACCACCTTCAGGTTGTTGTCGATGATGTAGCCGGGCGCGCTGGGACACTCGTTGACGTCCACGCCGTACGAGAGGAAGCCGGCCTCCGCGGCGGCTTCGAAGATACCGCCATTGGATCCGGCGCCAACCGCGAAGATGTGGTCGGGACCCTGCGCCGCCAGCGACAGCGCCAGTTCCTTGGCGCGTGCCGGGTCGGAGAACGGGTTGTCACCGGCGATGAACACCACCGAGTTCTCGATATCGGGATCAACCGACTGCGCCCCCTCGGCGAAGCTCTGCCACCACCGCTTGAAGAACGGGATGTCGAGGGCCACCACGGAGCCGATCTGCTTCGCCTCCGACAGGTGGCCGGCCATCACTCCGAGCAGGAAGGCGCCTTCATGCTCCCGGAAGACTCCGCAGTGCAGGTTGGGCGCAGGCTCTTCGGGGCAGGCGTCGATGATGATGAACTTCTGGTCGGGGTTGGCCTTGGAGTACTCGTCTGCCATCTCGACGAGCGTGAATGTGGTGAGAACGATGACGTCCGGCGCCTCGTCGATGGCTGCCTCTATGTTGGCCCTCCGGGTGGAGTCGTCTACCGACTCGAAGGTCTTCCAGGTCCCGCCGCGCCGCTCGGCCACACGCTGGGTACCCACCTCGCCCAGAATCAGGAAGTTGTTCACGCCCAACGGGTTGGGGCTGACGTAGATCAGGCTGACCGGATCCTCGGGCGCCATCGTGGTGGTCGGCGCCGCGGTGGTGGCGGACGCAGCCGTGGTGGCGGGCGCGGCTGTGGTGGCGGGCGCGGCTGTGGTGGCGGGCGCCTCGTCTTCGGAGTCTCCGCAGGCGGCGCCCACTAGGGCCAGCGCCAGTACGAGCACCAGGATCTTCAGGGGTCTGGTCATGGGGTTCTCCTCCCTCAGAGCGGACGTTCCGCTGGTGTGTCTGTCACAGTGTCGACTACTCGTTGGCCGGTCGGCGAAGCTCCCCGAGCGGCACCGACCGGAGGCTATCACCTCGATCAATCCTGACCACCCGCCGATCGGTCACGATCGCGGTGATCAGGGCGTGCGGCGTGATGTCGAAGGCGGGGTTGGCGGCGTCGGTATTCGCAGGAGCGGTAGCACGATCCCGGACGGACACCACCTCTCCGGCGTCCCGGTCCTCGATGGGGATGGCGTCACCCCCGGGAGTGTCCATGTCCACGGTCGACTCCGGGGCGACCACGATGAAGGGGACCCCGGCGTACCGGGCGCCGAGAGCCAGGGAGAAGGTACCGATCTTGTTGGCCGTGTCGCCGTTTGCGGCAATCCGGTCGGCGCCGGTGAGGACCACGTCGGCTTGTCGCCGGGCCAGCATGAAGTTGGCGGCCGAGTCGACCAGGAGCCGGTGGGGAGCCCCCATGCGGGCCAGCTCCCAGGCGGTGAGGCGGGCGCCCTGGAGGAGGGGCCGGGTCTCGAGCGCGAGCGCCTCCGCCAGCGTGCCCCGCTCGTGCAGGGTCTGGATGACCGCCAGGGCGGTGCCGCGCTCGATGGTCGCCAAGCCCCCGGTGTTGCAGATCGTCATCGCCCGGGCCGCCCGCTCGCTCACCAGCCGGGTCACGAGATCGGCCCCGTACTCTCCCATGGACACGGACGCGGCGATCTCCTCGTCCCGGATGGCGAGCGCCTCGGCCAGCACGCGGTCCAGGCCCTGCTCGGCGAGGGGGGCCACCCTGTCCACCATCCGGGCCAGGTTCACCGCGGTGGGTCGGGCTTCCCGCAGGGAGTGGATCGCCCGGTCGAAGTCGGGTCCGGAGGTTCCGTGGGCCTGGATGGCCAGCGCCACTCCGAGGGCGCCGGCCACGCCGATGGCGGGGGCGCCCCGCACCGACAGGCGGCGGATGGCGGCCACCATGTCGGGGACCGACTTGATCCGCATCACCTCGTACGAGTCGGGGAGTCTGGTCTGATCGACCATCGAGACCCCGCCGTCGATCCAGTCGAGCGGACGGTCACCGAGTTGCTGCATGATATTTATGCTACAGGCTGCCAAACCCAGCTGACCGGGGGCGATTAGATGGACCGCTACCAAGCCGATCTGCTGATCACCATGTCCGAGGGACGGACCCCCATCCCGGGGGGCGTGGTGGACGTGGAGGGCGGACGGGTGGTGTGGGCCGGCGCGGCCTCGGAGGCGCCCGACCGGGACGGGACTCCGGTTCACCGGATAGACGGCATCCTGATGCCCGGATTCGTCAACCTCCATGCCCACACGCCGATGATCCTGCTGCGCGGCGCCGGAGAAGGGCTGCCGGTGGACCGGTGGCTTCACGAGGTGATGTGGCCCCGGGAGGGGCGCCTGACCCCGGATGACGTGAGGGTCGGCATGCTGATGGGCGCCGCCGAGCTTCTCTCCAACGGCATCACCACGTCATCGGAGATGTACTTCTTCGGGGATTCGGTCGCTCGGGGGGCAGCCGAGGCAGGGCTCCGGTGCGTGGTGGCCGCTCCGGTGATCGAGGACGCCCAGCTGGGCCGGATGGGCACCTGGCAGGAACAGCTGGAGGAGATGGTGGCCACCCGGGACCGGTGGGCATCGAGCGAGTTGATCGAGGTGGGCCTGGGTCCTCACGCCGCCTGGTCGGTGTCGAAGGAATGCCTGGAGATGGTCGCCCGCCTGGCCCGCGAGCACGACATGCTGGTCCACATCCACGTCGCCGAGCAGGAGTGGGAGGACAAGGCGGTGCGGGAGCTGTCCGGCGGCCTGTCGGCGCCCGCCTACCTGGAGTCGCTCGGCATGCTGGAGGCCAGGGTGCTGGCTGCCCATTGCGTGTGGCTCTCGGACGAGGACATGGAGATCTTCGGCCGCCACGGGGTGGGGGCGGCGCACTGCCCGTGTTCCAACACTAAGCACGGCTCGGGCCTGGCCAGGGTGGACGCGATGATCCGGGCCGGGATCAAGGTGGGGATCGCCACGGACGGCCCGGCCTCGCACCACCGGCTCGACCTGTTCGAGGAGATGCGCACCGCCATCCGGCTGGCCCGGCTGGACCGGGGGGATGCAGCCTTCATGCCACCCCACGATGCGCTCCACATGACCACGGCCGGGGCCGCCGACGCCATCGGGCGCTCCGACCTGGGCCGGATCGAGCCGGGTTGCCGGGCCGACATGGTGCAGCTTTCGCCGTCTGAGTCGGCTCTGCATCCGGTGGTGCCGGAGGAGGACGATCCGGTGTCGCGGCTGGTGTGGTCGGGATCGCCCCGGGCGGTCCGCTCCGTCTGGGTGGGCGGGGAGCAGGTGGTCAGCGAGGGCCGGGTGCTCACCGTGGACGTTGACGAGGTGAGGGCGGAGGTGACGGAGCGCGCCCGGCGGCTGGCAGAGTGACCGGCCCCGAAGTAGCCGAGTTGCTGGGTCTGGCGCCGTTGCCTTCCGAGGGGGGAATGTGGGCCCGTACCTGGCGGGACGGGAACAGTACGGCCATCTACTACCTGATGCAGCCGGGGGACTTCTCGGCCCTCCATCGCCTGGACGGGCCGGAACTCTGGCACCACTACGCAGGACATCCGGTGGAGATGCTGCTGCTCGAGCCGGACGGTGGAGCGAGGCGCCTGCTGCTCGGGGACGACCTGGAAGCGGGGGAGCGCCCTTTCGTGGCGGTTCCCGGAGGAGTGTGGATGGGCGCCGGCACCACCGGAGACTGGTCGCTGGTGGGAACTACCATGGCGCCGCCCTACCGTGAGGATGGATTCGAGTTGGGTAGCTTCGACGAGCTGGTAGACCTGTACCCGGAAGCCGCCTACCTCATTGCCCGCTATGTCAGGGAGTAGCTCCGCCCCCCGGGCTTCGGATGGCCGGTCGCCCGCCGATCTGATTGCACTGGACGGCCGGGTGGTGGCCGTCACCGGCGCCGGGGGCAACATCGGGGCCGGTATAGCCGCGAGAATGGCCGCGGCCGGCGCCACGGTGGTCTCCCATACACGGTCATCGCCGGTCGAGCCCATCAAGGGCCGATCGGGACAGCCCGGGCTGGTGGTGACCGCCGACCTGACCGCCCCCGACGGGCCCCGGCGTGTCGTGGACATGACCTTGGACCGATACGGCCGTCTGGACGGCCTCGTCAACAACGCCGCCGTCCAGACCGTGGCCGGATTCGCCGAGCTGACCGATCCTGAATGGTCGGAGATGATCGACACCAACCTCACCGCCACCCATCGGCTGACCCAGGCGGCGGCGGCCGCCATGGCCGCCCAGGATTCGGGAGGCGCCATCGTCCACATCGCCTCCATAGAGGGGAGTTACCCGGCGCCCGGGCACGGGCACTACTCCGTTTCCAAGGCCGGCATGATCATGCATGCGCGGGCCGCGGCCCAGGCCTACGGCAGCGCCGGGGTTCGGGTCAACGTGGTCTCTCCCGGCCTGATCTCGCGCCCCGGTATCGAGGATGCCTGGCCCGAAGGTGTGGGGCGCTGGAGTGTGGCCTGCCCGCTGGGGCGCCTCGGCACCCCCGAGGATGTCGGGGACGCCTGCGTCTTCCTGTGCTCCGACCTGGCCCGGTGGATCACCGGGGCGGAGCTGGTGGTGGACGGCGGCGTGATGAGCAACCCCACCTGGTGAGGCGATCCCCAATGAGCGCGACCAGCCTCGAGGGACGCGTCTTCCTGGTGACCGGGGCCGCCGGCGGGATCGGGGAAGGGATCACTCGAGCCGTCCTCGAAGCCGGCGGGATGCCGGCCCTGGTGGATGTCGACCTGGAGGGCGCCGGAGCGATGGCCCGCCGGGTCGGGCTGACCGGGACATCGATCGCCGCCTTCCGGGCCGATGTCTCCGATGCGGGCGAGGTCGAACGGGCGGTGGAGGGCACGGTGGAGCACTTCGGCCGCATCGACGGCGCGGTCAACAACGCCGGGGTGGTGACGCTCGACGAGGCCTGGGAGGCCACCGGTCCCGACTGGAACCACCAGCTCGAGATCAACGTCACCGGGTCGTTCCTGGTCGCCCAGGCTGTCGGGAAGCGGCTCAAGGCCTCGGGCGGGGGCAGCATCGTCAACGTGGCGTCCAACTGCGGCAAGGTGGGTTACCGCAACATGGCCGCCTACAACGCCTCCAAGTCGGCGGTCCTCGGCCTCACCCGGTCCCTGTCCATGGAGTGGGCCGAGCACGGCATCAACGTCAACGCGGTCTGCCCGGGCGGGGTCGACACCCCCATGCTGGCCGGGGTGGCCGAGTGGCTCTCGCCCCGGCTCGACATCCCGTCCGACGAGCTGCTGGGATCGATGGGGCCGGCGCAGTTGGGCAGGCGCATCACCCCGATGGAGGTGGGCCGGGTGATCGCCTTCCTGCTGTCGGACGCGGCGCACATAATCCGGGGACAGGCCATCAACGTGGACGGCGGCGACACCTGGTACTGAACCCTGACTATTCCTGTTCCCGGGAAGGGCGGTACAGTTGAACTCCATGGCGGGCGCTCTAAGAGCCGTAGCGCGGGTGCGGGCCGTTCCCGGATCGGAGGAAACCGTGCGGGACGCGCTCATCGCGATGGTCGCGCCCACCCGCGAGGAGGAGGGTTGCCTCGACTACCGGCTACATGCGGTCGACACCGAGCCCGGGCTCTTTTGCTTCGTCGCCCTCTGGCGTAGCGAAGCCGACCTCGACGCTCACCTCGACGAACCCCACATCGCCGATGGTCTGGCCGCCATCGCGGACCATACCGAGTCCGTGGTGGTCACCCGGATGACCCGCATCGCCTGACTGCGGCCGGCAACCGGTCTTGGCCTCTAATCTTGCCTCCGCACGGCCTGGGAGAATCTGATGGAAGACAGGTGGGACGCCGCTGAGGCGGCAGGATTCGAGGGTCCGCTGGGCGAGTGCGTCTACGGATCCCGCCTGCTCGGGAGCGACCCCTTCCTCGTGCTGCACGGCGGCGGTAACACGTCCGTCAAGGCGCCCTTTCGCGACATAACCGGGCGCACCATCGACGCCCTATACGTGAAGGGCTCGGGGTGGGACCTGGCCACCATCGAGGCGCCGGGGTTCACGCCCCTTCCCATCGACCGGCTCCAGGACCTGCTGTCGCTCGACCGGCTCTCCGATCCGGACATGATGCGGGAGCTGTCCGCCGCCCGCCTCGACCCTGCCGCCCCGCAACCTTCTGTGGAGACCCTGCTGCACGCCTTCCTGCCCTACCCGGCCGTCCAGCACAGCCACGCGGACGTGATCGTCACCCTCACCAACCTGGCCGACGGGGAGGAGCGCATCCGGGAGGTCTTCGGAAGGGACGCGCTGGTGGTGCCCTACATCATGCCCGGCTTCGATCTGGCCCGGCTGGTGGTGGAGATCTGGAACGCTCAGTACCACGAGGACGCCATCGGGATGGTGCTGCTGAACCATGGTCTGTTCACCTACGGGGCGGACACGAAGGAGGCATACGGCCGCCATATCGAGCTGATTTCGAAGGCCGAGGAATGGCTCGAAGCCCACGCTCCGGTGGCGCTTGTCCAGGATCTGCCGGCTCTCCCCCCGGCGGCGCCGGTCGGGCTGGCCCGGCTCCGCGGCCGCATCTCGGCCGCGGCCGGCAAGCCGATGATCATGACCCGCCATACGGACGCCGCCGCGGCCCGCTTCGTGGGCAGGTCAGACCTGGAGAGCCTGGCGACCCGGGGGCCGCTCACTCCCGACCACGTCATCCGTACCAAGCGGTTTCCCATGGTCGGCGCCGATGTGGACGCCTACGTGGACGGTTATCGCCGCTACTTCGAGGAGAACCGGGGCCGAGCCCGGACCGAGTTGACCATGCTGGATCCGGCGCCCCGGGTGGTGCTGGACGGGGAGTTGGGCCTGCTGACCGTGGGTGAGACCGCCAAGGCCTCCCGCATCGCCGCCGACATCTACCACCACACGATGGCGGTACTCGAACGATCAGAGGACCATCTGGGCGGGTACGTGGCGCTGGAGGCCGGGCATCTGTTCGACTGCGAGTACTGGGATCTGGAACAGGCCAAGCTGCGGCGGGCCGGGCGGCCCCCGGAGTTCGCCGGCATGGTGGCGGTGGTGACCGGAGCGGCCTCCGGTATCGGCCGGGCCTGCGCTTCGGCCCTGCTGTCGAAAGGATGCGCGGTGGCCGGTCTGGACCTTGACGGGTCGGTCGTGGACGCCTTCGACGGTCCGGCCTGGCTGGGGATAGCGGTGGACGTGACTGACGGCCCCGCCCAGCAGGCGGCGATCGACGCAGCGGTGGAGCGGTTCGGAGGAATCGACATCGTGGTGCCGGCGGCCGGGGTGTTCGGCCAGGCCCAGCCGGTCGGCGAGCTGGAGGAAGACCGGTGGCGGGCGACGCTGGCCGTCAACACGGATGCCGTGGCCACCCTCCTCGCCTCCGTCCATCCCTTCCTGGCCTACTCCCCGGTGGGAGGCCGGGTGGTGGTGATCGCCTCCAAGAACGTCGCGGCTCCGGGCCGCGGTGTCGCCGCTTACTCCGCCTCCAAGGCGGCCGTCACCCAACTGGCCCGGGTGGCCGCTCTCGAGTGGGCCGATGACGGCATCCGGGTCAACATGGTCCACCCGGACGGGGTGTTCGACACCGGCCTCTGGGACGAGGACCTGATCGCTCAGCGGGCCGCCGCCTACGGGCTCAGCGAGGTCGAGTACCGGACCCGGAACCTCCTCTCCGCTGAGGTGACCTCGGCCGCCGTCGCCAGGGTGGTGGTCGAATTGTGCGGGGATGCCTTCGCGGTGACCACCGGGGCGCAGATCCCCGTGGACGGCGGTAACGAACGGGTGATCTGAATAGGCTGCCGGTCGAGGAGGTATTTGGATGGCCGAGCGAACCCCGATCCTTCGCGTGGATCCGGATGAAGTACCCGAGCGGGTGCTGGTGATGGGCGATCCCGCCCGGGCGGAGCTGGCCTCCCGGC
>JAPPGU010000037.1 GCA_028821265.1 bacterium | reverse complement strand
TCGGGTTCATGTACATGACGGCCTGGTTGTTACCGCCCACCGTGGTGACCTTCACGCCCTGGTCGCGGAGATCGGGTATGGCGGTTACGGGCACTGCCTCGGCGAAGTCGATCTCGCCGGCGGTCAGCAGGGCTGCCTGCTGCGCGGCGTCGGGGATCACCCGCAGGATGATCTGCTCCGCCTGGGCCGGTCCGAGGAAGTAGTCGTCATTGCGCTTCAGCACGATCTCGACGCCAGGCTCCAGCTTCTCCAGGTAGAAGGGGCCGGTACCAACGTCGTTGGTCTTCAAGTACTCGTGTGCCCACGGGTCGTCGTCGGTCGCGTGGGCCATCAGCACCTCGGAGTCGTAGACCGTGACTCCGGCGTTGGACAGCACGTGCAACGGGAACGGGGTGGGCTTGTTGAAGTCGAAACGGATGTGGTAGTCGTCGATGACCGTGATGGCGGTCTCGATGTCGGACTCCGAACCGAAGTCGTAGAGGCCGATCACCGCATGGTCGAACCAGCCGCCCCCGTCCAGGTAGGCCGCCCGCAGGAAGCTCCACCGGACGTCCTCGGCGGTCATCTCGTTACCCGTGTGGTGGAACTTCACACCCTGGCGAAGGGTGAAGATCACCGAGGTGCAGTCCTCGTTGAAGTCCCAACTCTCTGCCAGCAGACCCTGGGGTCGGGTGGAGTCGGCCACCAGCACGCCGTCGGCGTTCGGCACCAGATGGAAGGTGGTGAGCTGGTCGTACATGTTGGCGACCATCTCAGAGGCGCGAGCCTCGAAGTTACGCCGCGGGTCGATGGTGGAGACATCACCGCTGATGGCCCGGACGATGGTCATGCCGTCAACCGGAGCGACACCTCTGGGCGGAGCTGCCTCGGGCTCGGGGGCGCAACTGCCCTCGCCGCCGGCCAGCTCGATTCCCGTCAGCTGGGTGGTGGTCGTCACCTCTGCGGCCGTTGTGGTCGTCTCTTCCACCATGGCGGCCGTTGTGGTCGTCTCCTCCGCCATGGCGGCCGTGGTGGCAGTTGTGGCGGCTGCGGTGGTGGGGGCGGCCGCGGGTTCGGGGTCATCCCCTCCGCAGGCGGCCGCTACTAGCGCCATCGCCAGAAGGGCTGCTACCCACACACGAGATCTGATCATGTTTCCATCCTTGCTTTCGCTCGCTTTTCGGTCTCGGCAGGTGGTCGCGTCCGCGGTCGGGTCACCTGCGCTTAGAGCGCCGTTAACCATAGCGAAGGGGCGCGAAAACGGCATATGCTGGGGCGCGATAGGAAGGCAAGATCCGCCGGGCTATGAAAGTGTCGGTGTTGGTACCCCTGCGAGACGGCTCGGCGTAGGACCTTGAGAAGGATTGTGATCCCTTGGGGTGGTCTGCCGGAGACCCGTCTGCATTGAGGTTGACCCGCTCCGGCGGACACAACCGACTGGACGTCTACGGCTCCAAGCCGGCAACCACGAACACGAGCACCCGCTGCACCCAGTTGGCCTCGTAGTTGCGCGCAGGCAGCGCCTCCATGGGCTGTGCGCGACCCGCGGAGTCGACGGCCCTGACCATGAAGTCCAGCGGACCCACTTCATCCGCCTCGTGCGTCAGGCTCCAAGCCCTCCAACTGTACGGCCGCACCTCATCGCCGAGTTCGGTGGGTTGCCAGCTCTGGCCACCGTCAAAGCTGATATCCACGCTGGTCACGTCACGTTGACCCGCCCATGCTAACCCCGAGATGGGTATGTCCCCGAGGAGGATCCGCTGACCATTCGAAGGGGACAGGACCAACGACTTCACTCCCATCTCGCGTACTCGCCGTCCGGCTTGCAAGCCCGCATCCGTCCACTGGGCCCTGTACTTGTGATCGTCGTAGAAATGGCCGAGCGGTGTGGTTCTTGCCTCGATAGACCTGAGCCACTTCACCGAATCCATGCCGTACCAGCCCGGCACTATCAACCGGACCGGGAACCCATGCTCTCGAGGTAGGGGCTCACCGTTCATCTCGTAGACGAGCAGCGTATCGCCGTCAAGAACCTTGGCTCTGGGAATGCTCCTTGTGTAGCAGTCGATCGGGACCGGCTCGTCGGGATCCTCACCGCCGTCATAGCCTCGAAAGACGAACTCCGTGACCTCCGGTGGGATCTCGTCCTCGAACAAGGCCGTGACCGGAACGCCTCGCCAGACTGCCGTCCCCACCATGGTCCTCATATGGTGTTGCTGCCGGTCGGCACCCCTGCCGTAACCTCCATTGCCCGCACACTCCAGGGTCACGGTCAGGGACTTTGACGGCAGGTCTCTGAGGTCGGCGAGCGAGACGGCCGTGTCCTGGACACCGACTCCCGTAAGATGCAGCCGCCACTCATCATCAGAGAGTGCCGGCCGGTTGACAAAGTGGTCCCTGACAAAGAACAGGTGATTCGGAGTGATGAACTCGCCCAGTTGTGACACCCGCGGCTGGCTGAGTTCTGCCCTCACCCGAGAGACCATCAAGCCGTCGCTGGAGCTAGTAGACATCCAGAGAGCCTCCATGCATGGCGATCATGCCATGCCGGATGGTCCACAGGGCTAGCTCTGCGATCCCGTCGGCTGAGATGGAGTCAGCCCGACGCTCCCGGTACTCCTCACGCTCCTCGGCGGTCAACATCGGAGTGGCGAAATCGGTGTCTACGAGGCCGGGACTTATCGCCACGATCCTGAAGGAGTCGTCCTTGAAGTCCCGGGCCACCTGCTTGCACAGCCCCAGCAGACCGGCCTTCGCGACGCTGTAGGCGAACCTATCCGTGGCGCCGAGAGCGCCTGCTCCGGACGCTATGTGGATGATCCCGGCCCACGAACATGCTCCTGACCGGAGCAGGCGAACGAGTCCCTGGGTGATGAGGTAGGCCGATCGTAGGTTGATGTTGATGACCCGATCGAACTCCTCGGGCGTCACGTCCGCAACCGTGCCCCGACTTGGCACTCCCACGGCATCGACAACCGCTACGCGACCACCGTTCGCGTGGCGGAGGGCGTCCGAGAGCCCCTTCTCCACTTCAACCGGATCGCATGCGTCCAGTTCACGGACCTCGAACTCGTCATCGATCCGTGGGAACTTGTCGTAGCCGATGACCCGGAAGCCTTGATTCCGGGCCAGTCGGGTAACCGCCCTGCCCATACCGCCTGCTGCGCCGAATACGACGATGAGGTCGGGGGTGATAACCATCTCAACTCCTCGAGGCCGGAGTCCGCGTTCAGATGAGGGAGCCCGCTCCGGCGCGATTGCGAAGCACGTTCAGGAGTTCTACGTCCACCGAGTCGCCGTGAAAGCGTCCGGACAGGTACTCGTCGATGGCCCACACTTCCAAGGCAGCAACCACCGCATCGTCGGCAGACGTCTCCGACGGATATCCGATCCGGTCCAGCAGCACCGCGATCTCACCCAACACGTCTCCCTCGAGTGGAATCGCGCCCGGCCCATCACTCTGAACCAGGTGAACCGCTCGGATATCGGAGAGGCGTATCAATTCGATCACCGGATCGTGGTGGTCATCGACCCTGAGGTTCGTGTACTCGTCGCTGGCGCCTTCTTCGTAGGCGCCCTCTTCGGTAACGATCAAGATCGCAGAACTCTGGCGTCCTCTCCTGTCACCACCGGCGCGATCGCCGGCTAGCAGCGCCGCAAGCATCCGGCGTTCCAGTTCGTCCGATTCGTCAGTTGCCAGCCAAGCCCTTTCCATCGCGGCGATCACGCCCGGACCGGAAAGGAAGTTGCCTTGGATGGCATAGTTTTCACCCACCAAATGGCCGGCCCAACCGTTGCAGTCCTCTCCGGTATGGCTGCTGGCGCCCCCCATCGCGTCCACGACCCCGAGCTGCCGGTACTGTTGCTGGTCGTCGTCCTTCACAAGACCCCTCACGACCTCCTCTGCTGAGGCCCCGGAACTAAGTAGGGCGAGTCCGCGTTCCCGGTACGTGAGATTACATTTGGCCTGGGTTGCGATCGCTCCTACGTTCACTTTGGCGGCAGGTACGGCTCGTCCGACCGCAAGACATCTCGACGCCACTGCAGACCCCCACCACGCACCATCTGCACTGCGAGCAACTATGGAAAACGTCACCGCTTCGACGCTAGCACGGCTGGATTTTGCCAGCTTTGCCCAGACGAGATACTTGCTCACGTGTCACGGCTGCGTTCCAGTTCTCTCATCTCTGTCTCCCGTCAACTCTTCCGCCAGGAAGGAAAGCGGGACAGAGCCGTACGACAGCAGTCGATCATGGAAACTCCTCAGCGAGACGCCACTACCGCACCGTGCTCGCAGATCATGTATGGCGGTCCGACCCATGAGGTAGGATGAAGGGTACGTCGGATTGTTATACCTGATGTACCTGGTGATCTCGCCTTCAGCCATGTGCCGGTCGAGCGCGACCTCTTCCTCCAAGAGCCTGGTCGCTTCAGCGAAGCTCATATTCCTCGTATGGAGCCCGGTATCGATGACCACACGGACGGAACGCCACAGGGCATTACGCAGCTTGAAGAGCTTGACCGCCGAGTTGTCGAACAGGCCGGTCTCGTCCAGTAGATCCTCCGTGTATAGACCCCAACCCTCGGCAAAGAGCGGGGACACGAAGTAACGGCGAATCGGCGACGCCTCCGTCGCCAACTTGTGATGGACGCGCTGGAGATGGTGTCCGGGATAAGTCTCGTGGCCTGCGATCGATTCGCAGAACGCATAGCAGTTATCGCGCATGTGCTGCGACCGGCGGTGGGAAGGCGCGTCCGGATCGATGGGCGTGATCAGCCAATCGCTGACCAGACCAGGTTCGAAGACAGGGCTTGGTGACATGACTCCGATCGGCAAACCGACCCGCAGGTATTCCGGCAGCCATCCGACGTGACACACCTCGTCATCGGGTATCGAGATCAGATCCTTGTCCACGCAGTGCTCGCGAGCTCGCTCCATCTCGTTTGCGTAGGCATCGGCAAACCCCTCCGGGCAGGGATGGCGCTCCTTGGCCCGGCTCACCTGTTCGGTCCAGTGAGTGTCCGGGTCCAGGGCTCCGGCGTAATCCTCCAATCGAGCACGATCCCCCTCCACTTGGTCCCTCCCCCACTCGAACAGCTCGGAGTGGTCGAGCGGGACGCCGTGATACGTGCGGAGGAGGAAGTCGAAGTACGCCGTACCTGCCCGGAAGCTCCCGCCGGCTGTGCCTCGGATCTCATTCATTGATCCGGAGAACGCTGCCACGGCGTCTGCGGCTCTCCGGGCAGCAGCCGAAAGCTGAGACGCTATCCGGCCTTCCAGCTGGCCCGCGAACACCGGGACCGATGTCCCGAAGAACGTCTGGAGGCCGTCGGCCACCCTGATGGTCATATCGACGTACGGCTCGGGAAAGTCCGATGGCACGATAAGGCGCTGTACCGATGCCAGATACGCTGGGATTGCTTCGAGCCTCGCGAGAAGGGATTCGGCCCGCTCCTGGACGGCTGCGTACGGCCGCTGCATGAGCACGGAGGCGCCGGTGCCGAGTCGTTCCAGATGCCAGTACGGCGCTCGCTCCCAGAACCGTGTCTCTACCAGTTGGCGTGCCTTCACTTTGGCATCGACGATGGCGACGGACGCATCTAGTTGGCTTGAGAAGGACAAGGAGGAAAGGTCGACGCTCTCCAGACGAGCGACGAATCCATGCAGATCTCTCAGGTAGTCATCAGCGACCTCGGGGCCGAACATGCCGAGTTCCGAGTCCCACGTGTGTACGCCCAACTGCGTGGCCGCCACCGGATCGGCTCGGAGCACCGTCTGCACATAATCGGCAATGACCTGATCTAGCGTTTCCGTCAACAAGACCTCACAGTCTGAGACCGCGGGCCGCGGCCGGATCTTCGTGCCTAGCTAGAGGCCGAGAATCCGCGCGGCGTTCTCTCCCAGAGCCCGATTGAGTATCTCGTCCGAGTCGAATGGCAGCGCTCGGAACTGCTCGACACTCTGCCCGAAGGGCCTCACCGGATAGCTGCTACCGAACAGCAGGTTGTAGCTCATGAAGTAGTTCGCCGATCTCACGTACTCGTGAGCGCCGGGAGTGTTGGGCATGTTCAGGTAGAAGTCCGGTATCAGGTGGACATTGTTGGTCTGGAAGACCACGCTGCAGGCCAATGTGGTCCAGGGCCAATTGGCATGTGGTACCACGATTGTCAGGTCTCGGAAAGCGAGCGCCACACGCTGGACGTGAATCGGATGGCAGTACGACATGTCCGGACCCAGGAAAATGCTGCTGGTGAGGGACACGATAAGACCGAGATCACTGCATAACTGGTACAGCGGCATCAGTTGTGGATCATCATTATGCAGTGGCGGATCAGAGAACCCGTTGTCGAAGGAAATGCCGCGGAGTCCTAAGCTGTGGCATTTCTCGATCTCTTCCAGAGCGGCCTCTCCACGGGAGCCATCCACACCCCCGAAGCCGACGAACCGCCCGGGATACTCCTCGACTATCGCGGCGACGGTGTCGCTGCTGACGGTGCCAAAGGGTGCCGGCGACTGCCGGCCGTGGACGACGCCTACGTCGATTCCCGCCTCATCCATTTCTGCAATGAGATGGGTCATGGACAGCTCAGTGCGCGACTTGTATTCCGGCAAGTCGAGCGAGAGGCCGTGCTGCGTGACAGGATCCGGGTTGGGGTCTCGAGGGCTGAAGATGTGCAGATCCTTGAAGCCCCTGTAGGGGGGTCGTATCCTAAAGTCGACAATCATTAAAGATCCTTCCCGTGCCGGCAAGGCCGTACGAATCTGGCTGTGCAGCCCCAACCGATGTTTGGTGTGAGGCTACCAGGATGCTCGGTGCTGAGGCCCTGCGTAGAGTCCGTTTCTGACCCATGAAGTCCCTGCCGAAAGGGGCTGTCCCTCCGGTTGTCTAGTGGTCTGTCTGCGAAACGACCGGGTGCTCTGGCGGCCATCGGCGCCCCGTCGCTGCGTTCCGCTTCCTCAACGTACCGCTGCGGGTACGCCTTCGTCAGCGGGCCTTGCGAGAAACACCGCTGCCGACGCCATACCACACCGCCATTACACAGACAGACCACTAGTTGTCAGACCGGGAACCCTCAACGCCTCCAAGACGGCGCCCAGTGCTCCGTCCCTTCTCCTTTGAGGACCCGGCCGAACGCCATGACCAGAACCGGATCACGCAGTACCTTCGGATCGTCGAGAGGGGACCCTTCGGTGAACACGAGGTCGGCGGCGGCACCGGGCTCCGGCAGGCTTTGCGACCCGAGACCATTGAGTTCACGACCGCCGATCGTGGCAGCGTGCAGCACGGTCAGCCTGTCGACGCCCACTTCCTCCAGGAGTTCCATCTCCCGGTGCAGGCGAGGCCCGACCGGGTTCAGGTCCGCGCCGACGGCGATCCGCACGCCGGCTTCCAGGCAGGCCTGGAGGCCCTCCCGGTGCTTACGTATAGAGGCCGCTGCCCGATTTGCAGCGTGTGACGGCCACCCGTCCTGAGCTATGAAGGAGGAGTCGTGAGTCACCCCGATCGTAGGCACGAGCCAGGTTGACGATTCCGCCATCGCAGCAGCTGCCTTCTCGTCCAACGCATAGCCGTGCTCGACCGAACGCCCTCCCAACCTGGAGAATCGCACTGCTTGATCACTCCCACCACAATGGGCGGCCACGGAAATACCGCGCTGGTTCGCCGTCGCCATCAACGCCTCCAGTTCCTCGTCAGAGAACTGGCCCCCGTCCACGGTCTCGTGCTCGCTGTAGAGACCCCCGGTAAGCGAAGCCTTGATCCAATGCGCACCACGAGAGACCTGCCGGCGGACAGCCCGTGCCACCTCAGCCGGGCCATCCACGGTCAAGGATCCCCTCATACGAACGTACTCACGGGGATATGCCACCCCATGGCCACCGGTGGTCTTGAGGGAGCAGCCGGCGCCGCGGAGCCGGAGGCCGGGAGGAACACCCGCCTCGTAGGCGCGGCTCAGTGCCAGATCGATGTCGTCGCACTCGCCGACCGCTCGCACACCCGTGATGCCCATCCGGGCCGCTTGCGCGAGGTTCACGCCCGCCCGGATGGTGCGGGCGGCGGGTGCCTCGAAATACCCTTGAGCATCCGGGTCGTACATCAAGCCGCCGACGTGGGTGTGGCAGTCCCACAGGCCGTACATCCCCGTCAACCCGGATGCGTCGATTGTCAGGTCTGCTGCTTCACCTGAGGGCTCCGCTATAGCGCCACCGCGGACGAGGATGTCCCTCGTGCTGTACTCGCCCGAAGACGTGTCCAGCCAGCTAACCCCCCGAATGTTTACCGACGATGTCTCCATTTCTCCACCACCCTCCTTTCCTCGCCTAGCCGGCTACATCCTTGAATCAGCCGCCGGGCCTCGAAGGAACCGACAAGGGGCGGATCCGGAGGATGACACGCTCGCTCTCGATGATGCTGCTGTCGTACAGCCGGCCGAAGTACTTGAGGGCGAGCTCATCGATGTGTTGCCTGGCCCGGCTTCCCCCGATCGTCTCCACCACCGTTCCCCTGACCTCGACATACTCGTACGGATCGTCCCGCTTCCAGATCGCCACCGTCACCCGCGGGTCTCTCTGTATGTTCTTGAACTTCTGACGGTGTGTCTCCGTATTGATGAGCAGCACCTCATCATCACAGTCGACCCACATGACCTGAGTGGCCGGATGGCCTCCCGGCAGCATGGTCGTGAGGACCGCGAAATTCGGGCCCTCTGCGAACTCCTTCACCTTCTCGCTAAGCATCGGGGTCGTCTCCCGCTCGGGGAGTCCCGCCCCGCTGAGCCGGCCCAACCGCGGACTCCATGCTCACACCGCCTTTGCGGATCTGCTGTCGAAGGCGTCGCGCAGGCCGTCACCGACGAAGTTGAAGGCCATCACCGTGAGGAAGATCGCCAGACCCGGGAAGACCGTCAACCACCATGAGATCTGCAGGTATTGCCTCCCGTCGGCGAGCATCCCGCCCCAACTCGGAGTCGGCGGCTGTGCTCCCAGGCCCAGGTAGCTCAGGGCCGTCTCGAGCAGGATGACGAAGGAGATCGAGAGCGTGGCGATCACGATCAGCCCGTCGGAGATGTTGGGGATGATGTGGCGCACGAATATCCGGAGATCGGACGCGCCGGAGGCAAGAGCGGCCTTCACATAGTCCCTGTGTTTGAGCGACAAGACCTGGCCTCTCACGTACCGGGCGGTAGTTCGCCAGTAACTCAGGGCGATGAACAGCACTGTGTGTCCCGTACTGGCGCCGAACAGGGCCACGAGCATTATCAGGAGGAACAGTGGAGGCATCGCCATCAGGAGGTCGACTATCCGCATCAAGGGACCATCGAGCAAGCGGTAGTAGGCCGCGAGGATGCCGACCGTGGTACCGATGAGGATGATCAGCGCCACCGTGGCGAAGGCGACAAGGAGCGACACCCGTGCGCCGTAGATCATCCGGCTGAAGCTGTCTCGGCCGAAGGCGTCGGTCCCCAGCAAGAACTCCTTGCTCGGGGGCTCCAAGCGCCTCGGCAGGTCCTGGACCACAGGATCGTACGGCGCTGCCAGCGGTGCGAGTATCGCAACGATGATGAGAACGGTGAGAAAGGCCATCGCCACGACCGCCGGACGGTTCCGGCTGTACCGCCAGGCGATTCTCCTGAACCGGCTCCCAGACCGTACCTGACCGTGAGTGGCAGTTGCTGGGCTGGCCAAGCGCTCGCTAGACATAACGAATCCTCGGATCGATGTACGTGTACAGGATGTCGACGATCAGGCTGAAGATCATCACGAACGCGGCCGTGAAGATGGTAAGGCCCAGGATGACGGGGTAGTCCTGGCGGATCACAGCCTCCCACGCCAGTTGGCCCAACCCCGGCCAGACAAAGATCGTCTCCACCACGATCACGCCCGAGAGCACTCGAGCCATGGACAGACCGATCACGGTGACCAGGGGGAGAATGGCTATACGGAGAGCGTGATGGATCGTGATCCGAGTCGGCGTCAATCCCTTGGCCGCGGCGGTCAGGATGTAGTCCTCCGCCAGGGAATCCAGCATGGACGATCGCACAACCCGGGCATACCAGGGCACTGCGGAGAGCCCTAGGACGGCCACCGGCATGACAAGGTTGAGGGGGGCCGCGAAGAGGCCTTCGCTTCCGGTTCCGAAAGCGGGTAGCCATCCCAGGTGTACGGAGAACGTCAGCATCAGCAACAGGGCGAACCAGAAGTCAGGCATCGACAAGCCGAACAGGGTTGCGGTCGTTATCGAATGATCGAGTCTCGAGTTCCGTCTGAGCGCGGAGATCACGCCGGCCGGAACGGCGATGATTACCGAAACAGACAGCGCGAGCAGCTGCAGCTGCAGCGTGGGCCACAGCCGAGAGAGAATCACCTCCGTGACGCTGACCCCGTATGAGAACGTCTGTCCGAAGTCGCCACGTATCGCGGCCCCTAGCCAGGTGAGGTACTGCCTGACCGGGGGTTCGTTCAGGCCGAGCTTTTCGCGAACTGCTTCGGCCTGCTCCTCGGTGTAGTGGTCGGTGAGATAGAAGCTCTCGGGACTGCCGGGCGCCAGGTGCATCATCGTGAAGATGAAGACGCTCAACAGGACGAGCAACGGGATGATCTGCGCGATGCGATTGACGATGAAGCGGGTCATCGGTGGACTCCGCTCGCCTGTAGTTCCGGGAAGTGGCAGGCGCTCGGGTGCCCGACACCGAGGGTGTCCACCAGTTCCGGAGAAACCTCTGCACAGGTCGGTTCCGCCTTCCAGCAGCGAGTACGGAATCGGCATCCAGAGGGCGGGTCGGCGGGGTCGGGTATCTCCCCGGTGAGGATGATCCTCTCATCGCGGTCTTCGGCCTTGGTCGGGTCCGCACTCGGGATAGCGCTCAGCAGGGCCTGGGTGTAGGGGTGGGTCGGCTGGCTGAAGACCTGGTCCACGGTGCCGTACTCGACGATCCTGCCCAGGTACATCACCGCGATCCAATCGGAAACGTGATGCACGACCGCGAGGTCGTGAGCGATGAACAGATAGGCCAGCCCCATGGCCTCCTGGAGGTCCCCGAGCAGGTTCGTGACCTGAGCCTGAACCGAGACATCCAGGGCACTGACGGGTTCATCCAGCACCAGGAGCCTTGGCTCGAGTGCCAAAGCCCGGGCGATACTGATGCGCTGCCTCTGCCCTCCGGAGAACTCGTGGGGGAATCTGGCGGCGTCACCGGCATTCATCCCCACCTTCTCCAGTAATTCGTGGACCCTTCTCTCACCCTGGCCTCTACGACCGTAGGAGCCATACACCCGCAGAGGCTCGGCAATGATCTCCTTCACCGTCATCCTGGGATCCAGGGACGAGTACGGATCCTGGAAGACGATCTGCATGTTCCGGCGTATGGGCCGCATGCTGCGCCGGGACAGGTCGGCCAGTTCCTGGCCGTCGAACACGATGCTGCCGGACGTGACGTCCAGTAGCCGGGTGACGCACAGCGCCGTCGTGGACTTACCGCTACCGGACTCGCCGACCAGCCCGAGCGTCTGCCCCGGATAGATCGAGAAGCTCACATCGGTGACCGCCTGGATCATCGCCTCCGGGCGCCCGAAGAGGCCCTTACGTACGGGAAACGTCTTCGTCAGGTCACTTACGGTCAGGAGCGGCGAGCCCGAGCGCGGACCGGCGTCCCCGTTGACAGCTTCGGCGCGATCTGAGGGACGTTCCATCGGCACGTATTTCCTAGTGGTCTGTCTGTGGAATGGCGGTGTGGTATGGCGTCGGCAGCGGTGTTCCTCGCAAGGCCCGCTGACGAAGGCGTACCCGCAGCGGTACGTTGAGGAAGCGGAACGCAGCGACGGGACACCGATGACCGCCAGAACACACCAAGCTGTTTCGCAGCCAGACCACTTAAAGCTCCTCGAAGAAATGGCACGCCGAGAACTGGTCCTCGCCGCACTGTCTCAGGGACGGCCGTGATTCCCGGCAAGGATCACGGTCCCCGGAGAGCCCGCACCGCGGTTCAAAGGGACAGCCGGCCAGTGCTTGGAACATCTGAGGCGGAGACCCGGGGATGGTCGGCAATCGTGACATCTCCTGGTCGATCTGCGGCAGGCTCGACAGCAGTCCCCTGGTGTATGGATGGCGCGGCGATAGCAGCACCTGCTCCACCGGGCCCTCCTCCATCACCCGTCCTCCATACATCACGATCACACGGTCGGCCATCTCCGCTATCACGCCTATGTCGTGCGAGATCAGGATGAGGGCAGCACCCGTTTCCGCGGTCACGTTTCTCAGCAATTCCAGCACTTGTGACTGGATCGTGACATCGAGAGCAGTGGTGGGCTCGTCCGCGATCAAGAGCTTCGGCCTGTTCGCTATGGCCATGGCGATCATGGCTCTCTGCTTCATCCCGCCCGAGTACTCGTGGGGGTACTGCTCGTACCTGACCCGAGGGTTGGGGATGCCGACAGACTCGAACAGGCCTTCCACGTGTTGCCGTACACGGTCAGATCCCATCTTCCCGTGAGCCAGGCTCACTTCGGCCACCTGGCGACCGACTCTCAACACTGGATGCCATGACGAAGAGGGATCCTGGAAGATCAGGGTGATGTCCTTGCCGCGAATCTCCCTCATCTGCTTGGCCGTGAGGGCAAAGAGATCTCGGCCCTCGAACAGCACCTCGCCAGTGACGCTCGCTCCTGACGTGTAGACGTTGAGCAAGCGGAGAACCGCCAGGACCGAAACGCTCTTGCCCGACCCGGACTCTCCGACGATCCCGACTATCTCGCCTGGACGGACGTCGTAGGAGATACGGTCCACCGCCCGAAGGACGCCGCCTTCGAGTTCGAAGTCGACCGCCAGATCCCTCACCGACAGCAGGGCGTGCTCGGACGGAGAGGGGCTTGCCGCGTGCTCCTTCATGTGTCGGAACGCACCTTCTCAGGTTGCCCCGATCTTAACGAGTTCGGCTAGACCTCTACTCGTTTACCTTCCACTGACGGACATCCCAGTACATCCGGTTGTTGGACGGGAAGACGTCGGTGAGCAGATCCGAGTTGTACAGGACGGTGCCGGGTGGGCTGAACACCGGCACGAACGGCGTATCCGCCGCCAGGTTCTCCTGGATAATCGAGTAGTGCGCCTTCCGTTCATCGATGTCAGTCGTGAGTAGGGCAGCCGTCAAGGCCTCGTCCACAGCGCTATTGGAGTAATTCATATGGTTCTCGGGTTCGCCCGTGCCATACGTCTGTCCAATGATCGCCGGATCCGGGAAGCCGGAATGGAGAGACATCACGGCGACATTGAACTCGCCGTTCCGCACGGCTTCGATGAACTGCGGCCACTTGGCCGTTTCGATGGTGACATCGATGCCGAGCTTGGCGAGTTCTGCCTGCGCATAGATCGCCAGCCCTTCACGATTGCTGTTCCCATCGTTGTAGAAGAAGGTCAGCTCAATACCTTCCCCGCCGGGGTAGCCCGCTTGGGCAAGCAATGCCGCCGCAGCATCGGGATCGTAAGGCGGCATCTCAACGGCCGCGTCGAATGCCCAGGAGTTGCTGATCAGGAAGCTGTTCCGTACGGTCGCATACTGGCCCAAGAAGTTCGTGACAAAGGATTCCTTGTCGATGGCCATCGCGATGGCCCGCCGAACGTCCGGATTGGCTAGAGCCGGATGGCTCTCAACATTGAACACGAGCCCGTCGAGCTGTGCCTTGTCGTAGGTAGCTACGTCGATGTGCGGCAAGGCGACCATCCGATCGATGTCACCGGGCGGAGTCCGGTCCATGGCATGAGCCTGCTCCGTCTCCATCGCCACCAGCATGGTGTTGACATCCTGGATCCCACCGTGGTGCACGGTCTCGATACAGCCACGATTCGGTTGCCAGTAGCCATCAAATGCCTTGAAGGTCGTCTTCTCCTCCGTCCATTGGACGAACTCGTAGGGACCACTGCCTATCGGATGCAGCGAGAACGGGTGATCCGCTCCGATAGGACCTTCCCCTTCCAGCAAGTGCTTCGGGAGGACCTTCAGTACCTCTCTGACAGAGATTGCCATGAACGAGGCATCAGGTTTCGCCAGCGTGATCGAAATCGTGTAGTCGTCATGGACCTCTACGCCGGCGACACTGTCGGCCGAGCCGTCCGTGAATGCGTCGGCTCCGACGATGTTGGCCAGCCTCGGCCGCCATTGGCCCAGGAACCCAGGCGCCAGGATGCTCTCGATCGTGAATTCCACATCGGCGGCGGTCACCGGCGCGCCGTCATGGAATATGACCCCTTCCTGAAGGTGGAAGGTGTAGGTCAGGTTGTCATCCGAGATGTCCCACGAACGAGCCAACTCCGGAACGATCTCGGCTGTATTCGGATCCACATCGACCAGGAGATCGAAGATCAGATCGGTCCGCCAGTATCCGGTCGTGTCGATTGCGAGAAGCGGGTTGACAGTATTCCGGACGTTGGTCTGGTTGATGATCGTGACCTCGGATCCGGGTTGGAGGCAGGACTCGGCGGCGACCGGTGCCGCTGCCGTCGTGGCCACAGCTTGGGTGGTTTCGGTGGCTCCATCGGTAGCTGGAGCCGCAGTTGTCGGCGCCGCAGTTGTAGGCGCCGCAGTTGTCGGGGCCGCGGTTGTCGGAGCCGCAGTATCCTCCTCGGCGCCGCCACAAGCCGCCGCGACGAGCGCGAGAACACCAAACCAGATTGCGAGTCGTCTCCGATATGAGTAGCTACGGTTTGCGTGTTCTCGAGTCCGCATCGGGCCAGCCCTCCTTCAGGGTAAACTCCTCAGGCCCGCCCGGGTTCGGAGGAACTGAAGAGCCTCCGCTTTTTCGCCCAAATTCGCATGGACGAATAGCTTGATTGTATTCCGGCGGCCCTCAGACACGTCGGGGAAACCGGTGATTATCGGCTCTTCGGAAATGAGGGGGGAGTAGGAGATCTGGCAGGGGGTTGGGAATCCACCAAAAGTGAGGAGGGGCCCTCCATAATCGGCTGTTGGAAAACGACATCCGAGGCAGGAGGTCACCCACTAACCAACCCCCACTAGACCGCGCAGTTTTCGACCGGCCAAAACCGCGCAACTTTCAACCGGCCTTGACACCGTTCGGCTGCGGTGGCGGAAGCGTCGCTGGGCGTGCCCGAACCCCGAGTGTGCGGTCGCTTCGTTCGTTGAACAAGACCCCACGATCGGTCCGGCTCGGGCGTTGCTGACATCCCGGGCCGCTCGGTGGGTCACCGTCCAGGTCGGACGGTCGGGCCGCCCGGTCCAAGAGGTCGCCGAAGAGCTGGGCTGTGATTGGCATGCGGTCAACGACGAGGTGCGCCGCTGGGGTGAGGCACTCTTGGAAGCCGTTGCCGATCGGGTAGGGGCAGTCGAGGCTGTGGGCGTGGACGAGACGTTGTTCTGGCGGAAAGGCAGATGGCGGACCAAGCAGTGGTGCACCTCGGTGGTTGATGTGGGAGGCCACCAGTTGATCGACATAGTGGCGGGTAGAACAGCCAATAGTGCCGAAGAGTGGTTCCGGCCTCAGCCCGCCGAGTGGATCGAGGAGATCCGCTGGGCCGTGTTGGACATGTCAGGCCCGTACCGGAAAGCCTACGACCGGGTCCTGCCCAACGCTCTGCAGGTAGCAGACCCGTTCCACGTCACACGCTTAGCCAACCAGCGCCTCGACGAAGTCCGCAAAAGAGTCCAGAACGAAACCCTCGGCCACCGAGGCCGCAAAGGCGACCCACTGTATCGAGCGCGGCGTCTCCTCAAGGCTGCTTCCGAACGCATCAGCGACCGAGGCCGAACACGGCTCCGTGGCCTCCTCAACGCCGGCGACCCCCACGGCGAAGTCCGCACCGCCTGGCACGCCAAAGAGACAGTACGGGGCATCTACGACATCGACAGCATCGCCGTCGCGTTCCGCTACACCCTACAGCTCGCCGACGACCTCCAAGACGAATCCTGCCCACCCAAGATCAACAAACTGGGCCGGACCATCGCCCGCTGGACACCCCAGACCACCAACTGGCACATCTCCAAGGTGACCAACGGACCCACCGAAGCCCTCAACAACCTCATCAAGAGAACCAAACGAACAGCCTTCGGGTTCCGCAACTTCTCGAACCACCGAATCCGGGCCCTCCTCTACGCCGGGAAGCCCAACTGGGACTTACTCGCATCGGTCACTCCCCACTGAAATCCGATGAGCCCGAATTCAAAGACGGAATCCAAACCGAAAGGAGAAGCGAGGACTCAAGGGACGCCGCCTAAACACCCGACCCCATCCACAGGATTTGGCCATATATCCCGGTTCAGGAGCTACATGGGGTACTGGCCCACCTCCATATAGAGACGCTTGAACCGGCCTACGGAGTCCCAGTTGATCTGAGCACCAAGGCCGGGCTGATCAGGCACCGGCGTACGCGCATTTGTGATCTCAACCTGGCCGTCGACCAACACGTCCTGTTCAAAGAGACCGCTCATGATCTGATTGCCGTCGGCCAGATTTGGTATTGTCGATAACACATGGAGGGCAGCGAGCGTGGATAGACCCGATTCTCCCAGAACTGCATGCCTGTTCAGGCTGATGCCAGCAGCGTCCGCAACGGCAGCTGCATTACGCAACTGCAAAAGGCCACCAGTTTCATGGAATCCGAGAACGAGCACATCAGATGCGTTTTCACGAATCATTCTGAGGACGTCGTAGTGCGTGAAGATCGACTGATCCAGTGTGGTAGGAATTGGAGACGTACTCCTGAGCAGCGCGGCTCCTTCAAAGTCCCAGAACACGAGAGGTTGCTCGATCCAGTCGATATTGAAGGGTTCCAGCTGCCGGGACATACGAATTGCCTGGGTGCGGGTCCATGCTTCATTGACGTCAAGGCGAAGCCGGACACCGTCACCAATCGCCTCTCTCACAGATGCGACGGATAGGAGGTCTACGTCGTCGCAGA
Source organism: bacterium (assembly GCA_028821265.1). Taxonomy (GTDB): domain Bacteria; phylum Actinomycetota; class Acidimicrobiia; order Spongiisociales; family Spongiisociaceae; genus Spongiisocius. The sequence goes on along the minus strand of JAPPGU010000037.1, from coordinate 15,699 downwards.
TTCCGATCTTCATGTAGAGGATGTCGAAACCCTGATCTGTGAGACGTTTAGCGTGGTCGGCCAGGGCGTCAGGAGTACCTCCCTGGACGAAACCAAACCAGTGAATCGACTCGTGATACTTACCTCCAAGCAGTCGATGCACGGGCTGTCCCAGAGCCTTCCCGCAGGCGTCCCAAAGAGCCATCTCGATCCCGGCGAACGCCTGGTTTGCGAACCGCCTTTGATTGCTCCAGTTCCCTTTCCGGTAGAGGGTGGCCATGATGAGCTGTGACCGAAAGGCGTCTTGCCCAATAACGTATCGCCTGACCGACCGGATTGTGGCATCAACGGCCTCCGCCGATCGAGTTCCACACGCATCGCCATATCCAATAATCCCATCTTCAGTTTCTACCTCGACGAGAACGTTGTTTGTCCCCCGAGGAGATCCAATCGCCCATCGGTAGTCCTTCAGATGAGGTATTGACATCAGATGGGTGCGAACGTCGACGACTTTCATCATCGCGTTATCTCGAGCTCGTGGCGGGTTGGCTGCACTCCTGACAACGCCCTGACATCGAAAGACCGATACGAATGGTACCTTCTCATCAGTCCAACCTCACTTCCTGCCCGCGCCTAAAAACAGCGACAGGATTGGCAATTCTCGAAATATCCTCGAGTGGGTTATCTCTGAGCACAACGATGTCAGAGACCTTACCTGGTGCCACCCTCCCGCGCTCGGGGAGGCGCAAAGAGTTTGCTGCTGAAGTCGTAGCTGTCTGAATCGCTTCCAGAGGGGTGAGGCCCGCGTCGACGTAGCATCGAAGTTCGAACGCTAAACTGTCGAATGCAGTACCTGTTGCACCGGCGTCGGTACCTGCAACCATCGCGACCCCCACATCATGGAAGGCTGCAACGTTGCTACGCCTACTATCCAGACGTTCCAGAGCATGGATATCATTAGGGTTGATCGGGCCGCTCTTCCGAATCCACTCTGCAGTCTTGTAAGCTGCCCACACCGTGGGGCCGAAGGCAACACCACTGTTGGCGGCGCGCTCGATTAAGGCGACATCCAGCGCTGGCTTCCCGTACTCATCCAGCATGGTTACGTGCTCCACGGTGTCCACTCCCAAGTCGATGCAATATCGGAGTCCCTCGAGGGAATGACAATGTGCTGCTACGCCAAGTCCGATCGTCCGAGCTCTGTTAATTACAACCCCAAGAATCTCGGGGCTTAACTCGACGTCCTGTGGACGCGTTCCAGGAGTGAGGCCGCCTCCAGTGACCATGACCTTCAGCCAATCGGAACCGCTGTCCGCCAGCTCATCGACAAGGCGGAGTGCATCTGATGGATCGGCGACTTCTCCACCAAAAAAATGACAATGACCGCCAAGGCGGGTCATCGGAGCACCGCTCGACAGCACATCGGGCAGCAGCGGATCGGAGCGCAGAGCTTCTAGCAGTACACGACTCAGGTGCCTTGGCCAGCCACAGTCGCGAACCAGAGTTACTCCGGCCTTCGCCGCCGTCCGTGCGTTACCCAAAGCGAGGCGAACAAGGTCATCGTCACTCGCCTCTTGGAATGTGGTTCGGACCGATGACCCTCCGTCCAAGGTGAGATGGACGTGACCGTCTATTAGACCCGGGATCGCAAACATTCCGGCAAAAGGCCCCGATTCACCGAACCCTGATTCGAGGGACCTCACGATTCCATGATCGATCTCAATCACAGAATCGGGTAGCACCGATCCATCGATTGGGTCTATAAGGTTCAGCCCCACTAACTTCGACATAACGGCGATCAGCTGTTCCTCAACTGAAACGTATCAGTCACGGTTGGGTCGTTCCCACCTGAGACAGATCCACCGATCAAACTCAGCCCACCCGGTTCGGCGAACGCAGTCGGTGATCCGCCGGGCTGGTCGGCAGCTCGCGCTACCGTGACTACATTTCGTCCTCGTCTGGCCAACTCTTTCCCGACGCGTATCAGTTTCTTGTCAATGAGGATGGTGTTGGGCGAACCCGGTATCGAACCGACGTCGAATCGCGGTGCCGTAAGGGCCTCCCGCATTTCCATCCCAAACACGGAGACGTTCAATGCTACCAGGGTCATTGCTGAGACCGTTCGATTGCCGCCCGGACACGAAATCCCGAACAACGCCCCATCGCTGCTCCGGTAGCCAACGACCGGCCACCCTGGTATCGGCCTCGTCTGCCCTGGGGCTACGGAAGTCGCCGTGCCGGGAATCGGATTGAAACCCAGCATCTGGTTGTTGAGTAAGACCCCAGTTTCAGGAGCGACGATTCCCGACCCGAAGAGGTATCCGTGTGTCTGAAGCACCGTGATAATCGTGCCCCCGGAATCAAGAACTGAAAAACCCGTTGTGTGACCATGTCCCAACGGCAAAGTCTCTGACGGCCCGGGAAGCGGCATCCGAATGCTATCGGAGAGGCGCCTGAGATACGCGGGGTCAAGCATCTCGTCGATCGTCGCCGGCGCGCCACGAGACGCAAGGTACTTCCGGAATTCATGTTGAGTAATCCCGATGCATTTGCATGCAAGGTCGACGTACTCTGCTGAATTGTGTCCGCGCTTGTAGACCTCATTAGCGTGCAGCAACTCAAGGGTCTGAAGCAAGGTGAAGTCGGGGCCAGTGATCAGTGCCCAATCGCCGATCTTTCTTATCGTCGCGGAGCTGTGGTGGCCTCCGAATGACCGAAGATCGTTGGTGGATATCCAGTCCCCTCCAGTAGCAGCCACAATAGCCTCGGCCACAGGTCCATCATAAAACCCGCTGCGACCGTTGTTGGCGATCATACGCAGCGTGCCAGCTAGGTCGGATTGAATCAGGCAGTTAGGGTTCTCCGGCGCGACTTGGATATCCAGTGTCAGGTCAGCAAAGTTCGAGGTAAACACTCGCATGGCTTCTTCGTCGAAGATGCCCGTAGCAACCGCCTGGAATAAGTAGATCATGTCGCTCCAACCGAGGTTGAATCCTTGTTCGGCGAACTTGATCGCGGGTGCGATGAGACTTGCAAGCGGAAGCCGACCACCGATCTCGTGTGAAGCGCATAGACCTGCAACCACCCCCGGTATCGCCACCGACCGCCGGCCGACTTCATTTGCCCTCTCTTCAACCCCCGGGAAACCCCAAATGCCGGCTTTCTCGCCCTCCTTCACCTTGTAGATGTCTCCTCGTGCCCCCGAAGGGGCTGTGATAGGAGATTCGATTACACCGCTAGAACCGTCTCTTCCCCTGTAGACGAGTTGGAAGGCACCACCGCCCAGTCCAGACATATGTGGCTGTACGACGGCGAGAGTAAAGCCGATCGCGACTACGGCGTCCCAAGCGTTGCCCCCCTCCTCAAGTACCGAGAGCCCTACCTCGGTAGCAAGGGGATGTTTGGTGACGACGACGCTCGGCGGCACGTGCAGACCTAGAGACTCGTCGTGGCTGTCAATGCGGCATCAAAGTGTGCCTGCAAGCTCTCCATCATCTCCTGCGAGCTGACGTCCCCCCGAAGGGCCCTTTGCATGGTGGTAGGCCAGGCGCTCTCAACGAATTCGCCGAATCCGGGATGAAGCCATGGGTCTGCTCCCCGATTCGGGAGCGAATTGATAGATACCTCAAATATCGGGTCACTCCGATAAAAGGGATCGTTCATTAGTGACTTGACGTTGGGAAGCATCGGGCGCCTAGGATTCTTGCACCATCTTTCGACTTGTGGCGCTTCGGCTAGCCACGAGATGAACCGCCAAGCCCCCTCCTTGTTGGATGCTCCCTTGTATATGGCGTGATTCTGAGGGTAGAAGGTCGTCCAAGAGCCCCCGGGCCCGGACGGCATCGGCACGGCGCCGATCTTATCGCCAAGCTCCTCGCGGAGGATTGCCTGCAGATGAATCGTGTGGGCTACCATCGCGATCTTCCCCGTGGCAATTTGCTCGACGTGTTCGCCGAAGCTATCGGTAATAGCACTCGGTGGTGTGACCCGGTGTCGGGAATAGAGGTCGATAAACCACTGATTAGCCTCGATGGCCTCAGGCGTATTCAGTGTGATATTCCCTTCATCATCATTGAACTGAAGTCCATGCGCACGGGTCAGGTCGCCCCAGAACCGATGGCCTACTCGGGAGCCCCTCATGCCAAACCCGTAGCGCTCTGGGGCATGGGTGAGAGCAAGGGCGGCGTCCAAGAACTCATCGAGTGTGGTCGGAGGAGTCAGTCCCAGGGAATCGAAGATGTCGGTTCGGTAATACAAGATATCAACGCCTCGCCCGCCGCCCACAACAAAGTGTGGCGAGTCTGGCGCGCCGCCCATCTCTCCCCAGTATCCGTCGACAAAATCCTCGGCCGCCGCCCAGTCTGCGATAAAGGGATCCAGAGGCTCGAGCATGTCCTTGGCCACGAACTCTCCTAGCCAGTACTCGGGGACATCCGAGCAGTCTGGTGGATTACCACTCTCTGCCGCTTCGACGAGCATTTCGTGCTCTCGGTTCCAGGGGACCTCAACCATCTCGACGTGGAGATCAGGGTTGATGTTGTTAAAATCTCGAACCATTCCCCAGAACACTGGGTCGTTTGGGATATCGAGATGTCGCCAAAAAACGACAATTTCCTTGTCTGTCATTACTCTCTTCACTCCCTTCATTGTTTCGCGTAGTACATAGTGATCCCATGGCGCCCGCCAAGGCTAGGTGTAGGTGTGAATCTGGTTCCTCTCGTTGATACCGTCCGGCCGAAAACCACGAGCAGCAATTTCCCTGAAAGCGCTTACTGCGTATCCAATATCAGCTTCATCGATCCCCTGATACGTACAGAGCCTGATCGTGTAAGGAGCCGTCGAGAGTGCCATCACGTTCAATTCGCGCAGTGACTGCAGGACAGTTTCGGCACTGAATCCTGTTCCGGACACGTCGACATAGACCATGTTGGTCTGTACCCGCTCCAAGTCGACCGTCAAGCCCTCAACGCTCGCTATGCCTTCCGCGAGCGTACGTGCATGCCTGGCATCGACCGCGAGACGATCCACCATCGAATCGAGTGCGACCAAACCTGCAGCGGCGATAATGCCAGACTGGCGCATTCCACCGCCAATCATCTGTCGGTTCCTTCGAGCTGCCGCGATGAAGTCACCAGAGCCAGCGAGGGCCGCTCCCAGCGGAGCCGACAAACCCTTGGTTAAGCAGAACGTCACGGAGTCTCCCCACATGCACAAATCATCTGGACCAACACCACGCGCAACAGCTGCTTCGAAGATTCGAGCTCCGTCGATGTGGACCGGAACGGCATGCCTTGCCGCGACGTCGCTCAGTTGTTGCATTCGCTCAAGAGTGACCACGGTGCCTCCACCGCGGTTGTTGGTGTTCTCGACAATGATCAAGCCGGTGGTGGGGCGATGCGTGCTTGATCCTGGTCTGATCGCGGCTTCCACCGCAGCGGGGTCCAAGCCCTGTGGCCCGCTCGGGAGTGGGCGGCAGGCGAGTCCTGCAACCCGCGCATAGCCTGCAACTTCGGCGTTGTAGAAATGAGTATCGTCGCCGACGATGACTTCTTGGCCTGGCCTGGAATGGGTCATCGCGGCAACGAGGTTGCCCATCGTCCCGCTGAGGACGAGCAGCGCCGCCTCCTTACCAACGAGTTCTGCCGCTTTCTGCTCGAACTCGATGGTCAGCCGATCCTCCCCGTACTGATCGTCGCCCAGCGGAGCATCAGCAATGGCAGTCCGCATGGCTTCCGTGGGTAGCGACAGCGTGTCACTACGAAGATCAACAAACCGCCCGCTCATGTACGACCTCCGTCGACATATGGACTGGCGAATAGGCGCCCCAGGCCGTTGACGTTCGGCTGGACCCCGCTGAGATGCAGGGCCTCCCACATCGTCGCCTGGAGGGCTGAGACGACGGGTTTTCCGAGGTCCTCTTCCAACGCATCGATGATCGGCAAGCTCCGAATCCCAGTGCAAGCCACATACACCCCGTCACAGTCCTTGGAATTGACCTGGCGCACCAAGCGGGCGGCCTCTTCGAGGGAAATGTGGCCGAGGTCAGGCCCACGAATTCCGAGGTTTTGCTGCCGAATGATCTTGAAGCCACTCGCGTCAAGAAACTCGGAGAGCAAAACGTCTATCTCGCCTATGTAGGGAGACGCTATCGAGATCCTCTCAAGGGAGAGCGAATTCAAAGCATTAACTGTTGCGGTGGCTGCGTTAGACGCTGGGATCCCCCCAGCCGCGTCCGACAACCTCGAATTCAGTTCGGCATCACCGCCATGGCCGCGGATAAACCCCGCGGCCGTGCATGCGTATGTAACGACGTCGACGTCAATCTTTCCCAAGCCCTCGGCGAGTCGCTCGGTGTTCTCACTGACCGCCATAGCTTTGAGGACTTCCACAGACGCTGGCCCGTCAGCGAGTGTCCGCGCCACGTGAACTGCAACGCCACTAGGGACAAAACCCCAAAGCTCGTCGTCGGTATTTCCAGTTTCCGGCCAAAGGACGCCGATTCGTGCCCGCCAGCCAGGATTGATCCTTGTGGTGCTCATTGGTGCCCTTCTATGCGCTAGAGTCGTTTGATTGAGGACCTGGGTCGTCGTGCCAACTGAGCTGGTTCAAGAACCCCAACTGAGCTGGTTCAAGAACCCCTTCGTTCGCTCGTGAATAGGGTTCGTAAACATCTCGTCCGGTGGACCCGTTTCGACTACTACACCCTCATCAAACATATAGACACGGTCTGCGGCTCGCCGAGCGAACCCCATCTCGTGGGAGACAACGATCATGGTCATCCCTCCATCGGCTAGTTGCTTCATCACTTGGAGGACGTCGCTCACCAGTTCAGGATCCAACGCCGATGTGGGCTCGTCGAACAACAAAACGGCCGGGTCCATAACAAGAGCTCGGGCTATGGCCACCCGTTGCGCCTGCCCTCCGGACAGTTGGCCGGGTCGTTGGTCCGCCACTGCCGAGAGGCCGACATTCGCTAGCTCAAAGGCTGCCCGTTCTCGCGCCGCCTTGCGCCCCATCCCTCTGACCGTAGTGAGGCCCTCCATTACGTTCTCAAGGGCGGTCCGGTGCGGGAAGAGATTGAATTGCTGAAAGACCATCCCGCACTTCGAGCGCAGAGAGGCGATGTCAGTCGATTTGTCGTTGACGTCCTTGCCAAGGACTGAGATCTTCCCCCCCTGAATCTCTTCGAGGCGGATGACGCAACGGAGGAACGTACTCTTTCCTGACCCACTCGGACCCATAATCACAACAACTTCTCCCTTACTGACGCCGAGGTTAACCCCCCGGAGGACCTCAACATCTCCGTAGTTCTTACGGACATTGACAGCTTCTACCAAGAGGTTCGTGTCACTGAGTGCTGATTCCGTCAATGCAACCTCACTCTGCGGTGGATGAAGTCGACCGCACGCGCCTGGGGATATGTAGCGAGAAAATAGATGACACCGACAATTATGTACAACTCGAGGAACTGGAAGGTAATGGTCGCCGCCCACCTTGCTCTAAAGAAAAGCTCGGTGACCGATATCACAGAGGCGAGTGACGTCTCACGGAAGGTCGACACCCAAAAGGTAGCGATTGGTGGAATAACATATATAGTGGCGATTGGGAGAACGATCCTTCTGTACACTTGCCTTTGCGACATGCCAAGCGCCCGCCCGGCATCCCATTGGCCCTTATCCACAGCGGCAACGCCGGCTCGCAGAACCTCTCCAAGGAAGGCACCGAGGTTGAGCGACAGTGCCACCCAGGCTGCAAGGAAAGCCGCAGGGGTGATGTTGCCGGTTATTATGGGGATCGCATAGAACACCCAGACGAGTTGGATAAGGAACGGCGTGTTGCGGAAGAATTCTGTATACACCAGTGTTAATCTCCGCAGCCACGTTGGTCCACTGATGCGAGCCATTGCAACCATGACTCCAAGGGCGAGGCCTGTGACCATCGATGTAATAGCCAAGAGAATCGTGTTGCCGATCCCCACCAAGACCCACGGTATCCATTCGAGGGCTATATCCCATTGCCAGTTGTATCCCATCGCTTACTTGACCCTGAGCTTATTATAGGTGATGTTGAACAAGACTGCGATCGGAGTAGTCAGTAGGAAGTAGAGAAGTGCAATTACGGTGTAAGTCTCTAACCTTCTAGACGTCCACATTACCACCGCTTCCCCCTGCCACATCAGATCGGCAACGCCGATCAGGGATACGAGTGCAGTCGCCTTCATTAGGCTGATGGTCTGGCTCCCCAACGGCGGGAGCATCCTCACTATCGCCTGTGGAAGGATCACTCTGCGATAGAGCTGTGGGGTGGACATGCCAATGGCCCGGCCGGCCAGCCATTGCCCCGTGTCGAGACTGTAAATCGCTCCCCGAAATAGCTCCGAGAAAGCAGCACCAGTCGAGAACCCGAGGGCCACAATCCCAGCTTGCACAGGGCCGACGTTCCTCCCGATCACAACGGGGAGCAAGAAGAAAGTAAGAAAGATTATGACGATATCGGGCACACTTCTTCCGATGTCGACATAGAGAGTGAGGAACTGGTCGACAGGTCTCGGACCCGCGATGCGGGCCACAGCAACGAAGATTCCTATTGCGACGGCCAATGTAAACGAACCTGCCGCTACTAGCAGCGTTATCTTGATCCCGCTGGCGAGAAACGGCGCAAGATCGAACACGCCGCTGAAGTCGATGGTATATCCGCCAGCGGCGAGTACCCGGAATTGTTTCATAACGATCATGGCGATCCAATCAACGATGAGACTCGCTGAGCGGCCAGAGTCGATTCCGCCCACTCGCTGATGCTGTCGGCCAGCACGCCATCTGATGCGAGTTGGGTCACGAATTGTTTTAGGAATTCGACAATTGCCGGGTCGTCACCTCGCGTGGTTATCCCCCATGTCGAGGTCCAAAGTGGCGAGTCGTCCCCACATCCACTAGGTTCAACCGTTAGCCCACGGTGATCTGAAGGGATTAGCGGAACGAGCGAGCTCACTATCACTGTCCGGTCCGCCACTCCTTCGACAACGGCGCGGATGGCCCCTTCGAGTGTTGGTTCGGTGACCTCCACTACTTCACCCGCGGCGGGGAGAGATTCTCTTCCTACTGGCGCGCCCGCCACCACTGCCAATCGGTCTTCACCGGAGGAAGATGGGTTCGACCCTCTGATCAGGCAATAGCCGACTTCTAGGACGGGGACCCACCCATAGGATTTGTTCGCTGGCTCTTCGGTCAGGAATATCAGCTGTACGACACCCTTGTCGAGGTCGTCAGGAATGTCCTCCCAACGTTGTACTTGGCCGATTATGCCTCTGAAGCCTAGGCGCTCAGCCAACTCATTTGCCATATCCGGGAAAACACCCACGAGGTCATTAGGTCCGGGACGGACCATTGAATATGGGCTCGCCACAGGTAGCCCGACTCGAAAGTACCCCTTGGAGATTGCATCTATGACAGTTGGGCTATCGATAAGCCCGGGCACGCGCTCATATGCTTCGGTCACCTCGAACCGTTCCGGCCTCACGGTCTGAGGTGGTTCGATATTGCATCCTGTAGCGACGAACGCCACGATGAGCCAGGCAAAATGAAGGCGGTGCCTTCGCCATTGCCATGGACTCACCGCGACGCCGTAAATATCGCTAACTTACCCTTCGATGCCCAATCGAAGCTGTTCGGGTGCGTACCAGTAGGCGATCAGATCGTCCCATGTTCCGTCTGCTTTCAACTCCTCGACCACCGCGCCAAACCACTCAAGCATCACCGTGTCACCCTTGGGAACAGCCATACCCCAAGGCTGTCCCAATATCGGTGCTTCAAAGCAATCCTCGGGGATAACCTTGAGATTGGGATAAACCTCCATCTCTAGCGGGATGCTTATTGATCCCATCAAGGTCCCATCGATGCGTCCAGTCGACACCTCTTCAGAAAGACTCGGACGTGTGGACTGCATACTAACAAGATTGATGGTGGGAAAGTCTGACCTTATCATCGCCTCTTCAGCGACCCCTGCGATCTGCCCCAATCTAAGTTCAGGGTTTTCAGCAAAGGATTCCCAAGATTGGACACGGTCGTCGTCAGCACGAGCAAGGACACAGAACCCGTACGAACCCAACAACTCGTAGTCAACCGACTCGGCGCGCTCGGGGCGGAAGGTGAGGCCGGTTACGATCATGTCGTACTTGCCGGTGGCGAGGCCAGGAACTATAGCGTCCCAGCCGGCACCTACCGTCCGATACCTGACGCCAAGTCTCTCGGCTAGGAGTTCCGCAATCGATGGACCCAGGCCAACCCATTCGTTAATCGACGGGTCGATGATGCAGTGCGGGGTCGTTGGGGCACAGCCACCCACGAACTCGCCGTTGTTGTAGATCCGGTCGAGCGTTTCACTCTCACCCGGTGCCGGCACTCCGTCTGGCCGTTGACTTGTCGGAGCCGCAGTTGTCGGAGCCGCAGTTGTCGGAGCCGCAGTTGTCGGAGCCGCAGTTGTCGGAGCCGCAGTATCCTCCTCGGCGCCTCCGCACGCCGCCGCGACGAGCGCGAGAACTCCGAACCAGATCGCTAGTCGTCTCCGATATGAGTAGCTACGATTTGCGTGTTCTCGAGTCCGCATCGGGCCGGCCCTCCTTCAGGGTAAGACTCCTCAGGCCCGCCCGGGTTCGGAGGAACTGAAGAGCCTCCGCTTTGTCGCCCAAATTCGCATGGACGAATAGCTTGATTGTATTCCTGCGGCCCTCAGACACGTCGGGGAAACCGGTGATTTTTGTCGGCTCTTCGGAAATCCTGCTCACGCCGGGTTTGTAACAGGCCTCGGCACCCAGTTGTACCTCTGACACTAAAGCCCAACATTGCCGGATTTATGGCATCCACAAATTCTGTGGGACGGATGGTGTGTGCTGGGATCAACGCCACTGCCGAGTCGGTTTCTTCGGCAGCCGTAGAGAGTTCGCCAACCGGACCGGCCAGCACAACCCGCGTCAAGCCCTCCATCGATTCGATGGGTCGAATAGGAGCCTGGCAAGACCCCCGCCGGACTCACTCCAACGATCGGAAACGAGTCACCAGACGAGCGGGGGGACAACCACGAGCGTCACACAGCCGCACATCTCCTTTTGGGTACAATCCGGCGCTCAGTAGGGCCTTGGTCAGGCCCGGTACCCCAGTACCTCGAGAGGGGGATCAACAATGACGGTTGTGGACGCGGTCTGTCCGCTGATGACCGATCCCGAATCGTGGGACCTCTACATCGAGGGAGGGGTCGACATCGGGGCGCCGACCGTGGCCAACTGGGAGACCCCGGCCGAGACGCAGGAGCTACTCGAGCAATGGGCCCGGTGGACCGACCAGGACGACCGGCTGGTGGCGGTCACCGAACCCTCGCACTTCGACCGGTTCCCCGATCCAGGCAAGCTGGGAGTGATCATCCACTTCCAGAACGGCGTCCCCCTAGGCGAGGACCTCTCCAACTACGAAGCCTTCCACGGCTTGGGGCTCCGGATGGTGCAGCTCTGCTACAACTTCGCCAACCCGCTGGGCGACGGATGCCTCAGCGCCGAGGACGGTCCGCTCACCGCTTTCGGGCGGGAGGCCATTCGGGAGATGAACCGGCTCGGGATCGTGGTGGACCTCTCCCACACCGGGCGCCGCACCACCATGGACGCCATGCGGGCCACCTCGGCGCCGCCGGTGTTCTCCCACTCCAACCCGGCCGCGCTAACCCCCCATCGCCGCAACATCGACGACGAGCAGATACGGGCGGTTGCCGACCTGGGCGGCCTGGTCGGGGTGGTCACCTTCCCGGCCTTCGTGAAGCCGGGCGGCAAGGGCGCCACGGTATCGGACCTGGTGGACCACATCGACTACCTGGTGGACATGATCGGACCCGATCAGGTGGGGCTCGGGCTGGACTTTGCCGAGTCGGGTATGGAGATGGTCCGGCGCATGATCGAGTCCGGAGCGTGGACCGTCGAGGACTACCCGTTGGATGCCGACCCCCGCCTCATCGACCTGGACTCGCCCTCCCGGATTCCCGGCATCCGCGAGGAACTGGTCCGGCGAGGTTATCCGTCCGGCGCCATCGCCGGCATCATGGGCCACAACTGGATCGACCTCTTCAAGAGGGTGTGGTCCGCCTAGCGGCAACTTCGACACGGTTATTTTTCACGCTCTCGCAGAACAGGGTTGAAACTGTCCTAGCTTCGAGATACGTTGCCCATCGCCAAGCACCAAATGCCGGCTGATGATGTAGCACCCGATCGGTTCAGCCGGCCCGAGGGAACATACGAGGCTTAGTGGAGCGAGACGCCGATTTCCCGGCACCGGGCCGGGCATGGCCGACCCACACGCCCAAATCGGACAGGTGGAGGCGGGGGTGGGCCCGGTGCGGAGCACCGGATTTTCGTGATTTGCGGCGTCGTCTTTCCGGGTGGTCACGGGCGGGGAAGTCCGGGGCTCTCCCGGCCGCCCGTATCTGTCTCCTAGTCGGCCAGAGCGATCACCACGGTGATGACGATGCTCACTATCCCGATCGACGCTGCGGCGAGAGTGGTGATGATCCACTTCGTCTGGTTGCTGATTGCCTTCTCGATCCTGGCCTCGCTGGCGGCTTCGGCTCGTGCCGCAGCAGCATCTGCATAACCCTCGGTGGCTGGAGAGGACATCGTGGCCATTCCTTCTGCTTCTTAGCTTCCAATCCTACTCTACCATAATTTGATGACACACGTGGTCAGCAGTTGTTATCATAAATATCAAAGCTGTAACATTCCGGCGTCCTCGGTGGGTCATTGCGCCCGGCCCGCACCGCGGCGGCTCGCGGTGCCGAGCGAGGCCAGGCCGATCCGTCCGATCAGGTCCGCAGCTCTGGCCCGGGCTTCCGCTATCACCTCGTCCTGGTCCACGCGGGTGCACCGGCCGTCCTCCACGATGACCTCTCCGCCCACGATGCTCATGGTCACGTCGCTGCCCCGGGCGGCGTAGACCACGGCGGCGCGCGGGTCGTGGGCCGGGGTGAGGTGGGGCCGGGTGGCGTCCAGCACGATCACGTCGCCGAGCGCTCCGGGGGCCAACCGCCCCGCGTCGATGCCCAGGGCCCTAGCCCCGCCGACGGTGGCGATACGCAGTGCCTCGCCGGCTGACGAGGCGGTGGGTTCGAGTTCCGCCAGCCGATGCATGAGCACCAGCATCTTCATGTTCTCGAAGAGGTCCTGGCGATGGCCGCAGGTGGAGCCGTCGGTGCCCATCCCCACGGTGGCGCCGGCGTCGAGGAGTTGGCGCATGGGCATCACCCCGTAGGGAACGTACTGGTTGGACATCGGGCAGTGCACCACCGCGGTACCGGTCGAGCCGATGGCCTCGATCTCACCGTCATCGAGCCAGGTGGCGTGGGCCAGCACGGCATCCGGGCCAAGCAGACCCTGGCTGTGGAGCCAGATGGCCGGACGGACCCCGTATGCCTCCCGGTAGACATCGGGATCGCTCTTGGGAGCGCTGAGGTGGGTGTGCCAGCCGGTCCCGTGCCGGCGGGCTGTCTCGACCGCGGCGACCAGCAGGTCCTGGCCGGTGTACACGGTGTTGATCGGGCCGGGCCATACCGCCACCCGTGCCCCGGGAGGCCGGGCCTCGATGCACGCCTCGGTGGTGTCGAGTTCCTCCCGGTCGCTGCCGGTGAAGGCCTCCCGGGGCAGGCCCTGGCGCTCGGCCAGCGCGGTGTAGCCACCGGTGACGCCCCGCGCCACCACCCCCCTGAGACCGACCTCCTCCAGGGCGGCCGCCACAGCCAGGGTGGTCTCGTAGTCGGTGCGGCCGTAGTGATGATCCAACAGCGCGGTGGTACCGGCCAGGGCGGCCTCCACCGCCGCCAGGTACACGGCCGCCACCGTCTCCTCGGGCGTGATCGCGGCGGCGTACGGCCACATGAACCTGCTCAGCCATTCCCAGCCGGGCAGGCCCTCGCCCAGGCTACGCCCCAGTGACTGGAAGAGGTGGTTGTGGCAGTCGACCAGGCCCGGCATCACCAACCGGCCGCGGCAGGAGATCACCCGATCGGCCAGGTACTCCGGGGCTGCGCCCGATTCGCCGACTCCTACGATCCGCTCGCCCGAGATCGCCACATAGCCAGTTTCGATCACCGGCCGGGCCGGATCGAGGGTCACCAGGGTCCCGCCCTCGAGAAGCAGGTCGCAACGCAGTGGCGGTACCGGATCCCCCATACCCCTCCCTATTCGTCAAGCTCGCGGCGGGTCCCGGTCGATGATCGTAACCCTTCCACGCCGTACAGAGGAGCGAGGCGACGCTAACCGCTCGGTCGTTACCGGTTGCCAGCCCCTGGGGGGTGAGACGGTCGACCCACGGCTTGCCCGAGGTTGGGAGGCCCCACACCAGTCTGTCGGCAGTCAGAGCTTGGCGACCACCTTGTTGACCGTGTTCCAGTTGCGTGCGGTGGCTACCACTCCCAACCGCTTTTCGAGGTACGCGTACGAGAGGGTCATCGCCTTGAGCCCATCCGGGGACCAGACGAATGCCTCCGTTCCTTCGATCGTGATGGCCTCGGGGCCGTGGTCCTCCTCCAGCAGCGCACCTACCAACTCGGGATCGGGCTCCTCCGACAGGAAGATCACGAGGTAGCGCGACGGGTTGGAGACGACCTTCTCCAAGGGATTGCGATCGAGCACCCCCCGCACGTGGTCGGCCGTACGCGCGATACAGGGAACATCGACATCGAACGCGTCGTTGAGCAACCGCCGCACCGTGGCCGCGACCTCGGCGGGACGATCCGACTCGGTCGAGACGACCACGTTCCCGCTCGCGAGAACGGTCGCCACATCGGAAAAGCCCGCCGCGGTCAACTCCGACCTGAGCCCCGCCATCGGTACCCGATTCCGGCCCCCCACGTTGATGCCTCGGGGCATCACCAGGTAACGCATGGTCGTCCGAGAGTCCGCACTTGGCATCGAAGGCCTCCAGGGCTGACGCCGGAGCACCGTTGGGGGCGCCGGCCACCCGAGCGTAACCCAATCCAAGTTCGCATAGGCCGCCCGAGTGCGACATGACGCCCCGAACCTCAGGAACACCGCACCACCGGTGACGTCCTGTGCATCAAGAAAGCCGCGACCCACCAACCTGATGCACAAGACACCACACATGACGCCCTAAACCTCAGGAACACCGCACCACCGGTGACGTCCTGTGCATCAAGAACGTTGCGGTCCACGAACATGAGGCACACCGCACCGCCCATGACGCCCTAAACCTCAGGAACACCGCACCACCGGTGACGTCCTGTGCATCAAGAACGTTGCGGTCCACGAACATGAGGCACACCGCACCGCCCATGACGCCCTAAACCTCAGGAACACCGCACCACCGGTGACGTCCTGTGCATCAAGATTGCTGCGGTCCACGAACTTGAGGCACACCGCACCGCCCATGACGCCCTACGCCTCAGGAACGCCGGCGCCCACGAACTTGAGGCACACAACACCACACATGACGCCCCAAACCTCAGGAACACCGCACCAAGATGACGGTCTGTGCCTCAGGTTCGTAGACTCGGCGCCGGACCGGGCATTCGCGTGCAGGAATGGGAGGACGAAGTGACCGTTGCCGACCAGTACAGCGTTACCGAGGACGAGATCCGCTTCGATCACTCCGCCGAGGAGCGCCTCTACCAGGCACTGGTCGACTACTGGCATCCGGTCGCCTACGCCTCGCAACTCGGCGAGGACAAGCCGAT
>JAPPGU010000039.1 GCA_028821265.1 bacterium | reverse complement strand
TAGTAGTAGTGGGAGAAGCCTCCTCAACAACCACCTCCACGACCTCAGCAGTAGCGGGCGCCTCCCCCTCAACAACCACCGTCCCGACCTCCGCAACCTCCACCGCTCCAGCGGTGGAAGAAGCCTCCTCAGCACCACCTCCACGACCTCAGCAGTAGCGGGCGCCTCCCCCTCAACAACCACCGTCCCGACCTCCGCAACCTCCACCGCTCCAGCGGTGGAAGAGACCTCCTCAACCGCCGCAAACGTGGTAGTCGTTGCGTCGGCCTGGGCAACCGACGCCGGCACGGCTACCTCCTCGGAGCCACACGCTGCCGCTGCGAGCGCTAACAAGGCAGCCAACCCCACGAAATCGCGCAGCCTCAACAGATTCGTATCCACATCGCAGAGATGCTCGTTGGTGAGGCAGTCGCACAACCCACCATCCTGGGCTGGCGCCGCGGGCTTGCCGCGCGCCGAGTACACCCGTTACCAGCGCGGGAATAGCATGTACCTTGCGAACTGCACGTCGCCACGCTCGCCCTCCGAGGAGCAGCGTAGCTGTGGCCTTTCAGGTCCCCCAAGCCCGAAGCCACCAGTTGGGGGGGGTGGGCCGTGATGGGATAGGACGTCGGTAACCGGCTACGGCCTCGCTAGCCCTGATTATTCATGTCCCCAGCACACCAACGCGGATCGGGCCACTTCAACCACATAATTCGCAAGCGGCCACACTTCACCCTGCGGTTGACACCGCACCAACTGGAAGACGGGGCTGTCAATGGTTGTACCCCAGGCCAGGAGTACGAAGCATCCATTCTCGTCACCCGGACAGACCCCCACCATGAATAATTGGGGCTAAGGACTCGAGACGGTTTAACACCTCAGCAACGAGAGACTCGGAGCACTCCTAGGCGAAGCGGCTTCTCTCCCTGAGCAACCGGTGGATGGCACCGAGATCCCTGGGGATCCGGGTGACCCTCTCGGGGCGATCGTGGATGCCCTCGAGCGCCGGAGGAACGGGTGACGGCCGGCCGAGAGCACTCTCGACCGCATCGGCGAACTTGGCAGGGTGGGCCGTCGCCAGGCAGACCACCGGACCATCCGTCGGTGTGTCCCGGGCTGCCGCTATCCCGACCGCCGAGTGCGGGTCCACGATCCTCCCCGAGGATCGGTAGACCTGCCGCATCGTCGCCATCGTGTCCTCGTCGTCGTACCACCTCGACACGAAGAGGTCATCCGTACCGGCCGTAACCGCTAGAGAGCCCTTCTCGCGCAGGCGGATCATGGCCGCCATCAGCCTCTCCCCGTCCCGCCTGAACAAGTCGAACAGGAGACGCTCCAGGTTGGACGGGACCTGGATGTCCATCGAGGGGCTCAGGGTCGGGATCACGGTTCCGAGGTCCAGCCGGCCGTCCCGGAAGAACCCGTCGAGCACGTTGTTGGCATTGCTCCCCACGATCAGGCGCTGCACCGGGAGGCCCATCCGGGTGGCGGCATAACCGGAATAGACATTGCCGAAGTTGCCGCTGGGAACGGCGAACGAGACCGGCCCGCCCAGCCGGGCCACCGCCCAGTAGTAGTAGGCGACCTGCGTGATCAGCCGGCCGAAGTTGATCGAGTTGGCCGTGGACAACGACAGGTCTTCACGGGCTCCGGGATCGGCGAACACCCCCTTGACCAGGTCCTGGCAGTCATCGAAGGTCCCCTCTACGGCCACTGCGTGGACGTTGGGCGCCTCGATGGTGGTCATCTGCCGGCGCTGCACCTCGGTGGTCCGTCCCTCGGGAAACAGGATCACCACGTCCACCCGCTCCCGATCCCGAAACGCCTCCATGGCCGCCGAACCGGTGTCGCCGGACGTGGCGCCGAGGATCATGGCGTTGCCGCCGCTCTCGCCCAGCGCCACGTCGACCAGGCGGCCGAGGACCTGGAGAGCGAAGTCCTTGAAGGCAAGGGTGGGGCCCCAGAACAACTCCATCAGGTAGAGGTCCTGACCGAGTTCCACCAGGGGCGCCACCTCGGGGTGGTCGAAGCGGGCGAACGCCTCCCCTACCAGCCGTTCCAGCCGGGGGGCGGGCAGCAGGTCGGATGTGAACAGACCGAGGACCGCGGTGGCCACCGCCGTGAAGCCGGAGCCGGCGTCCAGACCGGCGGGATCGAGCCGAGGCCACTCTTCGGGAACGTACAGACCTCCGTCGGGCGCCAGCCCGGCGAGGACGGCGGCCGGCATGTCGACCGCCGGGCCACCTCGCGTCGAGACCAGCCGGACCGACACTCAGGACTCGTCGTTGTAGACCCGCATGACCGAATCCACGTAGGACACGACTTCGAGCCCGGCCAGCTCCGATACCGCCAGTTGCAGGTCGCCCTCTGGAGACTCGTGCGTCACCAGCAGGAGGGAGGCCTCGTCGCCGCGGCCATCCTGCCAGACCGACTTGATCGACACTTCATGACGGCCGAACACCGCCGCTATCTGGGCCAGCACGCCGGGGCGGTCCGCCACGGTAGTCCGGATCAGCCACTTGGTCGAGAAGTCCGCCACGTCCCGGAGGCGACCCGTTCCGAATCGAATCCTGGACTTGACCTGTGTCCCGGCCAAGCGTTCCCGGGCCGACATGATCACATCGCCGAGCAGAGCTGTCGCGGTCGGCTCTCCCCCTGCTCCGGGACCGGTGAACAACAGCTCGCCTATCGAAGGTCCGGAGACGTAAATGGCGTTGGTGGCTCCCCGGACCGAGGCGAGGGGATGATCCAGCGGCACGAGCGTGGGATGGACGCGAACCGCGATGCTGTCTTCGGAATACTCGGCGATCGCCAGGAGTTTGGGGATGTAGCCGAGCCGCCGGGCGAACACGAAGTCCTCGGTGCTGAGGTCCTCGATGCCCTCCCTGGTGACCTGCGAGCCGTCCACCCAGGTCCCGAAGGCCAGGCTCGCCAGGATGGCGGCCTTCGAGGCCGCGTCGCCGCCGCCCACGTCGGCGGTGGGATCGGCCTCCGCATAGCCCAACTCCTGCGCCTCGGCCAGCACTTCCTCGTAGGCGATTCCCTCCTCCACCATGCGGGTCAGGATGTAGTTGGTGGTTCCGTTCACGATTCCGAGCACCGAGGTGATCCTCTCGCCGGCCAGGGACTCGGAGAGGGGGCGGATGATCGGAATACCTCCTCCCACAGCCGCTTCGAACAGCAGCGATACACCTGCAGTTTCGGCGGCGGCCAGCAGGTCGCGTCCCCGAGACGCCATCAGCTCCTTGTTGGCCGTCACGACGGCCTTGCCGGAGTTGAGAGCTCTCATCACCAGGTCTCCGGCCGGATCCAGACCTCCCATGACCTCGATCACGATCTGGACCTTCGGGTCGTCCACCACGTCGCGAGGTCGATCGGTCAGCAACCCGGGAGGAATCACGATCCCCCGATCCTTGGCGAGGTCGCGGACCGCGATCCCGCGTACCACCAGGTCGAGGCCCGTCTTGGCGGCGATCGCGTCCGACTCGTAGATGAGCCGGCGGATGAGGGCGCTCCCGACCGTGCCGGCGCCAAGGAATCCGACACCGATCTGCATGCTCATACTCTGCTCCCATCCACGCGAGGAGGGTGCTGAAGAAGACGAGGATGGGTTGGCCCGCGATACTTCTGCCTGGGGTCTTGTTTCCGGTTTTCGGGCCGACTGGACATTTTTCAGTACCCTCCTAGACGACCAACGGTTCGGTCTCATTCAATGTTCTTTGACCCGCCAGAACCTCCTCGAGTGTCTCCCGGCGCACCACCTCCCGCACCTCGCCGTCCTTGACGAACAGGACGGGCGGGCGGGGCAACACGTTGTAGCGGGACGACATGGCGAAGGTGTAGGCGCCCGCCGCGGGCATGGCGACCAGATCACCGGGGGCCATGGTCGCCGGTAGCAGGACCTCCTCGAGCATCACG
The DNA here is from genome assembly GCA_028821265.1 of bacterium. Lineage (GTDB taxonomy): Bacteria > Actinomycetota > Acidimicrobiia > Spongiisociales > Spongiisociaceae > Spongiisocius. The sequence goes on along the minus strand of JAPPGU010000039.1, from coordinate 29,530 downwards.
TCTGTCTCGCACATCCGGCCGAACACCCGGAAGGGATGGTCCGCCGGCTGGTCAAGCCGGCCATCGGCCAACAACTCGTACCTGGAGTCGTACAGGGCCGGTCTCGGGTTGTCGGTGAGGCCGCCGTCAAGGGCCAGCATCTCGCCACCGCCCGGCAACGGCTTGCGAACCCCGACCGTGTAGAGCAGCACCGCGGCGTTGGCCACCAGCGCCCGGCCCGGCTCCACCATGACCTCGACCGGCCCTATCCGCTCCACGATCTCCGGCGACCCGAGGGCTCGCCGCAAGGCGGCGGCCACCTCGGCCGGGCTGATCTTCGGATCGGCGCGTAGGTATGGCGAGGCCATGCCGCCTCCCACGTCGAGAATGACCGGCGTGGTGGTGAAGGCCGACCGGTTCCGTGCCACGACCGCCGCCAGACGTTCCAGGATCCGGGCATACAGTTCCGGGTCGGTTATGTGGCTCCCGGCATGGAGATGCAGCCCTCGTAGCCGGAGGGTTTCGGTGGCGGCCACCCTGGCTATGGCCTGGTCGGTCGCGTCCGGCGACAACCCGAACTTGGCGTGATCGCCCGTGGTGAGGACTTTCCGGTTGGTGACCAGGTCGACCGCCTCGTTGAGCCTGATCATCACGTCCACGGTACGACCCGCCGCCCGGGCGGCCCGGGCCAGCCGGTCGATCTCGTCCAGGCTGTCGATGACCGTGATGCCCACCTGTCCCGAGGCCGCCAGGTCGATCTCGGCCTCGGATTTCAGATTGCCGTGAAGGAGGATGCGGGAGGCCGGAATCCCTCCTCGCCGGGCGATGGCGGTCTCTCCGACCGACACCACGTCCGCCCACCAGCCCCGTGACGAGACCATCTCGGCCAGGGCAGGGCAGATGAAGGCCTTGGTGGCATACACGGGCACACCGATCCCGTCGAAGGCGCTCGTGAATTCATCTAGGCGCGCCTCGAGATGGGCCATGTCGAACACGTACGCAGGTGTTCCGAAGTGTTCTGCGATCGCGCGCAGCCGGACACCACCGATCGAAGCTCGGTCGTTCCGTAGGGTCCAGGTCAAGGGAAGCACATCGCGCAGCGCCATAGCGAACCTTCTGGGAATGGGCCGCACCAGACTAGATGATTAGTTCCTAGCTGGTAGTTGCTAGCTGATAGTCGCTGGTTTCCAGCCGGTTGTCACAAACTGAGTAACGCTAATTGCCGACTACTGACTACAGACTAGCTAGGCGCCCTCGGCAGGATTCGAACCTGCGCACCCGGCTCCGGAGGCCGGTGCTCTATCCCCTGAGCTACGAGGGCTGGCGCTCGAATGCGGGCAGCGAAGCCTACCAGTACGCCGGGATCGGGCGGACGAGGCCGGGCTTGGCCGGCGCCGGAATTTGGAAGGCCGGGGCGCGGTTCTAGGGGGAGAGAACGCGGCGCCCCGGCCGGATGGCAGGTGGTTTCCTGCCGTTGGTGGGTCGATGGAGTATAGAACAGCCGCCCGCGGTTTGTCCACAGGGGAGCGGACCGGGTGCGATCCAAGCCCGTCCCCTTTCTTCTCCCGGCATCCCCCTAGACTCCGCACATGCGACCCATCCGGAGCGGCGCCGTATCGTTCGGCTTGGTAACCATTCCGGTTCGCCTGTATCCGGCTACGACCAGCCGGCGGCCCAAGTTCCGCCAGCTCCGCGAGCAGGACCACAGCCCGATCAGGTATCGCAAGGTGGCCGATGCCGACGGTCGCGAGGTCCCTCGCGAGGAGATCGTGCGCGGCTACGAGTTCGAGAAGGGCCGGTACGTGGTGCTTACCGACGACGAGATCGCCGCGGCCGCCTACCAGGGCGGCCCTCGCATCGTCGATGTGGCGGCCTTCGTCGACGCGCTCCAGATCGACCCCGTCTACTACCGCACGTCCTATTACCTGGAACCCGGCCCCACGGGAGAGAAGGCCTACCGCCTCCTCCGGGCCGCCCTGGCCGAGACCGACCGGGTCGCCATCGCAACCGTGGCGATAAGGTCCCGCCAGCACCTGGCGGCGATCAGGCCGCAGAAGGACCTGCTCGTCCTGGAGACCATGTACTGGCCGGACGAGATCCGCGCCGCCGATTTCGAGAACCTCGAGACGGAGGTGGAGCCTCTGGAGAGCGAGATGGCCATGGCCAAGATGCTGATCGAGAACCTCGCCACGGATTTCGTGCCCGACCAATGGACGGACACCACCCGCGAGAAGATCGAGGAACTGGTGCGCCAGAAGATCGAGGGCAAGGAAATCGTCGCCACGGAGACCCCGGAACCAACCCGGGTGGTGGATCTGCTCGAAGCCCTGAAGGCCTCCGTCGAGGCGACCAGGGAGCAGACCGCTCACCGCAAGGCTGGTTAGTGGTCACTGGCCACTGGGCTACGATCCTGGACGCATCTAGCTCACAAAGGCCGGGGAGGTTCGGGTGAGAGCACGTATCGGAATCGCGGATACCGGGCGTGAGATCGAGGTGGAAGTCGGTAGCAGGGACGAGATCGTCAGGCGGCTCGAGGACGCCTACAGCGACGGGGTGTCCCTCCTGTGGTTCCAGGACGCCAAGGGCGGCGACATAGGAGTCCCGCTGGAGCGCATCGCCTTCATCGAGTTGGTGGAATCCCCCGACAAAGCCGTGGGCTTCGGCCGGTAGCCCCAATTATTCATGGATGGGGGTTTGGGCGGGTGACAGGAAACGGGCGCTTCATCTCCCTGACCGGGGTTATAGCCATCTTGGCTACCCAATCCTCCGGCCGGATGTGGTGTCACCTAGCAGGTGAAAGGTGGCCTCTGCGCAAATGATGTGGTTGAAGTGGCCTGATCCGCGTCGGTGTGCTGGGGACATGAATAATCAGGGCTAGGAACGGTCACCCCACCATGTGGAGTACGACGGGACCGGCTCTCTTCACCCCCCGACGGGCCCCTAGTGGCACCCACCGAGACGAGGGGCTGATCCGCTCCGCTTCAGCTAGCCGCCCGGCGCCGCTCGGCCATCCAGCGCTTGCGAAGCCGGCGCCGCTCATCCTCCGCATAACCTCCCCAGACCCCGGCCTCCTGGTTGGTCTGAAGCGCGTACTGCAAACACTCATCAGTCACCAAGCAGAGCGAGCAGATGCCCTTGGCTTCCTGGATCTGCTCTATGGCCAACCCCGTCGTGCCGATGGGGAAGAAAAGACTCGGCTCGGAGTCCCGGCATGCCGCTATCTCACGCCAGTCCGGCTCGGTAATGGTCAACACGGTCTTGCACCTTCTAGTCGCGAAACCGTCGGATCTCGGCTCCCCCCTCCGTCCGGGCGGTGTCCAGGCGCAGCGCCATACGCCCGCAGTTTCGGGGTCCGACCCTCTCGCTTGTGAACTGTTTCACAAGGACGGGCCAAATTAAGAGCCGGCGAGCCGACTTGCCGTAAAGACTAACCAGGCCCCTCGCCGGCCCGCAAGTGATTTCCTTCACAAACTTTTGACGATCTCGGATTTCTCCGGCCTTGACCAAGGGTCTTGAAAGCCCGGGCACGGCGCGATACGTATACGGCATGAGACCGATACGCACGCTCATCCAGATGGCCGCCCTGGGCTCCGGAGTGGCCGGCAGCGCCCTACTACTCCTCCGATTGAGGGAGTCATCCTGGCTTCCCCCTCCGGGCCGGATCCTCACCGCCGGCCCGGAGGAGGCGATTTACGGAGCAGTCTGGCTCCTCGCAGCCGCGATCACGGCTTGGGTCGGCCTCACCACCGTCCTCTCCGTCCTCGCCTACGTGACCCGTATCCCGGTTGCGGTGCGAGCAACCCGGTGGATGACGATCGCTCCCATTCGCCATCTGGCCCGCCGCGCCGCGGCGCTGGTGCTGGCGGTGGGGAGCTTGTCGATCTCGACGCCGGCGGGCGCAGCCCACGCCCCTCCGGTTCCCTATGCCGTCACGGCCGAGCACCCGGGAGCCGCCTTCGACCCGGCCGCCAGCACGGTCCTTCCGGCCTCGCCGACGGCCGCCACCGTCCCGGTCCCCATGGCAGCCACGAGTCCCGACGGGGACCATCCCCTGACATCGTCTCCGGACACCGGCGGAGTCATCGTGCCGGTTCCACACCTCGCCGGCGGAGCGCCCGGTGCCCTCCTGGATCACGGGGAGGCGTCCGTCACCTACACGGTGCAGCGGGGCGACCACCTGTGGTCGATCACCGCCAGCTACCTGGCCGCACACCTGGGCCGGACGGCCGGCGCCGAGGAGATCGCCCCGCTCTGGAAACAGGTGATCGAAATGAACCGGGACCTGATCGGCTCCGGAGATCCCAACCTCATCTTCCCCGGCGAGCGGATAGTCCTCCCCGACCTCGGTACGCGAGCGTGGACGCTCAAGCAGCCAGGAAGCTGAGCCTCACGTTCCGTACCGGATTGCCCACGTTGGTGTCCACCAGCACGACGGTCTGCCACATGCCCAGGGCCAGCGCACCGTCCCGGACGGGAAGCACCAGGCTGGGCGATATGAAGGCGGGAATGACGTGATCGGCGCCATGACCGGGAGCGCCGTGCCGGTGTTCCCAGCGGTAGCGGTCGGGGGACATACCATCCCGCAGGTACCGGAGAAGGTCTCTATCGGACCCGGCGCCCACCTCCATGACGGCCAACCCGGCCGTGGAGTGGGGCACGAACACCGACAGCAGGCCATCGCCACGGCCCTGGGCGAACGTGGCCAGCCGGTAGCCGATGTCGACAACGGCCGGTTCGGCGCCGGTCCTCACCCGGAAGATCTCGGTATCAAGAGCCATTCAGTTGTTGTCACCGAGGAATAGCGCCGACACCGAACTGTCCATGAAGATCGCCTGCAAGGCCTCGGCCAGCATCGGAGCGACCGACAACCGGGTCAACTTGTCGAAGTCCCGAGCTTCCTTGCTGATCGGAAGCGTGTCGGTGACCACCACCTCATCGATCGGAGCCTTCTTCAGCCGGTTGAGGGCGGGGGGCGACAGCACAGGGTGCGTAGCCGCCACGTACACCTTCCGGGCGCCTCTTTCGCGTAGTAACCGGGCCGCATTCTCCACGGTTCCGCCGGTGTCGATCATGTCGTCCACGATCACCGCATTGCGCCCCCGTACCGCTCCCACCACGGTCAGGGCCTGGGACTCGTTGTGGACATCGAGCTCGCGGCGCTTGTGGACGAAGGCCACGAAGGCCCCCAGGTAGCGGGCGTACTTCTCGGCCCGCTTCACGCCGCCGGCGTCGGGGGAGACCACGGTGGTAGGACCATCCAGACGTTCCTTGAGATAGTCGGTCACGATCGGCAGCGCGGTCAGATGGTCGAACGGCTTCGGGAAGAAGCCTTGGATCTGGCCGGTGTGGAGGTCGACCGACACTATCCGGTCGGCCCCGGCCGCCAGGAAGAGGTCGCTCATCAGCCGGGCGGAGATGGGTTCACGCGGCAGTACCTTCTTGTCGGCCCGGGCATACCCGAAGAACGGCACGACCGCGGTGATACGGTGGGCTGATGCCCTCTTGAGGGCGTCGATCAGGATCAACTGCTCCATGATGTGGAAGTTGATCTCGGGGGCGTGGCTCTGGATGACGAAACAGTCATACCCGCGGACCGACTCCGAAGGGCGGGTGTACACCTCCGTGTTGGCGAAGCGCGACAGCTGGATCTTGCCGAGCCTCACGCCCAGCTCGTCCGCCACCGCCTCGGCCAGCTCGGGGTTGGCCGATCCGGTGAACAGCATGAAGCGCTTGCGGGTTACGAGCTCCATGTCCTAGGAGGGTACTGAAAAATGTCCGGTTGGCCCATTGGCCGGCGACGAGACTCCGGTCCGGGGATCGCGGGACAACGATGGAGGCCCATCCCCGACTCCTCCGGCGCCCGCCTACTCGGCCTCGTGGCGAGCTTTCCGCCGCTTCGCATAGCCGGGAATCTCCCGCTGGGAAGCCCTCTCCACGCCGAGAGCGCCATCGGGAACATCACGGGTGATGGCCGAGCCGGCGCCCGTGTAGGCCTCGGACCCGACCTCGACCGGCGCCACCAGTACGGTGTTGGAGCCGATCTGCGCGCGGCTTCCGATGCGGGTTCGGTGCTTGTCGTACCCGTCGTAGTTGGCCGTGATGGTCCCCGCACCCACGTTGGCCTCCTCGCCGATCTCGGCATCTCCTACATACGAGAGATGGGGAACCTTGGCGCGGGCGCCGACCACCGAGTTCTTGACCTCCACGAAGGTGCCTGCCTTGGCGCCGTCGCCCAACTCCGCCCCGGGCCGGAGCGAGGCGAAGGGACCGACCTCGGCATCGGCCCCCACCGATACGCCCCTGAGCACGGAATACCAGATCCTCGCGCCGGAGCCGATCCGGCTGTCCTTGATGAAGCAGTCGGGACCGAGCTCGGCGCCTTCCGCAACCGAAGTCGATCCTTCCAGGTGCACCCCAGGAAGTATCCGTACTCCCGCCTCTAGGCGCACCGAGGCGTTGATATAGACCCGGCCCGGGTCCTGCATCCAGACCCCGTCCCGCATCCAGGCCCGGTTGATCCGGTGCCGGAAGATCTCTGCGACACCGGCGAGCTGATCCTGCGTGTTGACGCCGGACAACTCCTCGGCATCGGTCCGGTAGGCGCTGATCCCGTACCCCTCCGCGCCGAGAATGGCCACCATGTCGGGCAGGTAGTACTCACCCTGGACGTTGTCGCGCTCCACACGTGCCACCGCTTCCCGGATCAAGGATCCGTCGAACATGTAGACGCCGCCGTTGATCTCGTTGATCTCCCGCTCGTGGGTGTTGGTGTCGGCATGTTCCACGATCCTCTCCACCCGGCCCCAGCCGTCACGCACCACCCGTCCGTAACCGGTCGGATCCTCCATGTTGGCGGTGACGCAGGTGACGGCCGCTCCGGTCCGCCGGTGGAGCTTGGCCATCTCGGCCAGCGTGTCGCTCGTGATGAGCGGCGTGTCGGCGGGCACGACCAGCACATGGTCTTCGGCATCCAGCGGGATAACCTCGAGAGCGTATTGGAGGGCGTGTGCGGTACCCAGCTGTTTGGGCTGCACCACCGGTGTGGCCCCATCGGGCAGCATCGCCACCACCTGGTCGGCATCCGGCTTGACCACCACCACGGTCTGGACCGGGTCCAGGGATGCGGTGGCGTTGAGGACCCATTCGATCATCGGCCGCCCCGCCACAGGATGGATCACCTTGGGGAGGATCGACTTCATCCGGGAGCCCTCGCCTGCCCCCAGCACCACCGCCCTTATGGCCACGTCGCTACTCCTCTGTCTGGCTGGGGGGACAGGAGTCGAACCCGTACTAGCGGGACCAAAACCCGCTGTGCTGCCATTTACACTACCCCCCACGGCTTCGGGGCTCCCGCACCGGCGTTTCCGGCAGACGGGTGCAACGTGCGAGTTTAGGACGATCCACCGCCGGCCGCCTCCGGAGCGGTCTCCCCGGCCCGGTTCGGTCTCGCCGGAATACCGTGGCTACCTGGTCATCCTCCATCCTCGACCAGGTGAGCGCCCTGGCTTTGTGGAGAGGCTACGAAGGCGTCTCTGGCTTCCTCTGGGACCAACTCGAGGCCCTCCCCGGCTTCGGCCTGGTCGGTGAAGAAGGCATAGAGGGAGGGTCCGCTCCCCGACATGAGCACCGGACGGTCCCAGCGGCTCTCCAGTTCGACCCTCCAGTCGTCCAGGTCCGGCTCGATCGAGGTCGCGGCCGGGTAGAGATCATTGACCAGCAGGCCGTGGCGCCGGAGGCCGGGAGGGATGGCTGTCCCGGCCACGGTCCGGCCCTTCGGCTCACCCAAGCGATCCCAGGCCGAGTACACCCGAGCGGTCTCGAGCATGAAGGGTGGTACCGCAACAACCAGGACGAAGTCACGATCCCGATCCAGCCGGTCGCCGATCTGCTCACCGTAACCTCCGATCCACCGGAGGCCGCCCCGCAGGCAGAAGCTAACGTCGGCGCCTATCTTCACCGCCGGCCGCGTGAGGTGGGCCCGGTCCCTTCCGGTCAAGTTGCCGTAGAGAAGCAGAGCGGCCGCCGCGTCCGAGCTTCCCCCCGCCAAACCGGCGGCCACCGGGATCCGCTTCCACAGCTCGAACCTCGCCGGTGGAGGATCGGTCTGGCCCCTCCGGAGCGCGGACACCGCCTTCCACACCAGGTTCTCGTCACCGGTAGGGAGGTCGGCCCCGTGGATCTCCAGGTGATCCGACTCGGCCGGCTCCATGACCAGGATGTCGTTCCGGCTGATCGAGAGGGTGAGCCCCCGCACGGGGTGGAGGCCCGAGGAGTCCACGCGCCGCACGTGGAGGGACAGGTTGAGCTTGGCGGGCGCCAAAGCACGACGCGCGGACATCAGTGGTCTGTCTGTGGGATAGCGGTGTGGTATGGCGTCGGCAGCGGTGTTCCTCGCAAGGCCCGCTGACGAAGGCGTACCCGCAGCGGTACGTCAAGGAGACGGAACGCAGCGACGGGACGCCGATGACCGCCACAACACGGCTGCCTGTTTCGCAGACAGGCCACTAGGCCACCTCCAGGACGGCCGCCGCTATGGACAGGTAGGCGCCGGGCTCCAGGTCCTCGGGTCGCTCGGTGGGGTCGACCCCGGCACGGGGCAGTATCTCCTCCACCCGAGCCGGGAGCACGCCGCGCAGCGAAGAGCGAACCATCTTGCGCCGTTTCCGGAATGCTGCAGCAGCAACCCGCACCGCCAGCCTCCGCACGGGCTCGGGCGGGGCGACACGCAGGATGGACACTGCCGCCGAGTCCACCTTGGGCACCGGCAGGAACACCTGTGGAGGGATGCGAAACTCCAGCCGGGCCTGCCCGTAGAGGGCGGTTATCACGCTGGGCAGGCCATAGGCCTTGGATCCGGGACCCGCCGTGAGCCTTTCGGCAACCTCTCGCTGGGCCACCACCACGCACCTGCCCAGACCGGCCGCCTCCTGTAGGAGTTCCAGAAGGATCGACGTGCCGACCTGGTAGGGAAGGTTGGACACCAGCACCCAATCGGTTCCGGCACCGAACTCCCTCGTGTCCAATCGGGTCGCATCCTGGAAGCGCAGGTCCACATCGAGACCCGCCAGGCTCTCCTCCAGGACGGGCCGGAGCCGCTCGTCGATCTCGTAGGCCGTCACCGCGAATCCTGCTTCTGCCAGCGCCCGCGTGATGGTACCGGTGCCTGGTCCGATCTCGAGTGCTCTGGACCGCGCCGGATCGCCGGCCAGGTCCACCATCTTGTCCACCAGGTTGCGATCGGCCAGAAAGTGCTGTCCCAGCCCCCTGCGAGGCATTACCGCATGCCGCCGCAGCAGGGCTTCGATCTCGGAACGGGTCTGGCTCACAGGTCGAAGACACCGATCGCGCGCTCGCTGGTCATCCGGGCCACCTCCGTCGCATCCATCCCCCATATACGCGCCAGGGCTTCTCCTGTCAGGTTGACGTAGCGGGGCTCGTTCGGGCCACGCCGATGGGGCTCGGGGGCCAGGTAGGGCGAGTCGGTCTCGACCACCACTCGTTCGGGTGGGATAACCGCGGCAGCCCGGCGGATCGTATCGCCCGTCTTGTAGGTGACCGGTCCGGCAAACGAGAAGGTGACGCCCATCTCAAGGAACCGCTTGGACCACTTCGGCCCACCGGTCCAGCAATGAAGCACCACCCACGGACCGGCCCCATGCTGTTCGAGGACCTCGTAGACCTGCAGAAATGCGTCCCGACAATGGACGATCAGCGGCTTGGACATCTGCACCGCCAGCCGGTGATGCTCCAGAAAGCTCTCCATCTGCGCCTCGGGCGGCGAGAGGTTGCGGTAGAAGTCCAGGCCGGTCTCGCCGATGGCCACCGCTCCCTCCATGAGCGGCAGGAGCCCCTCCCGTTCGGTGTTCCAGCGATCAGCTTCGTGCGGGTGCAACCCGGCGGCGTAGAACGCCCGCCCGGGTGCCCCGCGAGCGATCTCGCGAGCGGCCACGCTCGATGCCACATCCACCCCGGGCACCACCACGTACCGCACATGTGCCGCCCGGTTGAGGAGGATGGCGGGGTCACGCGTATCCATCTGGAGATGGCAGTGCGTGTCAACCCATTCGGCCATGGCGCGAGGCTAGCGACGGGCCGTAGATGGTCGGATACCTGGAACCTGAGGATCAGGACGTCATACACGGTGCGGTGTTCCTGAGGATCAAGACGCCATACACGGTGCGGTGTTCCTGAGGATTAGGGCGTCATAGATGGTGCCCTGTGCATCAAGAACCGAGATTCCGGCCAAAACTCGCGAAAAACGGGCGCTCCGCACCGGGCCCTCCCCCACCACCACCTGTCCTGGCTTGGAGCGTGGTCGGCCATGCCCGGCGGGATGCCGGGGATCGGCGGTTCGCTCCACGAAGCCTTGAATGTTCCCTCCGGACGGCCGAATCGATCGATGAAAGCCTTCGGGCCGGTGTAGGTGCTTGGCGACTGGCAACGTATATGGGAGGTGTGACAGATCGGGGCCCTTTGGCGAGAACGCGAGAATCTCGCCCTACTCAGGGATGAGCCTGCTGGGGGCGGGGCTCGCGACCGGTCGCAGAGCGGGGATGCGTGCCTTCCCGGCGGGCCGGTAGCGTCCGGTCGTTCCCGATCCGCCTGATGCCAAGCCGGGTCAGTCCTGGCGGAGCACCGCCTCGTATAGGGCCCGACGGGATATTCCGAGCGCGTCCGCCACCCGACGGACCGCCTCGGACATGGGCTCCCCCGCTTCGATCCGGGCGTTGATCTCACCGACTGCACTCTCGATGGGAGGGACCCGGCCGGGGTTTCCCTGCACCACCAGCGTGAACTCCCCGCGCGGCCGCCGGCGGGTCCACTCGTCCACCGCCCCTCCCAGGGTGCCCGACCACACCTCTTCGTGCGCCTTGGTCAGCTCCCGGGAAATCGTGATGCACCGGTCGTCCCCCAAGGCTCCGGCGAGGGCGGACAGGTCCTCCACCACGCGGGCCGTGGCGGAGAACAGCACGATGGTGCGGACCTCGGCCACCAGCGCGGCCAGGCGCGCGGAGCGCTCCTTGCCCCTGCGCGGCAGGAATCCTTCGAACACGAACCGTTCGGACGGGAGCCCGGAAACGGCCAGCGCGGCCACCACCGCGCTCGGACCCGGGATGACCGACACCTCGGCCCCCACCTGGCGGGCGATGCGAACCGCGGAGAGGCCTGGATCGGCGACGGCGGGGGTCCCGGCGTCCGAGATCAGCGCCACCGACGCGCCCCCCTCGAGGAGTTGCGCCAGCCGGCCGGACCGGTCGGCCTCGTTGCCGGCGTGGTACGACTCGGGGCGGGTTTCGACTCCCAGGTGGTCCAGCAGGACCCGGGCCCGGCGGGTGTCCTCCGACAGGACGACGTCAGCCTCGGCCAGTGCAGCAGCCAGCCTCGGCGAGGCGTCGCCGAGATTGCCGATCGGCGTGGCGCACAGGACCAACCGGCCGGTCATCGCCCGCTTCTCATGCGAGGTTGACCCCGAGCTGGGCGGCGATCTGACGTCCTACCTCCGGGTCGGACGCGACCACCCAGGTGATCACGCCCACATCCCAGGAGATCATGGCGTAGTCGGCACCTTCCCACTCGGTGGCGGTGTCCACCACCCGCGAGCCGCCCACATCCATCCCCGACCTGATCAGGTCCCGGACGGCGGCGTTCACCTCCGACTCGTCCACGAACGAGTCCGCAGCCAGCCGCACGGCGAAGGCCACCTTCCCGGAGCCCGGGGCCCAGAGCAGCTGGTAGCGATCCCCGCCCCATCCCTCGGCGGCCCGGGCGGCGCTGACCGGGTCGCTGTGATGAGCCAGCAAACCGCGCCAGCGCAACTCGCCCCAAGTCCCCTCCTCGACCACCTCGTACCCGCTCACCACCAGCCCGAACGGCTCCAGCTCCACCGCCGGCTCCAAGGCCCTATAGCGGTCCGGGTGGAGAACCTGCTCGGTGGTCTCGGGCGGATGGTCTAGGGCCTGATCGAGGGCGGTGAACCCCCCTTGCCGGTACAGGTCGATGACCAGCGACGCGCCGGCCCGGGTGGGGAAACGAGTCGTTTCCAGCATGAGCCTGGGTACCTCGTCCGGAGAGGGTACGGAACCGTCCCCCGTGTCGGCGACTTCCGTGGCCCGGCGCGCCTGGTCGGCGAGGAGCGCCCGCCGCTCCGGCGGCAACGACTCTATGTACAACGTCTGGACCAGGATCGCCTCGCCCTCCAGCAGGGCGCGGTGGGCGGCCGAGCGGTCCACGTCGCTCCCTTCCGCCGCGACAAGAGCTTCCACCAGGGATGGATGGTGCTGGTGGGACAAGGCCTTGGTCAGCTCTCCGACCAGTACCAGGCTCTGGTAATCATCCAGCGGTAGCAGCTGCTCAGGGATCAGCACCGCCCTCTCGACCGGGTCGTAGAAGGGACCGGGTGGCGCGTTCTCGAGCCGCGCGTAGAAGCTCGCCAGGTCGGTATCCGCAGATGCCATTCCCAGCAGCTCGAAGAAGGCCGACAGGTAATCCACCCCGGCGCCGCCGGGACCGGCGCCCGCGGCGGCCAGGTGCCGGACCGGGTAGTCCTCGGCGGTGACGACCTCCACCCAGGGTCGCTCCTCGAAGGACCGGCCCCTGAGAGCTTCGACGGTGGCGACCAGCGCTTCGACATAGGCAACCTGGCCGGCGGGAATCGCCCAAGGAGCCGGCGTGGTGGTGGTCGTCGTGGGGATCGTGGTGGTGGTCGTCGAGGTGGTAGGCGTACTAGTCGAGGTGGTGGTTGTCGGGGGGAGGGTGCTGGTCGAGGACGTGCTGTCCGGTTCGGTCGGAGGTGCGGGCTGGCCCGTGGAGCAGCCCGCGACACCCAGCAGGAGCGCCATCCACGCACCCGCGGTCGCAATGGTGCGTGGCGCGGCTCCGGTTCTCATCCCGGTGGGGAGGGTAGGAGGGTACCGAGAAATGTCCAGTTGGCCCGATAGCTTGCAATCCAACCCCGGATCAATGGACCACGGCGAACCATCCCCGTCTTTGAGCACCCTCCTCGCGGTCGACCGCACCGAGCCATCGGCCGGCGGGCCCGCCTACCTCGCCCGGAGAGCGGTGCCCGCCCCGGCGACCTGTTAGTGGCCGGTCAACCGACCGCCCGCCGGGACCGATGGGCGGAGGGAGTTCTCAGTTGTCCGGGACGTCGTAGGTCTGGGCCGTGAGGGCGCCGTCAACGACCAGGTTGACTCCGCTCACGTACTTGGCGGCGTCGGACGCCAGGTAGAGGAACGCCTCGGCGATGTCCACGTCGTCGGCCAGGCGGTTGGCCGGTACTACCGGGAAACCCTCCTGCCGCCACTTGTCCATCAACTCGTCCCCGACCAGGTCCACCGACTGCTGGGTGTCGGCCGGGCCCGGGCTGACGCAGTTCGCCCTGATCCCGTACGGGGCGCACTCCACCGCGATCGCCCTGGCCAGGGAAACGAGCCCCGCCTTCGACACGCAATAGGCGGTGAAACCGCGCCCATGGCCGAGGGCGACGATCGAAGAGGTGAACAGGATGACGCCGCCTCCGGTGTCCCGCATGGCCCTGGCCGCCTCCCGCGCCAGCACGAAGTAGGCGTCGAGGTTGACCGACATGATCCTCCGCCAGTCCTCGGTCGACATGTCGATGAACTGCGCGTCCACCCAGGCACCGGCGTTCGACACCATCACGTCGAGCTTGGGATCGACCGCCAGCGCCTGCGCCACGGCGTCTACGCAGTTGTCCATGTCCACCATGTCCAGGCAGATCTTGTGCGGCACCGCTCCATTGGCCTCGATGGATGGAGCCGTGTCGTCCAAGCGTTCCTGGTTGTAGTCCACCAGGTAGACATGGTGGGCGCCCTCTTCGGCGAACCGCTGGGCCGTCCGGCGCCCGAACCCGCTGCCGGCGCCGGTGACGAAGACGTTCTTGCCCTCGAACCTCCTCACGAGCCCGTCTCCCATGTCGAGGCCAGCCCGGGGCCGCGGTCCGGCGGGGGCACGATGACATGCTCCTTCACTATCCAGAAACTACCGGTGGTCTTGGCGTACCGGCCCACGTCGTCCCAGGCGGCCGCCGCCTGCTCGGTCGCCGATGCCCGGTCCCACGCCGCCTCATCGTCATACCACTGCTCCACGAAAGCTTCGGTCTCCAACTCGCCGCCGATCTTGCTGACGACCTCGGACACCACGTAACCACGCAGCCCCGGAAGCTGCGCGGAGATCGGGGCGTGGACATCGAACCAGTAGTCGAAGAACTCGTCCTTCGTGAAGTCTTCCCGCTTATAGGCCGTCCCTATGAGTTTGATCACCCTGTACCTCCAGGCTCCCGGCTTCTCGCCGCCGAATCTATCAAAACGCTCGGCACGAAGTAGCGCTCGGGCGGGACAATGATGATTGGCGCGATCCGGCACAGTTACCCGGATAGGATCGGCCTCCGGATCTCATGGGCACCCGAATGCGACCACCGAGCGCTCAATCGGTCAACCATGGGCGCAGGATTGCCGATCGGAGGGGTCGAGCATGAGGAGACGAGCGCTAGGCCAGGTCATCCTGGGGCTGGTGCTCGTGGCGGTCCTGGTGTTCGTCCTCACCAACCGGGACGGCGGTGACGACCTCGGGCCCGCAACGACGATCGCATCGGGCGGTACGACCACCGCACCGGCCGGGACCCCCTCCACCGAGGTCACGACCACCACCCCGCCGACGGCGGCCACCACCGCAGCAACCACGTCCACCACAGCCGCGCCAACCACCACCGCACCCTCGGTCACCACCGCCACGACCGCGGTCACCACCGCCACGACCTCGGCGACCACCGCCACGACCGCCGGGGCCACGACCACCACCCTCGCCGATGCGGCGGGTCCGGAATACGCCGCCGGGCTGGCGGAGGCCCGCCGGACCCTCACGCTCCTGGTCGAGGAGATGGCGGACACCAACCGGGTATTCGACAACCGCCACTCGACCGGGCCGGACTACCGGATGACCCGTGACGCCATCCGTACCGTTGTGGCCGGTGTGCAGGCTCTGGTCGGCCAGGCCGCCGGGATGGATGTTCCGACCGCCCTGGCCGACCTCCATGAGGGATCGGGCGATCTGATCGAGTTGACCGCCGGCCTC
The DNA here is from genome assembly GCA_028821265.1 of bacterium. Lineage (GTDB taxonomy): Bacteria > Actinomycetota > Acidimicrobiia > Spongiisociales > Spongiisociaceae > Spongiisocius. The sequence goes on along the minus strand of JAPPGU010000039.1, from coordinate 14,461 downwards.
GTCCCCCTCGCCGAATCGGTCCTGGCCGGGCTGAGGCTCCCCTTCCCCGAGGACGGATCCGCCCGCAGGGCTGCCCTCGCCGACTACACCGCCGCCTCCGAAGGACTCGTCACCACGATCAACGGGCTGATCGACCGGGTGCAAGACGATGCCGAGGACCTGGGGGTCGCCACCGCGGAGCCGGACTCGGACGGGTTGGCGGAGGATGCGGCTCTCTATCTCGAGGAACTGTCGAGCCTGACCTCGGCAGCCACTCGGCTCCTAAACGACCTTACCGATGCCAACCGGGCCTGGGATGGCCAGCTGGACATCGGGGCTTCCTACCGCCAGACCGAGGCCGCCCTCCTCGACCTCATCGACAGGACCCGGACACTCGAGGCCGCGGTCCGGAACCTGACCCCACCGGTCGACCTGGCCGACCTTCACGACGGGCCGGGAGGCCCGGTTGAGCTGGCCGGTGAGCTGTCCGCCCTGGCGCGAGACGTCCTGGCCGGCCTCCGCCTCCCCCAACCGGATGACGGCTCCGACCGCCGGGCGGCGGCCGCCGGGTACGCCGCGGCAGCCGACCGGTTCGACGCCATCGCCGACCAGTTGATCAGCCGGAGCCGCTAGCCCCACACCCGGCCGTGAGTTCCCGATGACGGCGCGAAACGCCGTGGGGCCACCGATGACCGCCGGAGCGGCAGGCGGCCAACCACCATCATCCGAGTTGTCGACCACCGCTGCGGGCAAGAACAACTAGCATCACTGACTGTCCATTCGCCCGGTATCTCGGCCGGCCTCCCGGCCTGATTCTGTAGCCAAGGGTGGGTGTTCGCGGTCGTGTAAAGGAACAGGCATGGTTGATACGGATCAGGTGGTCGTAGTCGGGGCGGCTCGGACCGCCATCGGAACGTACGGAGGGTCGCTCGCCAAGATCGACTCCTACAAGCTCGGCGCCATAACGATCAAGGAGTCGTTGAGCCGGGCGGGCGTCGAAGCCGGAGAGGTCGACGAGGTGGTCATGGGCCAGATCGGCCAGGTGGGTCCTGACGCCTACAACGCTCGGCGGTGCGCCCTCGAGGCGGGGCTTCCGTCATCCACCACGGCCATGAACGTCAACCGGCTCTGCTCGTCCGGTCTGCAGGCGATCATTACCGGCGCCCAGCAGATCATGCTGGGGGATGCGGACATCGTCGTGGCCGGGGGGAACGAGAACATGAGCAGCCAGCCGTTCCTCGACTACCAGGCGCGTGACGGTTGGAGGCTGGGCCCTCGGAAGTCCATCGACGGCACCCTGTCCCTGGTGACCGACCCCTTCGGCGGGTACCCGATGGGCACCACCGCCGAGCGGGTGGCCGAGCGCTACAACGTCAGCCGTAGCGCGCAGGACCGGTTCGCCGCCGAGAGCCAGCACCGGGCCGCTGTCGCCATCAAGGAGGGTTTGTTCGAGGACCAGATCGTCGGCGTGGAGCGCCCTAAGGACGACCCGTTCCTGGTGGACGAGCACCCGAGGCCGAACACCACGGAAGAGAGCCTCGGCCGGCTCCGACCGGTGTTCGTCAAGGACGGAACGGTCACGGCCGGCAACTCTTCGGGCATCAACGACGGTGCCGCCTCGGTAGTCCTGACGAGCGAGAAGGTGGCCCGGGCCCGGGGCGCCGAGCCGCGCCTGCGCCTGGTGGCGTGGGCGGTAAGCGGCATCGATCCGGAGGTGATGGGCTACGCCCCCGCACTGGCCGTCCCCGCCGTGCTCGACAAGGCGGGCCTGACGCTCGATGACATCGACCTGATCGAACTCAACGAGGCCTTCGCCGCCCAGGCCGTGGCCGTCATACGGGACGCGGGCCTGGACCCGGAGAAGACCAACATCTCCGGTGGCGCGATAGCACTCGGCCACCCGGTGGGCGCAACCGGGACGATGTTGGCCATCAAGCTCATGCACGCTCTGGAGCGGACCGGAGGCCGGCGCGGCATCGTGACGATGTGCATCGGGGGCGGCCAGGGCATGGCGGCGATCTTCGAGCGCCCTTGACCGCACCCGCCGGCAGGTTCACCGGTGACATAGCCACGGTCACCGAGATGCTGGCCGGCCAGGCCTACCTGGCCGACCGGGGTCTGTCGACCGCCATCTACCTCTCCCTCACGCTGCCGCAGCCGCTCCTGCTGGAAGGTGAGGCAGGGGTGGGCAAGACCGAGGTGGCGAAGGCGCTGGCGGGAGGACTGGGAGTGGATCTGATCCGGCTCCAGTGCTACGAGGGAATCGACGCCAACCAGGCCCTCTACGAGTGGGACTACCCGCGCCAACTCCTCTACCTGCGACAGGCCGCGGGGGCGGAAGCGGATGGCGACGGATCGGACGATCTCTTCGCCGAACGCTTCCTGGTGGAGCGTCCTTTGCTGCAGGCGATACGCAAGGGTGCCAACTGCGTATTGCTCATCGACGAGATCGACCGGGCGGACGACGAGTTCGAGGCATTCCTCCTCGAGATCCTCTCCGAGTTCCAGATCACGATTCCCGAGATAGGCACGGTTAGGGCATCCGACCCGCCCCTCGTCATCATCACCTCCAACCGCACCCGTGAGCTGCACGACGCCCTGAAGCGCCGCTGCCTCTATCACTGGATCGACTTCCCGGGCCTGGAGAGGGAGGTGGAGATCGTGGCGGCGCGTGCTCCCGAGGTTCCCGCGCGCCTCGCTCGCAGCACCAGCCGGGTGGTGTCCAGGCTGCGCGGGCTGGAACTGGTGAAGCAACCGGGTGTCGCCGAGACCATCAACTGGGCCCGAGCGCTGAACCAGCTCGGTGAGCATGAGGTGACCGGCGACAACCTCGACATCAGCCTGGGCTCGGTGATCAAGGACCACGACGACCTGTCCACGGTCCGGAGCCGGGCAGTCGAGATGCTGGATGGGACCTGAGCCCGGACCGACCACCGAACTGGTCCGTTTCGGACGGTTGTTGCGGATCCACGGGGTCAAGGTCGGGGCGGGCCAGGTGGTGTCCTACGCCAGCGCGGTGGCCGACCTCGACCCGGCCGGCATCGAGGACCTCTACTGGGCGGGCCGGATCACTCTGATCAACCACCGAGCCGACCTGGCTGTCTATGACGCCGCCTTCGACGCCTTCTTTATCGGTTCCGAGAACGACTCCACTCCCGCCATCCTGCCGCTGGCGACCGCCGACGGCGGTGACGGGGATCCGGCCTCCATCTCCTTCGGCACCGACCACCAGGAGGTCGAGGTGCTCGATGCCGGCGATGAGGAACTGCCTGCGGCCGGAGGGCCACGGGCCTCGAGCGCCGAGATCCTGAGGACCAAGCACTTCGACCGCTGGACGGAGGAGGAGTTCCGCCGGCTGGCCCGGCTGCTACCGACCCTGCAGCTGCCCCAGAAGATCACCCGGCGCACCCGCCCGTCTCCGAGAGGCCCCCGGATCGACCTCCGGCGCAGCGTCCGCCACTCCCTTCGCTACGGGGGTGATCTGGTCCACCTCCGCCGGCGCCGCCGGATGGAGCGGCCCCGGCCCATCGTCCTGATAGTCGACGTCTCGGGGTCCATGGCCGGCTTCTCGCGGGCCCTGGTCCAGTTCGCCTACGGGATGAGCCGAGCCTCGCGACGGGTGGAGGTGTTCTGTTTCGGGACCAGGCTCACCCGGCTCACGAACGCCATGCGGGTGCGCGACCCCAACGCGGCCCTCGACGAGGCAACCGATCTGGTGGTCGACTGGGACGGGGGCACCAGGATCGGCGAGTCATTGGGCGCCTACGTGACAAGGTGGGGCAAACACCGCCTCAACCGGGGAGCCACGGTGATCATCTGCTCGGACGGCCTGGAGCGGGGCGAGCCCGACCGGCTGGCATGGGCCATGCGGCGCCTGTCCCACCAGGCGCACCGCGTCATATGGGTCAACCCCCTGGCAGGCGATCCGAAGTTCCAACCGCTGGCCCGCGGGCTGGTGGCAGCCCTACCGTTCGTCGACGAACTCATCGCAGGCCACAGCATCGAAGGCCTGGAAGACCTAGCCCGAGTCCTGGAAGGCTGGGCGGTGGCATAGCCCTACCGGTCGCCTGTTACCGAACAGTGGCCCCATCGGAAGAACGGGTCAGCGGCCCGGAAAGGCTGCCGCCAACCGTCACAGGCTGTTGACGAGGTCCTCGACGGCATCCACCAAGCCGTCCAGTTGCTCGGAGGTCATGGCGGTGGACAGGCAGCCCATGCCGCGGGGGCCGAGGAAGTACCCGCGATTCATCAGGCCCAGGTGCAGGAGCTCGGTCAGCTCGGGATCGGCTCGCCGCACGGCGCGATGGTCGGTGACCTCCTCGCCGGTGGCGTGGATGTTGAAGAGGGACCCCGTGCCGGTCGCGCCGGCTGGGAGTCCTGATGACTGGAGGGCCTTGTCGAGGCGCTCCGTGAGCTCCTCCCCGGACCGGTTCAGCTCGTCGATGACCGGCGCGGTGAGCGCCTCCAGAGTCTCGATGCCGGCGGCGGCGCTCACCGGGTTGCCGTTGAAGGTGCCGCCCCAGCTGATGGTTCCCTCCGTCGGGTGGAGCAGGGCCATCACCTCGCTCCGCCCGCCGAAGGCACCGATCGGGAACCCGCCGCCGATTATCTTGCCGAAGGTGGTCAGATCCGGGCGGACCCCGCGGATCGCCTGGGCCCCGCCAGTGTGCAGGCGGAGGGTGACGATCTCGTCGAAGATCAGCAGGGCGCCAATCCGGCTGGTGGCGTCCCTCAGGTAGGCGAGGAACTCGTGGTCGGCAGCGATCACGCCCCCGGCACCCAGCACGGGCTCGATGATGACCGCCGCCAGCGAGCCGGCCACGTCCGCCATCCTCCGCTCGCAACCGGCGATGTCGTTCAGCGGCAGGGTGACCACCAAGTCGCCGATCGGGTCCGGGATCCCCGCCCCCGGCGTGGCCGTGTAATCGTGCGTGCCGTGATAGCCGCCCTCGAAGCGCGCCACGACCGGGCGGCCTGTAAAGGCCCGGGCCAACCGCATGGCTGCCATCGTGGCCTCGGTTCCGGAGTTCGTGAAACGGACCTGGTCGACCGAGGCAACCCGCTCGACCAGCACCTCGGCCAGGACAACCTCCTGCTCGGTAGGCGACGAGAAGGCGGTTCCCCGGCGGGCCACCGACATGGCTCGCTCCAACACGTCGGGATGGGCGTGGCCGAGGATCAGCGACGTGTAGTTGTTGAGGTAGTCGACCCTGCGGTTGCCATCCGCATCCACGATCTCCGCTCCCTCCCCCGCCACGAGGACCGGGGGAAAAGGCGCGAAGAAGGTCGTGGTCCGGGTCGTACCTCCGGGAAGGACCACCGCGGCACGCTCAGCGATCTCCATGGAACGAGTATTCCGGGCCACGTACTCGTCGCTGACCCGGCGGAGGGCTTCTGTGTAGTTGAAGTCGGCGGTCACCTTCACCTCTCCGAGACTGCCGGTCAGCCTACCGCCTGCCGGCACCGCCCGGCAGCAGCCCGGAAGGGCACCCCCGGTAGAGTTGCCATCGATCGGCATTGACAGGGAGGACGATCACTTCATGACTGGTGGGCGCGTGGGAATGTGTTTTCTCGACCGGCCGGACCCTCGGCGGCAGGTGGCGCTCTCCATCAGGATGGAAGAGCTGGGATACGACTCGGTGTGGGTTTGCGAGACCCGCACCGCCAGGGACGCCATCTCCGTTATGGGCGCCATCGCCTACGCGACCGACCGTATCAAGGTGGGCAGCGGGGTGGTCAACTCGTGGACCCGCCCGGCGTCGTTGATGGCGGTCACCTTCGCCACCTTGGACGAACTGGCCCCCGACCGGATGCTGCTCGGGATCGGCGCCTACTGGGACCCGCTGGCGCGGAAGCAGGGGATCGACCGGCGCAAGCCCGTGAAGCAGATGCGGGAATACATCGAGGTCACCCGCCGCCTGCTGGCGCTCGAGACCGTCACCTACGAGGGCGAGCTGGTGGCGGTGCGCGACCTGCGCCTGGACCTCGGGCACGGCGTGGCCCGCATCCCGAAGCGGGTTCCGATCTACGTCGGCGCCACCGGACCGCAGATGCTGGCGCTCTCCGGCGAGCTGGCCGACGGGGTGATGCTCAACGGGTTCACGTCCCTCACCTACCTGACTGACGCCCTCGGGCACATCGAGCGGGGCGCCCGGCGGAGCGGCCGGCGGGTGGACGACCTGGACCTCCCCCAGACCATCGTGATCGCCATGGACGAGGACGAGAAGAAGGCGCTCGAGGTGGCCACCAGGATGACGACCATGTACCTGGACCAGCAACCCCACATCGCACTGGCCAGCGGCGTCGACCAGGACCTGCTGGACCGCGTGCGCGAGGCCATGGGAGGCTGGCCGCCGAGGGACGGCGGGATCGAGGCCGCGATGCCCCTCGTACCCATCGACGTCGTCAGATCGCTGACGGCGGCTGGAACACCCGACCAGTGCCGGGAACAGGTGGCCGCCTACTCGGTCCGGCCCAACATCCACCCGGCCCTGCTCCCGATCACCGAGAACTACGAGGAGATCATCGAGGTGTTCGCACCCCACCGGGCTCCCGGCGGCTCCTCCCCCGGTGCTACTGCCGCATCCCCGGTGGCCTGAGTCTCGGGTGGGCTCGCTGCGACATCTTGGTAGGTCAGCGGTCTGCATCCTGGTGGCCACCATCTCGTTCGCATGTGCCGGCTCGAGCCAGGATCCCGCCTCGGACGAGCGGTTGAACGCGCTGGAAGCGAAGACCAGTTCGCTGGAGGAGTCGCTCGAAGCGCTTGCCCGTGAGAACGCTGCGCTGAGGGATGAGGTTGCGATCCTGTCGGAACAGGCCGACTCCGTGGAGGGACGTGAAGCCGCCGGTTCCGCCAGGGAACAGGAGGGGGTGGCGGCCTTGGAGGAGGATCAGGAGGAACAGCCGGCCATCCACGAAGACGGCCGGACCGACGTTCTCGAGCGCCTGGACGATCTGGACGCCCGCGTGCGGGACATGGAGGACCTCGCCGCCACCGTGGAGTGGGTCCTCCGCTCCGTGGAGCAGTGGGCCAAGGGACAGGACGATCCCTTGTCGCTGCTGGAGGGCACCGTCCTGGAAAGGACCGTCCGGCTGGCGGCGGAGTCCGGAGGCAAGGTCCACCACATCGACCACCCCGAACGGGAAGACCCCGCCGTTCTGCTGGTGCCTCTCGCCGCGGTTGACGGAGAGACCCCACTCATCGTCTCCCTGCACGGCTATGGAGGGGACTCCTCCTATCAGACCACCTACATGCCCCTCCACGAGCGGGTTAACACCGACGGGTTCGCGCTGCTGCTCCCCAACGGGATCCCGGACAGCGAGGGCAACCGCTTCTGGAACCCCACCGACGAGTGCTGCGACTCCGCCAAGGGCGGCCAGGATGATGTCGCCTACCTGACCGAGTTGGTGGCCGGAGCACAGCAGGTCATGGACTTCGGGCCGGTGTACTTCTTCGGTTACTCCAACGGCGGCTTCATGTCGTACCATATCGCCTGCAAGGGCCTGCCCGGCCTGCGCGCCGTCGCCAGCCTGGCCGGTACGAGCTACGTCGAGGACAGCAGCTGCGACGGCGCATCCCCCGTGTCGGTGTTGCACATCCACGGCACCGCGGACGACGTGATCCGCTTCGAAGGCGACAGCGAGCCGGATCCGAAGGGCGACGGCGAACCGGCCTTCTACGCCGGGGCTATGGAAATGGTGAACCGGTGGAGCCGGCGGGCCGGCTGCGAATGGCCTGAACAACCCCAGCCTTATGCCACGCTCGATCTGGACGGGCATGTGGTCGGAGCCGAGACCAGGGCATTCCGCCTGGAATCAGGCTGCGCCGAGGGAGTCGAGATAGGGCTCTGGATGACCGTCGGGAGCAGCCATGCGCCCGGCTACGGCGACGCGTTCGTGGACGCGCTCGTGGACTGGCTCCTGTCGCAGGAGTGAGCCTTCCGGCGTGTCCGGATCCGGTAGTCCGCTACGACACGCCAAACGACGAGAACGCGAAAAACGCCGGAACACGCCCCCAACCCGCGGGCCCATCCCCCAGCCACCACCTCCTTCGGTCCGAACGCGTTCCGCTATCCCCCGGCGGGTCCGCTCCCGAATTGATCCCGGTTCCGGTTCCCTCGACGTCGAATAGCAGGAAACCGGTGGTGCTTGTGACTACCGGACAGTATGTGGCGGGCCCGTGACATGTTCAACCCCCTTGTTCGTACGCCGCACCAACGCCGCTCACGACGGGTCACAGAACGCGGCCTACCGGAGGCATCGGACACTGTGGGTATCCGGCTCAAACGGACACCGGCGCCTGCCTCGGGCGTCGTCGGGGTCGGCGGGACTCGCCGAGAGTTCTAAAGGTTGGTCGCTGCGGCTAGTCCGCCGTCCAGCCTTCGGCCGTCCAGCCTCCGTCGACGAAGATGGTCTCGCCGGTGATGTAGCTGGCCGAGTCTCCCGCCAGGAACAACACCGCGTTGGCGGTCTCGGACGGGTCGGCGAACCTTTTCATCACGACCTGGTCGCGGATCGACTCGAACAGCTCGCGGTTGGCGGGGTCGGTCCGGAGCTCGTAGTTCATGTAGGACTCGGTCCAGCCGGGGGCCACCGAATTGGTCCGGATGCCGAACTCGGCCCACTCGATCGCCATCACCTTGGTGAGGGCGATGACGCCCGCCTTGGCGGCCGAGTAGGCGCCGATGTTGGCGAACGCCACCGGACCGGCTATGGATGAGATGTTGACGATCGAACCGGAACGCTGCTCGATCATCGAGGTGACCGCCGCCCGGGACATGTAGAAGACCGATGACAGGTTGGCCTCTATCCCCACGCGCCACTCGTCCAGCTCAAGGGTGTCGAGCCGGCTGAAGTTCTGGCGGCGCCCGGCATTGTTGACCAGGACGTCGAGGCCCCCGAGTTCGGACCGCACCCGGTCGAGAGCCGACACCGCCTGGCCGGGATCGGTCACGTCGCAGGTCACGGCCAGGTGGGCGCCGGCCTCACCCTCCAGCATCTCGACCGTACGCGCCAGGTCATCGGCAGTCCGGGCCAGGGCGGCCACGCGGGCGCCCTCGGCGGCGAACGCCTGCGCGATCGCCCGCCCGATCCCGCGGCTGGCGCCGGTCACCACGACTACCTTGTCCTTGAGGCCCAGGTCCATCGGTTCGCTCCTTGCTCTAGGAGGGTGTTGAAAGCGGGCGGTGGTGGTTGGCCCGTCGCCCGTGCCCGTACATTCTGTCATCGATCACCGGGCGACAGGGGGTTTTCGGCACCCTCCCCGGCGTTTCAGCCGCTCAACTGCCCGTGCAGATCGGCCAGCGACTCGCGGAAGAACACTCATACCGGAGGCGCCGCTGTGCAGTTCGAGCCGTTCGGGAAGGATCGCTTCCAGTGTCTCGTTAGCCCGCGCCATCAGGCGAGCCCTGACCATCACTGGCGTTAAAACGGCGCTGAACTGGTACTTCGCCAAGACCACTCGCTCGGCGGTCCCAACATCGGGTGGCAGCCGGTGGATGTCAGCACCTTCTCCGAGGCGCTCGAATTACGGAGATTGTGAAGTTTTGAGAATGATAATTATTCTCATTCAGCACAGTGTGGAGTTCTGTACATAACCGATGGGCCGGGTTTGGCCTTAGACCGCCGGCTCTGCCGGGAGCGCGGTCGCTGAACTATCGACACCGCCCTGTTCGCCGTGACGCGCCCGCAGAGGTCGGCGCCGGCTCCGGCCACTCCCTAGAGGGCGGTGGTGAGAACTTAAGCCTCCACGCCACCCCCCCCCCGGCGGAGCCGCGTGCCGGTTCCTGGCCCGCAGTGATCCTCTCCGGCGACCGGGCCGGCGCCGTTGGGGGCAGCCGAGCACCTAGAGCCCTAACCGGCGACGCCCCTCGGCAGGTCCCGGTCTCACAACCATGGGGCGGGAACCGCCCTTCCTCACCAACTCACGTGGAGCGCAAGTAGTCCTATGTGCGCGACGCGCGGGTTATTCGGCTGGAAGGTCCTCGCCCTATGCCTGCTGACCCTGGCGGCGGCCATGGTGCTGCACCCGGCCACCGTCCAGGCCCAGGGGCCGGCCGGCGAAAACGACTACGTCGATGTGGCTGTGACCCTCGAGTTTAACGAGGAAAATGGAGGTGGCGATCGCGAGGTTTTTGTCATCGTTATGAATCACGGGTCCAGGACCGCCTACGACGTGGAAGTGGTGGTGGATATCGTGTACCCCGCCAACTCGAGCTATTGGCGACCGAACTGGGTAGACGTGTCGGTCGGGACCTGGGCCCTTGAGGGCACGCTCACGCCGGGCTCTGTTGGTACAAGCCAAGGCGGTGGGTATACCTTCCGTTGGAACATACCCGAACTCGGTGGGCTGGAACGTGAAAGAGGTCGTCTCAGGATTCGCAATTCAGATAACCCCGTCGGAGATCCAAACTTGATCTTTGACAAGTCTCTGGATCTCCATGAAATCTTCGGAGAGGTGACCACCTCATCTTTTGAGAGTGAGATCCACAAGGGAAACAACACAGATCGGTTCTGGTATGCGTTAACAGATCACGTTACTAAAGGGGCTGTGCGAGCAAAGGGAGACTATTCGGTCGGAAGTGTGTCAGTGGACGAACATCATCCTTCACCGGGCGAAATCGTCAATTTCACGTTTGAAGCAAGTCCCGCTCACCAGTTGGGAGGCCGAAGATCCCAGATCAACTTTGATTCGAAGGTCACCATCGACCTGACTGATGGCCTCACCATTGACGAGGATCCCAGCGCTTCCCCCCCGCGTGAGGTGAGTTACACGGCAAACGGATATCGTGGCCCAAAAACGGTGAGTTACAGCAACGGGGTGTTCAACATCGGGACGCGGAAAGGGGACAATTGGGTATCGACCCTGTCCGCAACGTTGCCGATCAGGGTGGCAAGCGACGCGGTCGTGAACGAACAGTGCATCACCGTGACGATATCCGGGAAGCCCCCACCAGGCCCCGGCCCCTTCGACGACGACATCTCCGACAACGTGGCCAAACTGTGCCTGGGTGACCAACCGGCGGACCCGCTGAAGAGCAATCAGGTTGATGTCTTTACCATCTTTCCTTGCGTTGGCAACACGAACCCACCTTGCGACAGTACGGACGATGTGCGAGTGCGGGCCAAGACCACCTCACTCCAAAGAATCCTCACATCAGGAAACACAATTGTTCATGTACAGGATAAGCCGAACAGAAAGTACGATGCCCACGCCAATAGTGTCAACGCGGCTAACAGAGTCTCCTGGCAAATTCCGGTGATCTGGGACGGTAGTGAATTGGACACTATAAACACTCAATGGACTAACTACCGCGATGCTTTTACTGCCAGCGGAAGCAACGGCGGAGCACCTCCCGGCTCGGTTCACATTCGAGCTTTCGAAGACACCACCTTCCAAATAATCTATAAAATGACCCCCGGCACTACTCCCCCGTGGACTGGCGAAGATGCAATAGGTTATAACCCGGGTTCAGATAACGGTCCATTTACATACAATGCCGAGTTCGAGAAACTCGGCACATATAAGTTGCAAATCACGGCGAAGCTAACTCGGGCCACGGCAGAAGGCGACGAAAACTGCGACCCTGACAGCAGCAATGTCAACCAGAGGTTTTGTGCCTCCGAAACCTACACCTTCGTCGTCGGGCCGATGGCAGACTTGGCAGTGCGCGACGGCGGCGCCAGTTCTGGCGCCAGTTCTTACGTTGCTGCCGATCGGGATGCGTTGACGGTAGTTGCTGTCAATAACGGGCCGACCCACCCGACCAGCGCGCGGGTGACAGGGTTGCCGATGGGCGCGGTGGTGCTCTACATCAGCGAGGGCAGCTACGACGGAACGGCCGGCGTTTGGGACATCGACGAATTGCGGCCCAGAGACTGGTACCGGTCCGCGGGCAGGCCCGAGCCGACTCTGGTGTTGGCTGCGGCTGCCGGGGACACCGCCACGGTGTCTATTGCCAGCCCCGAGAACTATGAGGTTTGCGTGGGTCCCAAGAGTGATCCCGGAGACCTTCCTCACACCACGAAGGCCGCTTGCGAGGCGGTTGCCAACGCCAGTTGGAACTCCACGCCGGTGTATGACTACAACGCTGCCAACAACACAACCACGATCACCGCAACGCGGGGCGTCGGCGGCGGAGGGTCCGGCGTGCCGGGGTTGCAGGGCGCGACCGCGAATTCTCGGAGTGTGTCGATTGCGTGGGAGGCGGTTCGGTATTTGTACGGTGTTGGGGTGGGCCATTACGAGGTGCAGAAGTTCATGTCGGGGGCGTGGGAGACGTTGCAGCGCGAGGTGGGCGGGACGGAGTTCACCGATTTCAATGTGGGGTCCGAGAAGGTGCCGGTATATCGGGTGCGGGCGGTGAACGAGGCCGGGGTGGCGGGGCCGTGGTCGGGGCTGTTCGATCGGTTGGTGTCCCAGCGGGGAGGCCAGTTGGCGGCGCCTTCGTTGACGGTGCGGACCACCACCGACGACACAATCCGGTTGCGCTGGACGGCGCCGTCGAACCACCAGGACGCGGTGACCGGGTACGAGTTGGAGTACCTGGTGGGGGGCTCCTGGACGCTGTTGGAGTCCCTGGGGCCGACGGTCACGTCTTTCGAGGACCTGGAACTTGATTCGGGAACGGAGCGGAGCTACCGGGTGCGGGCGATGGCAGGCGCCGACCCGGGGCGGTGGAGCAACGAGGCCACCGCGTTCACGCCGCCGGGCGAACCGGCGTTGTTCTGGGCCGAGCCGAACGGTCCCAACGCGATTCTCATCACCTGGGCGCCGCCGGGTGACGCTTCGAGTGGCGGGACGGTCACTCGCTATGAGTTGGAAGTGTCCACCGACGACGGGGACACATACTCCAGGCTTCCGAGCCCCGGGGCGCGGGACCGCACCTACAACCACGCGGGTCTCAGACCCGGCGACACCCGCCAGTACCGGATGCGGGGTTGCAATAGCGCCGGGTGCGGCGATTGGTCGTTCCCTGCGAGTGCCGCCACGGCTGCGGAGGGGGTGCCGGCCGCGCCCGGCCTCTCCGCTCGGGCCAACAGCGCGTCGGAGATCAGGCTGTCGTGGAGCAAACCCAACGACGGCGGCTCGGAGATCAGCCGCTACCAGTTGGAGCACTACACGGACGACGGGGACTGGACCGACCTCGACGACAACCTCGGGTCTCATGTCACCGAGTACTTGCACCAGGACGATTTCGGCGGGGGGACGACGCACCGCTACCGGATGCGGGCGGTGAACGCCAACGGCGATGGGGCCTGGTCGGCGGTGCGGACCGTCACGATCTCGGCGCAGGCGCCGGGCAAGCCGGAGCTGAGCTTCGGCGGTGCGACCGACGACACGCTCACCCTCGAGTGGACCACGCCGCCGACCAACGGGTCCCGGATCACCGGCTACCAGGTGGAACGCAACGACCGGGTCGGCGGGTACGACAATTGGGTGAGGATCGCCACGACCGGGGCTTCGGTCACCAACCACACCGACCGGGGCCTGTACTCGGGCGAGTACTACTGCTACCGGGTGGCGGCCAACAGCAGCGCCGGGGTGGGCCCGTACTCCGACGAGGACTGCGAGGACACCACCGGCGAGTACGCACGCAGCCCGGATCCACCCGTAGCGCGCCTCAGCAGCGTGAGCACCAACCGGGTGACGATCACATGGGACCCACCTGCCGACGACGGCGGGAGGCCGGTCACGCACTACGTGTACGAGATGGCGCCCTTCCACGACGACTGCGAGTACGCGATATGGGACCGCGAACTGTGGCCCACCGATCCCGAGAAGTGCTTCGTGAAATCACCCAACGACCGGACAGTGAGCTTCTCCAGCCTGGCGCCCGGCGAGAGCTACAGCTTCCGGGTACGGACGGGAACCGTCTACGGCGACGGTGACTGGACGACCCTGACCGCGCACCTGCCGGTCGCAGCAGACGACCCGGAGACCACCGACGTAACCGAAGACCTACAGGTCCGGGTCAGCACCACCTCGGTCAACGTCAACGAAGGCGGCGCCGAGACCCGTTACACGGTACGGCTGAGCAAAGCCCCTGCAGAAGGCGAAACCGTCCGCCTGAACTGGCGAATAGACGGCGACGACGACATCTATGTGACCTACCCGGACAACGACACGTTCGACAAGGACAACTGGAACACCGGACTCACCTTCACGCTATCGGCCGCAGAAGACCGCGACTCCGACAACGGGATCGTCGTGATGCGCCACACCATCACCGTCGGCCAGAGAACGATCAGCGGCCCCGACGTGAGGGTCGTCGAACGCGACAACGACTGACCAAGGGCCATAGCCAGGGCTCAAACAGGCCGGCGCCGCTCTCCGGCTTTTCGAGGTTGATCAGGTACTCAGCTGCCCGTACAGGTCCGGCCTGCGGTCACGGAAGAAACCCCAGTCGTTGCGGATCTGGGGAATGACCGACAGGTCCAGATCGGCGACCAGCACCTCGTCCTCGGCGTCGCTCGCCTGCGA